>NZ_JBQFMR010000003.1:0-607500 GCF_056531925.1 Ruegeria sp. J8
GTGACCCGTTCGATAAGGACCCGGATGATCTCCAAAGCTCCTGTGAGGATCGACGGGTCCGATAACGCATGTGCAAGACTAGCAACATTGGAGCGATAGAGCTCGGACAGGTTCGGGTGTAGTCGCACCGGTGAAGGCGCAGGCTCGGAGAGCGGCGCGTTCACATCACCCCCGCGGGAAGAGCCATGGACAGACTTAACGGACTGGGCCAGTGGTCGCGAGGACGAAAAAAGAGAATTTGACCACCCTGATGGGTCACTTGAGATCGCGGTTACGCGGTGCCTCTGACGGGACGGTCATTATCGATGTTGAAGATCATTCCGTCCAATAGTTCCTCCAGATCGGGGCGTGCTGCCGGACCGTTTGAGATGTCTACAAGCATCAAACTGCCATCTGGTCGGATTGCGAATGTCCCAGGCTCGGCAAACATATCCGAGGTTTCCGCCTCGGACAGGGGTTCAGAGACATACAGGCCCAGATCGCGCATTTGCGGGACTGTAAGCCCATAACATAGATCGAAATTCCATCCGAACTCATCGCGGTCTGCCAAAGCCTTGTCCAGAGAATCGGCCGAGACCACAATGACATTCATCCGATCGGTCCAATCGGCCAGCCGTGCATTTAACTTGTTCAAATAGCGTTTGCAGCGAGGACAATGCCGACCGCGATAGACAAACAACATTGTCCAACGATCGGTTGCTGTGCCAATCGCCCGTGTACCGCCATCCACATGCGCAAAACTGGTCGGAGTAACCTGTTTGCCAACATTTGGTTTTGTCATTTTATTTTCCCCCTCACATTTTGCGCCTTGTCAGATTCACCCCAGCGAAAACGGTGGCCTTCCTGCCCGGTTTTAGGCGCCTTCAAACAGGATTTCCTTCTTTCTGTCGGCATCCTGCTGGCATAAGGCAAAATCGTCTTCATGCAGAAACCCCTGTGGAGCGGGCGCAATTTCGAAATGTCCGAATTCATCCTGGCCTGAAACCAGCGCGACCAGAGTACGCGCGCCATTCTTTTGTTTCATCGACGGTTTGATGAACCGAAGGGCGGCGCCGATCCGGCGATCATTGGTTTGGTTGGGGCCCGAAGCGTGAAACAGATGGCCGTGGTGGATCGAGGCCTGACCAGCGTGCAACGCGGCGGCAACCGTGTCAGCCTCGTCGACATTCACCGCTATCTCCTGTCCGCGCGACAGCAGGTTGTTCTCATCGAAAGTGTCCACATGAGGGACGATACGGTTCTGGTGGCTGCCGGGAACAAACCGCATACAGCCGCTTTGCTCGGACGCCTCTGAGAGGGCCACCCAACATGTGACTTCCTGCGCATCGTCCAAACCCCAATATGTCAGGTCCTGATGCCACGAGACAATTTTGGGCGACCGCGCTTCTTTAACGAATAGAGCGCCGCTCCAGACCATGAGATCGGGGCCCAGAACAGGCGAGACTGCAGCAATCACATTAGGATGGCGCAATAACGCATCAAAAGAGGGTATCAGCCGATCGGGATAGGAATACAGCAGTTTCAGTCGCTGGCTGTCGCCCGAAACTGCGTCTTCGGCCCTTTCGAAGTCGTCGCGCAACCTTTGCGCTTCGCTTGGGGTCAGAATATCCAGCGGCGAAACATATCCGTTCTTTTCATAGTCACCGCGTATGTCGAGAGTTTCGTTTCGCATTGTCATCCTGTTCTGTCTCGGATCACTTGACCAAATATCATTCCTTCAACCAAGTAAATTTGTCCAAAGCGGGTTCCCGCAGGCCGCATTTGCATGGCGTATCCCAAGACACCGGTCGCATTCAGACGGCCGAAACCAGGGCGATCCCAACCACCGCCAGCAACGAGGCCGCCATTGCCAGGTTTATCCGACGGTGCCACGTCTCGCTGACATCCAAACTGCCAAGTTTCGCCCCGGCGCTGAGCCAGATCAGGTGCACGGGCACCCAGATCAGGTTGAATAGGATGATCTTGATCACTGCCTCCCAGATCGGGGCGTCGGGCAAAAAGGCGAACCCGGAAAACAGCGCAGTGCTGACGACATAGGCTTTAGGGTTGATGAATTGCAGCGTCAGCCCGTTCAGAAACCCAAGCGGCGTCGCAGCAGGCGCAAATCCCACACGCGACCCGGCACTTGCGATGCGCCATGCCAGAAATACCAGATAGCTCACCGACGCGATCAGCAACACTGTCCTCAGGAAGGGCAAAGCCAAGGCCACAGCGGCAACGCCCGAGATCACCAGCAGCATGTTGATGAACCCGCCCAGCATCAACCCGGCGACAAACGCAAAGCCAGCGCGAAACCCAAAGGCCGAACCGATCCCCGCCGTTGTCAGCACGCCGGGACCAGGTGTGATCAGCAGGAAAAAGACCGCAACGATGAACTCGATCATGCGCCGGCGTGGCCTGCTAGAAGTTCTGGCATTCCGGCACCGGGGTCAAAACCGATCCGTCTTGCAGATGTTGCAGCAGGTTATCGACGGTCAGGTCGCCCATGGCGGCGCGGGTTTCAACCGTCGCGCTTCCGGCGTGTGGCAGCAATACGACATTCGGCAGATCGCGTAGCGCTTGCGGCACGTGTGGCTCTTTTTCGAACACGTCCAATCCGGCCCAGCCCAGATCGCCCTGTTGCAGCGCCTCGATAAGGGCCGTTTCGTCCACAACCGAGCCTCGGCTGACGTTAATCAGCGTGCCTGCCGGGCCCAAGGCTTTCAGCACCTCGGCATTGACCAACTTGTTCGTCGCGGGCCCACCCGGCGTGATGCAGATCAAAACGTCCACATGCGCGGCCATATCCACCAAGGAGCCGAAATACTGATAAGGTACATCCTTTTGGCTGCGTGAATGGTAAGAGATTTCGGGCGACCAAGGGGCCAGCTTGTCCGCAATCGCCTGACCGATGCGGCCCAGGCCCAGAATACCGATCTTTTGACGATCAGCCGAACGGGTCAGGGGCGCGTTGCCTTCAGCCTCCCACCGACCAGACCGGACATAGGCATCGTCGCGCACAAGCTCGCGGTAGCAGGACAGCATCAGCAGAACGGCGGTTGTGGCGACCTCGTCATTCAGCACATTGGGGGTGTGGGTTACGACAATACCCAGCTGCGCGGCAGCCTTGGCATCAACCGCGTCATAGCCGACGCCATAGACGCTGATCGCCTTGAGGCTTGGCAAAGACCTCATCAGATCGGTCGGGATACCGGCATGCCCGTTTGTGATGACATGGGTGATGTCTGCGGCCTCGTATTGATCCAACTGATGAATTTTGAAGACCGGAGACAGGCGGGATTGCATCCGCTCGGTGATATTTCCGATTTGCAGGAGGTCGGGCATCGTGGCGCACCTTTTTATTTGTGGATGGGCGGGGTTTGCGCCCCGCCGAGAGGTGTCAGTGATTATCGCGCGGGGTGAATTTGCGGGCGATGTCGCGGTAGTTTTCAGCCCCTTTCAGGATCATCCCGCGATCCAGCTGATCCACCTTTTCGCGGAAGATTTCCTGCCACGGTGACTGGTGAGGTGGCATTTCATAGCCGCCATTGGTTTCCAATGCGCGGGCGCGCTCGTTCAATTCGTCCAGCGGCACCAGCATGTCGGCCGTGCCCTTGCCCAAGTCAATGCGCAGACGATCACCGTTCTGGACCAGAGCCAAGCCGCCACCAGCCGCCGCCTCGGGCGCCGCATTCAGGATCGAGGGGCTGCCCGAAGTGCCCGACTGCCGCCCGTCGCCGATGCAGGGAAGCGCTTCGATACCCTGTTTCAACAGGTAGGACGGCGGTCGCATATTCACCAC
The DNA here is from genome assembly GCF_056531925.1 of Ruegeria sp. J8. Lineage (NCBI taxonomy): Bacteria > Pseudomonadati > Pseudomonadota > Alphaproteobacteria > Rhodobacterales > Roseobacteraceae > Ruegeria > Ruegeria sp. J8. Next base: position 3,782 of record NZ_JBQFMR010000003.1, read on the forward strand.
CTCGGCCGCGCCGGGATATCCCTTGGGGCCAGCCCCGCGCATGATCAGGATACAATTGGCGTCGATATTCTCGGATGGGTCGTCAATGCGGTGGTGGAAATCCTCGGGGCCATCAAAGACGACCGCGCGCCCTTCGAATGCGTTGGGGTCCTCGGGGTTTGACAGATAGGCTTTGTGAAAGGCGGGCGAAATGACCGAGGTCTTCATGATCGCACTCTCGAACAAATTGCCCGACAGATTGATGAACCCGGCCTGTTCCTTGATCGGAGCGCTGACCGGCTTGATGACGTCATCGTTCAACGACCGGCGCGCCGCGCAGTTTTCGCCCATCGTCTTGCCATTGGCCGTCACCGCATTGGGATGCGGCAGCATGTCGGCGGCGATCAATTCACCAATGACGGCGGGAACACCGCCCGCATGTTGGTAATCTTCGCCCAGATACTCACCTGCTGGCTGAAGGTTGACCAGCAGCGGCACGTCATGGCCCAAATTTTGCCAGTCGTCATTGTCCAGCGGCACACCCAGATGGCGGGCAACCGCGTTCAGGTGGATCGGAGCGTTGGTCGAGCCGCCAATGGCCGAGTTCACGACGATGGCGTTTTCAAAGGCTTCGCGGGTCATGACATCGCTGGGGCGCAGATCCTCCCATACCATTTCGACGATCCGACGCCCGGTTTCATAGCTGATCTGGCCACGTTCACGATAAGGGGCCGGGATGGCTGCTGATCCTGGCAATTGCATCCCCAGCGCCTCGGCCAGAGAATTCATCGTTGTCGCAGTGCCCATGGTGTTGCAATAGCCAACGGACGGGGCGGCAGCGGCGGCGATATCCATGAACTCATCGGTGTCGATATTGCCCGCCGCCAAGTCTTCGCGCGCGGACCAGATCACGGTGCCGGATCCGGCGCGCTTGCCCTTCCACCAACCGTTCAGCATTGGGCCGACCGACAGTGCAATCGCGGGGATGTTTACCGTCGCCGCCGCCATCAGCAGCGCCGGAGTGGTCTTGTCACAGCCGATATTCAGAACCACACCATCCAACGGATACCCATAGAGGCTCTCCACCAGCGACAGATAGGCCAGGTTACGATCCAGCGAGGCTGTGGGCCGCTTGCCCGTCTCTTGAATCGGGTGAACAGGGATTTCGATACAGGTGCCGCCGGCCGCAATGATGCCGTCGCGGACACGTTTGGACAGCTCGATATGGTGCCGGTTGCAAGGGCTCAGGTCGCTACCGGTCTGGGCGATCCCGATGATAGGCTTGCCGGATTGAAGCTCTTCCCGCGTTAGGCCGTAATTCAGGTACCGCTCAAGATACAGCGCTGTCATCTCGAGGTTTTCGGAGTTCATAAACCATTTGCGCGATCGCAGGTCTTCTTTGTTTATCTTTTTTGTCATCGGCCGAATTCCCTGTCCTTTTGATCGGTTTGGTTTGTGGTCATCGCGTTTTCTCCGCGCAAAATACCGCAAACCGAATTGCGTGCCCGGTGCCAGCGCTTTCGCAGCTAGGCACTATCGGGTTGGTTTGATTTGAACCCTTTTCGAAACTTTCCATGATTTCGAGATTATGAAGGCGAATCGAAAATGGATTTTCAATCTTAATAGTGCCAAAAAGACCTCAAAGTAAGAATTATTAGCGCTATCATTTGCCGCGCCGGGAAATGTGACAATAGAGCGCCGGGCAGGCGCTCCAAAAGGAACTGGCGAATGAAGCAAGGATCAATCGCGTCCCAGCTTGGGGTCAGGGTGCTGGGCTCTATTCGTCAGGCAATCTGGAACAGCTGACCGGAATGGTGCGGCCCTTGGAGGAAAACTAATTGTTTCTGGTAGATTCGGCGGCCCAGACCGTCACCGGGAAAAGTGCAAAAATCGTCGCGTGCTCTGATCACCGTGCGGCTGTTTTGACAACTTGATTGAAGAAAAGGATGAGGCCGCATTGGATCACGTGGCTTTGTCTAAGAAACTAAAGCAACGGAACGGGGGGGTATCACGTGAAAAAGATACTGATCATAGGTGGCGGCGGAATGTTGGGCCAGAAACTGGCGCAGCGCATCCGGACCGAGCAGGTTTTTGGCTCTGACGTCGAACTTACGCTGTTCGATCAATCCTTTCCGCCCAACGGGGTCGTTGGCACGCAGATAGCAGGCGATATTGCTGCGATGGGCACAGCACAGGATTTGGCGGCCCGTCGGCCTGATTTGGTGTTTCACCTCGCAGCTATTGTGTCAGGTCAGGCGGAAACGGATTTCGCCTTGGGTTGGGATGTCAATCTGATGGCCACATGGGCGCTACTGAACGCTCTGAAAGTTGAACATGACGCATCTGAAGGGGAATACCGGCCCAGGTTTGTATTTGCCTCTTCCATCGCCGTATTTGGGGCGCCCTTCCCGGACAAGATCGACGACGAATTCCTGTCGGCACCTTTGACCAGCTATGGCGCGCAGAAAGCGGCGTCCGAGTTGTTGATTACGGATTTCAGCCGCAAAGGTTATATCGACGGCCTGTCGCTGCGCCTGCCGACCCTGTGCGTGCGCCCCGGCAAGGCCAATGCTGCGGCCTCATCGTTCTTCTCGGGCATTATCCGTGAGCCGCTGAACGGTGCCGAGGCGATCCTGCCGGTCGCCGATACCGTTCGCCACTGGCACGCCAGCCCTCGGTCAGCGGCCCAGTTCCTGACCCATGCTGCCGATCTGGAAATCCGACTTTTGCAGGGCCGCCATGCGCTGAATATGCCCGGCATCAGTTGCACGGTCGCCGAACAGATCGAGGCGCTGCGCAATGTGGCAGGGCAGGAGGCCGTGGACAGGATCAAACACGTGCCGGACCCGGCCATCGAAGCCATTGTCAAGAACTGGCCACGCGATTTTCAAACCGACCGCGCGCTGAATCTTGGTTTCAGGGCCGAATCCAGTTTTGAAGAGATCATCCGAATTTATCTGGAAGATGACCTGAATTTCTAAGCGTCCAGCGTTTCGCCGGTCAGGTGCCGTTTCAGGTGGTCGTGTATTTTCTGTTGGGTCAGCTTCGGGTCGCCTGAAAGCGCAGCCTCAAGAATATTGGCGTGATGTTCGATATTCATCGAAATGAATTCGAACCGGCGATCCGCGACCATCAATTGTTGCCGGAATTGCGCATAGACGCGTCCATGCATTTGTTTCAGCGTCTCTGATCCGCAGGCTGAAATCAGAGTTTCATGAAACTCTTTCTCGGCGGCGAACCAGATATCGATCAGGTCACTCGGATCGTCCTTGTCGCGGATGCGCCTTTCGATGTGACTTAGTTTGTGATGAGCTGCGGTTAGGCGTGCCTCCCAATCGACGCCGCCGTTTTGGATCGACAATGCGGTTCCCTCTGCTTCCAGCAGAATGCGGACATGGGTCAGTTCGATCAACTTCTGGGGCGCGCGTTGCGGCACGCGGAACCCGCGTTGTTCCTGAAAATCTGCAAGGCCCACAGCAGCAAGCCGGAACAGGGCTTCACGGACCGAACTGGCCGAACATTTGTATTCTTTCCGCAAGTCTTCCGCCCGAAGCTTGGCCCCGTGTTCGAATCCGTTCGAGATCAGCCGCACCTTAAGATCTTGATAAATATCGACTTCAGCGGTCATCGAAAGAGTTATCCTGAACGTTACCCTTCGCTCTTCCTATCCCTAATTTCGTTTTTGGGCAATAATCTCGAAATTACGCTCAATTTCACATTTTACTTGTCGCATGCGATTCGGCGTCCTAACGTCAGGCAGCGTCGTTCAAGAGAGGGCTTAGAAACCTTCAGCACGCCACGCTCAACGTCTGGGAGGACAATATGAAATTATTGACGACCGCGGCCGCTGTGGCCGTAGCCACGACCATGGCCGCGACATTCGCCGCTGCCGAAACCACAAAACTGCGCATTCAAACCCATTTCTCGCCGGAACAGCTGTCGGGCAAGATGGCGGCCAAGTTCATCGAGGACATCACCGAAATGTCCAACGGTGAGATCGAGGTCGAGATGTTCTATTCCTCGTCCGTCGTCAAATCGGTCGAGACATTCGACGCCGCCGCAACGGGCATTCTGGATTGCGATATGACGGGTGGCGGCTATCAGACCGGTAAGAACCCCGCATTCCAATTCGCAGGCGATCTGCTGGGTGGCTATCAGAACCCCTATCAGCAGATGGCATGGCTGCTGCATGGCGGTGGCCGCGATGCGCTGAACGAGCTGTATAACGGCTATAACATGGAATTCGTCGGCTGGTGGATTCCGGGACCGGAATCGCTGTCCTCGACCAAACCGATCGCAACGGTCGAAGACTTCAAGGATTGGAAATTCCGTTCTCCTCCGGGTCTGGCCACGAAAGTGTTCGCCGAGCTGGGTGCCTCGCCCATCGTGATGGACTTTAACGAGATCTTCACGGCGCTGGAAACCGGCATCATCGACGGTGCCGACGCGGCGAACCTGACCAACAACGTGGGTCTGGGTCTGTATGAGATCGCGGGTCACACCAACTTCCCGGGCTTCCACTCGATGCCAGCGGATCACCTGGCCTGCCGCAAGGATGTCTGGGAATCCATGCCCGCGCATCATCGCAAGATCATCGAGGTCGCGATGGACAGCCTGGCCCTGCACAACGCCACGATCAACGAGGTGCAGAACGCGCAAACCGCCAAAGACCTGCGCGCCCAGGGTATCCAGCTGTATGAATGGACCCCGGAAGATCTGGCCGCTTACCGCGATGCCGTTCAGGTTGGCTGGACCGAGTTCGCCACCACGCCCGAAGCCAAGGCGCTGTTGGAAAGCCACATTGCGTTCCTGAAAGACATGGGTGCGATGAAATAATCGGCGTCATGCTGAGACGATCCTTCGGAAAGGCTGCGATCCGTGGCCTTTCCGGACCTTTCTCAGGGACGTATGTCGAATGAAAATCACCAAGATCATTAGTCACGTCCTGCGCTACGACATGCCCGAGGTTTTGGGCTATTCGCAGCAATATTACGACAAGCGCAGCGCGCATCTGGTCGAAGTTCAGACCGACGAAGGCGTTACCGGATGGGGTGAGTGTTTCGGCCCCGGTACGGTCGCCCTTGCCAACAAAACCATTGTCGAACAGGTGATCCAGCCCATGGTGCTGGGATCGGATCCGATGGACCGCGACGTGATCTGGCACAAGGTCTACAACCTTCTGCGAGATCATGGGCAGGGTGGCATGCCCCTTCAGGCCCTTTCGGGTTTGGATATCGCTCTTTGGGATATCGCTGGCAAAGTGGCGGGCCTGCCGCTGCACAAGCTGATTGGTGGGGCGCATCGCAGCTCGGTCCCCTGTTATGGCTACGGTATGATGCTGCGCGATGAACCCGTCGATGATCTGGCGCGCCGCTTTACGGACGAGGCAGCCGCGATCAAAGAGATGGGCTTTGTCGCCACCAAGATGAAAACCGGCTTTGGCCCCGAACCAGACGTCAAGCTATGTCAGGCCGTGCGGCGCGGTGTCGGCGACGATTTCCGGTTCATGGTCGATGCCAACCACGCCTATACCACGTCGGATGCGTTCTATGTGGGACGCGCTCTGGACGAGCTTGGAGCCTATTGGTTTGAAGAACCTGTCGCGCCCGAGGATACCGACGGATACCGCGAGTTGCGCAAAGGGCTGAAAACCAACATCGCTGGGGGCGAGGCGGTGTTCAATCGGTGGTCGTGGCGCACTCTGCTGGAAAGCCGTGGCTTGGATATCGCCCAGCCCGAGGTTTGCGCCTTGGGTGGCGTATCCGAGTATCTGCGGATTCTGGCTTTGTGCCACGCCCATTTCACTCCGGTCGTCAATCACGTCTGGGGCAGCGCAATTGCCGTTTCCACAAACCTGCATCTGCTGGCGGCAATGCCTCCGATGCCGGGCGGCCTGCACCCGTGGGAGCCGATGCTGGAGTTTGACACCACGGACAACAAATTCCGGGACGATCTGCTGACCGTTCCTTTGGACATTCAGGGTCAGGTCAAAGCTAACGCAGGCCGTGTCGCGGTTCCGACCGGGCCGGGCATCGGCGTCGAGCCCGACCGCGACTTCATAGATCACTTCCGGGCCAGGACATAACGACAGGGGGCAGGAAATGCAGAAATCCACGGGCGGAATTATTGAATGGCTGATACCCTTGGCATTTGTCGGAACGGCCAGTTGGCTGGTCTGGCACCTGCCTGCCTTTCTGCTGGATTGGCTGCCCTACACTTCGGAATCCCTGAAATCTCAGGTGCAGGAGATTTACCTGCGCGCCGACATCACGCCAAATGCCGCTGGCATCTTCGGCGGACATATCGACATTATTGACATGCTCGCGCTGATCCTGACTCCGATACTTGCGGTGATCGGTGCCCGAACCGTGCGCCCGGCTGCAATGGAGTATGGCGGGCTCAGCGCCATCGACCGATTTGCCCTGTTCATTGGGCGCGTCACCATGATGATGATCGCCATCATGACCATTGTGATGCTTTACGAGGTCTTCCTGCGTTACATTCTGGAAAAACCCACCGAATGGGCCAACGAGATGACCCTGTGGTTCGCCAGCTTCGTCTTCCTGATGTCTGGCTACTACGGGATGCAGCAGCGCAGCCACATCCGCATTTTCCTGCTATACGACGCCGTGCCACGATGGCTGCAACGGGTGTTCGACACGATCTCGACCGTTCTGATCGTGCTTTTCGCCTTCTTCCTTGTCTATGGCAGCTACAAACAGGTCTTCGTCAACAAGTTGTATAAATGGGAGCTGTTCGGCTCGGCTTTCAACCCGCCGATCCCGGCGACCCTGCAACCAATGGTGCTGATCGTCATTACGCTGGTGGCGTTTCAGGCGGTCGTGAACCTGATCTCGGATTGGAACAAGGAACCCGAGATTCACACTGACGAACCTGATGAAGAAGAGATTGAAATGCTGAAAAAAGCAGTGGGGCAAGACTGATGGATATTGGAACAATCTCACTGATCCTGATGGTCGCACTTATCGTCTTGCTGGCCATCGGGATGCCGCTGGGTCTGGCCTCGGCCTCGCTGGCGGTTCTTGTATTGGTGCTGAAATTCGAGCCCAACCTGCTGCTCAACCCATTTTCCTTTGGCGACGGGCTGCTGACCGGCAGGCCGGGGACGGGGCCGCTCTATATTCTGGCACAGAAAATATACGGGCTCTTAACGGATTACGTGCTCATATCCGTGCCCTTGTTCATCTTCATGGCCTCTCTGCTGGAACGCTCGGGGATCGCCAAGGACATGTATTCCTCGCTCAATATCTGGTTGTCGCGGACGCGGGGCGGGATTGCCATCGTCACCTCGATCATGGCGGTGATCATGGCGGCGATGTCGGGGATTATCGGGGGTGAGGTCGTTCTGCTGGGCCTGATCGCCCTGCCGCAGATGTTGCGGCTGGGGTATAACCAGAACCTCGCCATCGGTGTGATCTGTGCGTCGGGCTCGTTGGGGACGATGATCCCGCCGTCAATCGTGTTGATCATCTATGGTCTGATCACCGAAACCTCGATCAAGTCGCTGTTCACCGCGTCCTTCATCCCCGGCTTCATGCTGGCGTCGATGATCATCCTCTACATCATCATCCGCACCCGGCTGAAACCCGATGATGCCCCCTTGCCTGAACCCGACCCGAACGACCCCGAGCCGACCGAAAAGCGCAAGCTGTTCGCCGCGTTCATGTGTATCGTCGTTGCCGGATTTTCCACCGTTCTGTTCATCCGGGCCGCGTTCTTCGAACTGTCAGGATCGAATGCCGCCAGTCAGGGTGAGCCCGCGCGGTTCGGGACGGCGGATTACCTGCCCTCGTTCGCAGGCATAACCATTGTTGCGCTGCTGCTGATCTTCTTCGTCTTCGGCAAAGAGCGCGCGCGCGTTGGCTGGCATATGGGCAAAGGGCTGGTCGCACCGATGGTTGTGATCGGCGTGGTTCTGGGTTCGATCTACGGCGGCATCACCGGTATCACCGAGGCTGCCGGAATGGGCGCGTTCGCTGTTCTGATCATCGCCATCCTGCGCGGAGAAGGCTCGTTCGAGCTGGTCTGGGACAGTCTTATGCGCACTCTGAAATCCACCGGTACGATCATCTGGGTCACGATTGGTGCCGCATCGCTGGCGGGGGCCTATACCATCGCGGGCGGACCGCAATATGTGGCTGATCTGATCGTGGGTCAGGAATTGCCACCGATGCTGGTCATTCTGGTGATGATGCTGATCCTGCTGTTCATGGGCGCGTTCATGGATTGGGTCGGGATCGTCTTGCTGATCATCCCGGTCTTCCTGCCCATCGTGCTGCGCCTGCCCATCGAAGAGATCGGCCTGATCGGCCAGCTGCAGCCAAATCACGTAGCGATCTGGTTCGGCGTGGTGTTCTGTATGAACATGCAGGTCAGCTTCCTGTCGCCGCCCTTTGGACCGGCCGCGTTCTATCTGAAATCGGTGGCCCCGCCCCATATCAGCCTGACTGATATCTTCCGCGGCTTCCTGCCCTTTATCGGCATCCAGATTCTGGCGCTTTCGGTGCTGCTGATCTGGCCCAATATCATCGCAATCCTGTTGTGAGGATCGACCCATGCTGACGCAAGAGCAAATCTCACGTTTTGAAACCGATGGCTATCTGGTCGTGCCAGACGTTATTCCGCCTGACATTCTGAACCGGGTGGTCGACGAATACTCGACCCTGCTGGATGGGCTTTATGCGGACTGGTTCGCGCAAGGTCTGGTGCCCAGCCCCGAGGGTCTGGATTTCTGGGGCAAGCTGCTGGCCGCTTACGAGGCCCGGTGCGACTATTTCCAGCCCATGGATATTTCTCTGCCCGGCGACCGGATCATGGCCGATACGCCTTTTCACATCGGACCCGCCGTGTTCGAGATGATGACCGCCAAGCCGCTTTTGGACGTGGTCGAGCAACTGATCGGCTCGGAACTGACCAGCAACCCCATTCAGCACGTGCGCCTGAAACCTCCGGCGCGGAAGCTGGCAAATGATGAAATCCGCGCGCATATTACTGCAACGGACTGGCATCAGGACCGGGCTGTTGCGCTGGAGGATGCGGACCAGACCGACATGGTCACTGTTTGGATCGCGGTGAACGATGCGACGGTCGAAAACGGCTGTTTGCAAGTGCAGGCCAAAGCCCCGGATCAGGACATCCTGCCCCATTGCGCGCGCACCCAGACCGGGATCGCGGACGGGTTTGTGGATGAGACGACCGCTGTCCCCCTGCCGGTCACAGCCGGAGGCATCGTCCTGTTTCACCCTCTGACCCCGCATGCCTCGCTGGTCAACACCACGGATCAATTCCGCTGGTCCTTCGACATACGCTACAGCGCGACGGGGCAACCCACAGGGCGCGGGCATTTCCCGGATTTCGTGGCCCGGTCCCGCGTCAACCCTGACCGCGAATTGCACGACTGGCGTGTCTGTCGCTCGAACTGGGAGGCCGCCCGCGCGCGTCTGGCCACCCAGCCGCATATCGACATTCATCGGTGGGACTCGACCTCTCCGTTCTGCGCATGAGGGAAACCGGACATGACATCTGTTCTGGCAGATAACGGCTCCACGCCGTGCGCAACAGGAGCAGCGCAGTGAAACGTATCCTCGTCGTTGGCGGCGGGCTGATCGGCATTCGCCATATCCAAGCCGTTAAGCAACATCCGGGCTGTCATCTTGTGGGGCTTGCTGACCCGGACATGTCGATCCGTGTGGACGCAACCCGGTTCGCCAGTATGGATGACATTCAGGACGATGTGGACGGCGTCATCATCGCCACCCCAACGCATCTGCACGCCGCGCATGGCATGGCGGCGGCAGCACGCGGATGGCATATGCTAATCGAAAAACCCGTTGCCGGCACCGTGGCCGAGGCGCAGGCGCTGGCCCGTGCCCTTGAACAGGCTCAGGTCCGCAGTCTGGTCGGCCACCATCGCCGCTATCACCAAGTCCTTCAACATCTTAAGGCCAAGATCGCCGAGGGCGTCATCGGGCGGGTCATCAATGTCTCGCTTTTATGGGCGATGCGAAAGCCGGACGCTTATTTCGAACAGAACTGGCGCACCTCGGGCGGCAGCCCGGTGATGATCAATCTTGTCCACGACATCGACGTTTTACGCTTTGTCATCGGCGAGATTAGCGAGATTGCCGCCTTGCGAGGCGCTTCGCTGCGCGAGACGGACAGGATTGAAAGCGGCGCGGTGGCGCTTGCATTTGAAAACGGGGCGACGGGAACCATCAGCTTCGCCGATACCGCGCCCAGCCCCTGGGGGTTTGAGGCCGGGATCGGCGAGAATCCCAATATCGGCACCACCCATCAGGACATGATGTGGATCACCGGCACAAGAGGGGCCATCAGTTTCCCGTCGCTGACTCTGTGGCAGGGCAAGGATTGGGGCACCCCGTCAGAGCGCGTGGAGTTCGACAAACCGGCCCAAAGCTGCGTGCCGCTGGACGCGCAGTTGGATCATTTTCTCGACGTGATGGACGGGGTCGCTCCGCTGATTGATGTGGCCGACGCCGCGCGTACCCTTGCGGTCGCCACCCGGATTGAAGAGGCGTTGGCGAAACAGAGTGCGGGCTTGCCGGTGCAGGCCTGAACACGCGCTCGCAAAGGATGGGCGCAGAGACACTTAAGACGAATTGATGGAAAGGAATTCGCATGAGCAAACCTTCTGTTGGATTTATTGGCCTCGGGCTGATGGGCGGGGCCATGGTCAACCGGTTGCTGGACATGGGCTATGCAGTCACGGTTCTGGGCAACCGCGATCGCACCCATCTGGATGCTGCGATCGCCCGCGGCGCGGTTGAGGCACAAAACGCAAAAGATCTGGCCGCTGCCAGTGACATCGTGATGCTGTGCATGGGCACTTCGGATCAGGTCGAGGCGCGGATGCGCGGGGAAAACGGCGTGATTGCGGGTTTGAAGCCCGGCGGCATTGTGGTGGACTTTGGCACCTCGCTGCCCGGCAGCACGCGGACCCTCGCGGATGAGGTCTCTGCCGCCGGGGGCAGCTATCTGGACGCACCGCTGGGGCGCACGCCCTCACACGCGCTGGAGGGCAAGCTGAACATCATGGCCTCGGGGGATCAGGCCGCTTTCGACACCGCAAAACCTGTGCTCGAAGATCTGGGTGAGAACGTGTTCCACCTTGGAGCCGTCGGCTCGGGGCACACGATCAAGCTGATCAACAACTTCTTCGGCATGACCGTGGCCAATGCCATGGCCGAGGCTTTCGCCATGGCCGATGTGGCTGGGGTGGATCGCAAGCAGTTGTACGATGTGATGGCTGCGGGGCCACTGCATTCGGGGATGATGGATTTCGTCACCGCCTACGGCGTTAATCAGGACCCGAATCAACTGGCCTTTGCGATCAAGAACGCTGCTAAGGATATCGGGTATTACGACCAAATGGCGCGCGATGCGGGTGTCAGTAGTGTGATGTCACAGGGCACCTTGGCCGCGTTGAACGATGCGCGCGACACTGGTCAGGCGGACGATATGGTCAGCCAGATGGTCGACTATTACGTCAACCGGTTCAAACCCTAGGCGATGGCCGTCGCCGCCCGATCGACCGCAGATTTGCCGCGTCTGGGCATCGTGTTGATGCTTCTGGCGTGGCTGCTGTTTTCCTTTGTCGATTTGGGGGCGAAATGGCTGGCCGTCGCCGGATTTCCGGCCTTTCAACTGGCGTTTATGCGCTATGCGGGCCATTTTGTGATCTCGCTGGGTGTCATCGCAAAGGGGGGCTTCCAGCCCAGCCGGTTTCATACCGATCATCCGTGGCAACTGATCAGCCGGGCTCTGCTGCTGATTTCGGCCACGGTGTTCAACTTCTACGCCCTTCGGTTCCTGCCGCTGACAGCGGTGTCTGCGATCATGTTCTCAAGCCCGGTGATCGTGTGTTTCCTGTCGGTCTTTGTCCTGAAGGAAACCGTGGGGCCGTGGCGGTGGTTTGCCATCCTTCTGGGCTTTGTTGGCGTCCTGGTGATCGTCCGCCCCTTTGGCGCGGTGTTCCACCCCACCATGTTACTGATCGTCTATAACGCGACGGCACTGGCGCTGTATTCGATCATGACCCGACGGCTGTCCGGGGTCGTGTCGGTTGATACGATGCAGTTCTATCTGGGCCTCACCGGAACAGTTGTCCTGTTGCCTTTTGCGGTGTGGTTCTGGATCCAGCCCGAAAACCTGTGGAGCATGATCGTGCTGATCGGACTGGGCGTCTTCGGATGGGGCGGCCACCAATTGCTGACAAACGCGCATCGCTTTGGCACCGCCAACCAGTTAATGCCCTTTACCTATTCCTTCCTGATCTACATGGCGATCTGGGGTTATCTGTTCTTCAATACCGTGCCGGACGCCAGCACGCTGACTGGGGCTGCGCTGATCATGGGCGCCGGGCTGATCATCTGGAAACGGGAGAAGCGATAGCGGCCCTTATCCCCGCACCGCAGCCAACACATCTTGCGCTCCTATGATCTGCAACAGCGCTTTGTCCGGCTCATCCTGCTGGGTCGCCCGCGCGATGTCTGCTGCCAAGGGATCGTTCAACGCGCGTCCTTTGGCGGTCTCTGACACACAATAGGCAATCCACGCCCGCACCCCTTCGGCCACCGCTTCTGATCCGGTCTCGCGCAGGGTGGGGATGAACCTGTAAGGCAGTTTCTGGCTGCCATCCATCGCGATCTGATCCAGTCGGTGGGCGAGTTCGGGGTTCTCGAACCGGGCAATCAAGGCGGCGGCATAGTTTGGGACCTGATCCTGTACCTCGTCTGGCAGCGTTCTTCCGGCATCGGCCATCAAATCCTGTACAAGCGGACGCAGAACAGGGTCGCGGATCGCCTCATGCACATAGGTTAGCTCACGTCCCAACCCCGCGTAGGCCAGCAGCGAATGCGCACCGTTCAGCATTCGCAATTTGCGCAATTCGTGCGGAGCGACGTCCTTGACGAATTGCACGCCCGGCCAGTCGGGGCGCGGGCCTGCGAAGTTGTCTTCGATCACCCATTCCGAGAACGCTTCGGTCGGGACGGCCATGGGATCGCCGCTGATGGCGCGCACCGCATCCGTGGTCGCCGGAGTGATCCGGTCAACCATCGCGCTTGGAAAGCTCAGCCTGTCCCAGTTCAGATCCAGCCCTGCGGCCGCGGCGAAATCAGCAACGGCCGTTTTCAGGGCGTCGCCGTTGCCCACCCGATTGTCACAACTCAGCACCGATACCGGGCTATTGCGCCCCGCAAGCCCGAAGGCCAGAAATCCGATCAGGGTCGACGGGCCTTGCCCTGTAAGATCAGTGGCGATGGCCGGATCGTCCAACTGCAACCGACCTGCGCTGTCCAAATGATAGCCCTTCTCGGTCACTGTGGCCGAGATGATATCTGCCTCAGCCATGGCCTGGAAAATCGCGTCTCGGTCATCGGGTAGGGTCAGAACATCGCGCAGAACCCGGATGCGCCGGACACCTTGACCCTGCACGCACAGGTCATAGTCAAACCCTTGCTGCGCCAACCCGTCCCGGATCGCTGTAGACCGCAAGCTGACTCCGACCAAATCCCAGCCCTGCGCCTGATCGGTGTAGTCCAGCAAATGCGCACGAGCGAAGTTGCCGAGGCCGAAATGCAGTATCAGCCCCATACTATAGCTCCAGCCCGTAGACCTGCCGCGCGAGATCAGTGGTCAAAAGTTGCGCCAGCCGTTTGGCGTCGACCATCCCGAAATATCCACGCTCGATTTGCTGGGACAGATGCAGCGCCACGCCGCGCCGCCACATGTCGTGGCGCGCCGGGATCGACAGAAAGGCGCGGGTGTCGTCGTTGAACCCGGCCAAATTGAAGTAACCTGCCGTTTCCACCACCTGATCGAAATAGCGCGCGATCCCCGCAGGGCTGTCATGGAACCACCACGGCGGGCCAATGCGCAGACAGGGCCAGTGACCCGCCATCGGGGCGAGCTCTCGGGCATAGGTGCCTTCGTCCAGTGTGAACAGGATTATGCGGAGCTTTGGCGAATTGCCAACACGGTTCAGCAGCGCGTCCAGTCCATGCACCCAATCCATCGCGATGGGAATGTCTGCCCCTTTGTCACGCCCGAAGCCCTGCATCACAGCGCGGTTGGTGTTGCGTCTGCTGCCCGCGTGGATTTGCATGGTCAGCCCGTCCTCGACCGACATCTGCGCCATTTCGATCAGCATATGACCATAGAACCGCCGTGCATCCTCGGCGCTGCCTGCGCCCTGCCGCAACCGTTGATAGATCGGGTAGGGATCGTCCAGCCATTCGGTCTGCACTTTCTCGATCCCGTGGTCGGTGGCCGTGCAACCCAGTTCGATGAACGTGGCACGCCGCTGGCGCAGGGCTTCAATATAACCGCTGAAGCTACCGACATCACAACCGGTCATCGCACCCAGTGCAGTCAGGTTCTGGACGAAATCCGGGTCCGCTCCATCCAGAACCCCGTCGGGGCGGAAAGTTGGAACAACGCGCCCGCTCCAACCGCTGTCGCGGATCGCCTTGTGATGAGCCAGATCATCCAGAACCGAGTCCGTGGTGGCTAGAACCTCGATCCCGAACCGTTGGAAGAGCGCCCTTGGCCGGAACGCGGGCTGCACCAGACGGTCGGCAATCTGATCATAGATCGCATCGGCGGTGTCCGGCGACAGATCTTGAGAAATCCCCAGAGTTTCGCGCAGAACATAGCTGATCCAGATCCGCGACGGCGTGCCCAGAAACAGGTCCCAATGGGCGGCGAAGGTGCGAAACACCTGACGCGGATCCGCATCGCGTCCCGCAGGGCCCACCCCCAGTTGCTCTAGCGGAACGCCTTGGGAATAGAGCATGCGGAACACATAGTGATCGGGCACCACCAACAGCTCGGCCGGGTTGGGAAAGGCTGCATCCTGCGCGAACCAGCTTGGGTCGCAATGACCGTGCGGGGACACTATGGGCAGGTCTTTGATGCCCAGATACAGGTCTTCTGCCATGCCCTTTAAATTGCCTGTCAATTTCCCCTCCGTGCTTTGCCCAAGGAACAGTTAACACATTTTTTACGGCTTGCATCTTTCGGGTACAAAGCCTCAGACTGATCCCAGGAACCGGGGGGAAGAATGAACATTGCGCTGATTGGTTTGGGGATGGTTGCGGGCACCCATGTTGCTGCGATCTCCGCATCGGACTGCGGCCTGAAACTGGCTGGCGTTCTGGGTCGCGACCCTGGAAAAACCGCGCAATTTGCGAACCGGCATGGCACGCGGGCCTATGCATCGGTTCAGGAGATCGCCAATGATCCATCCGTCGATTTCGCAATCATCGCCACCCCACCGGACCAGCGCTTGTCACTTGTGCAAACCCTTGTAGCGGCAGGTAAACCTATTCTCATGGAAAAGCCGGTTGAGCGGGATTTACAAGCCGCCACCCGGATCGTCGAACTGTGCGAAACTGCCGGGGTGCCGTTGGGCATCGTGTTTCAACACCGCGCACGAGCGGCCTCGGCTGCGCTGAAGGCGGCCTTGGAGGCAGGCGAGCTGGGCTCAATCGCGACGGTCGATATCTGTGTGCCGTGGTGGCGTGACCAAAGCTACTATGACGCGCCGGGGCGCGGCACCTATGCGCGCGATGGCGGTGGTGTGATGATCTCGCAGGCGATCCATACGTTGGATCTGGCTATGTGGCTGCTGGGACCGATCACCTCGGTTCAGGCCATGATGCGGCAGACGCCTCTGCATGATCTGGAGGCCGAGGATTGGGCCGGTGCTTTGTTCGAAACTGAAAGCGGTGCCATCGGAAATTTGATGGCCACCACCGCCGCATTTCCGGGCATGGCCGAGACCATCACGATCCAAGGCACCCGCGCCAAGGCGCATCTGGGCGCAGGCGTGTTGACGATCACCGCGATGGATGGAACTCAGACAACCTTCGGCGAAACGGCAACGACCGGAGGTGGCGCCGATCCGATGGCCTTTACCCATGAATGGCACCAATCGGTGATCGAAGATTTTGCCGAAGCGATCCGCACGGGACGCCCGCCCATGGCCACGGGCCGCAGCGCGCTTTTGACCCATGCGGTCATTGATGCGATGCAAATCGCCAGCGAAACCGGCCTGAAAACGAGAGTATCCGCATGAGCCTGACCTGCGTCGCCCTTGGGCTGGATCACCGCCATATCTATGGCATGACTGAAAACATGCGCAAAGCGGGGGTTGTCTGTGTCGGCTATTGGACGGAGGGAGACCCCGTCACTCTGCCCGGTTATGTGAAACGGTTCCCCGACATCCCCCGGTTTGACCGCCTGGAGGACGCGCTTGGCTGGGGTGCCGATCTGGCCCTGGTCTCGGCCGTTCCGGCAGACCGCGCGGCGCTGACGGTCAAGGCCATGCAAAACGGCATGGATGTTATGACCGACAAGCCCGGGTGTACATCCTTCGAACAGTTGGATCAGATAAAAGGGGCCGTGGCCGAGACCGGGCGCATCTGGTCGGTCAATTTCTCAGAACGGTTCGAAACCGCCGTTAGCACCCGCGCCAGCGAGTTGGTTTCGGCAGGGGCTATCGGGCGTGTCGTGCAGACCATCGGGTTGGGCCCGCACCGCCTGAACAAACCCACCCGACCGGACTGGTTCTTCAAACGCGACCGGTACGGGGGGATTTTGGCTGATATCGCCTCGCACCAGATTGATCAGTTTCTGCACTATACTGGGTCGGATACGGCCCAGATCACCAACGCATTTGTCGCCAACTATGCCAATCCCGACGACCCCGAGTTGCAGGATTTCGGAGAGCTTAGCCTGCGCAGCGCCCATGCCACTGGCTATATCCGGGTGGATTGGTACACGCCCGAAGCGCTGCCCAATTGGGGTGATGGGCGGCTGACGATCTTGGGAACCGAGGGGTATATCGAACTGCGTAAATATGTGGACGTAGGCGGCGCACCCGGTACAGATCACCTGATTCTGGTCAATGGTGAGCGGTGTGAAAAGATCGACGCCTCAGGCGCTGGCCTGCCGTATTTCGCGCGTCTGGCCCATGATATCCAACACCGCACCGAAACCGCGATGACGCAGGCGCATTGCTTCACGGTCATGGAACTGGCGCTGCGGGCGCAGGAAATGGCAGAGGCGTCATGATCAATGTCGCAATCCTCGGCGCGGGTATCGGAGCGCAACATCTGGCGGCGCTGTCTCAGCTTGGCGATAGGTTCCGCGCGGCCGCCGTTGTCGATAAGGATGCAGCCCGGATTGAACAGATCAGGGGCGATGCTGATTTCGCGGCGCTCACCGAGATTCAGGATGCACTGGATGATCCCTCCATCGACCTTATTGATATCTGCCTGCCGCCGCATCTGCATGTGCCGATCACGCTGGCCGCGCTGAAGGCCGGAAAGCACGTGGTGTGCGAGAAACCTCTGGCCACCTCGATGCGGGATGTGGACCAGATCATCGAAACGGCGCGAAACACGGGCAAGCAGGTGTTCCCGGTCTTTCAATACCGCTGGGGTCCGGCCCTGTCGCAACTCCGCCACTTGCAGAACGAAGGTCTGACCGGCGCCGTCCAGACCGCCGCGCTTGAAACGCACTGGTCGCGCGGGGCCGATTACTACGCTGTCCGCTGGCGCGGAACGTGGGAGGGCGAGCGCGGTGGGGCTGTGCTGGGCCATGCGATCCACAACCACGACCTGCTGACACATATCGCGGGTGACATTGCGTCGGTTTCGGCGATGGTGACAACGCGGGTCAACCCGATCGAAACCGAAGACTGCGCGGCCATCTGCTTTGCCATGACATCGGGCGCGTTGTGCACCAGCAACATCACTCTGGGCGCGGCAACGGACGAAACACGCCTGCGGATCGTGTTTGAACACCTGACCGCAACCTCGGGCACCGAACCTTACGCGCCGGGTCAGGCGAAATGGACCTTCACGGCCCGCGACCCCGCCCGGCAGAAAGACATCGACACCGTGCTTAGCCGCGCACCCACGGAACCCGCCGGATTTGAGGGGTTTTTCGCAGAAATCAGCAAAGCCCTGCGCGGGCAGCCGAACACGGCGGTGACGCTTGCCGAAGGTGCGGCCTCGGTCAGTCTTGTCACCGCGATCTACCATGCGGCACGCAGTGGGCAGCGAGTGGCACTGCCCATCACACCCGATCACCCGCTTTATGAAGGATGGCTGCCATGAAACAATGCTGGCGCTGGTTTGGCCCAGAAGACCCGATTGCCCTGTCCGATCTGCATCAGGTGGGCGTTCAGGGCATCGTCACCGCCTTGCACCACATCCCGCCCGGTCAGCCTTGGGACGTCCCGGCTATTGCCGACCGGCAAGCCATGCTGGCCGAGGCCGGCTTTGAATGGGACGTCGTCGAAAGCCTGCCCGTTTCCGAGACGATCAAAACACAGACGACGGACATGGCAGCGCATCTTGAGGCCTATAAATTCAGCCTGCGCGCGCTGGCGTCTCGCGGGATTGAGGTGGTGTGCTACAACTTCATGCCGATCCTCGATTGGACCCGCACCGCCCTGCGCGCGCCGCAACCCCATGGCGGCTCTTCCATGCTGTTCGATCTGACTGATTTTGCTACGTTCGACATCCACATCCTGAAACGTCCCGGCGCGTCCGAGAATTATTCCGAACTTGTCCAGCACGCGGCCTCCAAACGGTTCGCCGAAATGTCCGACACGGCCAAATCCCGGCTGCAACACAATGTCACCGCCGGGCTACCGGGTGCCAATGACCAGTGGAGCGTCGAGGATGTCCGCGCCCTGCTGGACACCTACCGCGACATCGACCGCACCCGGTTGCGCGCACACCTTGTCGACTTTTTGGCCGAGGTTGCCCCGGTCGCGCAGGAGCATGGTCTGCGCCTGTGCTGTCACCCGGACGATCCGCCATTTTCTCTGCTCGGGCTACCGCGCGTGATGTCCAGCGTGGATGACTACGGTGCCGTTCTGGACGCGGTTGACCTGCCAGCAAATGGCGCGACGCTGTGTACCGGATCGCTGGGCGTGGCGGCCAGTTTCGACGGGCCGGAATTTGTCCGCAGGCATGGCAGCAAAATCCACTTCGCGCATCTGCGAAACACGAAACGAATTGCAGGATCGGACGCAGAAAAACCCGATTTCTACGAGGCCGCGCATCTGGAAGGCGACACCGACATGGCGGGCACCGTGCGGGAATTGATGGCCGAGCAGAAACGAAGAAAACAAGCAGGCCGCAGCGATTGGCAAATTCCGATGCGCCCGGATCATGGGCAGGAGTTGCTGTCTGACCGGGGCGGCCACAGCACGCCGGGTTACCCTTTGATTGGCCGGATGCGCGGCTTGGCCGAACTGCGCGGCCTGATGGCAGCCTTTACCTGATCGGTGCTGCATTTAAGTGCTTGCCTGACGGCAGTAATCCCCTTTTACTGATCGCACCTAACCGGGCAGCGGGGTGTCTTTGGGACGCGCCCGACGTCTTTTGCAAGACGCGTGAAACCCCCGCGAAAACCGATGCAGGACCGCATCTTTTTCACAGCATCAGCCCGCTCCGATAGGGCTGAAAAACGGGAGGTTTCCGAATGAAAACCGCAGGCGTAATCGGTCTTGGGGATATGGGCAGCGGGCTGGCCAAGAACCTGATCAAGAATGGCTTTGAAACCTCGGGCTTTGACCTGAGCGAAACACGCATGGCCGCATTTGCCGATATGGGTGGGTTGGCAAAGGACAGCGTGGGTCAGGTGGGTCGTCACGCCGCCAGCGTGTTTGTCATGGTCATGAACGGCGATCAGGCCCGCGCGGTCATTCTGGGCGAGGATGGGCTGGTGGCCAACATGACCAAGGGCGGAACCGTGATCCTGTCGGCCACGATCACACCCGCCGAAGCGCGCGGCATTGCGCAGGACATGGAAGGGTCAGGCATTCACCTGATCGACACACCCGTTTCGGGCGGGTTTCCCGGCGCGCAGAATGGCACGTTGACAATGATGGCCGCCGCCGCGCCCGAGGTTCTGGACCAGAACGCCGAGGTGATGCAGGCCGTTTCCGGCACCATTCACCGGGTGGGGGAACATGCCGGCGACGGACAGACCGTCAAAGCCTGTCTGCAATCGCTGATCGGCTCGATCTTTTCGGCCACGTTCGAGGCTGCGGCCCTTGCTGCCAAGGCTGGTGTCAGCGGTCAGGCCCTGCTGGACGTGTTCGCGTCCTCCAGCGCGGGCTGCGGCGTGGTGAACACGGCGCTTGAAAACATCATTGATCGCAAGTTTGTCGCCACCGGCAGCCATATCGCCACCATGCACAAGGACCTGACCATATCGCTGGCCGTGGCCGGAGAGCTTGGGGTTCCGATGCAGACCGCCGCGTCCGCGATGCAGATCTTTCACGCCGGGAAAACGAAATACCCCGATGGCGACAACTGGATCTGCACAAAGGTGATCGAAGAGATCATCGGCGCCGAACTGCATCGCTAAAGGAGGCCCGTCATGAAATTAGGAGTAATTTGCGACGGGATTTCCCGCGATCTGAAACATGCGGTTGATGTCATGGATGAATTCGGTCTGGACTATGCTGAACTTCAATTCGTCGGCGATACCGAAGTGGGCGATCACAGCCCGCAGGAGATTGCCGAGATTGATGCGCTGTTGCGGGATCGGGGCAAACCCGTCTCATGCCTGTCGCGCCATATTTTCGCGGGTATGACAGCCGCCAACCAGCCCGGAGACGAGCTGCATGTCAAACATATGGACGCGCTGAAGCGGGTGATCGACATGGCGCATATCGTCGGCTCTCCGCTGGTACGGATCATGACCCAAAGGAAAGAACAGATTCTGTGGGGCAAAAACGGGGCCGAGAAATGGAACGTTGCCCATGGTGTCTGGGATACGATGCCGCCCCTGATCGCGCCTGCCGTAGAACTGGCTAAAGCCGAGGGCGTGACGCTGGTTGTCGAGACCGGGAACGGTACGCTGGTGAACTCGAACTACACCGCGCGCAAGCTGATTGACGATCTTGACGCCAAAGATGTGCTGAAGGTCCTGTGGGACCCCGGCAACAACTGCTGGTGTCATGAACTGGCCTATCCCGACGGGTATGACGAGCTGCGCGGTGGCTATCTGGGGCATATCCACATCAAGGACGTCAAGGTGGACACGCCACGCGCAACGCTCGAAGTGCGCCGGATGGGCGAGGGTCAGCTGGCCGAGTTGTTCGCCCCGATTGCCGCTGCGCTCCGCTCGGATGGCTATGATGGCGTGGTGTCCTTCGAAAGTGTCTATCACCCCGGCAATGGCAATTTCGAGGACGGGTTCCGTTTGTGCGTGGACCGGTTCAAAGAAGTGTTTGCGTAACGCGCGCACCTGTGCCCGCGTGACTTACGCGGGCACTTCCATATGTTCGGCGTTCAGCTTGTCCCAATCAAATTCGACCCCAATGCCCGGCGTGTTCGGGGCCACCGCCAGACAGTTTTCAACGACCAGAGGGCGGGTCGTGTACTGGTCGATGGGAAAAGAATGAACCTCAAGCCAACCCGCGTTGGGTTGCGCGGACACAAGACTGACGTGCAGCTCCTGCATCCCGTGGCTGCATACAGGGATATTGTGCTTGGCGCTCAGCGCCGCGACCCGCAGCCAGCCGGTGATGCCGCCGCAATTCGACGCGTCGGGTTGGATGAAGCTTAGTTTGGCGTCGTCAAAGGCGTATTCGAACTCATGGATGGTGTGCAGGTTTTCCCCCATGGCCAGCGGAACACCCGTGGCGTCAGCGATACGGCCATAGCCTTTGTAGTCATCAGGAATCGTGGGTTCTTCGAACCACAGGATATCGTGCTCGGCGAATCCCTTAGCGGCGGTGATCGCCTGATCCACTGTCATTGAATAATTCGCGTCGACCATAAAGAACCTATCCGCCCCCAACATCTCGCGTACAGCTTTTGCGCGGGCCAGATCATCAGCCAGATCAGGCTGGCCGACCTTGATCTTCACCCCGTTGAACCCGCGTGACAGATAGCCCTCGGTCTGGCGCAACAACTTGTCGAGCGAGAAGTTCAGATCGATCCCCCCCGCATAAGCCTTGCAGCGGTCCGCTGTACCCCCGGCCATTTGCCAAAGCGGTGCGCCGGTGCGTTTGCCGCGCAGATCCCACAGCGCAATATCGACGGCCGAAATCGCAAATGAGGCGATGCCGCCCCGCGCCACGTAGTGCACATGCCACTGCATGGCGTCATACAGATCTTCTATATGATCCGAGTCCTTTCCGACCAGAAAAGGTGCCAAGTCATGCTGGATCATCGCAAGAATGGCATGACCGCCTTTGCCTCCGGTATAGGTATAGCCAACCCCCTCGGCCCCGTCATCCGTGCGAACCGTGACGGTGACAAGCTGGAAAAACGTGTGATCGCCGTGCTTTGCGTCCACCAGCACCTCGGCCAGCGGAACATTGAACAATCGCGCCGAGAGGTTTTCGATACGTGCCACGGTCCAAGGCCTCTTTTGATGTGTCGATGTTTGGAAACTGTAAGAGGGTAAATGGAAAAAGAAAGCCCAAGATCAGCGGTAAGTAAGCCCTAGTGTCGTTTTGAAAAATGACATTCGGTTTGGAAAAGATGGGCGAGGCGCTATTTCCGTGCCTTGTCAGTTTCCGGATATTCAACCCATTTAGTTGGTCACCGCGACAGGTTCAGTTTCGAGGAAAGCCCACCGGATGTTTAAAGTAATGGATGAAAGTTACCTGACTTAAATCATTTGCGTAATTTGTTCTGAAAAAGTGGTGAGCCGTGGAGGATTTGGACCTGAGATCCGCTAACGAGGCGTTGTAGAAGCGTATCTTAGTTCTTTTGTACCGTGACCATTCGAACAGCATTGAAGCCCATTCCGACCCGTCTGCACATTTTGACGTTCGGGACTGGTTACACAAAGTCTGGAGTGTGCGGAAATCAAACCTTTTCTTAGCTCTCGTTGATTGGCGAGGAGACTATTCCCGGCATTGACTATCCTGTGGACACAAAAATCTCTATAAAACGATGTTGTTGTTTGTCGTTTCGAAAAAGATGAAAACACGATGCGTTCAAGTATACGAAGTTTTTTGATCGTTCTGACCTGCTTTGTTGGGCTAACAGCTCCCCGCGTTTTGCATGCTTGTACGGTTTGTGTAGAGCTTCCAAAAGCCTCTATTGCTGATCACGTCCTTGCCGCCGAGGTCATCGTATTGGCTGGCCCCACGTCAGGGAACCCATTCAAGTTCTCAATTAGACGAGTCTTAAAGGGCTCGGACGACAGGTTAAAAGAAATTCCCGAAATTCCATTTCTGGTTGATAGCGTAACGAGGCGCGCGTTCCGCTCTGATCCAACGAATACAGTTCTTTTCACATATGGAGCAACGCGCACAGACAGAGCCGGGCGCAGTTTTTCGAGGGGATGGAAACGCATATTCACGATGACCCCAGAGCGAAAAGAGTTTATCGGGAAACTTCGCTCCGTCGGTCAGCTTTGGACTTATGGAGAAACGGATAGCTCTGACCGAATTTCGTTCTTCTCTGACTATCTGTGGCACTCTGATCACGTATTACACAGCACTGCCTTGATTGAAATTGGTCGAGCACCCTACGACTTGGTGCGCCCGATAGGAGACAGGGTTTCAACGAACCAGATCTTGGAAGAGCTCAATAGACTGGATCGCTTTGTCTACAGGCCCACCATCATACGCCTGCTTGGCCTGCAAAGCGACACGCATGCCCGCTCAATCGTACGTCAGCGATACATCAAAGCACTAAATAACGGGGGCCTAAACGCATTTGAATGGGCGCTTGCTGGCATAGAGGCAGATGGAGCATTGGCAATCAAATCGATTGATCTGGTACTTCAAGGTAATCAAATGACGGATGATGACAAATGGGCGTTCGTCCGGGCTTTAACAGAGGCTGGATCGTCTCAGCCGAGGTTCAGAGGTGAGATTATCGCAATCCTATTAACGGTTCTGGAAAGAGATCGTACCCTCGCGGCTCGGATTGCTTTCGCTACGCGAAATTGGGGAAAGACCCCACTGCACCAACAGTTCAAGGCCATTGCCGATCACGAACTAACAGACCCGGCAACAGAGTTTGTTCTAAATATGGTTCTGGATCAGGGAGTGGCTGTTGAGTAACCCAACTTGATGTTTTTCAAAATCTTATAGCTGTTCGCTATGCGGATATGGGCCTCGCCTCTTTCCGGACCATTGAAAACCTTACAAACTGGATGACAAAACGATCCAAACCATGTGGCGCATTGCCATGCGGCCGTAGAACACAACACCAGAAACCGTGTTACATTGTTTCTGTTAGACAAACCCCGATGGCAGAAGACCAGAGATCACTCACACACAACATTGTAGAAAGGAAAAAAGTGGTGAGCCGTGCAGGATTCGAACCTGCGACCCACTGATTAAAAGTCAGTTGCTCTACCAACTGAGCTAACGGCCCACTCTTTTGTCTGGATCCTTCGATCCGTGGCGCTCTCTAAGGCATTTTCCCGATCGGGTGCAAGTCCTTATTTCACGCATCGTTTCGCCTGTAATTTCTTACGTTCCGGCGACCCGATAGGCGGCCTAATTAGGCAGGGGACGCTGGGGGGTCAACCCCTTTTTTCAGGAATCTGCGCGATAGGGTGGATTCATTTCAAAGGCAGGGTTATATGCCCGCCATGCAACGAATACTGACTTCGGGTTTGCCCTTCATGAAGATGCACGGGCTGGGCAATGACTTTGTCATTGTGGATGCGCGTGCGCAAAGCATTGACCTAACACCAGCCCTGGCAAAGGGAATCGGGCACCGTCAGTTTGGCGTTGGCTTTGATCAGTTGGCAGTCATCGAAAACGGCGAATCGGATGCGCATCTGGTGTTCTACAACGCGGACGGGTCGACTTCGGCCGCGTGCGGCAATGCCACGCGCTGCATCGCCCGCTTCCTGATGGAGGAAACCGGCAAGCCTGAGCTGACCCTGACGACGGAACGCGGCACGCTTTATGCGCGCGACGCGGGCAACGGGCTGACCTCGGTCAATATGGGCCCGCCGCAGCTGGAGTGGCACCAGATCCCGCTGGCCGAAGAGGTTGATACGCTGGAACTGCCCATCGAAGGCGGGCCTTCGGCGACCGGAATGGGCAACCCGCACTGCACCTTTTTTGTGGACAATGCCGAGGCAATCCCGCTGGAAGAATTCGGATCGCGCTACGAATATCACCCGCTTTATCCCGAACGCACAAACGTTCAGGTGGCGCAGATCATCGGCCCCGATCACATCCGTATGCGCGTGTGGGAGCGCGGCGTGGGCATCACGCTGGCCTCTGGCTCGTCCTCCTGTGCCACAGCGGTGGCGGCTGCACGGCGCGGCTTGACCGGGCGCAAGGTGCAGATCGAACTGGACGGTGGCACGATCTGGATCGACTGGCGCGAGGATGGCGTCTGGATGACCGGCCCCACGGCCCATGTCTTCTCGGGAACGCTGACCCCTGAGTTTCTGGGGATGCTGGGATGAGCGCGCCCAAGTTCACCACTCTGGGCTGCCGCTTGAACGCCTATGAGACCGAGGCGATGAAAGAACTGTCACAACAGGCAGGCCTGTCGAACGCCGTGGTGGTGAACACCTGCGCCGTGACGGCCGAGGCCGTGCGCAAAGCCCGGCAGGAAATCCGCAAGCTGCGCCGGGAAAACCCCGATGCGCGCCTGATCGTCACCGGCTGCGCCGCCCAGACCGAACCTGAAACCTTCGCCAAAATGGACGAGGTCGACGCGGTCATCGGCAATACCGAGAAGATGCAGCCCGACACCTGGAAAGGCATGGCCGCTGATTTCATCGGTCAGACCGAGGCGGTACAGGTCGATGACATCATGTCCGTGACCGAGACTGCAGGTCACCTGATCGATGGCTTCGGCACCCGATCCCGCGCCTATGTGCAGGTCCAGAACGGCTGTGATCATCGTTGCACCTTCTGCATCATTCCCTACGGGCGTGGCAACTCGCGCAGCGTCCCTGCGGGCGTGGTGGTGGACCAAATCAAGCGGCTGGTGGACCGGGGCTATAACGAGGTCGTGCTGACCGGCGTCGACCTGACCTCATGGGGCGCTGACCTGCCTGCTCAGCCGAAGCTAGGTGATCTGGTGATGCGTATCCTCAAGCTGGTTCCCGACCTGCCGCGCCTGCGGATCAGCTCGATCGACTCGATCGAGGTCGATGAAAACCTTATGCAGGCTATCGCGACGGAACCGCGCCTGATGCCGCATTTGCACCTGTCGCTGCAACATGGCGACGATCTGATCCTGAAACGCATGAAACGCCGCCACCTGCGCGACGACGCCATCCGCTTCACCGAAGAGGCCCGCAAGCTGCGCCCCGACATGACCTTTGGCGCGGATATCATCGCTGGCTTCCCGACCGAGACCGAGGCGCATTTCGAGAACTCGCTGAAGCTCGTCACCGACTGCGATCTGACCTGGTTGCACGTCTTCCCTTTTTCCAAACGCGAAGGCACCCCGGCAGCCCGCATTCCGCAGCAGATCAACGGCAATATCATCAAATCCCGTGCCGCCCGCCTGCGCGCCGCTGGCGATGCGCAGGTCGCCAAGCACCTGACCGCCCAACTGGGTAAAACCCATCACATTCTGATGGAGAACCCGCATATGGGCCGTACCGAGCAATTCACCGAAGTCACCTTCACCACCCCCCAACCCGAGGGCCAGATCGTCACCGCCACGATCACCGGTCACACGAGCAGCCAACTCAAAGCCTGATCCGTCCTTCATCTGGCCATAAATATCTCGGGGATGAATTGGCCGTAGGCCAAGAAGGGGCTGGCCCCTTCACCTCGCCTGCAACAAAAAACCCCCGCAGCCTTCCGGCGCGGAGGTTTTTAATTTCAGCGATGCAAAAACCTTAGTCTTTGCGCTTACCTTTGACACCGGCCCACAGGCGTTTGTTCACCAGGTACAGCAGCACCGACAGAACCGACAGGAAGATCACGCCGACAAAACCGGAATACTTGCGCTCCATCATCTTGGGCTCAGCCGTCCACATCAGGAAGGCCGCAATATCCTCGGACATGGCTTCGACCGTGGCGGGGTGGCCATCGGCGAATTCAACCTGATCATCCGACATAGGAGGTGCCATTGAAATCCATCCACCGGGGAAAGCCTTGTTCTCATAGAGAATGGTGCCGGCCTCTTCTTTTTCCTCACCGGTATAACCGTCCAGCAGCGAGGCGATGTATTCCGCACCACCCATGCCTTTGAACAGCTGGTTGATCCCCAGACCGTATGGGCCGTGGAATCCGGCACGTGCTTTGGCCATCAGGCTCAGGTCCGGTGCACCAACGCCATTGTTGGCCGGGAAGTGGTCGGTCGGGATGGCCGCGCGGAAATCATCCAGCTCGGGATCGAACACTTCGAAGTTCTCTGCCGAATAGGCGATCACTTCTTCTTCCGAGTATCCCAGCGCTTCCAGATCACGCAGAGGTACATATTGCAGGCCGTGGCAGGCCGCGCAGACCTCGGTATAGATCTGAAGACCGCGCTGCAGCTGGTTCTGATCCCAGGTGCCAAACGGCCCTTCGAACGAGAAGTGGAAATCCTCGATATGCTGCTCGCCGCCACCTGCCGCGAAAGACGCAGCAGGGGTAAGGGCCAAGGCAAACGCGGCACCGATTGCAAGTTTCTTGAACATGTTTCCGGTCCCTCTTCTTACTCGGCCGGCGTGGCGTCGGCGTCAGCCTTGCCATAATGCGCGTTGAAGTCTTCTTCGATCGTCTCCGGCTGTGCATCGGGCTTTTCGATTACACCCAGGATCGGCAGGATCACGAAGAAATAGGCGAACCAGTAGGCGGACGCGATCAGCGAGAAGGTCGCATAGGGCTCCTCGGCGGGCATCGCACCCAGCCACATCAGGGCAAAGAAGTCGACGATCAGCAGGTAGAACCACCATTTGAACATCGGACGGTATTTGCCCGAACGCACTGTCGATGTGTCCAGCCACGGGGCCAGCGCCATCGCCAGGATCGCACCGAACATCGCCAGAACACCAAAGAATTTGGCGTCGATGATGCCGCCGGTGATGAAGCTGGCGAATTGCACAACCCAGACCTCGCCGGTGAAGGCACGCAGGATCGCGTAGAATGGCAGGAAGTACCATTCAGGCACGATGTGTGCCGGCGTGACCAGCGGGTTGGCTTCAATGTAGTTATCGGGGTGGCCCAGATAGTTCGGCATGAAGCCGACAACCGCCCAGAACACGACCAGGATCACGGCCAGTGCGAACAGATCCTTGATCACGAAATACGGCCAGAAGGGCAGAGTGTCTTTCTCGGCATCAGCTTTCGACGTACGGCGAACCTCAACACCCGTGGGGTTGTTGTTGCCGGTGGTGTGGAAGGCCCAGATATGCACGATCACCAGCGCCGCAATCACGAACGGCAGCAGATAGTGCAACGAGAAGAAGCGGTTCAGCGTAGCGTTATCCACCGCGGGTCCACCCAGCAGCCAGGTCTGGATCGCGTCACCAACGAAAGGGATCGCGCCAAACAGTCCGGTGATCACGGTCGCTCCCCAGAAGGACATCTGACCCCAGGGCAGAACATAGCCCATGAAGGCAGTACCCATCATCATCAGGTAAATCAGCATCCCGATGATCCACGTGATCTCACGCGGGGCTTTGTACGAGCCGTAGAACAGGCCACGGAAGATGTGGATGTAGACCGCAACAAAGAACAGCGATGCGCCGTTCATGTGCAGGTAGCGCAGCATATAGCCGCCATTCACGTTGCGCATGATGTGCTCGATGCTGGCAAAGGCCAGATCAACATGCGGGGTGTAGTGCATCACCAGAACGATACCGGTGACGATTTGCAGCGCCAGGCAGAACGCCAGGACGATGCCCCAGATCCACCACCAGTTCAGGTTCTTGGGGGTGGGGATCATGATGGTGTCGTAAATCAGGCCGACGATGGGCAGGCGGCTGTTCAGCCATTTCTCGCCGTTTGTCTTCGGCTCGTAATGATCGTGGGGAATTCCGGACATCTGGGTCTCCCTTAGCCGAGTTTAATGGTGCTGTTGTCTGTCCATTCCGCAGGCGGAACAGGCAGGTTTTCAGGCGCGGGGCCTTTACGGATTCGGCCAGCCAAGTCGTAGTGCGAACCGTGGCAGGGGCAGAACCAGCCGCCAAAGTCACCGGCATCACCCAGCGGCACACAGCCCAGGTGCGTACATACGCCCATCTGAACCAGCCAGGCACCGGGGGCTTCGCCCTCGGGCGAGGGCATGACGCGGTTTTCGTCGGTCGCGGGCGCATCAGCCGGTTGGTTGAAGTTGCGCGCCAGCGGATCGGGCAGCGCATCCAGACCTTCGGCGTCCTGCTCTTTGGCCTCTTGGATCTCGGCACCGGTGCGGTGACGGATAAAGACGGGTTTACCCAGCCATTTCACAGTCAGCTGCGTCCCCGGCTCAACGCCGCTCACGTCCACACGGATCGAGGACAGCGCCTGAACGTCTGCCGAGGGATTCATTTGGTTGATCAGGGGCCATACGGCTGCACCCGTCGCAACGACACCTGCGCCGCCAGCGACGTAGTAGAGGAAATCTCTGCGGGTGCCTTCGTGGTCTTCTGCGTGGGACACGAGGTTTTCTCCGATTCCGGCGCCCGGAGGATACCGGGCAAACATGCATCAGCACCGCATCAAAGCGGCGTCTCATCGCGGCTATCTATCCGGGAGAAATCGGTTCGTCCAGCGGTCATAGGCGCGCACTACGCCGCATCTGGGCATTCATGTCACAACGTCAGGGTATTTTTTCAAGGTCCGGGCCGGTTTGACCGGAAAAATCCACCTTTGCTCGCCCACGTCTGCTTGGGGTGATTCGGTTTGCTTTGGGCACGCCCGTCACCCTGATGGGTCTCAGTATTCTGGCCGGAGATTTCAGGTGAAATCACCCATAATTTTCCTGATTTTGGCCATGAAAATTTCAACTTTCGCCAGATTTGACCCAGCTAAATATATGAGTTCAAATTAGATATTTCAGAATGCCCGGGTGAGACGCGATTTCGATTGCACTTCAAAGATGAATGCAAGAAGGCGCGGGCAAGGACAATTCTCAGCAGGACGCATCCCATGCCCAAATTTCCCCTGATCACGTTTGTTTTCGCTCTGTCGCTGTCCTCGCAGGTCAGCGCCGCCGGGGACGCAGCCAAAGGAAAGGCGCTTTATAACCGGTGTTCCTCGTGCCACGCGATCATCAAGGGTGATGAGGTTCTGGTCAAAGGTGGAATCACCGGACCGAATCTATTTGGCGTGGTCGGGCGCGTTGCGGGTACAGAAACTGACTACTTGAATGGAAGCGAACGCCTGCCTATTGGCATGTTCACCGATGATATGATCCGCGCCGGACAAGAGGGGCTTGTCTGGACCGAAGACAACATTGCCGCCTATTCAAAAGATCCGATCCGCTTCATCAAAGACTACCTGGACGACGAAACCGCCCGCCCCAACATGAGCGTGCAGCTGAAAAGAGGTGCAGAAGATATCGCCGCCTATCTGGCCACCTTCAGCAACTGACCCTAGCGCTGGCCGCGCATCAGCGTGGCCAGCTTTGCCAAGTCCACCCCGATCCCACCGCCGACCTGATCCGCCGCCGCGAAGCGCACAGCATCGGGTTTGTTCTGATTCAGCTTCCAGGTGCCCTGAATATCATCCATCTGTATCCGACAGGGCACGATCATGCGCATCATCCGGTCCAGCGCCTCGGGCGTCATCTTGTCTGTTGTCCAGGGTGGTTTGGGCAACAGCCGCTGCTCATAAAAGGCCGACTGGCGGTCCAAAAGGCCCTGCAACTCATCGTGCGGCCGCAGTTCCATCATTCCCGTCAGATGGACCGCAACATAACTCCACGTCGGCACCTGATCTTCGACCCCGTACCAATCGGGGGAGACATAGCCGTCCGGCCCGGTGACGGCGATTTTCGCCGCGCGCGGTTCTGTCAGCGCGCGGACAATCGGGTTCGTCCGCACAAGATGCAATTCTGCGAACGTGCCATCTTCGCTCAGCAGGAAAGGCACATGACTGATCAAAGGAGCGCCTTCGGTGGACAACGCCACCACGCCAAAGGCCCGCGCGCGGGCAAATTCGACACTTAAGGCCTGATCTTCAGAGCGGAAAGCCGGGTTTGGGTGCATATCAAATCTCCTAACGGAACGCCTTGCAGATTCGCAGCGATCTTGGCAAGGTCCGCGTCGTTCTCAGGGCGGGGTGAAATTCCCCACCGGCGGTATGCGGGCGCTGACCCGTAAGCCCGCGAGCGGCCTCGGTGCACGAGGTGACAAGCAGATCTGGTGAGAGGCCAGAGCCGACGGTCAAAGTCCGGATGAAAGAGAACGTGCAACGTGCCACCCGGCGCGGCTGCTCGTGATCGCCTTGGGTGACTTTGCTAGGGAGATCACAAATGACACACACCCGATATGCTTTCGTCAAAGCCAACTGGCATTCCGATATTGTCGATCATGCGCTGGAAGGGTTCCAGCAACTTATCCCCGCCGACCAGATCGACGTCTACGATGTCCCTGGCGCGTTCGAAATGCCCCTGTTGGCGCGCGATCTGGCGCAAACCGGGCGCTACGCGGCCGTCGCCTGCGCCGCCTTTGTAGTGGATGGCGGCATCTACCGGCATGATTTCGTGGCACAGGCCGTGGTCGACGGTTTGATGCGCGCTGGGTTGGACACAGGTGTGCCGGTCCTGTCGGTCTCGCTGACCCCGCACCAGTATCAGGAAACCGACCATCACAACGCCATCTACCGCGCCCATTTCGTCGAAAAAGGCCGCGAGGCCGCCCAGGCGGCTCTGACAATCACAAAAACCCGCGCCTCAATCGTACAAGCGGCCTGATCGTTCCTCTGTTCGAAAATACCTCGGGGGAGTCGCGCCCGCGCGACGGGGGCAGCGCCCCCTTCCCCCGCTTTCCGCATGCAAATCCGCTTGAGGCCAAAGACACTCCCCGCTAATCACAATTTCCAAAGGAGCACGCCCCATGTCGATGAACAGCTTTGGACACCTCTTCCGCGTCACCACTTGGGGTGAAAGTCATGGCCCCGCCTTGGGCGCCACGGTGGATGGTTGCCCTCCGGGTGTCGCCATAGACGAAGCCATGATCCAGCACTGGCTGGACAAGCGCAAACCCGGGCAGAACAAGTTCACGACCCAGCGCCGTGAGCCCGATCAGGTGAAAATCCTTTCAGGCGTGTTCGAAGGTCAGACTACAGGCACCCCGGTTCAGCTGATGATTGAGAACACCGACCAGCGCTCCAAGGACTACGGCGACATCATCGACAAGTTCCGTCCGGGACATGCCGATATCACCTACTGGCAGAAATACGGCATCCGCGACTATCGCGGCGGTGGGCGCAGCTCGGCCCGTGAAACCGCGTCGCGCGTCGCGGCCGGAGGGCTGGCGCGTGAAGCGATCAAGCAGATCGCGCCCAACGTGCAGATCACCGGCTATATGACCCAGATCGGCCCACACAAAATCGACCGCGCCAACTTCGACTGGTCGCAGATCGAACAGAACCCGTTCTGGACACCTGACGCCCAAGCTGCCGACGACTGGGCCGCCTATCTGGATGACCTGCGCAAATCTGGAAACTCGGTTGGCGCTGTGGTCGAAGTCGTCGCGCGGGGCGTCCCCGCTGGGCTGGGCGCTCCAATTTATGCCAAGTTAGACACTGATCTGGCAGCCGCAATGATGTCGATCAATGCCGTCAAAGGTGTCGAGATAGGCGAAGGCATGGCCGCCGCCGAACTGACAGGTGAGGCCAACGCCGATGAGATTTTCATGGGTCAGAACGGCCCGCAATACAGCTCCAACCACGCGGGCGGAATTCTGGGCGGTATCTCGACCGGGCAGGACATCGTGGTGCGGTTTGCGGTAAAGCCGACCTCATCCATCCTGACCACACGCAAGACGATCACCAAATCGGGTGAGGAAACCGAGATCATCACCAAAGGCCGCCACGACCCCTGCGTCGGCATCCGAGCCGTCCCGGTGGGTGAGGCGATGATGGCCTGCGTGATTCTGGACCACCTGCTGCTGCATCGCGGTCAGATCGGAGAAAACCGTGGACATATCGGCTGACCTGCGTAGCCGCCTGCGCGCTGTCGTGGCGCAACGCATGGAAACGGACCCGGCCCATGATCTGGCCCATCTGGACCGCGTCTGGGTAAACGCTCGGGCCATTTCCGATGACCAGACTGACATGACCGTCCTGCTTGCCGCCAGCTATCTGCACGATCTGGTCAACTTGCCAAAAGATGACCCAGATCGCCATCTGGCTTCGCGCAAGTCCGCATCGGAATCAGTGCCTATTCTAAGTGGATTCGGCTTTAGCCGCGCCCAGGTTGACGCCACCAAACATGCCATTGAGGCACATAGCTTCTCGGCCAATATCCCGCCCGAGACGCCCGAGGCCCGCATCCTGCGTGATGCCGACAGGCTGGATGCGCTGGGCGCCATCGGGATTGCACGGAACTTTTCGGTCTCGGGCGCATTGGGGCGCACGCTCTACGATGCAGCCGATCCGTTTGCGGCTGATCGCGCGCTGGATGATCTGCACTATTCGCTCGACCATTGGAAAGTGAAACTGCTGAGCTTGTCTGATGACATGCTGACTGAAACCGGGCGGCAGATCGCAAAAGCAAGGACCGCGCGTATGATCCGTTTTCTGCACGAGTTCGCCGAGGAAATCGGCAGTGACCTGCCGCGGACGTGGATAAACGGCGACGCGACCGGTTGATCTTTGCCCGTTAAAGGCGCAGGGTCCGGCCCATGGCAAAATCCTTAACATCGCATCGACCCGCCCTGGCGGTGGGTCTGAAGCTGGGCGCATTGTTCCTGTTCACGGCTATGGCCGCATTGGTCAAAGCGCTGTCGGATACGTTCCCGCCGGGCGAGATGGTCTTTTTTCGCTCGCTCTTCGCCATCCCTGTGATAATTGGCTGGCTGCTCTGGCGTGGAGAGCTGGCGCAAGGGTTGATCACCCGAAAGCCGATAGGCCACGTCTGGCGCGGTGTTCTGGGAACTTCGGCCATGGGGCTGACCTTTACGGGGCTGGCCCTGCTGCCTCTGCCCGAGGTCACGGCCATTGGCTACGCCACGCCGATCTTCACGCTGATTCTGGCGGCCGTCATTCTGGGTGAGCGCATTCGCATGATCCGTATCGGTGCGGTCAGTCTGGGGCTGCTGGGAGTTCTGATCATGATCTGGCCTCGGCTGGGCGGCAACAACATGGAAAGCACGGCAACCCTCGGCGCGCTATGCGTTCTGGTTGCCACGATGGCGCGAGGATTCGTGCAAATCCATATCCGACAACTGGTTCAGGTCGATCACCCCGCCGCCGTGGCCTTTTACTTTTCTGTTACGGCAACGCTGCTGTCCGCCTTGACGGCATTTTGGGGATGGACCGCGCCCACGCTTGAACAGACCCTAATATTGGCACTTGTAGGGCTGACAGGAGGGGTTGCACAGATATTGGTCACGACGTCCTACAAGTTCGCGCAAGCCTCGATGCTGGCACCTTATGACTATACCACGATGCTGTTTGCGGTGGTCATCGGCTATGTCTGGTTCGACGAGCTGCCGACTTTGGTCATGCTGGGTGGGGCAGCGTTGGTTATCGCGGGAAATGTGGTGGTGATCCTGCGCGAACGGCAACTGGGGCTGGAGCGGGCAAAAGCGCGTTCAGTCACGGATCCCAAAGGCTGATCTTTACCTTTCGCGAACTTCACCTAGGTTGGGCGCAACACAAGGAAAGGTTCCCACCATGAGTGATGCGCAGGATCACAAGGAAAAGATGCAGAAGGTGCAGGCCCAGCACCGCAAGAAAGTCTCCGAGGCCGTAGACCCCGAGCGCGGGCTGGTCCTGATCAATACCGGCAAGGGCAAGGGTAAATCCTCGGCTGCGTTTGGTGTGGTCATTCGGGCGCTGGGCTGGGGCCATGAAGTTGCCGTTGTGCAGTTCATCAAGGGTAAGTGGAAAACGGGTGAACGGCGTTTCTTTGAAGAACGCGATCTGGTCACATGGCACACAATGGGCGAGGGCTTTACCTGGGACACGCAGGACCGAGAGCGTGACATCGCCGCGGCCAACGCCGCCTTTGGCAAGGCGTGTGACCTGATGGCCAGCGGGCACTATGACCTGGTGGTTTTGGACGAGATCAACATTGCCCTTCGGTACGAGTATCTGTCGGTCGAGCAGGTCATTGATGGGCTGAATGCACGCTCGGACAAAACCAGCGTGTTTCTTACGGGCCGCGACGCGCCGCAGGCGCTGCGTGATTATGCAGATCTTGTCACCGAAATGACGGAAGAGAAACACCCGTTCCAAGCTGGTATCAAAGCCCAGCGCGGCGTGGATTTTTAAATGTTGGAATGACAGAGCGCCCCTGATCATAAGTCTGGGGCGCTCTGATCCCATTAAATTGCGCGAGACTTTGGGTCCAGCGTGATCGACCACAGCTCAGTATCGGCGCGGTCCATCAGACGCACTGTCATCTGCTCGGTGGCTCCGTCGATATCCACCAATCCAAAGAACTGCAGACCGGCGCTGGGGGGTAGATTGACACCTTGTCCCTCGGCCGGGGCTTTGACGAATTTGACCTCGGGACCGAAGGTCCCATCCAAGGCGTTCGGCCCAAAAGTTCCGGCATGCAGCGGGCCCGAGACGAATTCCCAGAACGGCTCAAAATCCTGGAATTGCGCTTTGTTAGGGTCGTAATAGTGCGCGGCGGTATAGTGAACGTCAGCGGTGAACCAGACCGTATTGGTGATCCCGACGGTTTTGATAAATTGCAGCAGTTCGGCAATCTCCAACTCGCGCCCTTTGGCGGGGCCGCTATCGCCGTTTGCGATGGCTTCGGCCCCGGCTTGTTCCCGCCAGTTGTCCCAGACGATCAGACCGATTGGCATGTCGGATGCGATAACCTTCCACGTCGCCTCGGACGCGGCCAGTTCCCGTTTCAGCCAAGCCAGTTGCTCGGCCCCCAGAATGCGGGACTGATCAGTGATCTCATCCTCCATCGAGGCCCCGTTCGGCCCGCGATAGCTGCGTAGGTCCAAAAAGAACACGTCCAGCATTGGGCCATATGCGATCTTGCGATACACCCGCCCCGGCTCGGCCGGGGTGATGCGCAGCGGTGTCATTTCGTGGAAGGCACGGGCAGCGCGGGATTGCAGCACGTGCACCGATTTCTCAGAATAGCGGTCGTCCGAGATCAGGTCTTTCGCATCCGACCAGTTGTTCACGACCTCATGGTCATCCCACTGAAAAAAGGTCGGGCAGACGGCGTTCATAGAGCGCACATGCTCGTCCATCATGTTGTATTTCCACTGACCACGGAATTCGTCCAGCGTTTCAGCCACTTTGCGTTTCTCGTCGATCAGGGTTGTGTTTTTCCAGATCAGTTGATCGCCCTTGACGACCTCATCCTGCATCGGACCATCGGCATAAATCGTGTCGCCCGAGTGGATGAAGAAATCGGGCTTGTGCTGCGCCATGGTGGCGTAGGTGCGCATCCCTTCGTCGTCGATGCCCCAACCCTGCCCAGCGGTATCGCCCGACCAGGCAAAGCGGATATTCCGGCGTGAGGTCGGTGCAGTGCGAAATTGGCCAATAATAGGCTCTGATATAGCGCTAATGTCGTGTAGATCCGCTGCGGTAAACCGATAGAAGATGTCCTGATCCGACGGCAACCCGTCGACCAACCGCTTGACGGCCAAGTCGCTGTTGGGGATTGCATCCATAGGGGTCAGTTTGCGCGCATCGGTAAAGCTCTCGGTGGTCGAGACCTCCATCATCACGCGAGCCGGTCGATCGGTGCGAGTCCAGATCATACCCGAGGTGGTGTCAACATCACCCGACTGAACGCCGTGGGTGAAAACCGGGCGCGAGGATGCGCGGCTGATGGCTGGCATGGACAGTGATGCGGCGAAGGCGGTGCTGCCAGCCAGAAAGGCGCGGCGATTGGGGCGTAGGATTCGGGTCATTTGGGCTCTCCTGTCTGGTGGTCCTTAGGGACCACGCGATTGGTGAGCGGCAGTGAGCCGCCTGTTTGTAAAACAAGCGGCTCAGTTTTTTGAAAGTATCACGATGATATTGTGACACTTGTGGACAAGGTGCTTAGGCCGCGACGTCCTGTTCCGGCGTGCTGAGTGCGATCACCACAACAACTGCCGCACCGTTCACCCAGTAGAATACCGCATCCAGGCCGGAAAATCCAAGCAGGCTGGGCGCAGCAAGGAAGGTCAGCCCGACCAGAAGATCGACTGTCAGGTGCAGTTTATAGGGCAGCACACGCCAAATCCCCAGATGGTGATCTGTCAGCACGGTCAGCACAAATGCGGCGACGCCGGTCACGACCGACAGCCACAGCGCCAGCGGGTTGGATTGGCCTAGACCCAGTATGAATGGCAAGGTCATCAGCGCAATGGCAACGGGGTAATCCAGATAGGCGTGAATGTTGCGGGTCACGAAACGGGCAGACATGGAAGGTTCCTTTCCTTAGCTTGGTATGAGTCCAAGATAAATCAGTAACCCCGAACGCATCAGTCCGGATCGTTCACGTGATACTGCAGATCGTCCAAAATTCCGTCGCTTCAGTGCATGGCTCGATAAGCCGCCGGGGACAGACCGACCTGCTTCTTGAACACGCGCGAGAATGCGGCCTCGGACGCATAGCCTACTTCTGCAGCTGCGTCCGCGACGTTCCAGCGGCTTTCGGTCAGACCATGGCAGGCGATCTGCATGCGCCAGTCGGTCAGGTATTGCATCGGAGTCGTGCCCATCTTTTCGGCGAATAATTGGGCAAAGGCCGTGCGTGACATCCCGGCCTCGCGGGCCAGCAACTCGACGCTCCAGTCCTGCGCCGGAGACTGGTGGAAAGCTGTCAGCGCGCGTGACACGCGGGGATCAGCAAACCCAGCCAAGGCAGATTCGCTGGGGCTTTGATGTTCCAGATGAGCGCGGATGGCTTGGGCAAACAGCACTTCGGATAGTTTCAGCGCAATCAGATCGCCGCCAATGCGGGCGCCGCTGACCTCGGACCCGATCATGCGCAGGGTCGATTCGATCCAGGCTCCGGCCTCTTCGCCGTAGTTCTCGATCAGGATATAGGGGGGGAGCCGGTCGATTAGCATATGTCCCGTGCCCTGTCGCCCTGGCGGGCCGGTGAACGAGAAATGCCCGCAGATCAGCTGCGTATCCCGGCTTTTGTCCTCGCCGCCATAGACCAGAACGCCGTCGCCTTGGTAGCCGGATTTTTCCAGCACCTCTTCCAAAGGCAAAGCGTCCAGCGGTTTAACCTCATTGCAGAGCAGAGCATGCGCGGACCCGTGCGGGATCAGGATCAGGTCGCCTTGCCGTAGCCGCAGTGTTTCGCCGGTGGTCGAGACATGCACCTTCAGCTCGCCCCGCTGTACAAAGTGAAATCGGGCCACGTTTTCGAAGGCTGGCACCTGGACGCCAAAGGGCGGCGTGAACGATGTGCGGAAGTAGAACGTGCCTTTTAGGGACAGGCGCGTGAGGATATCGCTGAGCAGGTCTAACATATGCTTAACCTAAACGATTATGCGCATACATCCATGGGTTCGAACGATCTGCAATAAATCCCGCACGTTTGGCAAAAGAAAACCCCCGCGGATCCGCGGGGGTTCGTTAGAATTGGTTGTTTGGGATCAGGCGCGGACCAACGCCTCATAGTCCGAGGCGATCTCGCGGGTGAGGTCGCCTACCTCGAACGTATAATCGCCAATTTGCCCGACCGGAGTGACCTCGGCCGCTGTACCGGTCAGCCAGCATTGTTCGAATTCGGCCATTTCCTCGGGCTTGATGCGGCGTTCGTGGACAGTGATGCCCTTGTCTTTCAGCATCTGAATGACGGTCTGGCGGGTGATGCCGTTCAAAAAGCAGTCGGCTAGAGGGGTGTGAACCTCACCATCTTTGACGAAGAAGACATTGGCGCCGGTAGCCTCGGCCACATAGCCGTTGTAGTCCATGAACAAGGCATCCGAGCATCCCTTGGCCTCGGCTTTGTGCTTGGAGATGGTGCAGATCATGTAGAGACCCGCCGCTTTTGCGTGAACCGGGATGGTTTCGGGGCTGGGGCGTTTCCATTCTGCGATATCCAGCTTCGCACCCTGCATCTTGGCGTCGCCGTAATATGCGCCCCAAGGCCAGACAGCCACGGCCATCCGCACCGGGTTCTTGGCTGATGCGACGCCCATATCCTCACCCGAGCCGCGCCAGACCAGAACGCGCACATAGGCGTCCTGCAGTCCGCTGGCTTTCAGGGTTTCTTCCTTGGCGGCCTCGATATCGTCCACCGAATACGGCATTGGCATGTCCAGAGCCTCGGCCGAGGCGATCAGACGCTCGGAATGTTCGCGGCCTTTGAAGATTTTGCCGCCATAGGCGCGTTCGCCCTCAAAGACCGAAGACGCATAGTGCATCGCGTGGGTCAGGATGTGTACATTGGCCTCGCGCCAGGGCACCAGTTTGCCATCCAACCAGATGACACCATCACGATCATCATATCCCGACATGCGAAACCTCCTGAACCGGGCTGAAATTTCCGATTGTTGCGTTATTTAAGTCCGAAGCGGACATAATGTTGCGCAAAAACTGCGATTCGATACCTGTCTGCCCTTGGAATGTCAATAACGCTGACATAAACTCGACCCAAGTAACGAATGAGGCACAAGATGTCCGACACCCGTCCCGCCCAGGTCTT
Source organism: Ruegeria sp. J8 (assembly GCF_056531925.1). Taxonomy (NCBI): domain Bacteria; kingdom Pseudomonadati; phylum Pseudomonadota; class Alphaproteobacteria; order Rhodobacterales; family Roseobacteraceae; genus Ruegeria; species Ruegeria sp. J8. Next base: position 43,507 of record NZ_JBQFMR010000003.1, read on the forward strand.
TGGCGGAGAAAGCCTGCTGTTTCTGACGGACGAGCAGCTACGGCAAGGGATCGAAGCGATGTTTTTCGCGTATCGCGGGTTTACGGCGGACCCTGATCGTATCCTGTCCGAACTGGCCTATGGTCGCGCCCATCACCGGGCCATTCACTTCATCAACCGGGCTCCGGGAACCACGGTGAACAATCTGCTGGCCATATTGGGCGTGACAAAGCAGTCTCTGAACCGGGTGTTGCGAACCTTGATTGACGACGGGTTGGTCGAAAGTCGGGTGGGAACCGTGGACAAACGTGAAAGGCACCTATTTCTGACAGAGAGAGGCCGAGAATTGGAGACTACCTTGTCCGAGGCGCAGCGCGTTCGGATGCGGGCGGCGTACAAGGAAGCGGGCCCCGAGGCCGTTTCAGGGTTTCGTAAAGTGCTTGAAGCGATGATGGATGCTGATATGCGTCATGCATACAGGAAATTGCGGGATACCACCTCATGAGCGATATGGACGCGCATCTGCTGATCGTTGACGATGACGAACGCATTCGGGATCTGCTCAAGAAGTTTCTGATGCGGAACGGGTTTCTGGTGACGTCGGCCCGTGATGCAGCCCACGCGCGGCGGGTGTTGTCGGGGTTGGATTTCGACATGATCGTGCTGGATGTGATGATGCCGGGCGAAGATGGTGTCAGCCTAACGAAGGCGCTGCGCGAAACCCATTCGACGCCGATCCTGTTGCTGACCGCGCGCGGCGAGACCGAGCATCGGATCGCGGGGCTTGAGGCTGGGGCCGATGACTATTTGGCCAAGCCGTTCGAACCCAAGGAATTGTTGCTACGGATCAACGCGATCCTGCGTCGGATGCCCGAGACACCTGCGCAAGAGACGGTTAGCAAGATCCTGAACCTCGGACCCATCCGCTATGATGTTGAGAAGGGCGAAATGTGGCAGGGCGAAGAACCTGTGCGTCTGACGGCTACGGAAAGTCAGTTGATGAAGATTTTCTCAGCCCAACCGGGTGAGCCGATCAGCCGGTCGAAGCTGGTTGAAGATTTGGGCCGCGACAAAGGCCAGGCGCAGGAGCGCGCGGTGGACGTGCAGATCACCCGTTTGCGGCGCAAGATCGAACAGGACCCCAAGCAGCCGCGGTATTTGCAAACTGTGCGCGGTGCAGGGTACATGTTGGCCCCGGACTAAGGGCCGCTGCGCGGCGATTTTTTGCCTTCGGCGAGGATATTTTTAGCCAGATGAAGATGGGATCCTGATGAAGACTGCGCTTTTGACTCATGCGGATTGTCTTGGACATGTGACGCCGGACGGCCACCCTGAGCGGGTCGCGCGATTGGAACATATTCTGCATGCCTTGGAGCCGCTGGATTTGGATCGCAAGACTGCGCCTTTGGCAGCAGATGATGATCTGCGGCGTATTCACCCGGACAGCTATATTGAAGACATTCGGCGCAGCGCACCTGCGGATGGGTTTCGGCAGATCGACGGCGATACGTTCATGTCGCCGGGTTCGGTGAGCGCGGGATATCGCGCGGCGGGGGCGGCTGTTCGGGCGGTGGATTTGGTGCTGGGTGGTGAGGCGCCGAATGCGTTCTGCGCAGTGCGGCCTCCGGGGCATCATGCTGAGACGGACACCGCCATGGGGTTTTGCTTGTTCGGCAATGCGGCACTGGCGGCGAAACATGCACTGGATCACCACGGGCTGAGCCGCGTGGCCGTTGTGGATTTCGACGTGCATCACGGCAATGGCACGCAGGATCTGCTGTGGGACGAAAAGCGCGCGTTGGTCATTACCAGCCAGCAGATGCCCTTGTGGCCGGGATCTGGACGCCCCGATGAAACCGGGGCTCATGAGACGGTGCTGAATATCCCTCTGGCACCTGGTACAGGTGGGGCCGAGATGCGTGCGGCCTATGAACGGTTGGCCTTCCCGCGTCTGCGTGCCTTTGAGCCGGAGCTGATCATTATTTCGGCCGGGTTCGATGCGCATCAGGATGATCCGCTGGCCGAATTGAACTGGTCCACCGGGGATTTTGCCTGGCTCACGTCAGAGCTGTGCCAGATCGCGGCAGAGGTGTGTGAGGGTCGTATCGTCTCGACTCTGGAGGGCGGGTATGATCTGAAAGCCTTGGCCGAGGCCACCCGTGCCCATGTGGAAGAATTGATGAAGGCAGCCCAATGACCGAGACACCCGTTGACCAGATGACATTCGAACAGGCCATGAAAGAGCTGGAGACCGTGGTTGGTCAGCTTGAGCGTGGAGATGTTGCATTGGACCAATCCATTGCTCTGTACGAACGCGGGTCGGCGTTGAAAAAGCGCTGTGAGGATGAGTTGAAGCGGGCCGAGGAAAAAGTGGCTGCGATCACGCTGGATGCCGAAGGTCAGCCGATCGGGACCACGCCTGTCGAAGGTCAGTAAATGTTCAGTGACAGACTGGCGCAGGATGCGGCGCGGATTCAAGCCCATTTTGATCGGGTTCTGGGCGCGTTGGACGATCTGGATGTGACCCGGGCGATGGCTTATGCCACCGAGGGCGGGAAAAGGCTGCGCGGGTTTCTGGTGTTAGAGAGCGCTCGGTTGCATGGTGTTGAGACTGAACGAGCCATTTGGCCCGCGACGGCTATCGAAGCGCTGCACGCGTATTCGCTGGTCCATGATGATCTGCCTTGTATGGATGATGATGATCTGCGCCGGGGGCGGCCCACGGTTCATGTGAAATGGGATGAGGGTACGGCCGTTCTGGCCGGGGACGCGCTGCAGACGCTGGCGTTTGAGCTTTGCGGGAACGCGCAGGTTGGCGAGGCCGCAATTCGCGCAGATTTGACCCTAACGCTGGCGAAAGCAAGCGGTGCGCAAGGTATGGTGCTGGGGCAGGCGCTGGATATCGCGGCGGAAACGGCGGAGGCTCCGCTGACGCTGGAACAGATCACGCGGTTGCAGGCAGGTAAGACCGGGGCGCTGATCGAATGGTCTGCCTGTGCGGGCGCGCGGTTGGCGCAGGCGGATGCGGACCCGCTGCGCCACTATGCCCGCGCGCTGGGCCTTGCCTTTCAGATCGCGGATGACATCTTGGATGTTGAGGGCGATGCCGAAAAGGCCGGAAAGCGTCTGCAAAAGGATGCAAAGGCGGGCAAGGCCACCTTTGTCTCGCTGCTGGGGCTGGACGCCGCCAAGGCCCGCGCGGCGGAGCTGGTGGATCAGGCCTGTACTGCGCTGGATGGCTATGGAACTGCCGCTGAAACCTTGAAGGACGCCGCCCGCTTCGTTATTGCCCGGGACAGCTAAGCCAGGAACGCGCCATATGTCTGACCGCCCGAATACGCCCCTGCTGGATCTTGTGAGCCGCCCTGCGGACCTCAAGCAGTTCTCGGATTCGCAGCTGCGGCAGGTCGCGGATGAGCTGCGAGCTGAGACCGTCTCGGCCGTTTCCGTCACCGGCGGGCATTTGGGCGCTGGTTTGGGTGTCGTCGAGCTGACCACCGCGCTGCACGCCGTCTTTGACACCCCGCGCGACAAGATCATCTGGGATGTGGGGCATCAGTGCTATCCTCACAAAATCCTGACCGAACGGCGCGACCGGATCCGCACACTGCGCATGAAAGACGGCCTCAGCGGCTTTACCAAACGCAGCGAAAGCCCCTATGACCCGTTCGGGGCTGCCCATTCCAGTACCTCGATCAGTGCCGCGCTTGGGTTTTCCGTCGCGCGCGATTTGGGCGGTGTCACGCCAGAAGGGTTGGGCGATGCGATTGCTGTGATCGGCGATGGGTCGATGTCCGCAGGCATGGCGTTCGAGGCGATGAACAACGCGGGCCACCTGAAAAAACGCCTGATCGTAATCCTGAACGACAATGAGATGAGCATTGCGCCCCCGGTTGGTGCGCTGTCCAGCTATCTGTCGCGGATTTATACCGAGGCCCCGTTCCACGATCTGAAAGCCGCCGCCAAAGGCGCGGTGTCCCTGCTGCCGGAACCCTTCCGCGAGGGGGCGAAACGCGCCAAAGAAATGCTTAAGGGCATGGCCATGGGCGGCACGTTTTTCGAAGAACTGGGCTTTTCCTATATCGGCCCCATCGACGGGCATGACATGGACCAGTTGCTGCCGGTGTTGCGCACGGTCAAGGCACGGGCGACCGGGCCGATCCTGATCCACATCCTGACCAAAAAGGGCAAAGGCTATGCCCCCGCCGAGCAAGCCCGCGACAAGGGGCATGCAACCGCGAAATTCGACGTAGTGACGGGCAAACAGCACAAAGCGCCATCAAACGCGCCGTCCTATACCTCGGTCTTTGGCAAGACGTTGGTGGAAGAGGCCGAGCGCGACGACAAGATCGTGGCTGTGACTGCGGCGATGCCAGATGGCACTGGGTTGAACCTGTTTGCAGAACGCTACCCCTCACGTTGTTTCGACGTGGCGATTGCTGAACAGCACGGCGTGACCTTTGCCGCCGCGCTGGCTGCGGGCGGGATGAAGCCGTTCTGCGCGATGTATTCGACTTTCCTGCAGCGCGGTTATGATCAGGTTGTGCATGACGTGGCCATTCAACGCCTGCCGGTCCGGTTCGCCATCGACCGCGCGGGGCTTGTGGGGGCCGATGGCGCGACGCATGCAGGATCGTTCGACATCGCTTATCTGTCCAACCTGCCGGGCATGGTGGTGATGGCCGCCGCCGATGAGGCCGAGCTGATGCACATGGTCGCCACCGCCGCTGCGCATAACGAAGGCCCCATCGCGTTCCGCTATCCGCGGGGTGAGGGTGTAGGCGTCGACCTTCCCGAGCGCGGGGAAGTTCTGGAAATTGGCAAAGGTCGCATCATCCAAACCGGCGCGCGGGTTGCGCTGCTGTCCTTCGGCACCCGTCTGGCCGAAGTTCAAAAAGCGGCCGAGGCGCTTACCGCTAAGGGTATCACGCCGACGATCGCCGATGCGCGTTTTGCCAAACCGCTGGACCGCGACCTGATTCTGGATCTGGCCGCCAATCACGAGGCGCTGATCACCATTGAAGAAGGGGCGATTGGCGGCTTTGGCAGCCACGTGGCGCAATTGTTGGCGGATGAAGGCGTGTTTGATGCGGGTCTGAAATACCGTTCGATGGTGCTGCCTGACATCTTCATCAATCAGGCCAGCCCTGCGGATATGTACGCGGTAGCTGGTATGAATGCCGAGCAGATCGAGGCCAAAGTACTGTCGGTTCTGGGCGTGGCCACAATCGGCGAAAAGCGCGCCTGATCTCTGTTTTCGCAGAAAATGGTGCCTATAGATGGCACTGAACAAAGTAGTCACCAAGCGTCAAATCCAATGAGCCTCCTTCTCGGATCAACTGACGTTTCCTGTAACTCGCGAGGCGTCTTCAATGATGCCACTACAAGCTCACTTCGGTGTCTCGCCAAAGTAACCCCCAAAAAATGCGATCATCGCTAACAACACACCAACCAATATCACGATCACAAGCAGTGCTCCGCTACCTTTGGCAAAATATCCCAGTGAGACTAGGCCAACCACGAAGATGCCGACCAGAAAGTAGAGTACTGTATTGTCCATCTTTACCCCCAAATGAGTTGTTTACACTCAACAAGTACATGCTCGAAAAAAACGATCCAAAGACCGCTATAGATGACGTCAAACGGCTTTCGGTGACTGTCGAATGCCGCTCAGCGTGGCGAACAAGACCGGTACCAGGATCATTGTGAGCATCGTACCCACCGTCAAACCGCCCATGATCGTTACAGCAAGACCCACCCAAAACACGTCTGGCAGTAGCGGTATCACACCCAAAACTGTAGTGGCGGCGGCCAGTACGACAGGGCGCAGTCTTGAGGCTCCGGCATTCAAAACGGCGTCGTAGCCCGGCTGACCTTCGGCCAAGTTATCGTTGATCTGATCGATCAGAACGATTGCGTTTTTGATCATCATGCCCGCCAGGCTCATGCCCCCGAGCAAGGCAACGAACCCAAACGGTGTGTTTGTGAGGAGCAGGCTCGGAACAATACCTATCAGCACAAAAGGTACAGTCAGGAAAATGACAAGCGGTCTGCGGTATGAGTTAAACAGCCCAACTACAATCAATGCCATGATCGAAAACGCGGGGATCATACCCGGAATCAAAGACGCTTGCGCAGAAACTGTGTCCTCGTACTCTCCACCCCATTCCATGCTGTAGCCCGGCGGCAAGTCAGCCTCCAAAGCTTCGAAATCGGCAAGAACTGCGGCGCGATAGCTTGGCAGAGTTACGCTATCGATTGAATTGGCTTGCACAGTCAGAACACGGCGCCGGTCGCGACGGTTGATTGTCGGGTCTTCGAGCTGGATATTCACGCCGCGTACGACCTGCGCCAATGGCACAGGCTCAACAGAAAACGGTGACTGAAGTTGCAACAGTTCAAAGTTGTCAACGGCAGCCACGTCTTCTGCGCCGGGCCGAACGATGATTGGCAGCAACTCGTCACCTTCGCGGTAAAGGCCGACCGAACGCCCGTCAAATGCACGTTTTGTCGTGTTACCAAGATCTTCATAGGTGATGCCGGTCCATCGCGCTCGGTCCTGGTCATAGGCTGGGACTGTTTTCAGGACACGGTTGCGCCAATCGGTGCGCGCCACTTTCGTCCATTGATGCTGATCTAGTATCGCAACTGCTCTGTCACCAATTTTGCGTAATGTCTCAGGATCAGCATCCGCCGGGCCGACGATGCGGTTCTCGAACGCCCATGTATTGCTAGGTCCTACACCAAATTGGCGTGTGAAAGAGGTCGCCTCGGGGATATTGGCTGATATCCAAAGCGATATCTCTTTGGTCATCTCTGGAATGTCGCGGTAATCCTCGACGTTCACAATGACTTGCGCGTATGATGGGTTGGTTCCCTCGGGGTCGACCGGCAGGTAGAAACGCGGCGGGCCAGCTCCGATAAAGCTGGCGATGCCAGTGACACGATCGTCCATTTCAACCTTTTCTTCGATCCGCGAGATCGCTTCTGACACGGCTTCAATCCGAGTTCCTTCAGGCGCGTAATAGTCGATCATGTATTTGGTCATCGACGAGGTCGGGAAGAACAGCTGTGTGATAGACCCAAAGCCAACCCCGGCAATGACCAAAGCACCCAAAGCCACCCCGATCGTCAGATAACGCACGCGGATCGCCGCAGCCAGAAAGCGGCGGTAAATCGCATAGAAACCGGTGTCAAAGGTCTCGCTTGCTCCACCCTTTGGCTCCGGTAGCATGGCAACGCATTGAAGTGGTGTTACCGTCATCGACAGCAACCAACTGACCAGCAACGCGATCCCAACAACTGAGAAGAGTGTTCGGCAGTACTCCCCTGCGCTCTCGACAGATGCAAAGATCGGGTAGAAAGCCATGACCGCGACAAACGTGGCCCCAAGCAACGACATAGCGGGACGCGTTGCGGCCTCAATCGCGGCCTTTGCACGGTCCATTCCTTGCGACATCCGGACCATGGCGCCGTCCGCTACCACGATCGAGTTATCTACCATCATGCCGAGCGCAATGATCAATGCACCCAAGGACATGCGCTGAAGATCTATGCCAAGTGCTGCCAAGGGTATGAAGGTGGTTAGGATTGTTAGAATCAGCCCGCTGCCGATGATGATCCCCATCCGAACACCCATCGCCAAAGTTAAAACGACCAGGACGATTGCGACGGCTTGGGCAAGGCTCACCAGAAAACTGCTGACCGCAAGGTTTACGTCATCGGATTGCCAATGAACCCGTTCAACCTCGATGCCCATCGGCAGGCTTGCGATCAGTTCTGATACTCTCGCATCTACCGCCTCACCAACACTGACAACGTTGACCCCAGACTGGAAGGATATGGCCAAACCAATAGATGGAAGGGCGTTATAACGCATCATAGTTATCGGTGGGTCAATGTAGCCTTCTTTAACCTCAACGATGTCGCCCAGCCTTAGCAACTCTGGCCCACGACGTTGACCGCTTTGAGCCTGATCCAGACCACTTGGTCGGACGACTAGATCTGCGATGTCAGTTGGGCTTGTGAAGGTTCCGCTGGGCGCAATGCGCATGCGGTAGTCACCGACGTTTACCCGCCCTGCATCCACGATCGCATTCTGGGTCTGTAACGTGTTGAGAATTGTCTGAGCCGAGACTCCCAATGCGGCCAAGGCTTCTTCCCGTGTTTCCAGATAAATCACCCTGTCGCGTTCGCCCCAAAGATCGACGCGGCCGACACCGTCGATTAACGAGAGCTCTCGCTTGAAATCTTCGGCATACCCATCAAGCTCCTGAGCGGAGAACCCATCGGACGTCATCGCCAGCAGTAGACCGAAGACATCACCGAAATCATCGTTGATGGCAGGACGACCCGCGCCAGGGGGCAGGTCTGTTTCCACGTCTCTGACTTTCCGACGTAGTGTGTCCCAGATTTGCGGCAGCTGGTCCGACCAATAGTTCGGGCGAATTTCGACTTTAATCGTCGACACACCCGCCTTGCTTTCGCTCGAGATGTAATCAATCTCCTTTATTTCCTGAAGTTTCAGCTCGATCCGTTCTGTGACCTCCTGCTCAACTTCTTCAGGGCTGGCGCCAGGATAGAGGGTGGTCACAACCGCAGTCTTGATAGTGAACTCGGGGTCTTCTAGCTGCCCCAGACTAAAGAAAGCCGAAATGCCGCCCAACGTAAGCATGACTACCGTGAACCAAACGAATTTGGCGTTGCGGATGGAGAACGCCGCGAGACCCATTACTCTGTATCCTCGGAAAGTCGTGAAACTTTTTGGCCTTCTCGCAAAGAGTTCGCTCCGGCAGTGACGACCACATCACCAAATTCCAGACCTTCACTAACGGCCACCCCTTGCGACCGGGGCGTGCCAAGCGAAACCTTCCTTGCCGTTACGGTTTCTGAGCTGGCATCGAATACCCAGACATGCGGATCTGTTTCCCCTTCAGGCACGAAAACCGCGCTGGCAGGAACCATGATCGCATCGAACGGTTCGTGCCCTTCCTTTGGCTGGCCACGGACGCGCCCTGCCATACCCGGAAGAACAAGTGCGTCTTCCGGTTGATCCATAATCAACGTGACAGGGAAGGTTCGGGTCGTCGCCGAAGCCTCGGATCCAATCTCGCTGATTTCCGCCGGTAGAACCACATCCCCCAGAGCATCAAAAGTAACGGTGATGTCTTCAATGTGAGGGATCAGGGCGATGTATCGTTCGGGGATATCGATCACCACTTCGATGCGTTCGGCATCCAAAATGCGCAGCACCGGAGTCTGAGCGGCGACTTCTTCGAAATCTTCAATGTATTTGCCGACAACACGACCATCGAACGGTGCCGCCAAACTCGTATAGGTTAAATCCAGAGTGGCTCTGTCCAGAGCGCCTTGAACAGAATTGATGGCCGCCTTAGCGGATGTCTCGCCAGCGATAAATCGGTCGAGTGTCGCCTGAGCAGCAACGTCCTTTTCGACCAGCGATCGTTGCCGATCTGTTTGCAACTTGGCGTTCTCAAACGTTGCCTGTGCGCTTGCTAGTTCGGCGGTAAGCCGGTCTACTTCAGCCTGGTATGGAGCTGGATCCAAGGCTGCCATAATGGCGCCCTTCGTTACAAGGTCCCCAACCTGAACATCGACGCCAACAACATTGCCCGGTACGCGAAAGGCCAAAGAGACTTCGCGCGCAGCCCTGGCTGTTCCGACAAAATATCGGTCATGCAAACTGGAGAGGTCGGAAATCTCGATGGCTCTGACAGGTCGAATAAGTGTTTGGGTCGCATCTTCTTCCTTCTCCCAGCAGCCGGTAAGCAACACGAAGGCAAATAGCCAACCAAAAGTTCTCTTCATATCCCCCTCCCGTGCCGCCCGCGTTCCTCACTTCGTCGCTGTGAAGGTGGCCTAACTTGCGGATTTTGCGCCTAAAGCTGGCACAATTGTACGCGCTTACCAAACAAAGTCAAAAATACGAATTTGTTTAGTGGTGGCGGAGAGAAACCCGAGTACACTTTGGCAAACTGACAAGACAATTTTTCAGTACGATGTCGCCTCGACGCTGCCGTTTGTCATATCGGTGGCACAGAAGGCCGTGTTTCGAGTTAGTGTAACTGCGTTAAAAGGTAAACGTGCGGAGGGCAATCTGTGATTGATTAAAGTCCAGGCCGTCGTCCGGACCTACGTGTGGAGCTGAAATGTCCCCCTTTCGCGAACCGCTGCCATTGCTGCTTATTAGCTAATGGCAGCTTTGTCCGCAAAGCAGCCGCTCATGCCGAGTGAAGCGAATAACCGCTTTGAGCCCTATTTACTCGGGCCTAACCTTCAGAAACGCGGCAGCGATGGTATCAGCTGAACCCAATTCGGTAAGTCACACAAAACGCATAGAGTGCCATACGGTGACTGTTGGCTGCACTGAGCCCAAAGCGGAATGTTTTAACTTTTTGTCATGAAAAAAGTCAGTTCGGTGTTAGTTTGATACCGCGACATCCAATAGATGTATTCCATACTGGACAATCGAACTTAAGCCCAGCCCAATAATCTATGCCCTAGTCTAAACTGAGTCAGCTACTTACGGTGCCAAGATGCGGTTTTCTTCCCTCGCCCAGAAACTCTTGTCGTTAATAATCTGACTTTTTTGAGCCTCAATGTGTATTATTCTCGACATGAGATGCCTTGTACTCCTGTGGGACGGACAATGATTAAAGAAATAAAACCCATGCGCTTGCTTTCTGTACTTATTGTGATGGTTCTATTCACAACCGGAGCGGTTGCTCAGACAATCGAACGGATAACAAAAAATAACGAAATCCGCTTTGGTTTTCGAATAGATGCTGCGCCACTATCTTACGTCAACGACCAAGGTCGGCCGTTTGGCTTGTCACCCTTAATTTGCGATCAGGTCGCACAGCGTCTTGCGAAGAAACTGGAATTGAATGAATTGAACGTCCAGTTCATTCCGGTCGACTCCAAGGATCGTTTCGACAAAGTTGCCTCGGGAGAAATAGATATGCTCTGTGGGGCTGCGACCATAACACTTTCCCGTCGCGAAGCTGTTGATTTCTCGCTTCCAATATATGTCGATGGCACGTCCATATTATTACCAATCGAAGCCGAAGGCACTATGAGTGCGCTGGCGGGGAAGAAGATTGGTATGAGAAGCAGCACGACAACAGAAGCATCCGTTCTCAATTCCTTTGAAGCGGAGGGTATCGAAGCAAATATGGTGCGGTTCGGTTCACACCCAGACGGTATCAAGGCGCTAAGAGACGGCGAAATCGATGCGTATTTTGCGGATCAGTCGATTTTGTTGGTCAACTACATTGCTGCCGGACTAAAGGGCAAATTCAAGTTGTCCCAAGAAATACTAACCATAGAAAAGCAAGGATTGGCGATACCGAAAGGAGACTATGATTTTCGATTGCTAATAGATCGCATTTTGTCAGAGATGTACGCTCAAGGCACAATGGAAGAGATTTTTCGCATTGCTTTGCCAGGGATCGAGCCCAGCGAAGCATTGAAGGCTCTTTATGTTATCGCCCCTACCAATCCTTGAGACGCATTGCATGAAACAGTTTCGCTAAGTGTCAATTGTCCTTTTGTAATTTATGCTGGTTTGTTCGCAAAGCGGAAGTTGGGACGAACTTCAGCGAAGGTACGCACCAAGACTAAAGGCGACGCTAGTTGTGGACGCAGCATCGGTTGATATGGCCGGAGAGCAGACGTTCTCTGCGGGTGCGCATTTCGAGTTGGGCATAACCTGAAGCATCCTTCCCAGCCAACATAATGACGTTTGACTAGGCGAACACGACCAAAAAGTCGAAGGGACCAATATAGGCGAGCGAAGCCTAAAAATGTTAAACTTGCGGCGGTTTTAGTTAAACCGTTTCAGCTGGATTGCCTACACTGCTGCAAAGCAAGGGAGGACGTTATGAACGACGATGCTGAAATCTCTGGCGGTTACAGTAGCGATCCAGCCCGTTCCTACTCCCTGAAGGCAGAGGCCTATACGGATCACTCGTGGTTCGATGCGGATCTGAAATCGGTAATCGCTCGGACTTGGCAATGGGTTTGTCATGTTGAGAAGACCCGCGAGCCGGGCGCTTATTGCACCGTGGAAATCGCGGGCAATCCGATTGCGATTGTACGCGGCAAGGAAGGAATTCTGCGGGCCTTTTATAATGTCTGCAAGCACCGCGCGCATGAGCTTCTGTCAGAAGAAGGCAACACGACGCGGATCATGTGTCCCTATCATGCTTGGGTCTACAAGCTGGACGGGCAGTTGGCGCGCGCGCCGCATACTGAGAGCCTTGTTGATTTCAACCCGGCTGAAATTTGCCTTGATGAAGTGCAGGTCGAAGAATTCTGCGGCTTTGTTTTCGTTAACCTCGATCCGAATGCGCGACCCCTCGCTGAACAATCCGGGAACCTTGAAACGGAGGTGCGCCATTGGGCACCTGATGTGGATCAGCTGACATTCGGCCATCGGCTGACCTATGATATCAAGTCGAACTGGAAAAACGTCGTCGACAATTTCCTTGAGTGCTATCACTGCCCGACCGCGCACAAGGACTTCTGCGATCTGGTGGATATGGACACCTATAAGGTGACGACCCACGGTATTTATTCCAGCCATATGGCGGACGCGGGTCAAAACGCGAATAGCGCCTATGACGTTTCCAATGCGACAGTTAAGACTCATGCCGTTTGGTGGCTTTACCCGACAACGTGCCTGATGCGTTATCCCGGACGCTCCAGCATGATTGTGTTGAACATCATTCCCGTGAACCCGGATCGGACACTGGAAACCTACGACTTTTTCCTTGAAACGCCTGAGCCTGACGAGATGGAGTTAGATGCGATCCGATACTTGGACGAAGTGCTTCAGGTCGAAGACATCAACCTCGTGGAAAGTGTACAGCGTGGGATGAATACGCCGGCGTTCACGCAAGGGCGGATTGTTCATGATCCCGATGGCTCGGGCAAATCGGAACACGCGGTTCACCATTTCCACGGGCTTGTTCTGGACGCCTACGAAAAAGGTGCCGCGTGACGCGGCCGAATATTCTGGTGATCATGGCGGACCAACTGGCGCCGCATTTCACCGGGGCATACGGACATAAGATCGCCAAGACTCCGCATTTGGACGCGTTGGCTGCGCGCGGGATGCGCTTTGATGCAGCTTATTGCAACTCGCCGCTCTGCGCCCCGTCGCGCTTTGCCTTTATGTCAGGGCAGAACATCAGCCGGATTGCGGCATATGACAACGCGTCTGAATTCAAAGCGTCAGTGCCCACTTTTGCACATTATCTGAAATCGCTCAGCTATCGCACGTGCCTGTCCGGCAAGATGCACTTTGTCGGTCCCGATCAGATGCACGGGTTTGAGGATCGCGTGACCACCGATATCTACCCCGCGGACTTTGCCTGGACCCCGGATTGGGAAGCTCCTGACGAGCGGATCGATAAGTGGTATCACAACATGCAGACCGTTAAAGAAAGCGGTATGGCGCATGCGACATTCCAGATCGATTTTGATGACGAGGTCGCTTTTGCCGCCAAACGCTGGCTGATCAATGCCGCAAGGGACAAGGCGCTCGGGCTGGATGCGCCTTTTGCTATGGTGGCGAGTTTCATCCATCCGCACGATCCGTATGTGGCGCGTCCCGAATGGTGGAACCTTTACTCCGATGATAACATCGACATGCCGGCGTTTGTGCCAAAGCTTGAGGATCAAGATCCGTTTTCTCGGCGTTTGCTGGACGGGATCGAAGCCTCGTATGTGCCCTTGACGGAAGAGGAAGTGTGCCGTGCCCGCCGGGCATATCTCGCCAACGTCAGCTATTTTGACAGCAAGATAGGTGAGCTTGTTCAGACCCTCGAGGAAATTGGAGAACTGGACAACACTATTGTCATAGTCACTGCTGATCACGGCGATATGCTGGGCGAGCGTGGCCTCTGGTACAAGATGAACTTCTTTGAACATTCAGCCCGGGTGCCCATGGTCATGGCCGGGCCGGGCGTTGCCGTCGGGACAGCGCGTAATGCTGTTTCGCTCGTGGATCTTTTGCCAACGTTTATCGAACTTGCCGGCGGCGACCTGTCAATGCTCGGTGAACCGATAGACGGGCGCAGTTTGGTCCCCTTGATGCGTGGCGAGGACGACCCGGTTGACGAAGCAATTGGTGAATACTGCGCAGAGATGACGGGCTATCCCGTGATAATGATCCGGCGCGGGGTATTGAAATACATTCATTGCGACAGTGATCCAGCTCAGCTTTATGATCTCAGCGTAGATCCCTTGGAAATGCGCAATGTCGCGGCAGATGCGGAATATGCCGATGCGGCGTCACACTTTGCGGCGGAGGTTGCCGCGCGTTGGGATGGCAAAGCACTGCGCAAACAGATCATCGCAACGCAAAAATCTCGTCGGGCCCTGCACGCTGCGATGGAAGCAGGCGCAAGCGAAAGTTGGGACTACAACCCGCCGAGCGACGCCAGCCAGCAATACGTGCGAAACCATATGGATTGGACCGCAGCCGCAAATCGCTACCGCTATCCCCCTTTGAAGGACCAGAATTGATGAAGCTTGACGGAAAAATCGCGCTGGTGACTGGCGCACGCGGCGGCATAGGACGCGCGATTGTGGCGCGGTTCATAAAGGAAGGTGCGACGGTCTACGCTGCCGATCTCACACCCCATGGATCGCTCAATGCCCATGACGACGATGGCAGCATCTTTTTGAAACTTGATGTAACGCAAGAGGCCGATGCTATCGCCGCAATGCAAGCAGTGCGACGTGGACAGGGAAAACTGGATATTCTGGTGAACGCCGCAGGGATCGAAATCGAAAAGACCGTGGAGGAAACCACGCTTGAGGAATGGAATCAGAGCTTTGCTGTGAACTCGACGGGGACATTCCTGACTTCAAAATACGCACTGCCGCTGATGCGTGAAGCTGCGAAGTCGGGCAGCAGCGCTAGCCTGATCAATTTCGGTTCGTATGACGGGTTCATCGCCGATCCCGGCCTTGCTGCCTATTGCGCCACGAAGGGCGCGGTGCATGCGCTGACTCGCGCCATGGCTTGCGATCATGGTCCCGAAGGCATCCGCGTCAATGCGATCTGCCCAGGCTACATCGATACACCGATGCTACAGAGTTTTTTCAACGGTGATGGTTCTGGCGGGGGTGGCGGCAATATTGAAACACTGCAAAAGGCCGTGCGAGACGTGCATCCGATGCGCACCTATGGCACACCCACGGACATTGCCAATCTGGTTAATTGGCTGGCCTCAGATGAAGCGCGCTATGCCTCCGGTCAGCTTTGGGTGCTCGATGGCGGGCTGTCGGCGCAAGTTCAGCAGATGAAACTCTGATGCCAAAGTCCGTTATCATCACCTGCGCACCCACGGGCGGTATCCATACCCCTTCCATGTCGCCGCACCTGCCGGTTACCCCTGCTGAGATTGCCACCGCCAGCATTGAAGCCGCCCAAGCCGGTGCATCGATCATCCACCTGCACGCCCGCCATCCAGAGACTGGCAAACCTGATCCTCGTCCCGAACTGTTTGCTCAGTTTTTGCCGGTCATAAAGCAGTCTACTGACGCTGTGATAAACGTCTCGACAGGTGGCGGGCTGGGGATGTCGATGGATGACCGGCTTTTGGCGGCAACGTCTGCCAGCCCGGAGATGGCTAGCTTGAATAAGGGGTCGATGAATTTTGGCATCTTCCCGATGCTGCAAAAGTACACCGAATTTCAATTCGACTGGGAACGCCCGTTTCTTGAGATGACCGAAGATTTCATCTTTCCGAACACGTTCAAAACGATCCGCTATGCGATCGAAAAGCTCGGCGGCGATCACGGCACCAAATTCGAGTTCGAATGCTATGACCTGGGCCACCTATACAACGTCAAATGGTTCGTAGATCAGGGCATTATCAAGCCGCCATTCTTTATACAGATGGTTTTTGGCATCTTGGGCGGAGTTGCTGCGGATCCCGATCATCTGGTTCATATGCACAACACCGCTAACAAACTGTTTGGGCCCGAGAATTACGAATGGTCCGTGCTGGCGGCAGGGCGGCATCAGATGCCCTTTGCCACCCTAAGCGCGATGCGCGGCGGAAACCTGCGCGTCGGGCTGGAGGACAGCCTCTTTATCGGCAAAGGCGAGCTTGCGACGTCAAATGCGCAGCAGGTCATCCGCATCCGCCGCATCATCGAAAATCTGGGTCTGACAGTTGCTACTCCAGAAGAGGCGCGCGCGCGTCTGGCGCTAAAGGGCGGCGATCAGGTTGGGTTCTAGGGAGGGACCTATGCAAACGAAAATGCTGATAAACGGCGAGCTGGTCGAAGGCACAGGCGAGGCACTCGATGCCCTAAACCCGGCGACAGGCGAGGTGCTCGAGGCGGTACGCGAGGCAAGCCCGGAGCAGATTGAGGCGGCGACCCGCAGCTCTGCAGAGGCGTTTGACGCATTCGCGAGTACCCCTCCGGCAGAGCGCGCGGCGTTGCTGCTGCAGATTGCTGATTTGATCGAAGCGCATAGCCAAGAACTGGCCGAGCTGGAAAGTTTGGATGTCGGCAAACCGTGGCCATCTGCGCACGATGACGAGATGCCGCTGACCATCGACGTCTTTCGTTTCTTCGCAGGCGCTGCTCGCACCATGATGGGGTCTGCGACCGGCGAGTACGTTGCAGGCCACACATCCATGATCCGCCGTGATCCAGTCGGGCCTGTGGCTGCAATTGCGCCGTGGAACTATCCGTTGATGATGGCGTCATGGAAGCTGGTCGCGCCGGTTGCGGCTGGCTGTCCTGTTGTACTGAAACCCTCTGAATTGACGCCGCTGTCTACGCTGCGTCTGGCGGAGCTATTACAGGATGTCCTTCCCAAGGGCGTGCTGAACGTGATCCACGGACGCGGCCCGTCCGTTGGTGACGCGTTGATCAACAGCCCAGAGATGGAGGCAATAACGATCACGGGGTCACCAGCTACCGACATGGCGGCCATGCGCGTGGCTTCTCAGCAAATCCGTCACGTGCATCTTGAACTGGGAGGGAAGGCCCCGGTCATAGTATTCGAAGACGCAGATCTTGATGCTGTAGTCGAGACGATTCGATATGGCAGCTATTTCAACGCCGGTCAGGACTGCGCGCAACCCTGCCGCATCATGGTGGCTGATGGTGTTTATGACCAGATCGTAGCTGCAATTCAGGATCAGGTTGACCAGATCCAGATCGGTGCGCCTAAGGCCAAAGGCACGGAAATGGGGCCGCTTGTGTCCGCTTCTCAACGCGACCGTGTCGCTGGTTTTGTTAACCGCGCGCGCAACGCTGCGGAGATCGTCTCAGGCGGCGCCGCAGGCGACGGCGACGGATTCTTCTACAAGCCCATAGTCATCGCCAATGTAGACAACGACGCGGAGGTTGCCTGTAATGAAATCTTTGGTCCTGTTGTCACCGTTTCCCGGTTCTCGGATGCGGAAGAGGCATTGAAGATCGCAAATTCAGCCAGCTATGGTTTGGCATCCTCGGTTTGGACCCGCGATGTGGGACGCGCCATGAATATGACTTCTAAGCTGCGCTATGGTTTCACATGGGTGAACACCCACGGCGTTGCCACGCCCGAAATACCGTGGGCCGCGATGAAAGGCTCGAGTACAGGCAGCGACATGTCAGTTTACGCCTTGGATGCCTATACCGCGATCCGGCACGTGATGGTGGCACACTGATGCGGTTGGCGGGCAAGTGCGCTTTTGTGACGGGCGGCAGGCAAGGCATCGGCCGCGGTATCGTAGACGCGTTTTTGAGCGAGGGCGCGACCGTTACGACTTGCGGACGTGGGCCTCGACCCGGCGGACTGCCTGAAGATGTCGTTTGGCATGAGCTCAACGTGTCAGATCCTGCGGCAGTGAACATCATCGCCGAGGCGACGGACATTCTGGTCAACAATGCGGGTGTGCAGGTCGAGAAAACTGTGGTTGATACCACGGATGCCGACTGGGAACTGGTGATGGGCGTAAATGCACGTGGCGTTTTTAACTGCTGCCGCGCGTTTGTCCCGCTTATGCCCAAAGGCGGATCGATTATTAACATCGGCTCGATTTCTGGCAACGTCGCGGACCCGTCCATGGCGCTTTACAATGCGTCAAAAGCGTTCGTGCACGGGCTGACGCGTTCCATCGCCGTGGATCACGGACCAGACATTCGTTGCAACGCAATTTGTCCTGGCTGGATCGAAACCGGAATGCTCGATGCAGGGTTTGATCTTGCTGACGACCCTGCAAAAGCGAAGCAGGACGCACTGGCCCGTCACGCTGTTCGCCGGTTCGGTAAGCCTGACGATATTGCCGCCATGGCGGTTTGGTTGGCCTCGAACGAAGCTGCATTCGCGACAGGTCAGCTCTTTGTAATTGACGGCGGTATGACCGCTGCGTCACCGCTTTACCCGGGGCTTTTCTGATGGACGAGATTGTACATACAGCCGTCTTGGGTGCTGGCGTCATTGACGCGAGTTGGACTGCGCTTTTTCTTGCAGCGGGGCGCTGCGTGACGGTGTTCGATCCTGATCCGAACGCGGAAACCAACGTGCGAAAGTACATTGAAAGGGCGTGGCCCGCCTTGGACGAATTAGGGCTAACCGCGCGCCACGCCTGACGAATTGCGCTTTGTTGCGCGCGCGGGTGAAGCGGTGCAAACTGCCCAGTTCGTGCAGGAAAACGTGCCAGAACGGCTGACGCTCAAACACGCAACCTACCGAGAGATAGAGCCCCTGCTGCAACCCGGCGTGATTGTCTCAAGCTCGACCTCCGGTCTGACGTTGGAGGCGTTACAAAAAGGTTGGAAAGACCCAAGCCCTTTAATCCTTGGTCACCCATTCAATCCACCGCACCTGATCCCCTTGATCGAACTTACGGCTAACTCAGAAACAGGGGCGGGAGTGTTAGACCGGACTGAAGCCTTCTACGTCGACATCGGCAAGGTGACCATCCGCATCAACAAGGGGATGCCAGGACATGTTGCCAACCGTCTGCAAGCGGCCATCTGGCGTGAGGCGGTACACATGGTTGTCAAAGGCGTGGCGAGCGTCGAAGACATCGACAAAGCCATGTGGGCCGGGCCGGGACTGCGATGGGCTGCCATGGGGCCGACAACCCTGTTTCACCTTGGCGCCGGTGAGGGCGGGTTACAGGGTTTTTGCGACCATTTCAAAGACACGTTTAACGGATGGTGGGACGATCTGGGCGATCCACGACTAGACGACTATACCGTAAAACTGTTGGTCGACGGCATGGTTAAAGCATCCGAGGGCAAAACCACGGCGGAGCTATCCGCGAAGCGGGACAAAATGCTTACGGCGATGCAGATCGCGACGCGTCCGCATCGCTCTTGAGATCCGGCTTGTACATCGGCCAGGCGCGGAACTCGAAAGGGACGCGACCTTCGATCCGATCTGCGCTTGGTGTTAAACCGAACCGTTGATTATAGGCGCGGCTGAAATGAACCTGACTGTTGAACCCGGATGCGGCCGCGATCTCACTGAATTTCAATTCGGTTTGGGTAACCAGTCCGCGGGCCCGGTCCAAGCGAATGTCGCGATAATAGGCGACAGGTGATTTGTACACGTACTGATCGAACAATCGGCTGAGCTGACGTTGTGAGACACCCAGTCTTTCCGCGATCTCAGGTATCGACAGCGTCGTTTCGAGGTGGGCTTCCATTAAGTCGATTGCCGCTCGCACAACGCCAGACGTGACATAGCCCATTGGCTCGACGACTTTGGGGTTCTGCGAACGCCCTTCGCCTCGAACCTCGTGATGAAACAGATACCGCGCCGTCGCATTCGCAATGCTCTCGCCGGCCACCGCATGCACTAACCGCAGCCCCGCATCAGTAGACGCCGTGCCCCCGCAACACGTGAATATGCGGTCATCTTGCACGAACATATTCTCAGACACGTCCGTATCCGGGGCGATTTCGATGAATGCATCGATATGTTCGTAATGAACCGTCGCTGTCTTTCCCTTCAGCATACCTGCGTTTGCAAGTATGATCGCGCCTGTGTCCAATCCACCGATGATCGCGCCCGACCGCCACCACTTTTGAAACAAATTGCGAAGCTCGTGCAACGTGTAGCGCTCGGGCGTCCAGCTTGAACTAACAAGAACGAGCCAAGGGTTGCTTTCATTGACGTCTTTAACGGGGGCGGTTTCAATCAGCATTCCATTGCTGGCCTCGATCCCGCCGCCGTTTTCTGAGACAAGGGTCCACGAAAACTTATTTCTCCCCGACAAGTAGTTGGCCACGCGAAACGGATCAATGAACGACGTTGTCGCCGACGCATTGAAATGTGGAGTCACGAGAGCGATTATTTCATGCTGGGTTATGATTGGACTGGACATGTCTGATTTTGTCAAAACGCGTCTGAATTTGTCAAATGAACTGCGCTTATGTTGCGGCCGCAGCGAATGTCGCCTTGGGGGGCCGCATCTCTGCATCGACGGTAAATGCCAGATGTCAGCAAATGGTCGACAGCAGAAATTCCCGCACTTCATTTGACTATCCGCTTTGTCCGCGAAACGGTCATTTGGGCAAACCGCAACTAACGACGGCAGCGAGCCCATTTTGACCGCTGCCGCGCGATGTCCCAATGACAGCAATGCGCAGAAAGCGGACTTTGCAAAGTGCAGCAGACTGTTCAAACCGGGCATTCCTTCCAATAGCAGCGTATACGGCTATGAGCAGGAAGCAGACTTCACTGTTGCGCTCCAACAACTTGTGACCTGGTTAAGCTTCTTCTGTATCGTTTGATTGATCTTCCTTGATCGGTAGGATGGGTAAACCTTCAAAACTAATCTGGGGTTAAAAATGTACAGGTATGCGCTGACAACATTGGCTTTGTTTTGTGCAAGCTTACTTCATGCCGCTGGTATGGAGCGGTGGGGTGATTCCGGGGACTGGACAATCCTGATTGATCCCGAAAAGGGCAACGGCTGTCTCGCGTGGAAGCCCTTTGAAAATGACATGACCGTTGAAATTGGTGCAGCACCCAATCAGGCTGGCGGCTTCTTTGCTGCCTTTAATCCGGCCTGGGTTCAAATCGAAGACGGTGCGACGGGCATCGTAAGGTTCGACTTTGGTGATGCGAAATTCGAAGGAGAAGCCGTGGGTGTCTACAAGAATGGAGTTCCCGGTGGCTACGCCTTTTTCGACAACCCGGCGTTTGTAACCGAGTTTGGAAAGCGCCAAAGCGTTACGATCATTGGCGAAAGCGGGGCCGAGGTTGAACTCGATCTCAGCGGATCTGCTAAAGCCATTGAGGCCGTTCTGGCGTGTCAGGCCGAGCAGCCGGAACCGCTGAAGAACTAGGACGCGCCCGATTATTGCAATTGATTGATGTCCGGCACACATGGCTGCCTGTCGGCAGGCATGGCATCAGCGCCTTCCGGGGCCTTGTTTCTCGACCCACCCACATCCAGCTTGAACTTTGGTGACGTAAGCTGGCCCGTTACATCAAAGGGCCAAGCGCTTCGGGATAGGGGTTTGCCAACGCGCCGCGGCTCCGCTCTTATTGCTATCGTATCGTTCAGCCAATCCACTTGCCCTTTTGCAACCAATTGAACCGATCCCGTTTCAATAACGATGGAGTTTGAGCTCACCCGCCCAGCTTGAATTTCAACCGGGGCGACCACGCAAGTGATGTCGGTATAGCCTTGTCGGAACTCCTCCGAAAACAGCCATGGGAAGATGCCCAGCCCGGCTAACTCCAGCAAACTGGTACTGATATAGCCCTGTGACATCGACAAAGACGCATTGCCACGCATGGAATTGATGAAGGCCTTGCCTGAGGCGGTACTGCCAGAAACGTTGAACTCTCCGCTCAAACGGCCATAGGCATCAATACCAATTCCCAATTCATCAAGGATCTCACCGAATTCCCATCCCGAGGTTGATCCCGACAATGAAAGCCTATCGGGTGAATCAATCAGGTCCATGACCGCCCGAAGGCTGAAGTTTCCGCCACCGTAAGCCAACTGAAGGGGGCCGAAATCCACGGTTCCTTCTTTTGCTGACAATTGGCTTGAAACAGACGTTACACCTTGCTGGCCTACAATCTCTTTGAATTCGATCTGTACCTCGACGTCAGCTTCTCGTAGCACGCGCTGCACATCCAGAAGATCGGCAGGTTTCCCTTTTTCCTTTGGCAATACCAAGGGCTGCACGTCTGTCTCCTTCGGTGAAACTAAAGGTTGCACTTCGGCTTCAGGTTCTTTTGAGGTCTCCCCTACCAGACTTTTCAGTTGGTTCAGCACGGCAGTCAGGTTCTTCAGGTCGTTGAGATCGAGCTTTTCGCTCGTGATGTTGCCCCGAACAACAGAAGTGCCCTCGGGGAAATTTGCGTTCAAAGTCGCAAGGAGATGCGAAGACCCGGCTTCGAACTGGATTGCGGCATCAAAGTCCTCGCCCTGTTTGGAGGTTTCAGCATCGATAGCTAGTGCCCCGAGCTCGACAGGTTGTAGATTAACTGCGGTCAGAAACTCGACGCTGTCGTCGACATCCAATTCCACATCAAAATCGAGACCGGCCAGCCCTTTTAGCTCGTTGACGGATAGTGCAAGATCAAGCGCCCATAGATCGGTGTCGTAAGTGGTCGCGTTAAACCTGTTGAGAGAAACCGGCCCGCCCGCATTGGATACGTTGAAGTCGGCTTTGATGCCGCCGAACTGGTCAACGTAGTCTTTATCGAGGTTGGGCAAAATCAACTTGGCGGGCCCGTTTAGCTCCCCATCGAAAGTCACGTCCTGAAGCTGAAGCAGATCGAGGATTTCACCTTCGGCTTTCAGGACAGGCTCTTCAATTGGACCGGCTCGTAGCGCAATGCCCAACATGGCGAGCCGTCCGTCTGGCATGCGGCGAATGCTTTCGATTGAGGCTGGGCCGATTACGTCCAGCCCTTGGTCAAATGCATTGGTTTGGAACAGCAACTTCTCGAATTCGAAGGAAGCCAGGGATCCGACCATATGCATTTCAAAGCCAGTAAACTTCAGTTCTTGGATACTTTTTGCTGCTGGCGGCGGCTGTCCTTCCGGATGAAGCCGTGCGTTGAAAAGCAGATCGACGCCCTGAGCGGTGTAGAGGTCATCTATTGAACCTTCAGCTTCGAGTTTTTGTCCATCCTCCAGGCTTACGGTAGTTGTAAACGCCTCGATCTTCAGGGCGTCCTGAGACACGAGCTCAGCCTGCAACTGGCCATTCCCTTCCAAAACGCGTTCCAACCCAATGACATCTAGAAAATCACCGAATTCACCGGTGTCCATCTCCAACACAGCTCGATAGCCACCACCTTCGTCTTCCGTGAAGGGCTCGCCATCATAGCTCACGGTCATTTCTCCAAAACTCGCTCGCGTCTTAAATGGCGCGTCATGGGGGTAGTCGCCTTCGATTTCGAAACCCTGACCGTTTACGGAGCCGGAACCAGAGACCTTTGTTCTTTGTCCATTATCTACTTGTTCGAGCGCGAGTGACTGAAGGTCAAACACAAACGAGAAGCCCGAGACCTTGTCGTCGATGTTTAACCCGATTGACGTGAAACTGACGTTCTTGTCGCTCAGGAAGTTCAGGATCCCACTGCTTTCGGAGTCGCTTTCATCGATACTATCAGCGCTAGCTACGTCTTTTTGATCATCCGCTGATACAGGTTCCTCGGATACGGGCCCGGGTGTTGGCCTGCCTTTTCGCCAGCTTGTTGTGCCGTCTGCGGCTGTAAGAAGATTTGCTTGGAGCCCTTCCACGACGAGATTGTCAAAATACAGACGACCGTTGGTCAAGGCGACAATGTCCAGCTCCAGTTCCAGCAGGTTCAACTCTACAAGAGGTGACTCCGGCATTGTCTGGCTCGGGATGACCACGCCACCGACGTGAATGTAACTCGTGCGGCCAAGCGCGACGCTTACATCATCGTTGACAAGAAGTGGCCGACCAATTTGTTCCGAAAGAACTCTTTCCACAAGGCCGCGCCGGATGTCCGAGAACATCGGAGCGGCAAGCAACAACCAGACAAAAGCGACGGCAGCGAAGGCGAGAAATGCAACAAGCCCAACTATTCTTACGAGCCAAACCCTCATGTGCTCCCCTATTGCAGCTCACACTGCTTCGAATTTCTGCCAATTGGAGGTCACCAATCCTACTAGCAATTTAGCACATTCAGAATAGCGCATCTCTTTGAGGATGACGTGTTCATCGGTCCAAAGCCGCAAGTATTCGAGCATCTCGTTCGTATGGGTCCTCACGGAAATGAACAGCCCCATCTTCAACCCACGCAGTCCAATAGGTCAAAAGGACCGGCATGGGCTTGGGTAGGTTAACGCGCGTTGTCTTCCCGCTATCGAGAATGGATTGCATCTTTTGCCGGCTCCAGTCCGGCTCTCCCTCCATCAAAAGGCTGGCAAGTTCGAACGGATACTCAAGACGCACGCAGCCGGAACTTAGGTTCCGCTCATTTCGGTCGAAAAGGCTGCGGTCGTTGGTATCATGCAAGTATACTGCGTATTTATTGGGAAACATGAACTTGACTAAACCTAACGCATTGTCTGGGCCCGGCTGCTGAACCAAAGTGACGCCGGGATTCTTTGCCCCCCAGTTCACAGCGTTGGCAGGAATTGTGTGACCGTCTTTGTTCCGAACTAAGTAGTTGTTGCGCGCCAGATAGGCAGGATCCTTGCGGATGCGCGAAAGCTTGTCTTTCCGAAAAATCGAGGCGGGAACGGTCCAAGTCGGATTGAATTCCATGTATTCAATCTCATCTCGGAACACTGGGGTTTTGCGGTAGGCTGAACCTGTGATTGATCGGGTGGTCCAAAGCGTCCCGCCAGATGTGACCAAGTAAGTACGAGCGCCTGCAATATTTACCAGCACGAACTCTTCGTCGATTTCCCGCATGAGCCAACGGCCTCGTTCCAGGCTGAGGCGCAACTTGTTTATGCGATCTTCGACAGGTTTGTTGAGAGACGCGAAAGTCTTACCACCAACGACGCCATCTGCTTCCAAGCCATGACGATTTTGAAAGGATTTAACCAACTGCACCAAGTAATCGTCATAAACCCAAGCTGGATCTATGCCGTTTTGCCTGATTTCTGGAAATTCATTTGTTCCATCGTAGCCTTCCGTCGCTAGCCTTTTTCGCAGTTCGGCGACGGCAGGATCCACCATTTCCGGTTTCAGAACCGTTTCTTCGGGGACTTTGTTCCAGCCTCCCTTTGTTGCAATAGCTCTGTATTTGCGCAATGCATCAACGAGCATCGTATATTGCGCATTGTCGATATCGATGCGTTCAATCAAAGCGCTGAAGCCTTCACCTTGAAGAAATTGGTTCAATACAATGGAAGGGTCTTGTTGAATTACTGGTTTTGAGAAGTTCCAATCGTCGTCCAATGCGTTTGGATCGACTTTTCCAAAAACCAAATGATGCACGAGTTTTACTGCGGCGTCGGTGGCCAAAATGTCGAACAGCGCTTTATTTGAGGCATCGCCAGCCTGTGAGTCTTTGAAAGCGGATCGAAGCTCTTCTAGTTTGAAGTCACTCGGCGTAAAGCCCTGATCAATTGCTCCATCCAACTCCTGAAACAGTTCGTCGACCAATTCAAAACTTGTCCAAGCTGGCGCAAATTTTCTGTCTGTATAGAAACGAGGCACAAGGATTCCTGCGTCCAAACTCTTACTGTTAGAAAGTGTGCCACTCGCATTCGTATTTGACCGTAGCAGCGCTTCTATCTGCTCCGAGACTTGGTCTGCTGCGCCTAAATTGGGGCATGTCATCAGCGTTGCAGTCAGTACAGTTGCTACCGCTGATCTAAGAACTTTCACCGCCCCCTCCTAAACAGCCAATCTATATGTGGTTGCTTCGATAAAGGATACTCCAATATTTTGTATAATCAAATCGTAATTTGTTGTTCTCAGGTTTTACTCGCAAAGCGGACATACTTCACGAGCAAATCATCGACCATCTAGGTCGTGCCTTAACCGGCAAGGCGACGATCCAAACCAACGGCGACACGTTCGTGTAAACGCACTTAGGTTTTTGTAGCCCAAGTTCTTTCCAATCTTTGTTATGGAAAGGCGCCCCTCGGTCAACCATTGCTCCGCCTGACGCATTTTCGCGCTGCCTACGAGTTCTGCCCCTGTGGTGTCGTGTCTTGTAAGTTCTCTTTGCAGCGTTTTAGAATGCAAACCGATGAATTTTGCAAACCCGTCCAAGCCGGGCCATGCGGAGTAGTCAATCACAGAGAATAAGTAGGCCAAGTCGAGCACTTTTTGAATGGGACTGTCCGCTTCCGTCGCCTCGTTTCGTTCAAATTTTGATTGCTGCATCAACCAAAACGCGGGGAACGACATACTAACCTATTATTGCGTTCTGTTGTCTTGGGTTTTTTTGGCTAAATGGCGAAGTCGAATGAACACTGAACGGACGGCGGCAAATATGTAATCGCACTGCTGGCTGCGACCGAATGCACAATCAGATCCGATTTGGCGAAGGTCAGGCATTAGAGAACTAGGGGTTGGCATGTGTTTGTTCCTTGTGTGACGTGAACACTGTGCCTTCGCAGGCGGGCGAATACTTGAAGAGAGCATCCAGATTTTCTTGAGAAAAATTAGGCCTTCTCGGATTGCCCACATTGAGTCATGCTTAGTCTATGAGGGTCACTTTCGGAGATTGCGCGGTCGATACTGATCGGCAGATGTTTTGGAAGTCAGGTAAATCCGTACGTCTTGAGCCGCAGGTTTTCGGCGTGTTGGAATACTTCTTGCGGAATCCAGAAATAGTGGTCTCGCGCGACGATCTTGTCGAAAATGTCTGGGATGGCAGGATTGTCTCAGATTCAACTATTTCAACCAGGATAAATGCGGTCAGACGGGCCATCGGCGACAACGATCGTGCGAACCGCATGCTCGAAACGCTGAGTAAGCGGGGGTATCGGTTCTCTGTTGAAGTCTCCAGCGTCGCGCGGACAAGCCCTGATACACCTAAACCACGCTCTGATCGCCAGATCAGCAAAGCTGCTCGATCCGCGGATGGCACTGTCATCGCCTACGCTACTAGCGGCGAAGGTCCACCTTTGATGAGGGCCGGGCAATTCCTGACGCATCTGAATATGGATTGGGAGAGTGAAGTCAGGCGACCGACGCTTGATCGCCTTGGCGCACATTTTTCTCTTACGCGATACGATCAGAGGGGGACCGGGCTTTCGGGAGCCTCCGCGACGGACTTCACGCTTGAACTGCTGGTCGAAGACATGCTTGCTGTGGCCGACGACGCTGGACTCGAACGCTTTCCGATCTGGGCGACTTCACAGGGGGTGCCTGTGTCGCTGGCATTCGCGGCCGCCTATCCTGAGCGCGTAAGCCGAATGGTTCTGTACGGTGGTTTTGTTCAGGGCCGCGCCGTCCGTGAGCCCGAACCCAACTCTGTTCAGGCGGATACCTTTCTTGACCTCATATCAGAAGGTTGGGGCAAGCCAAGCGGTGCATTTGGCAAGGCTTATGCGACGTTATTTATGCCCGAAGCATCGGCGGTACAGATTGATGACATGTGCAAGATGCAGTTGGCCTCTGCATCACCGGACACAGCGATCGAACTCAGGCGTTCGATAGACACCTTCGACGTATCAAACATCCTCGACCAAGTACGGGTGCCGGTCCTCGTAGTTCACACAACTGAAGACTCCGTCAATCCAGTAAGCCAATCTAGCTTGCTGGCCTCTTTGCTGCGAGATGCACAGTTGAGAATCGTGGAAGGTAGAAATCACGTACCTCTGCCAGGAACAGACGCATGGGAAACGATTATGCATGTATCGCTCGATTTCCTAAGGTCTGCTTAGTCCGCAAGCCAGGCATCGGCTTGACATCTCTGAACGTCCGCTTCGAGCCCAAAGCGGTCACCTTATCTTTCGAGCTTGCGGCGGATTGGTTGACCTGAATCAGCGTCTATTTTGAGTTCACCATTCTCAACGACTAATGAGCCGTTTACGAGAACGGTATGGACACCTTTGGCAGGTTGGTTCGCGTTTTCGTAGGTGGCTAGGTCTGATACGGTCGTGGGGTCAAAGACGACAATGTCAGCATCCATTCCTACTTGCAGCCGCCCCTTCTTCCTCATTTGTGGAACGAATCCCTCGAGCGTTTGAGCTGGCATCAAGGACATCTTGCGAATTGCCTCCTCCAGTGACAGTAAGCCTCGTTCGCGCACATAAGATCGAAGGATTTTGCTAAACGCTCCCGCCGACCGCGGGTGACTAAATACATTGTCGGGAAGTGGCCAATCACTACCTTCATAGTTCAGAACAGCCCCGCTTTCGTCGAAGTAGGACCAGAACACCGCATCCGAGGCGATCATGACTGCTGGGTGGGTAACGGATGCATCTAATAGCGCTAGTGCGTCAGGATCGTTCTCGTCCAGAAAATGCCATGTGACGAAGGTGCCCGGCTCGTTGTTCTGGTAATCGGTAAGCTCTTCTTCTGTCATGCGATCTGCGCCCAATTGAAAGTTCTTAGCCGTAGAGCTCATGCGTTCTCGCCATCCGTCGCCTGAGAACATCGCGGCTCCTACAACGGTGTTCGCGGCACCATAAGGATAGGCCTCTACCGTGACGTTAATGCCTTGAGCTTGGGCCCGTTCCACCAAATCAAGGGTGGCGTGGATGTCTTCCAATGAAGAACTGTTGATATGACAGATATGCATGTGTGCGCCTGTAAGCGCGGCGTTCGCAATCAATTCTTTTATTGCCTCAAAAGACCCCTGCGGTTCCAAATTCGATGCGTACCGCACGTGCGTATAGGTAGCCACGCCGTAGTCGGCGGCCATATTTGCCAAAGCGAAGTACTCTTTTTGACCGTAACCAGGCGCGTATCCTGCGTTAACGCCTATACCCAATGCCCCCTCTTTCAATCCTTGCTCGACTAAGTCCAACAACTCCGCCATGCGAAGCGGATCGGCGATTTCTGTTTTCCAATCGTCGAACCTCTGCGCATCTTGAAAATAGGATAGTTCGGCAACTGGCCCTTCACCTGTGAAGGCAGCTATTCGGCTAAACGTCCAAGCCGCAGACGCCCCATAGTTCAGCGGTGTCTGCTGCCGTTCCATTTCTGCATACCAATCTGCAATAGGGAGGATACCGGACTCCAACTCCAGAACAGTTGTTACGCCTTGCATCGCCTGCATACGCATATCGCCCAAGTTCATGCCGTGTGCATGTAAATCGATGAACCCCGGCGCCACTACAAGATCGGTTGCATCGATCTCCACCGAACCGTCCATTGCGAACTCGGAGATCGCAGATATCTCGCCGCCGTTTATCCCTAGATTTCGGACGGCGTCCAAACCTGTCTCTGGATCGATGACCCGCCCGTTCGTTATGACTACATCGTAGTCCTGTGCAAAGCAGGTCGTGGCTATGGCCACAAAAATTGAAGAAACAAATGTGCGATACATGAGCTGGACCTCCGTATCTCCAGCGTAAGGCGATGAAGGAACAGATCAATTTAATGTTTTGCCTGGGTCTGTTTTTTTGCTGTCCGTCCTTAACAGCCCTCGGAGAAAATGCACTAATATCTGCCTGGAACCCAAAGCCAACGCCAGTCACTTGTGCTTGAGTATTACTTTGATGATTGAGCTGGTTACATAGAAGCAAAGTGGTGGTCGGTGTTAGGGTTTTTGAGACAACACCTGACCTCGACTTGTGAACGAAATTCCTTGAGTGCCGCTTCCTCCGACCATGATCGCTTCTACGATAGGGGGCAGTACCGGAACTTCTGCCGACCAGGTAACTACGAAATTCGCGCCAATCCCGTCCCCGACGCTACCAATAGGTACAAGCGCATTCATCGACCCAAATGGCATCAGTTGAACGGGCTCATTTAGGAGAGTTTCCAGAAGCTGCCCCGCTTTGTCGTAATATTCGACGCTCTCAACTTTGATCGCTGATTGAAGACTAATGTTGTGCACAACTAGCGTAGACGCGAGCGGTTCGCTGCGCCCCTCCTGCGTGAAGACCCGCGAATAGGAGGGAACATAGATGACTTGAGATGTAACACTCTCCGAAACTTGTGCGAATGAAAGGCTTGGTACGGTCGTCAACGAAACCAAAACCATTGAGAATGACCAGAAAGATCTGCGGGAGAAAAACTTCATGTAGGCGCATGCTCCGTTTCTTCTGTCTTCAAAATGAGCATACGGATGACAAGATTCGGCGCAAGAATATGTCCGCTTTGTCCGCTTAGCAGACGCTCAGTCAGTTTTGGCGAAGGTCCGCTCCTGAGCCAAAGCGGATGTGCTTAATAGTATGGCCATTCTTAACAGTAGGAAGTGGGTGATGGGCATGGAATTGAAATCAACCCGGGATCATCAGGCATCAACAAAAAATCGGGGGGCAAATCAGGGGATATTTATCAATTTATCGCAAAAATATTCAAAAATTAGTAAAATACAGCTATTTTTGGTGCCTCAAGAGGGACTCGAACCCCCGACCTTGTCCTTACGAAGGACCTGCTCTACCAGCTGAGCTATTGAGGCAAGCGAGGGCTCGTTTAAACCGTCCGGGTCAGGCGCGCAAGCCCAGTTCTTAGGCTCTGGGTGCAGAACCCTTACTGTGAAATTTTTGTAACAGCGCTGAATAGTGGTTGTCGCACATCCTTTATTTCAATATTTCGTGAAATATGGAATATAAAACAACAGATCAGTTGGCCACCCTGGGCCATCCGCAGCGGTTAATGGTGTTTCGCATGCTTATGCGACGCTTTCCTGACACTGTTCCTGCCGGTGAACTGGCAGTGCAGCTGGATATTAAACCCAGCACCTTG
This sequence comes from Ruegeria sp. J8, assembly GCF_056531925.1. Classification (NCBI taxonomy): domain Bacteria; kingdom Pseudomonadati; phylum Pseudomonadota; class Alphaproteobacteria; order Rhodobacterales; family Roseobacteraceae; genus Ruegeria; species Ruegeria sp. J8. The sequence goes on from NZ_JBQFMR010000003.1 coordinate 74,314, forward strand.
TCGAACTACCTGAATGCTCTGCAACGCGCGGGATTGGTGCGGCAGGAGCGGTTGGGGACATCGCTGCTATATTCAATCGAGATGACGAATGTGCAGCACATGCTGGACTTCCTGCTGAAAGATTGCTGCAAAGGTCGGCCCGATATCTGTATGCCCTCCACCCAAGGAGCCAAGACTATGCCGGACCGGAAATACAACGTCCTTTTTCTGTGTGTGGGCAACTCCGCCCGTTCGATCTTTGCCGAATCCATCCTGCGCAGCTTGGGTGGGGATCGGTTCAAAGTTTATTCTGCAGGCACACAGCCGACCTCTGAATTGAACCCCTTCGCGATGCAGGTTCTGGCTGACAAAGGGCACGATACTTCGGCTTTGCGGTCCAAGCATATGTCTGAATTTGCAGCCGATGGCGCGCCCGAGATGGATTTCGTGTTCACCGTCTGCAATCAGGCCGCGAACGAGGATTGTCCGGCCTGGGAAGGACAACCCATCAGTGGCCATTGGGGCATGGTTGACCCGGTCAAGGCCATGGGCACGGACGCCGAGAAAAGCCTGGCCTTCCAGAACGCCTATGGCGCGCTGAAGCGACGGATCGAGGCGTTTACCTCTCTACCCGTCGAAAGCCTGGATCGGATCGCTTTACAAACGGCCGTGGATGACATCGCCAGAACACCTGTTGAGGACATGCAATGACGACTTACGCGGTAAACGGCCTTGGCCGGATGGGCAAACTGGCCCTAAAACCTCTGCTCGAGAAGGGCGCCAAGATCGCCTGGATCAATGATAGCGCTGGCGACCCCGAGATGCATGCGCACCTGTTGGAATTTGACACTGTTCATGGCCGCTGGGATGCGGAATTTACCCATGACGCCGACAGCGTGACGATCAATGGCACGCGCCTGCCGTTCATTGGCACCAAAGACCTGTCCGACCTGCCTATGGATGGCGTGGATGTGGTGATCGACTGTACGGGCGTGTTCAAGACCGAGGCTAAGCTGGCACCGTATTTCGAGGCAGGGGTGAAGAAGGTTGTCGTCTCAGCCCCGGTCAAGGACGGCCCCACGGCCAATATCGTGATGGGCGTTAATGAAAGCACTTATGACCCCGCAGCCCATCACATCGTGACCGCGGCGTCCTGCACCACCAATTGTCTGGCTCCGGTCGTAAAGGTCATCCATGAAAATCTGCGCATTCGCCACGGTTCGATGACCACGATCCACGATGTGACAAACACGCAAACCATCGTGGACCGCCCCGCCAAGGACCTGCGGCGCGCGCGGTCGGCATTGAACTCGCTGATCCCGACCACAACCGGCTCGGCCACGGCCATTACGCTGATCTACCCTGAACTGAAAGGCCGTTTGAACGGCCACGCGGTGCGGGTGCCGCTGCTGAATGCCTCGCTGACCGATTGCGTGTTCGAGGTTGAACGCGAAACAACCGTCGAAGAGGTCAACGCCTGCTTCAAAACCGCCGCCGATGGCGAGCTAAAAGGTATTCTGGGCTATGAGACCCGGCCGCTGGTATCCACCGACTACAGCAATGACGAACGCTCCTCGATCGTCGATGCGCCCTCGACCATGGTGGTGAACGGGACGCAGGTGAAGATCTATGCTTGGTATGACAACGAAATGGGCTATGCGCACCGTCTGGTGGATGTGGCGCTGATGGTCGGGGCCTCGCTGTGACCGAACGGCCCGAGGGGCTGTCGGCCTATATCGCGGTTACGGCGGCCTATTGGGCTTTTATGCTGACCGACGGAGCCTTGCGGATGCTGGTGCTGCTGCACTTTCATACGCTGGGCTTCTCGCCAGTGCAGTTGGCGTATCTGTTTGTCCTCTATGAAATTGCCGGGATGGTGACGAACCTTGCAGCGGGCTGGATCGCGGCTCGGTTTGGCCTGACTTCGACTCTTTATGCCGGGCTTGGGTTGCAGGTGGTGGCATTGCTGGCACTTACACAACTAGACCCTAACTGGGCGATTGGCGCATCTGTGACCTATGTCATGATCGTGCAAGGCGCAAGCGGAGTGGCCAAGGATCTGGCCAAGATGTCCTCGAAATCCGCAGTGAAACTGTTGGCCCCGACAGAGGGCGGCGAGCTGTTTCGCTGGGTGGCCTTGCTGACCGGATCAAAGAACGCTGTCAAAGGGCTGGGCTTCCTTCTTGGTGCAGCCATGCTGGCTACACTGGGCTTTCAGGCGGCTATTATCGTGATGGCGATCGTTCTGGCGGTGATCCTGTTCGCGGTTGTCCGGTTTATGCCTCCCGGTCTGCCCAAAGGGCGCAAGGGCGCGAAGTTCTCCGAGGTTTTCTCAAAATCTGCCAACGTCAATTGGCTGTCCGCCGCGCGGGTCTTCCTGTTTGGTGCTCGTGACGTGTGGTTCGTGGTCGGAATCCCGATCTATTTCTACGCCGTTTTGTCCGATGGCACGGAAGAGGGCAATCGCGCGGCCTTTTTCATGATCGGCACCTTTATGGCGTTCTGGATCATCCTCTATGGCGTCATTCAGGCCAACGCACCCAAAATCCTGCGCTCCCAAGATCGAACTAAAGGCGACCTGATAAACGCTGCCCGAAGCTGGGCCGCAGCCCTGTTCTGTGTCCCGTCGGCGCTGACCGTGGCGGTTCTGATCTCGGACGGACCGCAAACATGGCTGACCATCACACTGGTTCTTGGCTTGCTGGTGTTTGGGGCGCTGTTTGCCGTCAATTCGGCGCTGCATTCCTACCTGATCCTCGCCTTCACCAAATCCGAGCGTGTCACGATGGATGTGGGGTTCTACTACATGGCCAACGCCACAGGCCGGTTGCTGGGCACGGTACTTTCCGGTCTGACCTATCAGATCGGTGGATTGCCTTTGGTGTTGGGAACAGCAGCGGTTATGGTTGCTTTGGCGGCAATCACCTCGGGCAAGCTGACGGATCAAAGCCAAGAGGCGCATGCCTAAACGCCACATACGCCCTTGGTTTCAAACTGTATGGATGCGCCGTTTACAGAACCGAAACGAAGAACGGCTTCAGGTTTTCCCCGTTTGAAATCGCGGTCTGTGCGGCGTTTGCCGTATCCAGCGCCTCGCGAATGGTGACGTCCATATCAAGATAGCGGTAAGTCCCGAGTCGACCCACAAAGGTGACATTTTGTGCCGCCTCGGCCAGATCCGCATAGTCCTTCAACAAGGCTTTTTCCTTCACCTGCCGGATCGGGTAATACGGGATGTCGTCGGGGCCCGCTGCGCGCGAGTATTCGCGGTAGCAAACCGAGCCCTGATGGTCTTCCCACGGGGCAAAATGCTTGTGCTCGGTAATGCGGGTGAAGGGCACGTCCTCGTCGCCATAGTTCATGACCGCGCAGCCCTGATAGTCGCCTTCATAGGTGAACCGCTCGAAATCCAAAGTGCGATAGCCCAGCCGACCAAGCTCATAGTCGAAATAGCCATCCAGCGGGCCGGAATAGAACACGTGGTCAAACGCGGCGCCCATTTCGCGATTGAATGTTGTTTCCAGCTGAACCGTGATTGCAGGGTGATCGAGGATACCGGCAATCATGTCGGAATACCCTTCTTCCGGCATTCCTTGAAATCTGTGAAAAAAGTAGTTGTCGTCGTAGTTGAACCGTACCGGCAGACGTTTTAGGATCGAAGCAGGCAGTTCAGAGGGGTGGCAGCCCCATTGCTTGATTGTGTAGCCCCTAAAAAACGCCACATAGAGATCGCGGCCGACATAGCGCAGCGCTTGTTCCTCAAAGCTCTGTGGGTCGGTGATCGAAGTATCGGCCTGTTCTTGGGTGATAAAGGCGCGCGCCTCATCCGGGCGCAGGGTGGTGCCGAAGTACTGATTGATCGTGTGCAAATTGACTGGCAGCGAGAACACCCGGCCTTGTGATGTTGTTTTCACCCGGTTCTTATACGGCCGGAATGTCGCAAAGCGATTGACGTAATTCCAGACCTCTTCGTCATCGGTGTGGAAAATATGGGGGCCATAGACATGTACCAGAACGCCTGTTTCTGCGTCGCGATGGGTGTGACAATTGCCGCCGATATGATCGCGGCTGTCCACAACGGTGATCTTGTGACCCCGCTCTGCCAGCGACCGACCGATGACCGCGCCCGAAAGCCCGGCCCCAACCATCAGGAAATGCCGCGTGCTCATTCAGGGCCCTTTCTGTTTTGACGTGATGGTCGTCATGTCCAACGGCTTGGACAATTGCCGGCGCGCGATCTTGAGGATGCCTGATCGAGCTGATCCTCTGTCGCGAAACTCCGACAGAGCGGACATCCAGCTTTTGCACATGCGCCAGCCAAGCTGCACCCGCCCCGAGATCGGCTGCCCACCCTGCAAGATCCCGGCAAAGACGATGGGCACGGTGCGGCGGGTCAGATCGAACATCTCTTTCAGGACGGCCTCTTCCTGTTCGGAGCTCAGGTTGCCGGTTTCAGCCATGGCTGATTTTAGAGCCTTTCCTACCGGACGGGTGTGGTGCATCGCGATTTCGTCCAGAATGGCGGTTCGGAACGCTCCGGCCTCGGCCCAGCGACACCAGATGTAGTCCAGCCCGTATCCGCTCATTGTACCTTGAAACAGGGGCAGGGCCTTTTTCAAAACATCCCGATGCAGGCACGGGGCCATGATCTCGATATAGTTGATATAGCGCAGCACAAATCCGGGGCATCGGCTAAAAACAAAATGCGAATAGTAGCTGTCGAGTGTCAGTGATGGCTGTGCGATGCGCAATCCATGAGTGCGCATGGCTTGAAACAGGGCGTTCACATCCTGCGCGCTGATGTCCAGATCGTCATCCGGCAACCATATGAAGTCATAGTGGTCCAGATCCCTGTCGGACAGCGTCTTGTATAAGCCATCCCACTTGCCGCCCTTGATCAAAACAGCCTCAACGCCCGGCTGCGGGGTGAAGGCCGCAAAAGCATCGTCCGAGAAATAGCTGACCAGCAAATCGTAGTCGCGCTGCTTTAACGGCAAGTCTTGCCATCTGTGGTGCAACGAGTTGTTGCCCGCCCGGACAACCACGAGGTTTTTTTTCATGCGTGCTTTTGAACCTGACTATCTGCCCGCATCAATGGGGCCAGTCCTTCGATCATGTCCGGGTTCAGAGGGTGACTCAACCGTCCGTGCGTGTATTTCGCCTGATACACCAGGTTACGGACAAATCTATTCAACGGTGAGCCGGGTTTGGCACGGCGGCGACAAGGATCAATATTGCTTTCGCTGTTCTGCCGTTCCGTAATCATTTGCTTGCGCAGGGTCAGAATGGGGACGTTATGTTCCCAATAAAATTTCAAGTCGATATCAATCGGTCTCGAGATGGGCGCTTCGGGCTTCAACAGACGCTGTGCAGCGCGGCGACCCAGAACATAGCCGGTGGTTCTTGGAGGTAATCTGTCTGATAAAACAAGGTGTTGATCTGCAAATGACGTCAGAACCTGAAGGTTATTCCCCGGCACGCCATCTAGTTTGATCATCACGTCCTCAAAACACTCGGGGCAATCTTCGAGAGCGTTCAGGAAAGGCTGTGGGTCAACGATAAAGGTGGCGTCGTCCTCAAGAACCAAGCTGACACACTGATCGGATTCGGCAATTATTTGCCAGATCTTTCGATGCCCCAATGTGCAGGCGACCTCTCCTCGACTAAGAGGCCGCTTGAACTTTATCCGGTTCATATCGGCATCGTAGACGCAGCGCAGATCGGCCTCGGCCATCTGATCGCCAGATATCGCGTCACAAAATTCGTGATGCAGCCCGTGTTGCGTAAGCTCACGCTCGCAGAAGCGCCGACGCTCTACATCTTTTGGTAGACTAAGAATGAAAGACCGGATCGACACAATATGGATTCCAAAAATGCTCTACCGCGTTACTACGTATCTCAATTGGCTAGTACAAGCGCAATTGGCGGCTTGCATTTGCCGGTGCGACAAGAAGGTCAGTCTGGCTGACCGCGATGCAGAAAACAATTTATGCGTGCGCAACGTGATCATCGCTTTGAATATGGTAGTGCGTATATTAACGTGCTCAAGAGTAACACAATTTCGCAGTTTGAACATCGCCAAAATTGGGTAAATAAAATTGCGCAGACTTCCGCCGTCGATATCTGCGCTGTGGGCATTTTGCTGCTTGGTAGCGGCCCTATCCGAGTACGGTCAGGCAATTTTAGGCAGGTTGTCGAGAGTTTGTAAGACTTGTTTCGCCTATAGACCCCACCTATTTTGACGCGGAACTTGATCGCCCCCGGACGGGGCTAGTCTGTCGCGGTGTATTATCTGCCCTTTTGGCAAACCGGAATATGGGTTATCTGGGCGAGCGCATGGTTTCACGATCTGGAGAATGCAATGATTAAGCGCGCCTGGGATGAATGGCGATCTGGCTATATGGGTCGTCTCATCAGCGAGAGCTTTTTTGCGCAGGGCAGACTGTATGCCGTTGCAATCGTTGCGATGATTGCAGTTGCTGCTACGACCGCAGGGGCGGCTTTCATGATGGAATACATCGTGGACGCCATGACCAGCCCGGAAATGAGAAGCTATGCCTCTTTGATTGCGCTTGGCGTTGTAGGTCTTTTTCTTGCCAAAGCGCTCGCTACCTATGTTCAGGCCATATATCTGGCGCGGGCTGGCAACCGTATTGTGGCCGCCCAGCAAGACCGGGTGTATCGCAAGCTGCTGCGCCATGGGGTGTCTTTCTTTTCGGCCAATGAATCCTCGGATCTTTTGATGAGGACGACAAATGGAGCTCAGTCGGCGCGGAGACTCATTGATATCCTGGTCACCGGGTTTGTGCGTGATGCTTTAACCCTCGTGGGTCTGGTGATCGTAATGGTTTATCAGCAACCCGTCTTGTCGATCATGTTTTTCCTCGTTGGACCGGTTGCGCTGTATGGCGTGCGCCGCTTGTTGAAAAGCGTACGTTCGATCATGCAGGCCGAGTTCAAATCACTGGCCGAGATCATTCGCGTACTGCAAGAGACATCTGCGGGGATCAAAGTAATCAAGGTCTTTGCGTTGGAAGACCGCATGATTACACGGATGGACACCGCGATCCGCAAGGTGGAGGAGCGTGCAAACGATATCGCCCGGCTACAATCCATCGCCAGCCCGCTGATGGAGTTTCTGGCCGGTTTGGCAGTTGCCGGTGTTCTGATCGTCAGCACGATGGGTATCGCGGGGTCCGAGCCGCCTACTGCAGGTCAGTTGATGTCCTTTATCACGGCTCTGTTGATGGCCTATGAGCCGGCTAAGCGCCTCTCCAAGATGCGGGTTCAGATTGAAGCTGCCATGGTTGGTGTCGGTCTTCTGTTTGGCTTGCTGGACCAGGAAGACACGATGCAGGAGAGCCCCGATGCCCATGATTTGCTGGACGGCCCCGGTGAGATTGCACTGCGCAATGTGACGTTTGGCTACAAAGGTACGATACCTGTCATCGAGGACATGAACCTGACTTTCCAGGCGGGCAAGACCACCGCGCTTGTCGGTCAATCCGGTGGCGGAAAATCTACGATTTTCGGTCTGATCATGCGATTTTATGACCCCGATGAAGGACAGCTGGAGATTGATGGCCAGGACCTGCGCCATGCCAGCTACGCGTCTCTGCGGCGCAAGATTTCTTATGTTGGGCAGGATACGTTCCTGTTTTCGGCCTCGGTGATGGACAACCTGCGATGTTCTGCACCAGAGGCCACCGACGAAGAGGTGATTGCGGCGGCGCGGGCTGCACACGCCCACGACTTCATCACGGAGCTGTCCGACGGCTATGACACGCAAGTTGGAGAAAACGGCACGTTTTTGTCCGGAGGCCAGAAACAGCGCATCGCCATCGCCCGTGCGATCCTGCGAAAGGCGGAAATTCTGTTGCTGGACGAAGCCACCAGCGCGTTGGACGCAGAATCCGAATCTCTCGTAAAACAAGCTTTGGATTCTCTGACCGCAGATATGACCGTCGTTGTGATTGCGCACCGTCTTTCCACGATCCTTGAAGCAGACAAGATCATGGTGGTCCAGGATGGAGCCGTTGTTGAGCAAGGCAATCTGGACGAGCTGATGAAACAGAACGGCAGCTTCCGTCGTCTGTTTGACCAGCAGTTCAAGAAAAGCGCGGCTGAACCAGAGGTGGCTGAGTGAATATCGACTGCCGCTGTTTGCACATGTAGCTTTATGCCCTTACTGTTTTCTCGCCAGCGAACCCGCGATTCCTGACGTCAATCTCGCAAAATGCGTGAATGCTCACGAACGCGTGTCCTCTAGACAACGCTTTGGGTTCGGAGTCTGTGCGGGCTGGCATTGTGATTTGCACCCGACGCTGTTTTGCGTCATGGCGGGAGTGTTGCCTTGTTAATGACAACTTTGGCGTGAAATTACAGCGCTGGTAACGCAGGCCTGAAATATTCTTGAGGTTGTTGATATGACCACTTTTATTCCCGGACCCAGTTCGGCTTCCCCTCTTAGTGCTATTCAGGGTGACGTTGCCTAGGGCGATGGGAACCCCAATACCACGACGGTCATTACATATAATTTTGATCAATACCTGGATTCTCAATCCTGGACAGAGTCCCACAAGGCAGATTTCTGCGCGGCGCTGGCGGCCATCGAAGCCGTGGCAAACGTACAGTTTGTTGAAGTATCTTCTTGGCTAGAAGCGGATATCTACGAAATCATTGCCCCATCTTCGAGCAATTTTTTTCGGTTCATCGAGCACTCTCGGATATCACTATACGCCGTCTAACTCTCCGTCCGAAGGCGCGTTCAATACAGATTTCTGGACCACAGGGTTGGGCGGGAACGGCGACCCGGGTGGTTTCTTTTTTACCACTTTGTTGCACGAACTTGGTCACGCCTTGGGCCTAGGCCACCCGCATTACACCGGGTTGGGCACAACGGTTCTGAATGGTGTGACTTCGCCCTTCTTTTCGTACGGCGATGGCAACCTGAATCAGGGTGTTTTCACTGTGATGTCGTACAATGATGGCTGGACTCAGGTGAACGGCCAATTGCCGGTGAATGCGACGTATGGCGGATCGACCGGTCTTGGGGCGCTGGATATTGCAGCACTTCAAGCCATGTACGGAGCAAATACCACCTATAATTCCGGTGCCAATACCTATGATCTGGCGTCGTTCAATACCGCCGGTGTTGGATACCAGGCCATTTGGGACACTGGTGGAATAGACACAATTCGACATACTGGTAGCGCCGCCGCCATAATCGACCTGCGCCCTGCGACACTTGACTATAGTCCGTTCGGTGGTGGTGCTATTTCCTATGTCGATGGCGTACAGGGCGGTTTTACTATCGCTTATGGTGTGGTGATCGAAAACGCGTCTGGCGGATCAGGAAGCGATACAATTACTGGCAATGCTGCCGTCAACACTTTGAACGGAAATGGTGGCAACGACATCATTTACTCGCTCTCGGACGGCAGCAACAATAACACGATCAACGGCGGTACAGGCCACGATACCATCTATGTCGCAAACGGGACCGGCCAGGATACGGTTGACGGTGGTGAAGGAAACGACACTGCCATTGTGCAGGACAATAACGGTTCATTCACCGGCGGGACGGGGTTTGACATCGTTCGCTTTATAAGCGGATTGAATACCTACCTGTTCCAAGACAATGGCAGCACCTATACGTTCTACAACGTGCTGACACAGACCTCTTTCACAGTGTCCAGCGATGTTGAGCTTTTCGAGTTCTCGAACGGATCGCAATCGTATAATTACGCTGGCATTTCATCGGCCACACAGATTCTAGACATCGAGAACACAGGCACGGTTCTTCAACACGCGTCTCATGGTATTTACCTTCTGGGCGGCGGGAATACCCCAATTGCAATCACTGTGGACAGCGTTGTTGTCGGTGATGAGACGCTGGACGGTTGGAGTGCGATTCAAGCTGAGGCTGCTGGCTCGGGCGGGTATCGTCTTTTGTGGAAAACCGATCAGGGTAATGCGTATTTTGAATGGATCCTGGATGACCAGGGCGTTTATGTTTCGGGTCAAAGTGTGGGCAACGTGGTCGATGTCGAAGCATTCTATAATGTGGACCTCAACGATGACGACACTATCGGCCATGTGACGACTCCGATCGAATCTGATGGTGCGACCACGTTGGCGGTTTCGACCGCAAGCGGCTATCTGATCAATGGCAGTGTTGGCGTGACCGAAGGGGGCAGCGCTGTTGGACCAGACAGGATTGAAGGCTGGAGCGCGATCCATGTCGAAGAGACCAATGAGGGCGGATATCGTCTGCTGTGGAAAACTGATGTAGGTGAAACGTATTATGAGTGGATCCTGAACGATCAGGGGGCCGTGGTGGGCGGGAACGCCGTCGACAACGTTGCCGATGTCGAAATCTTCTATGGTGACGATATCGACGGCAGCGGCACGACTGGTCCGGGCGAGCCCAGAATTGCCGCTCAGCCCCAGGAAAGCGTTGCTTTTGTCGACACCCGTGACTGGGATATGTTCGAGTTCACAGACGAACCCGATGCCGATGAGCTGACCCAAGAAGACGAAGCCGAGCTTTTGGTTTTGAACGGGGCTCAGACCGAAGCGCTGGATACAGCTGACCAGCTTTTGGATCTGACCGTCGCTGATCTGCTGGAGCATTTGCTACCGGACGACGATCAGTTCCTTCTGTAAGGCCGGTCTAACAAGTAAAATTAGGGGGCTGCCGATACCGGCGGCCCCTTTTTTGCGCCCTTCCTGAACGAAGCGTGACGTTGCCAATAGGACTGCCAAGGCCAAAAAAACTGAGGCTTAAGCGGCATGGCGCTTAACCCGCTGTTCTTTCCACACGAAGACCACACCTGAACGTGAAGGCGAAAACGGATTTGTGGTGAATAATCCTCTACCCCTGCGTGTCAGCCATTTTAGGTGATTACGAAACAAGCGATTGATCAGGGGCGTTGAAGATGGCCGTCAGACATCGAGAGATCAAAGCCAACGGGCGAGGAACCGTGACTCAGCAGGCCCGGTTGTGGTCGGGGCTGGTGCTGTTGGCCTATGCAACGGGGCATTTTATCAACCACGGTCTGGGGCTGGTATCGCTGGAGTGGATGGACCGGATGCTGGCCGCTATGTCCGCGATCTGGAGCTCGGTCCCCGGAACGGTTCTGCTCTATGGCGCCCTGGCGGTGCATGTGCTGTTGGGCGCGGTCACGATCCTCAGCATCCGAAGCTTGAAAATGCCGTTCTGGCGCTGGTTTCAGATCATTCTGGGGCTGGCCATTCCCTATTGGCTTGTCAGCCATATCATCGTCACCCGCGGGTCCGAGTTGCTGACCGGCGTGCCCGTCAGCTATTTGCAGGAACTGTCGCTGCTATGGCCGGTTGCGGCGATCAAACAGAATGCGCTGATGTTGCTGGTCTGGGGGCACGGGCTGATTGGCGTGCATTTCTGGCTTCGACCGAAGCATTGGTACAAGGACGGCTTGTTGGTGCTTTTGCCGCTGGCGGTGGCCGTACCGATCGTGGCGATGGCCGGATGGATGACAGCGGCCAAGCGCGAGGTGTTGCGCCTCAGCCTTGATCCGGACGGGGCAGAGGCGACAGAACTGGCCTTGCGCTTGACCGAGGTGCGCGCTGCCGTTTCCGAATATCAGGCGATTGCGCAGGGCTGGGTGGTGATCATTCTGTGCGCGCTGCTGTCCCTGTTCGTTCTGTTTTTGCTGGGCCAGAACCTGCGCCGCAAGGTGCGCGTGACTTATGGCGAAGGGCTGACCGTGGATGCGGCCCCAGGAAAGACTATTCTGGATGTAAGCCGCGACAACGGGATTGATCACCTGTCGGTCTGTGGCGGGCGGGCGCGGTGTTCAACCTGCCGGGTAGTGGTTCTGTCCGAGCAGGATGGCCTCAGCCCGATCGGCCCGGCCGAACGCAAACTTCTCGACAAGATCAACGCGGAACCGAACATGCGCCTTGCCTGTCAGGCGCGCGTGAACGGAGATGTCAGCCTCCGCCCAATCATCCAGCCTCAGCGCGCCGCATCGACGCCATTGAAATCCGATCCGTTCGGCTGGGGGGTCGAGCGTGAGGTCAGCGTGTTGAACCTCAAGATCAAGGATTTCCGCCCATTCGTGGACAAGTCACTGCCCTATGACGTCATTTTTGTCCTCAACCAGCTTTTGGACATGGTGGTCGAACAGATCGAAGAGCAGAATGGCCATATCGACAAGTTCACCAATGACGGGCTGACGGCTGTTTTCGGACTTGAGACGCACAAAACCCAGGCCGCGCGCTCTGCGCTTTATGCAGCGGCCAAGTGCCAGTTGCTGGTTCAAGAGACGCAAGGCAGCCTTAGTCAGCATCTTGTTGAGTCGCTGAAGATCGGGATTGGGGTGCACTCGGGCCGGGCCATTATCGGACGGGTGGGCAAGACCTCGGACCAAGCAGCACCCAGCCCGGTGACGGCGATTGGCAATGTGTCGATCATTGCCGAGGCTTTCGAGACTGTCACCAATAAAATCGAGGCCGGGATCGTCTATTCAACCTATATGCATGAAATGTGCGGCCTGGGTATTCCTGACATGCTGGGTAAGACCGGCGGCATCACGATCCAGGGCGTGTCCGAACCGGTGCAGGCCGTCATTGTCAAAAACAGTGGCCCGTTGAAGAAAAAACTGGAACTGACCTGAGGGGGCGATCACATCCATCGCTCCACATGCCCGTTAAAAAGTGGGCCGAGATGGTGCGGGAGCGGGTGTTTTTGCCCATGCGGGAACCAATTGATTCGGGAGTGAGTCATCGTTTCCAAAAAGCGAACAATAAGTTTCCCCAAGAATCGTGGACACAATTTTGCCACAATGTCATCCTGCTTGGGTGGGCGGCATGTTTATTTTAGCACATACTGGTTTTTCTGACTGGCTTTGAAGGGGTATTGAGTGCCACATGCCGCCCCACGAACTTTCCCCCATCTACCGACAAACAAGGGCCTAGGCCGTTTGGACTGTGTCTCCGCTCAATAAGATTTCAGACACTTCGGACAGCACTTGCCGTCTGTGTGCCATCCCATCTGATTCCGGCAGACCCAGCTTTTCAAGAATTTGCGCCCAGCGGTGCAGCCAATCGTGTTTGTTCAGGGCTTGGGCCATGTTAACCCGGCGCATCTGATCGAGCTTACCCGGCGTTTCCAACAACCCGACGATCTGGTCAATAGCCTCGTCGGGATCCTCGGACAGGCGGAACACGGATTCTGGCCAATCGAAATACTGCCGATAGTCATCCGAGTCCGGCGCATAGCCGACCTGAGCGGCCCCGCCAGCAATGCCCTCAACATGGCGGGGACCCCAGGCAATATTGCCTTTTTTCTGATCGGCATGGCCGATCTTGGCGATATCCACCATGAACAGTTTGGAATGCTGAACCAGATTTGCCAGCAAATCCCGATGCACCGCATGTTGCGCCGTGGTCGGAGGTTTTGTTGCGGAATCATATAGATAGAAGCCAGCGCGATCCTTGATTACCTTGAGCAAACGGTCATGCAGCTCGGGCCGTCTGCGTCCCATGCAATAGATATCTATGGGGCGCTCAGCGGAAAGAGAGGTTGGTGCAAACCGGATCATATCCGCAGCACCAGGCAGGTGAATCACCGGTTTGCCGGTGATGCTGTGCAGGGTGTCACAAGCCTCGGCAAAGGCGCAGGCGATCAGGTCGAACTTAGCCAGAGATCGGATCAGAGGCAGGTGGACGTGCAGGTCCTTGCTCCAGACCTCTTCCAGCACACAGACGGCCAGACCGCAGTGTTCGCGCCAGTTCGGGATCGCATCCAGCGTTAGCAGCTCCTGCGGTTTCTGGACGTCGCAAACAAAGATGTCATAGTCCTTTTGCAGCGTCACTTTCTGCGCACCAGACGGCCAGTGCCGGAACAGATCTGTTCGTTTGGACAGCCAGCGTTTGGGATCATAAGGCAGCGACCGGTCCCGTTTTCGGGCTGGGGCCACGATGTCGACCGCTTCTATTTCGGTCAGAACGTCTTCGAATTCGAACCCCGAACAGCGCGAAACGTTGTCGTTCAATCTGCGTTGAGAGAAGATCAGCACATCGCGCGAGGCGGTGGTGGAAACTGAGGAACTGGTCAACCGCTTGATCCTTTAACACAAAATAAGGCCAAACTATCTCATATGGCGGCCAAGCTTCCAAAGGTTTTTTCCGAACCTGCGCTTGCTCACTTGTTCAGCGTCACCGGCAAACACCCCAAGGAAAGTCTGAAAATTGTGGAAAATCAGGCTGTCTGTGTTTAAGTTTTTGGGGGCCGGCCTAGGTTGCAGAATCCCAGGCAAGGTAGATTTTGTTTGATTTCTGACCACGTGTCGTGCGGGTTGTTTTTGTTTGGGTGCCGTTGATGAAGGCGGGTGTTTAATGATTTTCACGGATTGTCCCTTGCGGCCTGCCGGCGTTGTTTCCCACAGGACGATTTGGCTTTGCGTGCGGGGTCCAATACTGACGTTTGCGCAGGCGTTTAGTTCCTCCACCACATTCAAAAGCACGGAGCTTGGCCGAGGGATTCGAATTGACGCCTCTGCACCGGGTGCACAATGTTCATTTTTTGCATTTACTGTTTCTGAAACAGATGCGACCTGGCCACTCAATCCAGTCTGATTTCCTGAAAGCTCCGCAAGATAGTATCCCCAGCCATGATGAGTTCGAAACAGCAAAAACCAACGGTTCTGGTCACGGGTGCAGCGGGATTTATCGGACGCGCTTGCGTTCGTCAGCTCGCCACTGCCGGGCGCCGAGTCATCGCCACATATCGAAGTGGTCCACCCCCGCAAGTCTCCGGCGACGTGACCTGGATCAACGCTGATACGACTGACGCCGCGGAGATCCAAGCGGTGTTGGACCAGCACCGACCCAGCCATCTATTAGCGTTGGCCTGGTATATGGGGCCGGGAAACCAGCAAGCGTTGGAGAATTTCCTCTGGGTGCAGCACTCTATCGACCTGTTATTCGCCTTTGAACAGGCGGGCGGGCAGCGGGTTACATTTTGCGGGTCGTGCATGGAATATGACTGGTCCAAGCCGATCAAGCTGCATGAGCGCGAGACACCCCTGACACCGGCAACTGAATACGGCGCGGCCAAGGCGGGGTTGGCTACCGCTTTTGAAAAGTTGTGTGGCGCGCTGGATCTGTCGGGGGCCTGGGCGCGACTCTTCTTTCTGTACGGGCCGGGTGAGAATCCACGGCGATTGGCGGCGGATGTAGTGATCTCATTGTTGCAAGGGCGCGAAGCCCTGTGCACTCATGGGCGGCAGAAACGAGATTTCCTGCATGTCGACGATGTTGCCAGCGCGATAGTGGCCCTGCTGAACAGCGACCTTGAAGGTCCGGTCAATATCGGCAGCGGCACGGCCATCCCGCTGTCTGATCTGATCCTTGAAATCGCCCGTCAGATTGGTGCCGAAGACCTGGTGCGTCTTGGTGCGCGCGAGGCCCGGCCGGGCGACCCGCCTCTGGTCGAGGCCGACAATACCCGATCGCGGACCGAGCTAGGCTGGTCCCCGAAATTCACTTTGGAAACCGGAGTTGCGGACACCATTGCCTGGTGGCGCCGCGAGATTGCGAAAGAAACCTGATATGAGTGACGAGAACATCATTATCATTGGGTCCGGCATGGCTGGTCTGGGCGCGGCCCATCATCTGCATGGCGCGGGCGTTTCAAGCCGGATGTACGACAAAAACGCTTTTCCCGGCGGTCATACGGCAACCTTTGCCCATGACAGCGGCTTCATCTTCGACGACGGTCCGCATATTTCCTTCTCGAAAGACCCGCGTATTCAAGATCTGTTTGCCAGTAACGTGGACGGCAAATACGAAAAACTGCAGGCATACGTGAACAACTATTACCACGGGGCCTGGGTCAAGCACCCGGCGCAGGCCAATCTGCACAACTTGCCTGATGAGCTGAAAACCCAGTGCATTCTGGATTTCATCGAGGCGTCTAAACAGGAAGTGGTCGAGAAGCCTGCGAATTATCTGGAATGGCTGATCTCGGTCTTTGGGGAAACCTTCGGTACGCATTTCCCGGCGGTTTACGGCAAGAAATATCACACCGTGGACGCCGATCAGATGAGTACCGTCTGGATGGGCCCGCGCCTGTATCGCCCCTCGATGGAAGAAGTGATTCGAGGCGCGGTTTTCGCCGAAACGCCGGATGTCCACTATATCACCGACTTCCGGTATCCGACCGAGGGGGGCTTTATCTCATACCTCAAGCCTTTCATGGAAAAAACCGATCTGCATCTGGATCACAAGGTGGTGGCGATTGATCCGGTGGCCAAAACAGTCCGGTTCGAAAATGGTGTGACCGAGAATTATGACAAGCTGATCTCCTCCATCCCGTTGCCGGACCTGATCCCGATGGTCAAAGGCGCCCCGCAATCGGTTCTGGACGCGGCTGCCAAGCTGGCCTGCACCACTTGTGTGACGGTGAATATCGGCCTTGCGCGCGATGATTTTACCCCGGCTACCTGGACCTATATCTACGACGAGGACATCGTCTTTACCCGCCTAAGCTTTCCGCACAAAATGTCGACTAAGACCTGTCCGCCGGGATGTGGTTCTGTTCAGGCCGAATGCTATTATTCCAACAAATACAGACCGCTGGATGTCGCGCCCGAGGACCTGATTCAGCCGGTGATTGATGATCTGGTCAAGATCGGGTTGATCACCGAGGATGAAGAGATCCTGCACAAGGATGCGCGTCTGATTACGCACGCCAACATCATCTTCGATCTGGACCGGGAAGAGGCGCTGCCGATCGTCCACAAATGGCTGGACGAAGTCGGCATCACCTATGTCGGACGGTTCGGCGAGTGGGGTTATCAGTGGACAGATGAGGCGTTCAAATCCGGTGAACGCGGTGCCCGGACCGTTCTTGAGACGCTCCAGGCAGTTTAATTCGAAACGCTTACAGGGACTTGTAGCGGACCCAGTCCCCCGGATTTCCGCCTCGGCCAATGCCGGGGCGATGACCGTCGCCGGTCAGGCGGGTCGAGCCGTTCGTCGGCCCGTTGCCCTGTTCCCACGTGGCCCAGGGGCGATTGCCGTTCTTCCACATATCTTCCAAACGGCGTTTGTCGGCGAGGTGATCCATGCAGTACCAGAAGCCGGGATGGCGATAGGCCATCAGCTCTCCCAGCTCCATCAGCTTGGGCAAGGGGCCTTCTTCCCACATGATTTCGTCGCCATTTACACTGGCGACGGCGTCGAACACTTCCGGCTCTAGAACAAAGAAGCCGCCATTGATCCAATCTGCGGCGGTTTCGGGCTTTTCCATGAACCCTTCGACCAGACCATCCTCGCGCACCTGAAGATGCCCGAACGTGGTCAGGGGACGCACCATAGTGATCGTAGCCAGCTTGCCGTGCGACCGGTGAAAGGCCAGCAGCGCGTCCAGATCTACGTTTGACACGCCGTCCCCATAGGTCAGCATGAAGGTCTCGTTCCCCAGATAGGGCTGTAGCCGAGCCAGACGCCCGCCTGTCATCGTGTCGACGCCAGTGTCGATCAAATCCACGGTCCAAGGCGGCATTTGAGCGTCCAGCGCGGGGTTCCGGTATTCAGGTTCGCCAAACAACTCGCGCTTGGCAAAGTCGATCCTCAGGTTCCCGTCATGTTGACACAGATCGGACATGTACTGCTTGATTAGATCGCCCATATACCCAAGGGCCAGCACGAATTCATGATGACCATAGGTCGAATAATGCTGCATGATGTGCCAGAGGATCGGCCGGTTGGCGATTTCCACCAATGGCTTGGGACGAATGCGGGTTTCTTCTATCAGGCGAGAGCCCTTACCGCCTGCGAATATTGCTGTCTTCAACTGGGCCTCCCCCAAATACCTTTGAATCGAAATTGATCTCGATACGCGAATGGCCAGAGTCCACACTACCCACCGTGCGCCTGTCAATCTTTCTGCAACTGCATAGGGTCCGAAATTACCCTTTGCTTAGAAAAAAGTCGCAACATTCACGTGGGTTTTGACACGAATTGGGAAGCGCGGCGCGTCCTGTTCTGGAGCTCATAGTGGGCCCGTGCATCGGCCCGCAGCGCGCGGGCGACCAGATTCATTTTGGTCGTGTAGGCCAGGAAGAAAATCCAACTGGAACTCATCCGACTAAGAAGCGTGCTCTCGGTGATGTTCGAGAACAGGTACATCATACCCAGAACAAACACGAATACGAACGGATCGCGCTGCGGGATGTGGCGCATGCAGTAGAAAACCGAGAAAAAGAACCTCATTAGACCCAAAAATAGAAGGGCCACGCCGATAAAACCGGCATTCAAGAAGGTCTCAAGCAACCCGTTATGCGAATAATGCGGCAGGAACCCCAGCTCTCCCTTGCTGGCGTAGAACCGCAGGTGTGGTGCGTTTTCATTCCAATGGGCTAGATAACCCCAGCCCAACCAGAACCGCTCTTTAACATTGGGCCAGACCAGCTCCCAGATCGGGATGCGTTCGGACAGGGTGGGTTTGCGTCCGATCAGCGCAAACAAAGGCTCGGCAATCGGTGAGGCCAATAGGAAGGCAATCGTACCGACAAAGAGAACTGCAAACAAAATGAAGCCTATGGCCCAAATTGTTTCCAATCGCGGAACGATCTGACTGATCAAAAGCGCCGACATCGTGATCAGCCCGATGACCTGAGAGGTGCGCGATTCTGAGGCGATCAGCAAAAAGACACCCAGCAGGGCGCCGATCATAAAGACGGTTTTCAGCCGCCCTGTGAATTGTCGCGACGCATAGTAGCACGTCAGCATCGCCGTCATTGCCGCCAGTCCCAGCCCGTTTTTGTGTGCATAGATCCCGTTCCAGGTGTCCCCCCAGGGCGGGATACCACGTGCTTGCGGCAGGGTCATGATTGCGCCCATCGACAGAACCATCGAGCTCCCGAAATAGATGGCGAGAAAGATCAAAAGCCCACGCATGGACATCATGCTACCCAAAGCGATGGCAAACCCGGACGTCACGATCAAGGGAACGAGACGCTCGATTGAATAGGCGGGAAAATCGCTCCAGGTGATTGATAAGGCAGTCAAACAGATCAACAGCGTGATCTCGGGTGAGGCCGTCATGCCCCGGATCAAGTGGCGATAATACAGCAACGTGATGCCCATGATCGGTATCAGCAGCACGATTTCAATCTTCTTGGCCAGCCCCATTTGCCACAGCACGATCGAGACCACATCGGTGCCAACCAACAGCATGATCACCAGACAGGCGGCCAGAATCCAATGATGGAAGGCTGCGCCGGATTGTTGCTGGTATTGTGTCTGTCGGGTCAGGGGCGTCATCGCTGCGTAAGGTCTATCCAAAGAATTTGCGGTAGGAATTGGCGCGCCTCATCGGGTCGACAGCTTGAATTTTTCCACCGGTTTTAATCACTCGGTAAAGTTTGCCACGGCCGCGGTGGACCCGGCAAATGAATTATGCGCGCGGCGCATGATTCAAAAACCATCTGTACATTCGACGGGCGGGTGTCACAGTAGCCAGACAGGCGAAAGGTCGGCGGACGTGCGGCGTGTCGACCGGGCGATTGGGATTGTTTATGAGTTTTCATCTGTCGTTTCTAAGGTCCGACCTGCGATGACGTGGTTTTTCGTGCCCAGAATGATGTCTGCGGTGATTGCGATTGCGATCCTTGTCGTGATGACCCGCGTTCTGGGGCCTGCGGATTTCGGACGTTATACGCTGACCCTGTTGCTTGGGAATCTGATGTTTTCGTTCACCTTCCATTGGTTGGCGATTGCGATCGGACGATTCCACCACACGCCGGAATTCGAAGGCAAAACCATCGCCATGTCCCTGTCGACGGCTGCGATCCTGGCTGTGGCGCTGTTCGTTCTGGCAGCTCTGGTGTCGGTCATCCTGCCTGGTGGATGGATCGACGGCCTTTTCTTTGCGGCGATCTATTGCATCAGCCACGCGATGCACGAACTGGGAACCGCCTGCCTGCGCCAGTACCACGAGGGGCCGAAATACGCAGCCGTTACCTTGCTGCGCCATGGGCTGGGCGTTTCGCTTGCGGTCGGATTTGTTCTGACCGGTGGCGGTTACAAAAGCGCGCTGATTGGCATGTCCCTGGGCGCAGCACTGACCGGGGCCTATGCACTGGCGGTAACGCTGCGCCGCTCGGGCGTGGCGCGGCCAAAAGGGGCGGTGCTGAAAACCTATCTTCTATTCGGGTTTCCCGTGGCTGTCGTCTCCTCCACCGCCACATTCTTTGCGATGTCAACGCAATCCTTGCTGGCCGTCTTTGCGGGGATGGACTACGCGGGCTATTTCGCGGCGGCGCAAACCTTGGCCTCCCGAACTGTGCGCCTTCCGATGGAGACCCTGTCCCGCGTATGGGGTCCTTCGATATTCGAGGCGCTAGAAAAACGCGGCGCGCAATCGTCAGACGCGGTGCTGGAGCGGTATTTTTCGTTTCTGATGCTGATTGCGGTGCCCATCGTGGCCGCGCTGATCTGTGCGGCAAGCGTTTTTGCCAATCTGCTGTTCGACCCTGAATTTGCTGACCGAACCACAGGGTATCTGCGGGTTCTGGCGATAGCCTCATTTACGTTCGGGTTGCAGGGGGCGTATTTTAGCTTTGCCTTCTCGCGCGCCAAAAAGACTGGGCTGCAATTGATCATTACCTTGTGTTCGCTGGCTGTGCATGTCGCGCTATCTTTCGTCTTAATCTACCTTCTGGGCCCACCGGGTGCCGCCGTTGCCTTTTTGATCAGCGGATTGCTGAGTTTTCTGGCCTACTACCATATTGGCCGCCGCATCGACCCCATTGCGGTGCCCGTGCCAGAGATATTCAAAGCCGTTGCTGGAGCTGTTGCTTTCGCGCCTCTGGCGGTTCTCGCAGCTGAGTCGGGTGGAATCGTGTTACAATTTGCGCTGCTTTCGCTTTCAGCTGTCGTGATGTTCGTGGTATTCGCATGCCTGCATCAGACGGCAGCTGCCGCAGCATGGCGGAAGATACGTGGCTGGGCGTCCGCAAGCGGATTTCCCTCTTCGAAGTAATTCAGCGTTAACAACTTCTTAACTGAAGACCGACAGATTCGAGTGGGCCGGGTGGCGCAAATTTGCCCACTGGCACAATGAATTTTGAATCCCGGCTAAAGGGATATCGTGGTCCTGAAAATATGATGATATGATGAACTTGAGATCAATTTGATGTGTTACCCCGCGACTGTTTGACTTTGGGAAACTATATTTTCCAACAGTTGCCCCAAAAAACACACATTCTGGTTTCAGGGTAGGCAGACGCAGAAACGACGCATAAACCAAGAGCAAAACCGATGGTCATATTGTATTTACTGTCAGGTCCGCTGGTTGCCGCAATGTGTTTTGTGGCATTTCTTCTAACGGGCACAGGCCTAATTCAGGCCGTGATCTTCAGCTTCCTGATCGGATGCAGTGCTCCGGCTCTGATCGCCGGACTTCATTTTCTATTCAACGGAAGGTTGCGCGTGAAGATCGCTGAGAAATCCGCCGTTAAAACTGGAAACTGACAAAATCCCTGCTCAGCGCAGGGACAATACGCGAAGGGTGGCAAGGCTTGTTTGGACTGGCCTCAGCGGTTTGTTTTGGGTGAAGTTCAGCCCATTTTTAAGGCAGCGTGTCAATTTACTTAGCATGTTCACGAAATTGTGGTCGTTTTGTTAACAGGTGGTTAACAAAACCGTTGTCACATCAGACCATTAGTGCGAGTATCTAGCGGGGTAAAAATCCTGACCGCACATCATGTGTGAGTCGGGAGAAAATAAAGGGTGGGTTGTCGCGTTCGTGTGCGGCGTTCCCCAAATCTATTGAGCGGATAGTAGTCAATCGTTGGGTCTTTGCCTTGTTTTTTTGGGGCAGATTCCCAAGCGGGTGTGTTGCGCGGCTGGAAGACTTGTTGGCGTGATTTTAGTCCGTTGTGTTAGTTTTTGGGGGTTATTATGAACCAAATACGAGGTTCTTTCCAATTAGAAGAATCGGAAATTTATAAACCAAACCAAAGTTCTATTAAGGTCTGTGACGAGTTCTCCAATTTGCGGAGCTTCTACGCTGTCAAAGGCAAGCGTTTGCTGGATATTTTGTTGGTTCTAATCGGTCTGCCGTTTGTGCTGCCGGTCATGTTGGTGATTGCCGTCTTGGTGAAGTTGGATGGCGGACCTGCCATCTATCGCCAAAGCCGTGTTGGAATCGGCGGTCGCGAGTTCGACTTCCTCAAGTTCCGGTCGATGGTTTCTGACGCAGAGTTTCGACTTCAGAAACATTTGGCCGAAAATCCAACCGCTGCGTCCGAATGGGAAACAAAGCAAAAGCTGGACAACGATCCGAGGGTCACAAAATTCGGTCGTTTCATCCGTATGACCTCGTTGGATGAGTTGCCTCAGCTTTGGAATGTTCTGATCGGCGACATGAGCCTTGTCGGCCCACGTCCGATGATGCCTCAGCAGCAGGAATTGTATCCGGGGCGCGAATACACGCTGATGAAGCCAGGGATCACCGGCTTGTGGCAGGTGTCCGAACGTAACGAGGTTGAGTTCTCGCATAGGGCGATCTTCGACAGCGATTATGCGCGAAATCTGGGCTTCTGGTACGATCTGAAAATCCTGTTCCGCACGATCGGTGCCGTTTGCAACGGAACCGGCTGCTGATCCCGAACTGACCGACGATAGGATGATGGCTTATGAAACGCAGATTTAGAAACCCAGCGTTGCGCCTGTCCACCGCGTACCGCGCACTCGGATTGTGCACCCTGCTAGCGATGCCAATGTCGGCGGCGGCGGATTTCAACCTTGAGCCAGGTGACAAGGTCCGTGTGACTTTGACGGGTTTGCAAGATCTGTCCTTCGAAGCGGCGATTGATGCCCATGGCGAGGTCAACCTGCAATGGCTGGGCCAGTTCCAAGCGCAAGGTCTGTCGACGGATGCGCTGGAGCAGTTGGTACGTCAGGACGCAGCGGGCAAGATCGTCAAGCAATATGACCAGAATGGCGAGATCTATATCATCCAGTTGGACGGAGATGAGATCGAGATCGCCCGCAATGGATACCGCCCGATTATCATCGGCGGCGATGTTGCACGCACCGGTCAGATCGACTTTCGCCCCGCCATCACTGCGCGCGAGGCGGTTGCCTTGGCCGGGGGGGTTAGGAGCCGGCTACTGGCCGATGATGTCACCATTGACCCGATCCAACTGCTGCGCTGGCAGACCACCTATGGTCAGGCTGCGTTGCAACACGCACAGGGGCTGGTGACTGCATGGCGCGCCTCATCCGAGTTGGCGCAAGATATGGATCTGGCGCCGCCCAGTCAGGCCAGTGTTTCTATATCTCCCAGGGTCTTGAAGGAATTGGTGGCAGAACATGTCCGGATTCGCACCATCAATCAGGAAAACGAAGCAGGTGAGCGCGCCTATTTCGAAGATGCCCAATTTCAGGCGGCCGAGCGGATCCGGATTCTTGAAGAACAGAAAGTAGAGCTTGCCAAGGCTGTCGCGGCCGATGAAGAGGAAGAGGCGCGGGTCGTCGCGCTGGTCCAAAAGGGCCTCGCGCCGGGGTCCCGTATGGCTGATACGCGCCGTACAACCGTTTTGTCTGCAACCCGTTTGCTGGAGGTCGAAGAGGATCTGGCAGCCACAAGCCTGATCCTGACCCGCTTGAAACGCGATCAAGAGCAATATGATCAGGAACGGTCGCTGCGGTTGTTGCAAGAGCGTCGCGCCGCCAGCCTGTCCGTCCGTGATGCGCGGCATCAGATGGATACGATCTCGAAATATCTGGCGGGCGCGTCGGACGAGATCGGAACCGAAAACCTGATTACGGATATTGACTACTCGGTCACGATCTTTCGGGTCGTAGACGGGCAACTGCAACAGTTGGGTGCAGACAAACTGACCCAGTTGTTGCCCGGTGACAGCGTAGAAGTCTCGGTGCAGGAGATCACGCAAGAGGTCCCTCTGACCGAATAGCACCAAAATGCAGCTGGCTTACAACGGGCATGAGGTCTTTGACCCGCGCCCGCTTCGTTTTGCGAGGTCGGAGTGCCGCCCCTTTGCTTTGGACTGGTCTTTTATCCTAGGATCGGGTCGCCGTAGTGTCGGACCTGTTTCATATCGACCCGCGTAGCCACCAGGGCCGAGGGGCGAACGCCCGCATTTTCCAATTCGCGCATTGCCTGCAGGACCGTGTTCTTATGCGTGCTGTTCCAGCGCGCAAAAAGGATCACCCGGTGCGAGATTTGCGACAGGTAAGCCGACTCGACCGCGCGCAACAACGGCGGTGTATCCAGAAGGATCACTTCATACATGTCGGACAGCGAATAGAGCAGGTTCAGGAAGGCCGGAGAACACAGGAACTCACCCACTTCTTTGGCCTGAGCCTCGTCTTCCAACGGTCCGATCAACGGCAGGATATCCAGTCCGTCTTGCGGGGTGCTGACAATGTTGTCCTGAAACGACGCTGGGTGCTTTGCCCCGTGTTTCAACCCTTCGACGGACAGTTGCGACAGGTCGCGATAGGTGGAAGTGACCGTGTCGCAGTCAATGATCAACGTGCGATACCCGGCTTGCGCGCAGACCGACCCGATCAGCAGTAGGCCGGACGTTTTCCCCTCATCTGGTACCGCTGACGCGCCAGAGAAGATCATGCACCCATTCTCGGCAAAGCGCTGGCCGTGTTTGCTATCGACATTCTTGGTAAAGAACTCGGCCGCTTGAGAGGTGGTCAGCTCACTCTCGTTGCGTAGGGTGCGCAGACCAATATCGCTGCTGGCCAGAAGCTTACGCCCGAAATGCAGCAACTCTGGGTCCAGCTTTCCGTCATTGGTAAAGAAGGTTTCAAAGGGGGGGTCCTTTCGAACTTCGGGAATGATTGCCGAAAGTTTGACGCCCGTGGTGTTTTCAAGCTCATAGGTGGTTCTGAGGCGCGTTTGGAACAGTTCGCGGATCACGGCAAAACCCAGGCCGCCAAAGATCATTGCAATCATGACCCCGATCGCCATTTGCGCCCGTTTCGGCTCTGATGGATCGACCGAAGCGCGTGCAGTTTCGATAATGTGGGCCCCTGCATCCAGGTAATCACCCTGTTCGGCCCGACGCCCCAGTTGCGAAACAAAGTCACGATAGATTGCTTCTGCCACAAGAATCTCATTCTCGATCCGCTTGGTGACCGAGTCATGCTGAACCTGGCGTACCTGCTGGTCCTTGAACGTGTTGATGCTGATATTCAGCGTGGCTAGCTGTCCGTTCAGAATTTCCGTTTTGCGCTGTGCTGCTTCCAACGCACTGTCCAGAACCGCTTGCGCGTCATCTGAATTATTGGCCGTGCTCTGCGGTACCAGCGCCGATTGAACGGCGAATTCTACCGCTTCGGCGACATTGCCATTGTCTCTGAGCAGTTGGATGGTGTTGGTCTGTTCATCCAGCACAAACAGTTCTTCATTCACCAGCCGGGCGCGTTTCTCGGCCTTGATGCGCTGTGCCTTGATGGTGGCGTATTCCTCCGGTGAATACGGCGTTTCGACCGAATGTGCCTCAAGATCCGAGATGAGCTTGTTCAGGTCTTCGCGTATCTGACCGATCCGCGTTGCCAACCATTCCTGCGACTGGCTTAGATCATCGCGTTTCATGCGCGTCAGGACAAATAGGTACTCATTGGCCAGGCTGTTGGCGATGACGGCTGCTTTTTGCGGCGTTTTCGCAGAGACGCGAATTTCGTACACGGCTGAGGTTTCGCCGATCTGTTCGATGCGGCGTGCCTCCAGCAATTTCTCGATGGTCGCTTCGCGCTGCATCTCTTCCAGGGTTTGACCACTGTCGCCACCCTCGTCCGCGTCATCCCCCCCGCTGAGTGCACTGACCAGCCCGTTTTTCAAACGGCGCGCCAAGGCAATAGGAGAAAGGGTAAAGCCAGTTTCAGCACCCGAGAATTCCGGATCCGTATGCAGTTCAAGACGATCCACGACATTTTCGATCAGATCGGTCGAGCGCAGAAGTTGCAACTCACTCTCAAGCGATGTCAGGGAAAGGGGCAGGCCCGATACCTGCGGCGTAAACTGCGTTTCGGTCTGAACGCGGGTCTCGATCATGACCTTCGCGCTTGAGGTGTATTTCGTGTCCGACAGGTAGGACAGCAGATAGGCGGTCACCCCGCCCAGAAATCCGACCAGCAATATCCACAGGATCGAACGTCGGATCGCCCACGCGATATTCGACAACACCCTAAGTTCGGGATCGCCGGCCGGAGCCTGGCC
This sequence comes from Ruegeria sp. J8, assembly GCF_056531925.1. NCBI lineage: Bacteria > Pseudomonadati > Pseudomonadota > Alphaproteobacteria > Rhodobacterales > Roseobacteraceae > Ruegeria > Ruegeria sp. J8. Next base: position 100,556 of record NZ_JBQFMR010000003.1, read on the forward strand.
GAAACCCGTCAATTCAACATCCAATCCTCGGCGATACTGATCAGTCATAACTAATTAACAATCTGAAACACGGACTACAGAAAACATAGGCCCACAAACCTGTATTCAACAGAGAAAACCGCATATGTCGTAAACAATGTGCTAAGTTTCGGAGGATTGATGACTAATTCGGTGCGGCTTGCCTGCAATTGGTGCGAAGTAGGGTCAATTTCCAAGATGAACGGAAGATAAACTCTAATTTAATAGTAAGAATCGCTGCGGCTGTTACTTTGAGTCCAGCGTCGAGTGTTACCTGGTGAATTTGGAACGAGTATTGATGAACAAGACGGTCGAAATGCGCTTGCCGCACATATTGGTCGGAGGGGTACCCGTCGCGCAAGCCGGGGATGAAGACCTGACCAAAGCAATGGCGGAAGATGTGCTCAAACGGCGATCTGGCGCGTTGACACGTGCGGTGACTGTGTTCAGCTCGAATGCGCATGCCATATCCACCTATGCCACGGACGAAGGATTTGCCCGTGTGATGGATTCGGCCGATATCATCCATGCGGATGGCCAGATCGTCGTCTGGGCGTCTCGTATGGCGCACGGAGAGGGCGGGGTGCCCGAACGTACCGCAACCACAGATTTCATCCACTCGGCGGCTAAGGTCGCTGCTAAAAACGGTCTCAGCTTTTACCTGCTGGGCGCGACCGAAGAGATCAACCGAGATTGCGCAGCGCGCCTGCAAGAGATGTATCCCGGTCTTGTCATTGCCGGGCGCCGCAACGGGTATTTTGATCCCGCCGATGAAGAGGCGGTGATTGCCGATATCAATGCGAGCGGTGCGGATATCTTGTGGGTGGGGCTCGGCAAGCCGAAAGAACAGTATTTTTCCGCCCGTATCGCGCCGAAGCTGACGCAATGCGCCTGGGTGGTGACCTGTGGAGGGTGCTATCACTACGTGGTTGGGGACTACGCCCGAGCACCGCGATGGATGCAGTCCATGGGATTGGAGTGGTTGCACCGTATCGCGACAGGTCCGGGCTACCTGCTCAAGCGATACTTGCATACACTACCGCATGCGTTGAGTATCGTCGTCAGGAAAGACGTGTTCACAAAGTTTTTGCGCCGGTGACGGCAGGGGTAAAGGTGTCGGGCCATAGGGCCTATTTTTCGAAGGTGTGAGCGAGTGACGAAGACAAATTTTATCGGGATTGGTGTCCAAAAAGCAGCCACCACGTGGCTGCATCATGTGCTTTCCGAACACCCGTCGGTGCGGACCAGTGAAACGAAAGAGCTCAATTTTTTCAATGCCCGTTACGATTTGGGGTTTCAGTGGTATGAATCCCGCTTCGACTCGGCTGAACCGGGCGTTATCCGGGGCGAATGCTCGCCCAATTACTTCTACAGTCGCGATGCCGCACAACGGGCGTGGGACTATAACCCCGACTTCAAGCTGATCTGTATTCTGCGTGATCCGGTCGAACGGGCGTTTTCAAATCATCTGCACGAGATCCGCAAAGGTCACATTCCTCCCGATACGTCGTTCGAAGATGCGCTGCCGCTGAACCCGGCCTACACGCTGCAAAGCCACTACAAAGCGAACCTGCAAAACTGGTTGGACTACTTCAACAAAGGCGCACTGCTTGTCCTGCTGTCCGAAGACGTGGCGAAAGATCCTCAGGGAACCTATCGGCGCATTTGCGCACATTTGGGTGTCGCGCCCGAGGAAAACCCCTCTGCGATCACTGAACGTCATCACGAAACTATCGTATACAAAAACCAGGCCGTTCAGAATGCATTACGCAAGGGTGGTTCAGTTCTGCGTTCGCTTGGGTTGGCAGATTTGGTCAAAGGGATGAAGAAGGCACCTGGCTTGAAGCAGGCTCTGGCTATGAATAAACAGCATCTGAAAACAAAAGTGTCGCCGCCCACACCCGAAACTCGCGTGATGTTGGCCGAGCAATTCCGCGACGACATGGAGTTTGTCGCGCAGTTTCTCGGGCGCGACAATCTACCTTGGCCCACTTGGCAACTTTTGCCACCGATCAAGACGGGAACGCACGGGTAAAATATGGGCGTCCGGGATACAGCACGGATTTTTGGGGACCTGCGCATCAACCAGATCACGCGTATGACCCGCCGCATATTGGGGGCCCGGTTTCTGGATGGCCGGGATTTCATGCCGCAAGTCTCTGCCGAACAGGGCGCACATCTTGCCGCCCTTGCGCGCAGGGCGCGCGGTGACATCCGTACTCCGATCCTGATTTTTGGCGTTTTGCCCCGTTCGGGGACGAATTTTGTGCATGATCTGGTGGGAATGCACCCTGACGTCACCGCCGATCCCGGCAGGCTCTATGAGTTTCCGCTGCTTCACGCGGCTGGCGACGCAGCGGCCTTTTCGCGTGATTTCCTGCGGTACTTCCCGCGCAATGAGGAAGTGCTGGGGCATTATGACATGCTGGCCATGCTGGCTGGGGCATGGTTCCGCGAGTTGCAGGCGCAGGCCGAGGGGCAGCACATACTACTAAAATGCCCGCATGTGCAGGACCTGTCGCTGGCACGCTATATCTTTCCCGACGCCAAGATAATTCTGTGTCTCAGGGACGGGCGGGACGTGCTGGACTCCTCGCTCAGAACGTTCTCGCGGTTTTCCCTGCGCAGCAAAAATTTCCGCCAATTGGCCGATGAATGGCGTTTGGGGGCCGAGGCGATTCTGAGTTTCAGCAGCGGCGGCCCTAATGAAAACGCTGATACGATGGTTGTCCGATACGAGGATATCGTCGGCAATACGCCCAGCCACGTGCAGCAGATGCTGGACCATATCGGGCTGGAGGCCCCGCGCTTTCCTTGGGCCGAGATCGACAAGATGCCGGTGCGGGGGTCCTCGCGTTCAACCGCTGCGAACGAACAGCGTTGGCAACCGCAGGCAAAGACCGCGGATTTCAACCCGGTAAAGCGCTGGGCCGAGTGGCCGGACAGCAAGAAAGCCCGGTTCGACAAGTTGGCCGGACAGGCGCTGGAGCAGGCGGGTTATGAGCGCTGATGCCTACCATAGCACGCGACCTCATGTTGCCATTTGTATCGCAACCTACCTGCGGCCTCATGGGCTGAAGGCGCTGATCGACAGTCTGAACGCGCAAAAGCTTGAGGATCGGGATGTGCGCGTGACGCTCGTGGTTGCCGACAACGCGCCCGAAGCCACGGCGCAAGCAGAGTTAGGGGATATTCACGCCCTTACGCGTTGGCCGGTTATCTATGTGATTGAACCCGCACGCGGCATTGTTTCGGCCCGGAACCGGACGCTGGCCGAGGCGCCGTCCGACGCGGACTATGTCGCGTTTCTGGATGATGATGAGGCGGTCTCGGACCAATGGCTTCTGCAGATGCTGGACACGATGCAACTGCCGGACACGATTGCTGCGCAGGGCCCGGTCGAGCCGAGGTTCAGAACCCCTCCGCCGGGCTGGGTCGAAGCGCTGAACCTGTTTCGAATGGGGCCGTATGAGCAGGGCGCTGCGCTGGTGTCAGCGGCGACGAATAACTCGATGGCCGATGCACGCGTCATTCGCGACCGCAACATGCGCTTTGATACCCGGTTCAATATCACCGGCGGCGAGGACGAAGAGTTTTTTTCGCGCATGCGCCAATCAGGCGGTGTGATCCGGGCGGCGGCGCAGGCAATGGTCTGGGACGACGTGCCTGAAAACCGCGCGACGCTGAAATGGCTGGGACGGCGCTGGTTTCGCAAGGGCAACACGCTGGGGCGCATCGCCCTGATCCGGCGCAAAGGCGTCGCAATGCGTGCGGTCAAAGGGGTGGGTGCCATCGGATGGGGCTGTGTGATGTGTCTGTGCCTGGGGTTCGGCTCGAAACCCAGATGGTATCGGGGCTTGTTGGAGATCTATCGTGGCGCCGGGATGCTGGCTGCCCTGATGCGGGTGGAGTTTGCCGAATACAGCGCTTCGGCCGTGCAGGTCGACCGGGTCGGAGGCGGCTGAAATGACCGACCCCGTGCCCGAGTTTTCAATCATCATCCCCGCCCGCAACATGGAACGGTTCGTGACGCAGACGCTCGACAGCGTCAGCAGCCAAACCCTAACCGCGTTCGAGGTGATCTGTATCGACGACGGCTCAACCGACGGCACACGACGCATCTTCGATGCTTACGCACAGAAGGATGCCCGGTTTCGGCCAGTGTCAGGCCCGGCAAAAGGCGTCAGCGCCGCCCGCAATCTGGGGCTTGAACAAGCCAATGGCGCGTTTGTTCTGTTTCTGGATGCGGATGATCTGCTGCATTCTGAGGCGTTGCAGCGGTTCCACGCATCGCTATCGAACAGCGACGCGGTTGGTGCCGTTGCGGGCGTTCAGCGGATCAACGTCGACGGCGAAGATTTGCGCGGCGCGGACAATCGCGCGCTGATCCCCGAACAGGATCAATTGGCGGCACTGTTGCGCAAGAATTATGTGGTCAATGGTGGCGCGCTGGCTCTCAGAACGCAAGCAGCGCGACAGGCCGGGGGCTATGACACCAGCCTGAAAAACGGCGAGGATTGGGAGTTCTGGAGTCGCGTCGCGCTGGAAGGTCGGTTTGAGGTGGTGCCGGGCCCTGCGCTGTTGCTGTATCGGCAGGTGCCCACCGGGGCGAATTTTCAGACCCGCGACACGGGGTTTACCCAGATGGCGCCTTGCATCGAAAAGATCGCCAATAATCCCGCGATGCAACAGAAATTCGGCGCGCAGCTGCGGCGTCTGCTGCGCGCGCGTGAGATTGACCGCTATTGGTCCAATGTCCGCAATCAGTTCCAATATGGCCGCAAACCTGTGGCCTTGTTGGAAGGGCTGCGCGGAGTGATTATGTATCCTGACAGCCTGTTTCGCCCAAAATTGATCTGGCGCTTTGTTCGCAGTCTTGATCGTAGGGTGTAAAACAGTCGCATCGAAGCAAGGAATACAGCCAATGGGACTCACACGGCGCGCAGTATTGCTGCAAGGAACGGCTCTGGCCTTGTCTGCGCCCTTTGCCTTTGCCCACACGCTGGTTTCCAGTGTCGCAGCAGGCGAGCTACCAGACCCTGTTATGGGTTTTTTGGGCGATAGCGTGGTCCAACTGACGGTGATGGATACGATGTTCGACCTGCCGCAACCCGTTGTCGTGACGGCGCAGGACCGGGCTAATTGGACCCTAGATACGGGCAATGCCTTTGGCGCGCGTGGAAAGCTGAACGGGGAAAAGGGCAATTTCTCGGGTCGTCAAAGCGAAACACAGCCGCAGTTTTTTACTCCATGGCCACAGATAACCAAGGGCAGCCGCAAAGGCGGTTTTCGCCAAGGCCCTCAAGAGGCGCCGACCGCCGCCTTGGCCGACCAGCCCGCGCAATGGCAGGTTCAGGTCGACGGCCAGCCCGCGACGATCCGGTCGCTTTATCGAAAAACCACCCCTGTTGCGACGCGCGCCATTGGTGTCAGGCGATGGGAAAGCACCAAGCGGCACCAACTGACCTTTGTGCTGGACCGCGTTATTCCCGACGGTGCGACTGTCTCGTTGAACGGGCCGTCTGTGACCAAAACCGCGGCGCGGAAACAGGCCGAGACTTTCAGCGAATCCATCCATCTCTGCCAGCAAGGCTATCCAATACTAGGCCCTAAAAAGGCCTATGTCGGAAGCTGGTGGGGTCATGACATGAACAATCAAGGCGGCAATACCGATGCGCTGTTGTCCGAACAGACGGTTTGGCGCCTGATCTCGACTGAGGACGGGGCCGAACTGCGATCGGGGCGATTGCGACTGGCCAAACCGGGGTCCGAGCCGCATGGGCCGGACCTTAACTATAATGGCTGCGATGTATATGAGGCCGATTTCTCGGACCTTGATCACATCGGATCGTACTACATTCAGGTCGACGGGGTCGGGCAGTCGTTTCCGTTCAATGTGACGCAAAGGGTTTATGACGGGGCGTTGCGGCTGGCGGCGCGGTGGTATTTCCACCAAAGATCAGGCTGCGCGATCACAGATCCATATGGCGAGGGCCGCACCCGCCCGCGCAACGGTCATCCCGAAGATGGGCTGACCGTCTGGCAGACCGGCGTCAAACTGGGTGACACGCGCGAAGGGTATGGCAAGGCCTCAGCCGCGAAATCCCTGGCGCAACAGGCCGAGGCCTTGGGGGTCGAAGACTACCCCGACGCGTCCCAGATGACTGCGAACCCGGAGGCGTGGGGCGGTTGGCACGATGCGGGTGACTGGGATCGCCGTATCCAGCATATGAACGTGGTCTATCACATGGCCGATCTGGTCGAGACCTACCCCCATATCCGCGCTTTGGCACTGAACCTGCCAGAAAGCGGAAAACCTTTCGCGCATGTTGATGTTGCAGCTCGAAAGAATGACCTGGACCGGGGGGATGGCGAAACCGTACTGCCAGATCTGATCCACGAGGCGCTGTGGGGGGCCTCGATCTGGCGGCGCACGCAGTTGCCGGATGGCGGGATCATCGGTGGCGTTGAATATTCCAGCAGCGGGATTTTGGGCTCGGTCTCGTGGAACCCGGTTCAGGTGACGTATGCCTATGCGCCGGAGGACTGGGCTGCGTATCGGTTTGCCCATGGGGCCGCCAAGCTGGGCCATGTGATCAAGACGGTTTGCGGGGACGCGGCCCTTGGAGATGCGCTGATCGACGAAGCGCTTCGAGCCTGGCTTTGGGCGGAACAACAGCCGGTGCCTCAAAATGAGGACGGGCAGGGCGATCCGCGCGCCGATGTCTCGCGGGCGCGCATCGCCTCGGCCTCGGTCTTATACCGTGCAACAGGCCATGCCGCCACGCGGCAGGTGTTCGAGGATTTCAACCCGTTCGAACCCCGTGCCGAGACCCCGCTGGAGGGCGTGCGACCAGAGTTTTTTGCCAATTCTTTTCTGGACTACGTCAAGGCGGGGCGCGAAGGGCGGGCCACGGATGCCAAGCTGGTTGCCGGGATCGAAAACTGGATCAAATATCGCGCCCTGAACGGCAAGCGGATGGGTCAGGATTTCGGGCTTCACAACACGGATTCTTATGTTTGGGGGCGGGGATGGCTGCGGTTTGGCCCCGGCTCGAACTGGCGGGCGGGGCAGATTGCGCTGCAATACGCGGCAACGGGCAAAATCCCTGCGGAATTATACGAAGCGGCTGTCGAGGGGATGTGGTTCGGGATGGGTTGCAACCCGGCCAATGTCAGTTTCGTGCAGGGGCTGGGTCAGCGCAGCTTTGCCGACCCATTGCTGACCGACCACTATGGTGATGAAACCATTCCCGGTCAGATCAGCTTTGGCGTGGCGGGTGGCAAGCTTAACGAATGGGAACTTAAAAAGGTCGAAGGTGCAATTTATCCATTCAATCAGGACGACTGGCCAATATATGGGCAGATATTCGAAAGCCGCAGCATCGCCATAACGGCTGAACACGGGATGAAATCCAATGCGCTGGAATGGCTGCTGGCTTGCGCCCTGGTCACATCGCAGTAACTCGAGCGGCGCGGTGGCGGAACTTTGCGTCAAATCACAAAGCTGTCGGGATGGCTTTCACCTACGGACTGTGTTGGATATGTGTAACTGAATGTCGGCGGAACGTCGCAGGCCTTCGGACCGCAAGAAACAAATCAGGAGCACGCGCATGTTGTTTCTCCGTCGGACAGTTGCCGCTGTTCTGATCGGCACTTTGCCTTTTGCAGCGTTGGCGCAATCTGATCAGTCCCAAACGGGCGGATTGCAGATCGAACTCAACACTATGCAAGATACTGGTGAGGCCTGTCGGCTGACCTTTGTGGTGCAAAACGACACCGGCACCGCGATTGAGACGGCCAGCTTTCAGACCGTGATCTTCGATGCGGAAGGTACGGTCGAGCGTCTGACGCTGTTTTCATTCCGCGATATGCCAAAGGATCGCGTGCGGGTGCGTCAGTTCGATCTGACCGGTATCACCTGCGCCGGGGTGGGGCAGGTGCTCTTCAATGGCACTAGCTCTTGTCTTGTAGACGGTGCCGACAGCCCGATCTGTGACGCCGCCCTGACGCTGAGCAGCCGGACGGATGCAGAGGTGTTGGGATGATACAGGCAATAGAACAGATCCTTGAACTCGGCGGGCCGGTTGTTGCGATCCTGATTGCGATGTCCGTGGTGACGCTGGCGGTGACGCTTTACAAACTTTGGCAATTTGCAGCCTCGGGCGTGGGGCGGCACCGGGTTCTGTCGCAGGCGCTGGCGGCATGGGATGACGGTGACGTACAGACCGCCCGCGCGCGTCTGGCCAAAAGCCGCAGCTATCTGGCCCCGCTTGTCGAGGTGGCCATGGACGCGCCCGAAACCCCCGGCTTGGATCAACGTCTGGATGCCGAGGCCGGTCTGGCCCTGGCCGGATTGGAGCGTGGGTTTCGCTTGCTGGACACCGTGGCGCAGTTGGCCCCGCTTTTGGGTCTGTTTGGGACGGTTTTGGGCATGATCGAAGCGTTTCAGAGCCTGCAATCTGCGGGCTCGTCCGTTGACCCGTCGTTGCTTGCAGGCGGGATCTGGGTGGCGCTGATTACCACTGCTGTCGGCCTGGCGGTGGCGATGCCCACCTCGATGGTGCTGTCCTGGTTCGAAAGCCGCACCGCGCGGGAACGGGTGTTTGCCGACAAGGCGCTGCGGACCATTCTTGTGCCTGGTCAAGCAATTCCACTGCCTGACGCACCTCAGACCATGGCTGCCGCGCCCGGACATGCGTAACCGCGCGCCCTTTGTCCGGCGGCCCTTGTCGATGACCCCCCTCATCGACGTGATCTTTCTGTTGCTGCTTTTCTTCATGCTGACCTCGACCTTTTCGAAATTTGCCGAAGTCGAACTGAGCAATGCGACCGGCGGCAGCCAGCCCTCGGACACACAGACCGAGCGGTTGTTCGTTCAGCTTGGCCCCGACCGTCTGACGCTGAACGGGGCCGAGGTCACGTTGGACCAACTGACCGAACAGATTGAGACCGGGCAGGTGCTGGTCAGCCTTGATCCCGACACCACCTCGCAACGTTTGGTCGATTTGCTGGTGCGTCTGCGCGGGCGCGAAGACCTCAGCGTGTTGGTGCTGGAATGATCCGCTCAGGTACTCCGCGTCGCAAGCGCGACTCCACGATTCCTTTGATCAATGTCGTGTTCCTGATGTTGATCTTCTTTCTGATCACGGGAACGATCGCTACGCCTCTGGACCCCGACCTAGAACTTGTGAACACCTCGGAACTGGAAGGGCGAGAGCCGCCGGATGCACTGGTGCTGCACAGGGACGGAACGCTCAGCTTTCGCGGCAACGCCATTCTGCCCGAGCTTTATATGGAAGGGCGCGAACCCGGTGCCGTCCGCATCGTACCGGACCGCGAGGCCCCCGGCGCGCGGCTTATTGAAATCACCGGCCAGCTTCGCCGCCTTGGGGCAAGTTCTGTCTTTGTCGTGACGGAAAAGGCGCTGCAATGATCCGGGGTTCGGTGGTCATCGCCGTCGTAGCCATTCTGGTGTCGTTGATCCTGCACCTGATGGGGTTGCTCTATACTGCGCCGCGGCTGGCCGAAGACGGCAGCGAGGCGGCTGCGCAGAACTCAGTTGAGCTGGGCAGTAGTTTCGAAGACCTCGCCGAGGAGGCTGAAGAAGCCGTTGAGCCGGAACAGGCCGAAGCGCCCGAGCCCCCCGCCGAGGAAGAGACGGTCGAAGAAGAGATTCCCGAAACCCCCGAGGTTCCCATCAGCGAGGCGCTGGTCGCGTCGGACAACCCCGAAGAAAGTTTTGCCCCGGATCTGGGAGAGGCCGAAGTCGTGCAGCCCGAGGCCACTGAACCAGTCGAGCCAAACGTGGCTGAAAGTGTAGACGGGACCGATGGCGATCAGTCCGCCAGCGAAGAGGCCGACGAAACTCCGCCTGTTGAGGTGGCCGAACGTGCCGAAACGCCCGAGGGCGATCCGGATGCTGCGGCAGAATCGACTGAACCTCTGGAAGAGGCGCAGCCTGTCGAGCCGGCGCAGGAACAACTGGCTGCTTTGCCCCCGACTGAAGCTGCGCCAGTTCCCGAGGCGACGGCGATTCCGGTTGTTCCGTTGGAAAGTGAGGCGATTGAACCTGACTTGCCCGAAACGGCGCTGGAGCCGGTTGAAAACGACGCGCCGACCGAATTGGCTGTCACAACCTCGATCCGCCCGCAGCGCCCGGAACGGCAGCCTGTTCCTCAACGACGGGGTATCGCCAACGGCGCACGTGATTTCAGCAACCTGCGCTTCCCTGCACAAGAGATCGAGTCGCCTTTGACGGCCTATCGTCGCCGGGGCGTCGACGCGTTCACATCCGGCAATAGCGGTACGCGATCAGGCGGTCGCGGGCCGGGCAATGCGAATGAAACCAATTACGAAGGGCAGGTACTGGTGCATCTGAACCGAGCACCGCTTGTCTTTGTGTCGGCCCGAGGGTTCGCGCAGGTGTTTTTCCAGATCAACCCCGACGGCACGCTGGAATTTGTCGAAGTGGTCGACAGCTCGGGCTCGCGCGAAGTGGACCGCGCTGCCCGCGAACAGGTACGCGCCGCTGAACCTTTCCCCCGACCGCCGGGAGGCGTAAGCCGCAAGCTGTCTTTCTTCTACACCAGCAATTGACGCCTTGCCCAATCGTCGAATCGGATTTCCGTCGCAAGGCAGGTCAAACATCCAAGGTGCCAGGTTGATTTTTCCAACATGAGTGACGCGATTGATTTGCAAGAAGTCAGGATGATTTTTGTGGATCACAGCTGCGTTATCAGTCTGGAGAATGCGCAAAACCCTCATAAGTAGGGGACACACGCTGCATCGCCAGAAGCAGATGGATGCATAGATGCAACAGAGCACGATATGCTGGTATTTGGACAAAAATTACATATTACGTATTTTTTGTAAATCCACGAAAGGAGCGTCGGGCGCAGCTTTGCGGCCATCCTCCTCTCGAAATTTATGGATTTACCATGAAAAAACTCCTCATCGCATCAACTGCACTGATTGCGGCCACAGGTGCCGCCTCGGCGGAAATAAAGTTCAGCGGCTTCGCCCGCTTTGGTATCGGCTACGAAGAAGATCGCTCTGGCGACGTTACCAATTTCAACACCGCTGGTGGCGTCGTTACCTCGACGGACACTGCAAATGTTGACACTGACGACACGATCCTGATCTCGCGGTTCCGTCTGAACATCGACGGGATTGTCGAAACGGACAGCGGCGTTGAATTTCAGGCACGCGTCCGGTTGCAAGCCGACGAAGACAACGGCAATGGCGAAGCCACTGAGGCGGGCCTGAACGGCGCGCGTTTCTCAGTTCTCTACGGTGGGCTGCGTGTCGATGCCGGAAACGTGGCAGGTTCGTTTGACAACCTGGATGACTACTTCGGCATTGAACCGGGCCTGGAAGAGTTCCTGGGTCAGTATGTTGGCGTCAACTACGAGTTCCTCGAATACAGTTCGACGGGTTCGGGCGCGAACGCGGTGTTCGCTCAGTACCAGCTTGGCGACCTGAGCTTTGGCGGTTCATATGATCAGGAAACTGTTGCTCTGAACGGGTCTGATGAAAGCACCGACCGCTGGGATATTTTTGCGTCATACTCGTTTGACGCCTTTACCGCTTCGGTCGCCTATGGTGAAAAAGATCTGGCGAATGGCGACGACGAAAGCCTTACTGTTCTGACACTTGGTGCAGAATTGGGTGACTTCTACGGTACTTTGTTCCTGGCGGACGATGACGTCGCGGACGATGCCGAGAATGGCACCGCATATGGTTTCTCGGCCTCGTATAACGTTGGAGCCGCGACAACGCTGTTGGTCGCTTATGGTGACGGCAACGCGGATGATGACGAGCGCAACATCGGTGTTGGCGCAATCTACGATCTGGGCAACGGCGCATCGCTGCGCGGCGGTATCGGCGAGATCAAAGAAGGCGACGAAGATGGCTTTATCCGTGCCGATTTTGGTGCGCGCTTCAACTTCTAAGTCGACCTAGGCAATTCTGATTTTGGGGCGGGCCCTTGCGCCTGCCCTTTTTCTATTTCTTTTCGAAGAACAGTACGACTTCGCCCAGGCGCACACCATAGCGCGAGACATAGGCGCGGTTCAGCAACCGGTCATCGGTCAGCAACCACATCCAGTCGTTGAAATTCACCCGCATGGTGCCGTCCTTGATCGGCAGATCGATCTTGTATTTCCAATTGAACGTATCGCCGCGTTCAATCCCGCTAGCCGTACCCAGCACACCCGGAGCCGTGCCCGTCCAAGTATCCTCGCCGGTTTTGGTCAGGGTCCAGATGCGCTGCTCGGTCGCGCCGTCATCATAGACGAAATCTTCGACCAGAGTCAGGTTTGTGCCGTCCCATGTTCCGTCGATATCCACCGTGAACCGGCGTGGGACATTGCCCAGAACATCCTGAAATTGGCCATAGGCGACGGTTTTACCCTCAAAGAACTCTTCTAGATTCAACTGCCGGTCTGACAGGAACGATTTGGGCACCCGCGGTTTGGCCGAGCATGACGCCAGCGCAGCGACGCCAGCGATGGCAAGTAAGGTGATCAGAAACCTGCGCAGGGTCATTGCAGGGGCCTTGCTTCGCTGTCTGAGTCATACCCGTTGGCCCCGTTCAGATGCGCGGCTTTGACCTCAGGCGCGGGGCGCATTGTGGCGACGAGTTCGGCGACTTTGATGCCAAATTTGCGCATTTCCGAGCGATTCATTATCACGCCGCTTTCGGTCAGATACATCCAATCTGTAACATCCAGTGTATGCCCGCCCGAGTCCTCGGGCAGGATAATCCGATAGGTCAGTTTGACGGTCGAACCCGAAATCGTGCCTTGCCCTTCGCCTACGATATCGTCGGCTGTGGCCGTGAATGTGTTGCCGGCACCCAGTGTTAGATACCATTTACGTGTCATCTGTTTGCCGTTGGAATAGGTAAAGTACTCGGCCAGCGTCCCGGTGTTGCCGTCCCATTCCCCAATCATGCGGGCGACGAAGCTGTTGGTCATCTTGCCGTTGGGGCCATAGATCAGACCTTCGGAAAGGATCTCTCCGTTCAGGTTCTCTTTCATTTTGAAGGCAGGGCCGGTTCCAGTGTAATCGGCGGGGGATTGCGATCGGAAGCTCAGAAATCGACCCTTTGCGACGAACAGAGCCAAGACGGCTAAAAGCAGAACAACAAGCAGTTTCATTTGGCAGAGACCTCAGTAGGCAGCGTCAGAACCAGTCCGAACGCGCCGAGTTTCAGGATGCAGGGAAGAACGGCATAGGCGAGGGTGAGCGTTTTCAGCGCCTCGGTCGTGTTCTCCTGACCAGGAGTGAACCCGCTGCGTTCCAGCAGCGGCAAGGTGAAAAAAGCAGCCAGCGCAAGGCCCAGCTTGCCCGCAAAGGACCAGATGCCAAAGGCGGTTGAGGCATTCAGCCCTGCACGCGTCAGCACAACCGAGAACATGGCAGGCAGCACCACCATATCGGCACCCAACGCCGCGCCCGAAGCGATGCAGATCGCGGCGAAGCCAGCTAGGTTTCCAGCCGACAGCATGGCCGCTCCAATAAAGCCCGCGATAGACAGGGGCATGGCTATAATCAGAGTCTGTTTTGGGCCAATTCGCTTGCTCAGCCGTGCCCAAAGCGGAACGCTGACGCCTGCGCTGAGGAAAAACAGGATCAGCAGTGGGCCCGCTTTGCCCGGCAGTTGCAGCTTGTCTTCAACAAAGAACAGAAACAGGGTCGAGGTGATGGCCACAGGAAGGCTGTTCACCAGCGCCAGAACCAAAAGACGCAACGCACCAGCTTGTCCAAGCCCCGCCAGAGATATCCCTTGTCCGGTGATCGGCGCGCGCCGCCAGATTGGAATGGTCATCGCAAGGGCGAGAAGGGCCAGCACCCCCAGAAACAGCCCAAAAGCGGGATAGCCTTGCGCCCCGGCGCCAAGCGCCACGAACACAGCCGGGGCGATGGCTGCCAGAATGACGCCCGTCAGTTGCCCGCCCTCGCGCCACGCAGCCAGGGTCATCAATTCCTGGGCGTCGGCCCGCTTGGCAAGCGTAGCGCTGCGCCCATAGAGAAGGATCGTGCCTAGGCTGTAGGCAGAGAATAGAAGGATTAACACAGACACTAATGCAGGGATACTTGCCCCTTCGGGTAGACCGAACAGCAAGGGAAACCCGATGGCCAACCCAAGCGCGGCGGCAGCGGCGAATGCAAGCTGCGCCCCCGGCCAGCGGTCGATGGCCCATCCGATCAGCGGATCCTGCACCAGATCAATCAGGCGGATCAGCAATAGAACCGTCCCGATCACCCCCAACCCTATACCCAGATTGACGGCAGCAAAGCGCGGCAGGTGGATGTAAAGCGGGATGCCCGCCGCCGCGAGCATCAGCGCATAGAGGCTGACCCTCGGATACAGCATTACTGACCTTTGAGCTTCTGCGTGAACGCGGCCGAGCGGCTTTTCTCGCCCAGAAACACCGACATGAAACTGCGCTTGATGCCCGGATGGCGCATGGTGCAGGTTTTTGCGCCGTTCAGCCAGAAGGACACCTCATTTGGCCCATCCGAAACTGCCAGATACCGATCGCCCTTTTTTACGGCCTTGAAGCAGACCTCAAGCTGATCACGCACAGGGGCGGGACGCCCGATGCGGTCCATCTCGTCCAGGGTCGAGTTGATCAGCACCTTTTTCGACACGTTACGACGGTATTGCAGTTCCAGCGCGAAGTCCTTGTTCCAGTCGAACGCCCCGCCGCCCGGCGTGAAAAGCCGCCCGTTGTAAAGCGGCAGCCCAAGATAGCGATAGGTAGCCGTGCCGCGCAGTTGCGGATCGTCAAGCTCATTCAGTCCGGTAGCGGCCAGCAGGCCGCCCGGCACCAGCAGGGCCAAGGACAAGAGCGTCGCCCGACAGAAGTCAGACGCTTGCCGAGGCCACGATGGCTGCGTTTTCTGCATCAGTCTCATTGTCAGCTCCGAAAGTGTGTTGGGTGCCGTTCAAGCGCTCGACCACATGCATCGCGCTGGCAATCCCATCTTCGTGAAAGCCGTGCCTGTTATAGGCGCCGGCAAACCAAGTTCGGTTCTGTCCCTGCATCGCGCGGATTTGCCCTTGTGCCTTCAGGGCCGCTTTGTCGAAGACCGGGTGCGCAAATTCCACCTGATCATAGATTTTATCCGCGGGAATTTCTGATGAAGCGTTCAGCGACACGAACAGCGGATCGCTGTCGGGAATGTTCTGCAGACGGTTCATCCAATAGGTTACGCCTACGTTTCCGGCTTGCGACCGATAGGTCCAACTGGACCAGCAGGCACGGCGACGGGGCATCTGGCGTTCGTCGCAATGCAGGATCGCTGTGTTCGGTTGATACCGGATTGCACCAAGTGCGGCGCGTTCGCCTTCGGTCGCGCTGTCACCCAGAATGGCCAGCGATTGATCGGAGTGGGTGGCCAGGATGATCTCGTCAAACTGGTCCGCATGCCCTTGGCTGTGGACCGTAACACCCACATCGTCGCGTTTCACGTGATCAACTGGCGCGGCCAATCGGATATCACATCCGCGCGCACGCAGCGCAGCGTCGATGCGACGCACATATTCGATGCTGCCGCCTTTGACTGTATACCACTGATGTTGCTTGGCGCGTCCGCTGGCCAGCAGTGCATGGTTTCGGAAGAACTGCACCAATGAGCGGGCGGGGAACTGGTCCACGAGCTCAACCGGAGTCGACCAGATCGCGCCGCACATGGGCATCAGGTAATTGTGGCGGAACCAATGGCCAAGGCGCAGCTGATCCACCAGCTCTCCGATCGTGGTGTCGTCGTCTTGTGCGGCCTCGGGGGCCTCTTTGCCGAACCGCAGAATGTCAGCGATCATTTTGTAATATGCGGGGCGCGCAAGATTGCGTTTCTGCGCGGTCAGGGTGCGCAGATTGTTCAGCCCGTATTCGATGCGGCCATTGTCGATGGTGGCACCAAAGCTCATTTCCGACTTGATAACCGGCACGTTCAGTTCATCAAACAAGGCGGTCAGATAAGGATAGGTCACGTAGTTGAATACGATGAAACCCGTATCGACCGGCTGATCGCCGTTCTTTCCCGCCATGACCGTGCGCGCGTGACCGCCCAGCCGGGATTCGGCCTCGAAGACGGTTACGTCATTGTTTTCTGACAGGTAGTAAGCTGCGGAGAGACCCGAGATGCCTGCGCCTATTACTGCGATTTTTTTCCGGCCGCTCCGGGTTTCGTCGAACATTCAAGCCTCGTTCTGTAACGTATTACAATAAGATACGCAGAATAGGCTTGGGTGGATCAATCGGGTTAGAAGAATTTCGAAAATGCACTAGGTTGTGACATCGGGTTACAAGGTGCGTTATCTGTCCCGCCTGTGATCCGGCACCCCTCGGCGGTCGTAAAACAGAAAAGCATATGAAACGGTCCCGGAATGAGCAGCTTTGACGGAAAGACATATTGGATCATCGGCGCCAGTGAAGGGCTGGGGCGGGCTCTGGCCGAGACCCTCAGCCGCCAGGGCGCGCATCTGATCCTGTCGGCCCGCAACGCAGAGCGTCTGGCCGAGATTTGCGATACCCTGCCCAACGCCCGTGCGATTGCGATGGATGTTACTGATTTAGAGTCTGTTTGTGCGGCAGCGGCCGAGGCCGGCTCAGTCGATGGGCTGGTCTATAACGCTGGTGCCTATGATCCCATGCGGAGTGGTGACTGGAATACGGAACGCGCGCTGAGGATGGTCGATGTGAACTATCTTGGGGCCATGCGGGTGCTGGGGGAAACCGTGCCGGGGTTCGTCCAGACAGGGCGCGGGGATATCACCCTGATCGGGTCTTTGGCTGGTTATCACGGTCTGCCAGCGGCGATTGGGTATGCGTCCAGCAAGGCGGCGCTGGTGTCGCTGGCCGAGACGATGCGACATGATTTGGCCGGATCGGGTGTAACCGTACGGATCGTCAATCCGGGGTTCATCAAGACCCGGCTGACCGAGAAGAACAGTTTCAAAATGCCCATGCTGATGACGCCCGAGGACGCGGCGGATCGCGTGGCCAAAGCCATGGCGCGTCGCCGGTTCCGCACCGATTTCCCTGCGCCGTTTTCCTGGGTGATCCGGCTGATTGATTACCTGCCGGATTGGCTGGTGTATCGCGGTAAGTAGACTCTAATCAGGGGTTTATCCAAACTGACCATGGCAAAACCAGCCCGCCGACATGGCGCCGCCGTGGCCGTAAAACAGCCACAGCCGCTCGCCCTGTTCGGTCACAACCACCCAGTAATCGCGCACGCCGCTGCGCCAGTTAGGGTCATCCAGCCACCATTCCGGTGCGATCCGTTCCGGCCCGGTGGCTTGTGTCAGTTGCCAGTTTCGCCCGCGCCAGCGAAATGTGTCTGGCACGTCTGGGGTATCTGGAGCGGCTACTGGCTCGGGTTGCCACATCTGCAAGGGACGCGGACGCGGTGGTGCAGGCCAGTCTTGCGCGGGTTCGGACCACGCAGCAGCCAGCACCTGTGCGGTTTTCTCGGGGATATGCGAGGCCGCCGGGTGCCGCCTTGTGATCGCCTCCAGCCCGACCCGCGCACCTAGTTTTCCGATCAGGTCTTCGACAGCGGTGTTACCGTCCAATCGGTTGCGGGCGACGCGGCGCGCCTCGGCATGACCGGCCATGGTGCGGGCGTGGATGGGTTCCGTCTGCACCGCCTCAAGTCGTAGCATGTCGATGCCATAGCCCGCATCGATTTGGTCGATTTTCATCTCTAACAAAGGGCGAATGCGGTGTTTATCATAGGTTGGACGGGCCAGCCCGACCTCGATGATCTCAGCCGCCTGATCGGCGCGATGGGCTTCCAGCCGCAGAGTCCGCACCCCGCGCGCTTTCTCCTCTAGCTTGGTGCAGAGCGTCGGTAGAACGCGGTCGATGGCGGCCATGACGTCTTCGGTCAGACCGATCGGGTTGGGCAGGGTCATCCGCACCGCAAAGTGATGCGGCGGTCGGGCGGGCGAGACCGGCTCGGGCGCGCTGCCCATCGCCTGATCCAGCCGTAGTACCAGTCCCCGCCCAAATCGCCGCGCCAGCGACGCGCGCGGCTGCCCCAGTAGGTCGCCGATCCTGCGCAGGCCCAGACGGTTCAGCTGTGCGACCACCTGATCCTCAAGCCGCAGCGCTGCAATGGGAAGCGGGCTGAGCGCGCCATAGGATTGCCCCGGCGCTGTGATCCGCGCGCCACTGCCCACAGCCACCATTTGCGGTGCGGCCCCGCCCTTGGTCCAGTGCCGCCGCTTGGTGGCGCGGGCGCGGGTGGCGCGGGCCTCTTGGCTGATGGCGTCGCCATTGCGGTCGGAGGTGGCCTCTTGTCCCGCGTAGCGTGCCAGCGCCCAGGCCGCACCCAGCGTGTCGGCGATGCCCATCTGCACGCTGAGCCCCATATCGGCGCAGTCGGTTTCGATCACGTTCAACAACGCTTCTTCCCCGCCGAACAGATGCGCGCAGCCTGACAGGTCCACGATCAATCCGTCTGGCGCTTCTTCAGCCACCCATGGGCTGAATTTGCCCACCCACCGGCGCAGGGCGGTCAGAAACGCAGCCTCGGCCGGGGCGTTGCGGGGGCGTGTCACCAGATTGGCGCACATGGCATGAGCGTCGCGCACTGGTTGGCCCACGCGCAGACCAGCGGTCTGCGCATCCGCGTTCAGGGATGTGATCACCTGCATGTTCGACTGCTCAGTCACCACAGCCAAAGGCCCATCTTGCAGCCCCCGCGCAGCGCGGATCAGCCGTTCAGCCCCCAGACGGGGAAACCAGAGCGAGAGTATTCGGCGTTTTGGCATTGGCAGACATCAAAATGTTCCCATTTTGTTCTTATCATAGAATCGCCCGCCGAGTCCACGCTTACCCGCAGGTCAGGCGTTGGATGATCCCGGTCTCATCTACAAAAACATTCAGCCGGTCGATGCGGTAATCCTGCGTGGCCAGATCACCCGGCCCCAGAACGCGGGACCGTTCGGGCAACTGGGCCTGAATGGTCGAAACCGGTTGACCGACAGAGCCTGCAACAGCTTCGCCCTGACAAAAGGCCAGATCGACCGGGGCGGGTTCGGGCGACAGGGGCGCATCCTCGGGCGCGGGGGGCTGGGCACAGGCGGTCAGCAGGGCCAGCGTGGGAATAAAACGGTGCATTGGCGTTCCTCTTTCCGGCAATGTCGTTTCTGCAATATCAGATGTTTAGCAAAGCTGGCATCAAAGCGCAGTTGAAAACGCCCGGCAATTGACGCAGGGTCGAGGCAAAAGTGACAGGGAGACACCGAATATGCGCACCCGTGCCGCCGTCGCCGTTCAGGCAGGCAAACCTTTGGAAGTGATGGATGTGAACCTCGAAGGCCCCAAAGCGGGTGAGGTTCTGGTGGAAATCAAGGCCACCGGCATTTGCCACACCGACGAATTCACCCTGTCGGGCGCGGATCCCGAGGGGCTGTTCCCCGCGATTCTGGGCCATGAAGGAGCAGGCATCGTGGTCGAGGTCGGCCCCGGTGTGACCAGCCTGAAACCGGGCGACCACGTGATCCCGCTCTACACCCCGGAATGCCGGGAGTGCGAATACTGTCTGCACCCCAAGACCAATCTGTGCCAGGCGATCCGTGAAACGCAGGGGCAGGGCCTGATGCCGGATGGGACCTCGCGCTTTTCGACTTTGGATGGTGATCCAATCCTGCACTACATGGGCTGCTCGACTTTCTCGAACCACACGGTTCTGCCGGAAATCGCGCTGGCCAAGGTGCGTGAGGATGCGCCCTTCGACAAGATCTGTTATATCGGATGCGGTGTGACCACAGGGATCGGCGCTGTGATCAACACTGCCAAGGTGGAAATCGGCAGCCGCGCCATCGTGTTCGGCCTGGGCGGTATCGGGTTGAACGTCATTCAGGGCCTGCGTCTGGCCGGGGCCGATCAAATCGTTGGCGTTGACCTGAACCCCGCCAAGGTCGAGATGGCGACCAAGTTTGGCATGACCGATTTCGTGAACCCGACCGAAGTTGAAGGCGACCTGGTGCCCTATCTGGTCAACCTGACCAAAGGTGGCGCGGATTACACCTTTGACGCCACTGGCAATGTGGGCGTGATGCGTGCCGCATTGGAATCGGCGCATAAGGGCTGGGGTGAATCGATCATCATCGGCGTGGCGCCTGCGGGAGCCGAAATCTCGACCCGTCCGTTCCAGCTGGTCACGGGCCGCTCGTGGCGCGGTACGGCCTTTGGCGGTGCGCGGGGCCGGACCGATGTGCCGAAAATTGTCGACTGGTACATGGAAGGCAAGATCGAGATCGACCCGATGATCACCCACACCATGGGTCTGGACGACATTAACCACGGTTTCGACCTGATGCATAAGGGCGAAAGCATCCGCTCGGTCGTGGTTTACTAAGGCCCTCAACCTGCGATTTTGAGGACGGCGCGCTGTGAATGGCGCGCCGTTTTTATTTGCCGGGACGGCTTGCGCCGGTGTCAGAGCGTGGCGAGCGGACCCGCAGAACCGGGGTATTGACCGACGAGGTGTTCGCCCGGCTTTCGCGCCAGACCACATAGACGCCTGAGGCGATGATGATGCTGGCCCCAACGGCGACCCAGCCATCGGGCCGCTCGTTGAAAAAGACCATGCCGAACAATGTGGCCCAGATGATCTGACTGTATTGGCTGGGGGCGACGACCCCAGCGGGCGCGGCTCGATAGGCAAGGATGATCAAGTGTTGTGCGACGACCGAGAACACGCCCACCAGCGCCATCATCGCCAGATGCAGCAGCGAGGGAGGTTGGTAAACGGCGGGTTGCATCAAGCTCATGACCACAATGGCCAGCAGCATCGGATATAGGATCAGCACGGCCGAGCGTTCCTCATTCCCGATCTTGCGCACCAAAACAGACCCTAACGCGCTGGAAAACGCTGCAGTCAGGGCCGCGAGGTGGCCCAGAGTGATGTCCGTTGCACCGGGGCGCAGGACGATCAGAACTCCGATCAGGCCACAGCCGACGGCGGCCCAACGCTGTGCGCGCACGACTTCCCCCAGGATTGGGATCGACAGGACAGTGACGAACAGAGGGAAGGCAAATAGCAGCGAATAGACCTCGGCCAGCGGCAGCGCCGAGAAAGCGTAGAAGGCGCAGACCATGGACGTCACCATCAGGGCCGAGCGCAGCAGGACCAGCCACGGATGATGTGGTCGGAAATTGCCCGTGGTCCGGTCGGTCAGGATCGTCACCGCCATCGGCACAAAGGAAAACAGCGTTGCGAAAAAGATGATCTGCATCACCGAATAGGTGCTACCCAGCACTTTGATCAGCACATCATGGCTGGCAAAAACCGCAAAGCCCGCAAACGCATAGCCAAGCCCCCGAAGGGTGGTGTTCTGAGTGCTCATGAGGCGGCCTCGGGTGATGTGTCGGTGTAGGGGCGCAGCGTAATGGGGCTGTCGTACCCCTGAGTAAACCCATTTGGCCGACCCGCATAGCCCTTATTTTACCGCTAACATGGCAAAGCTGCCATGCCCTGGGATCAACGCAGGATGGGAGGTGCGTCTTTGGGTTGGCGTGCAGATTGCACACCGGCCTTCATTCCCACGCCGATTCTTCGGGCCAGCGCGACCCATGGTGTGGAGGTTTCCGGGGGTAAGGTCTGGGTGGCGACCTCTTCGAACAAATCCAGCCAATGTGCGAACATGTCGGGCTGCACGTCGGGCCGCTCGATATGGACCCGCTGCGGATTGCCGTCATAGCTACGCTCATACAGGATGGCGTTGCTCCAGAAGGCGGCGATCTTGTCCTCATGTGCTGGCCAATCGTGGACATGTGCGTTGAAGACCGGCCCCAGCACCGCATCCTCGCGTACGCGGGCGTAAAAGGCACGGACCTGCGCGTTGATTTGGTCCGGGGTCGCGGGAAAGCGCGGCGGCAGGGTGGGGCGGGTCATATTTGGTCCGTTTTCGACTCTGTTCCGGGCGGATACCCGGTTCAGACGTCACGCAACAGGTGTGGTTTTGTCGCGCGGCTCTGGCGTCAGTAGATGCCGTATCAGAGCCACCGGATGCGCCTTGAGGCTGAGGCGGGTGGCCACGTAATCCTCGACCACCTGCTCGCCCAACGTCATCTGCGGCAGATAGGCTGCAGGCTCGTCCAGCGCCTCGCCTTCCAGATCCTGCGAAAACAGCGGCAGGGGCTTGGCGGTGGCAATCGCTTTGGCCTGCCACAACGCCTCGCGCCTTGTCAGATCGCAGGCGGAGAAGGCATCGGCCTCAGCCAACCGTTCGATTACCGTGGGGCCAAGCCCGGCACGACGCCACACGTCATCCACCTGATGGTAGCCATTGCCGCGCGCGGCGGTCAGCCAGCTGGCATCTTCCTCGCTCAGGCCTTTGATCTGACGGAACCCCAGCCGCAGGGCCAACCCGCCGTGACCGTCGGGTTCCATCACATTGTCCCAGAAACTGGCATTGATACAGACCGGGCGCACCTGAACACCATGTTCGCGCGCATCGCGCACGATCTGGGCGGGGGCATAGAAGCCCATCGGCTGCGAATTCAGCAGCGCGCAGGCGAAAATCCCCGGATGGTGGCATTTGATCCAGGCTGAGGCATAAACCAGTAGCGCAAAGCTGGCCGCGTGACTTTCGGGAAAACCGTAAGAGCCGAAGCCTTCGATCTGCGAAAAACAGCGCTCGGCAAAATCCTGTTCATAGCCGTTCCGCTCCATCCCGCGCAGAAACAGGGCCCGGAATTCGCTGACATTACCATGTTTCTTGAACGTCGCCAGCGAGCGCCGTAGCCGGTCCGCCTGTTCCGGGGTGAACCCCGCGCCCACGATGGCAATCTGCATGGCTTGCTCCTGAAACAGCGGCACGCCCAGCGTTTTGCCCAACACTTCACCCAACGCATCCGAGGGGAAGTTGACCTCCTCCTCTCCGTTCCGGCGGCGGATATAGGGGTGGACCATGTCGCCCTGAATGGGGCCGGGGCGGATGATTGCGACCTCGATCACCAGATCATAGAAATTGCGCGGTCGCATGCGGGGCAGAAAGTTCATCTGAGCCCGCGATTCCACCTGAAACACGCCGACGCTGTCCGCCTTGCACAGCATGTCATACACCGCCGGATCCTCGGGCGGCAGGGTGGCGAGGCTATAGCCCGTCTGGTGGTGCTGGCTGATCAGATCGAACGCCTTGCGGATACAGGTCAGCATCCCGAGGCTGAGCACATCGACTTTCAGAATACCTAAGGAATCGATGTCATCCTTATCCCAACAGATAACCGTACGATCCTCCATCGTGGCGTTTTCGATGGGGACAAGTTCGTCCAGCCGCCCTTCGGTGATGATGAACCCACCCACATGCTGAGACAGATGGCGGGGGAAGCCGTCAATCTCATAGACCAGCATTAGAGTCTGTTTCAGGCGTTTATCGTCGGGATCAAGGCCAATCTCGCGCATGCGTTCGGCTTCAAGACCTTTGGCCGAGAAGAACCCCCATAGCTGTGACGAGAGCGCCGAGATCGTATCCTCGGTCAACCCCATCGCTCGCCCCACCTCGCGGATGGCGCGTTTGCCGCGATAATGTACGACCGTGGCGCAGAGGCCCGCGCGTTCCCGGCCATAGCGGTCATAGATGTGCTGGATCACCTCTTCGCGGCGTTCATGTTCGAAATCGACATCGATATCGGGCGGCTCGTCCCGCGCCTCGGACACAAAGCGTTCAAAGACCATCGTGCCCAGTTCTGGACTGACCTCGGTGATGCCAAGGCAGTAGCAGACCACCGAATTGGCCGCCGAGCCGCGCCCCTGACACAGGATATCGCGGGATCGGGCGAAGGTGACGATGTCACGGACGGTCAGGAAATAGGGTTCATATTTCAGCTTGCCGATCAGGGTCAGTTCATGCGCCAGCATTTTCTTGGCCTTCTCGGACGCGCCCGCCGGATAACGCCAGTTCAACCCCTCATGGGCCAGACGGTGCAGGCGCTGGGTCGGGGTTTCCTGGTCGCTGCCTTCGTTGGGGTATTCATAGCGTAGCTCATCCAGCGAGAATTGTAGCTGCTCGCTGACCATATGGGCGCGGGTCACAGCGCCTTCATGGCCTTTGAAAATGCGCAGCATCTCGGTTTCCGAGCGCAGGCGCTGCTCTCCATTGGCCAGAGCGTCGCGGCCCAGATCGTCGACCTTGCGGCGCAGTCGGATGGCGGTCAGCACATCGGCCAGTTTGCGACGGGTACCATGGTGCATTATCGGCGCAGCGCTGGCGAGGGTGGGGAGGTTGAGTTGTTGTGATTCAGTCTCTAATACAGAGAAATACTCACTGTCTGCGCCATCATATCTGGGGTGCATCACCAGATGCATCCGCCCGGAAAAGCGGCGCGTCAGCTTTTGCGCCTGTGTCCGCCAAGCACTCGCGCCGCCCTGCGGTCGGGTCGCTTGTGGCCAGAGCAGCAGGTGCAGACCGTCGGAGAATTCCATCAGGTCGGACAGGTGCAGGATACAGTCACCTTTCTCGGCCCGTAGGCGACCCGCCGACAGGATACGGCACAGGTTGCCCCAGCCCTGCCGGTTGAGAGGCAGGGCGGTGACGGTGGGCGCGTCGGTGAAGATCAGCCGTGCCGCAGGGATCAGGCGTGGCACCGCGTGGATTGGGTAGGAGGGCGGTTTGGGAATGTGATCGGGGCAGGGCGGGCCGATGGGCGTGTTCTGCCCCTCCCATTCCACACGTTCGCGCACCTTTCGGGCAATCTCGCGCGCCTGGGTATGGGCACGCACGATCCCGGCGACCGAGTTGTCATCGGCAATCGCGATGGCGGGCAGACCAAGTGTGACGGCACGCTGCATGTATTCCTCGGGGTGCGAGGCCCCGGTGAGAAAGGTGAAATTCGACGTGATCGACAGCTCGGCATACATGGCGATTCCACATTATATTCACCTTTTGTTCTTTTTCGAGTCCTTTGCGCAGGAAACGGGTCGATTGCAGTTTCCCCTCTGGGCAGGGTGGCAGAAAAAGGAGACCCGAGATGTTCAAGATCACTGCCCTTCCCACCCCCCAAGTCCGCGCGCTTCAGGCCGGAGGGCCGGACGCATATGGCGCCTCACCCGAGCACGCCGTTTCCAAAGGTGCGGGCAATCCCTGCCGACATTGCCTACAAAACATACCAGAAGGCCAAGAAATGCTGATATTGGCGCATCGCCCTTTTCCAGAGGCACAACCTTACGCGGAAACGGGTCCGATCTTTCTATGTGCCAGCCCGTGTAAGCGATATGAGGGCACGGAGCTGCCCGAGATTTTGACCACCTCTCCGGACTATCTGATCAAGGGGTATGGATTGGATGACCGGATCGTCTATGGCACCGGGGTGATCGCCCCGACAGATCAGATTGGTGCGGCGGTAAAGGACATCTTTGCCCGTGCGGACATCGCCTATGTCCACGTGCGATCCGCCCGAAACAACTGCTATCAGGCGCGAATCGACCGGTCTTAAAGCTTGACCCGGTGCATCCCCCGGCGCGGCTGATCCAGATCATCCGCTGGGCCATCATCGGCACGGGATGAGGTCAGGGCGAGGAACACATCCTCGAGATCGGCCTCTTCGGTGCGCACGTCGCGGATGCGGATGCCTGCGGCGCGCACGGCCTCCAGCACCTGTTCAGCGCTGGTCTGGGAGCTGCGATATTGCAGGACAAGGCTGCCATCATCGCGCAAAGCGGCTTCGACACCATCGGTTGTGGGCAGATCCACCACGGGGCTGTCGGGAAGGATCACCATCGTCCGGCTGTCCATCCGACCCAGCAGGTTGGCGGTGCTGTCCTGCGCAATCTTTTCGCCGTGGTTGATGATGGCGATCTCGTCACACATCTCTTGCGCTTCATCCAGATAATGCGTGGTCAGGATGATCGTCATGCCCTGTTCGTTCAGCTTGCGTACATTGGTCCAGAGCATCTGGCGCAGTTCGATATCCACGCCTGCCGTGGGTTCATCCAGAACCAGAATCTTGGGGTGGTGCACCAGTGCCTTGGCCAGCAAAAGCCGTCGTCGCATGCCGCCCGATAGCGTGCGGGCATAGGCCTCGGCCTTGTCGCTGAGGCCCACAAGTTCGAGAATTTCATCGCTGCGACGCTGCGACTTGGGTACGCCATAGAGCCCGGCCTGCACCTCCAATGCGCCGCGCGGGGTGAAGAACGGGTCCAGGTTCAGCTCTTGCGGCATCACGCCAATGGCAGCGCGGGACTGACGGGGGTGTTGGTCCTGATCAAACCCCCAAATCGACACTGAACCCGCCGATTTCACCACCAGACCGGCCAGAATGTTGATCAGAGTCGATTTCCCGGCCCCGTTCGGCCCCAATAACCCAAAGACCGAGCCGCGCGGGACGGTCAGATCAATGCCCTTCAGCGCGTGCTTTTCAGGCTGACCCTTACCACCGCGATAGGTCTTGCGCAGCCCTTCGATCCTGATTGCCGCATCGCTCATGTGGCTCTTGCCCCCGGTTTGCTCATCGCTCATAAACGCACCTAAACCATGCCCGCGAGGCCGACAACCGAAGAAGGATCGCCAGCCGTGACCATCGAAGCGCCGGAAACCAAGATCGTCGAAACCTCTCGTGTTGCCTGCGACGGCGGCGAGGGTGCGCTGGGCCATCCGCGGGTCTGGCTGCAGATCCCCGAGGATACCGGCTGGGTTGAGTGCCCCTATTGCGATTGCAAATATGTGCTGGCGGATCAGGATCAGTAGGCCCGTCACAAAACTGTTACGCGTCCTATTTCCGCCCGAGTGAAGACTCTATATCCTGACGAAATAGCTTTATGATTCCAGGGCGCGAAGATGCTCTTTTCCGTGCAGGTCATGCACCTTTCAGACCGGGATATTGTGGCCAAGGGCGGCCACCGGAACGTTTATGCCTGCCCCAACCAGCCAGAGTTGCTGGTCAAAGTGACGCGTCCCAGAATCCGCCGCAACAGATCCATCATGAAACGCGCTGTGCGTCGTCTGCTGCCCGATTCAGCATTCCGAAACGCCTTGAAAGAGCTGGAGTGCGAGATGAAGGCGGCGCTGAAAAGTGGTCTGGACATTTCCAGACTGCCACTGGCGCGGTCCTTTGGTGTCGTGCAGACAGATGTCGGGCCCGGCATCGTGGTCGAGAGGATCAGCACCGAAGATGGCGCATTAGCGCAGAACTTGCTGTCGATGTGCGCGCGGCAGGAAATGACGGCTGAGACATTGGATGATCTGAACATCTTTGTCCGAAAGCTTTTTGAGTTCCAAATTGTGGGTCGGGACATCCATGGGAAAAACATCGTCTATGGATTGCGTGACGACATACGTATGTTCTTTCTGATCGATGGGTACGGGGAACGAAACCTTGTGCCGTTACGCTCGTTAAGTCGCAGGCTGAATGATCGGTCATTGAACAAGCAGATGCAGCACATTGCGCAGCAATCCGGGATGAACTGGGACAAGACGAACCGCGCCTTCAGTATCGCGTGATTTGTCCTGAGCGGGTGTCTTGTGCATCTATGTTTTTTTAAACACAGATCGGCTTCAACTGCTCCAATAGTCATTTTTTCCCAAAAAGCGCCCATATTTGCGTGATACGCTGTGCCGCATTCGTCTTAGGTGAGTGTGATGACTGAGATTACTCAAACGGACAGCGCAAGCCCGGTTTTTGGCTGGGTCGGATTCTGTTTCGCTGCTTTGGCGTTGTTCGCCGCCTTGTTTGTGTTTTGGGCGGGACCGTTTGCGCGTCAGCAATCTACAGGCGTCACGCTTGGCGAACTGGCGGCCGAGATCGGGAAATCGACCCTGCGTGCCGCCACGGGGGCAGAGCAACCCGAGCCTGTAGCCCGAACCCGCGATCTGGATGATTTTTTGCAAATCGGTGTGGCGATGCTTGGCGGGCTAGCGATTGTTGTTTCGGTCATTGGCCTTCTGCGTCACGAAAGGCGTCGCCCGGCCATCGCCGGAATGGTTATCGGTGTTGGCGCCATTCTGTTTCAGTTTTTCGCCTTTGCGTTTTTTGCGT
Organism: Ruegeria sp. J8; assembly: GCF_056531925.1. Classification (NCBI taxonomy): domain Bacteria; kingdom Pseudomonadati; phylum Pseudomonadota; class Alphaproteobacteria; order Rhodobacterales; family Roseobacteraceae; genus Ruegeria; species Ruegeria sp. J8. The sequence goes on from NZ_JBQFMR010000003.1 coordinate 128,581, forward strand.
TCCTCGGTGTGCTGGTCATAATGGCCCTGGTGCATAGTTTTTCGGACTTTTTCAGCGGTCTCTTTGGGGGTTAGGGCACGTTCCTGACTGGTCACCCGTCTGCCCCTGTGGCAGAACGATCCCTGACCGACAGGGAGAGCGCGCATGAGCAATTTCGGAAAAGGGTGTCATCTGCATCTGATCGACGGATCAGCCTTTATTTTTCGGGCTTATCACGCGCTGCCCCCGCTGACGCGCAAATCCGATGGGCTGCCCATCGGCGCTGTATCGGGCTTCTGCAACATGCTGCAGAAATATGTCGAAGGGAACGCGGGACCGGATGCGCCGACCCACGTGGCGGTGATCTTTGACAAAGGCTCGCACACGTTCCGCAATGACCTCTATGACCTCTACAAGGCCAACCGCGAGGCTATGCCTGAAGACCTGCGTCCGCAGATGCCTCTGACACGCGAGGCGACCCGCGCCTTCAACATCGCCTGCAAGGAGTTGGAAGGCTATGAAGCCGACGATATCATCGCCACGCTGGCCGTCCAGGCGCGTGAGGCAGGCGGGCGCGTGACCATTGTCAGCTCGGACAAAGACCTGATGCAGCTGGTGGGCGGCGGCGTCGAAATGCTGGACGCGATGAAGAACAAGCGTATCGACCGCGACGGCGTGGTTGAGAAGTTCGGCGTGGGGCCTGAACGGGTGGTGGATGTGCAGGCGCTTGCGGGGGATTCTGTAGATAACGTGCCCGGTGCGCCGGGGATTGGGGTGAAAACGGCGGCCCTGTTGATCAATGAATACGGTGATCTGGAAACCCTGCTGGACCGCGCGGAAGAGATCAAACAGCCCAAACGCCGCCAGACCCTGATCGAAAAGCGCGACCAGATTGAGCTGTCGAAAAAACTGGTGCAGTTGGACGAAAACACCCCGCTGGATTTCACGCTGGATGATCTTGAGGTTCAGGACCCCGACGCTGAGACCTTGCTGGGGTTCCTGGCGGATATGGAGTTCCGCACCCTCACCAAGCGAATTGCCGACAAGCTGGGGGCCGAGGCCCCGGTGATTGCTGATGCGCCTGCGCCCGAAGTTGTGACCGAGGCTGAGGATATCTCTTTCGACGCCTCGAAATACGAATGCGTGCGCGATGCAACCGCGCTGCAGGCGTGGATCGACCGCGCTTATCAGACCGGCTGGGTGGCCGTCGATACCGAGACCACCGGATTGAACGAAATGATCGCCGATCTGGTGGGTATTTCGCTAAGTGTTGAGGCGGGTTCGGCCTGTTACATCCCGCTAACTCACCGCGATGGGGCATCGGATGACTTGTTCGGCTCAGACGCGCTGGCCGAGGGGCAGATGCAGCTGGATGAGGCTCTAACTTTGCTCAAACCGATGCTTCAGGACGCCTCGATCCTGAAAATCGGCCAGAACATGAAATACGACGCTAAGATTTTCGCGCGCTATGGCGTGAACGTGGCGCCAATCGACGACACGATGCTGATGTCTTACGCCATGCATGGCGGCGAACACGGGCATGGGATGGATACGCTGTCCGAGCGTTACCTGAACCACACGCCCATTCCGATCAAACCGCTGCTGGGGTCCGGCAAATCCGCAATCACTTTCGACAAGGTGCCGATTGACGAGGCCACTGCCTATGCCGCTGAGGATGCGGATATCACGCTGCGCCTTTGGAAACTGTTCAAGCCGCAACTGCATCAGGTGCAGGTGACGACCGTGTATGAGACGCTGGAGCGGCCTCTGGTGCCGGTCCTCAAGGAAATGGAGATGCACGGCATCAAGGTGGACCGCGATGTCCTGAGCCGCATGTCCAACGCCTTCGCGCAAAAAATGGCCGGGTTAGAGGCTGAAATTCACGAATTGGCCGGTGAGAATTTCAATGTCGGCTCTCCCGCGCAACTGGGCGAGATTCTGTTCGACAAGATGGGGCTGGAAGGCGGCAAAAAGGGCAAGACCGGGAAGTATTCGACCGGGGCTGACATTCTGGAGGACCTCGCTACTGAGCATGAACTGCCCCGCCGCGTGCTGGATTGGCGGCAGCTGTCCAAGCTGAAATCGACCTATACCGACGCGTTGCAGACCCATATCAACCCGGATACGGGCCGGGTGCATACGTCTTATTCGATCACAGGGGCGAATACGGGACGTCTGGCCTCGACCGATCCGAACCTGCAGAACATCCCGGTGCGCACCGAAGAAGGGCGTCGCATTCGTGAGGCGTTTATTGCCGAGCCGGGCAATGTGATGGTTAGCCTCGACTATAGCCAGATTGAATTGCGGATTTTGGCTCATATCGCTGACATTTCGACCCTGAAACAGGCGTTTTCGGATGGGTTGGACATTCACGCCATGACCGCCTCCGAGATGTTTGACGTGCCGCTGGATGAGATGACACCTGAAATCCGCCGCCAGGCTAAGGCGATCAATTTTGGTGTGATTTACGGGATTTCGGGTTTTGGTCTGGCGCGCAATCTGCGCATTCCTCGGTCCGAGGCGCAGGGGTTCATTGACCGCTATTTCGAACGCTTTCCGGGTATACGGACATATATGGACGACACCATCGCTTTTGCGAAAGAGAACGGATACGTGCAGACACTGTTCGGCCGCAAAATCCATACGCCTGAGATCAATGCCAAGGGGCCGCATGCCGGGTTCTCGCGTCGGGCGGCGATCAACGCGCCGATTCAGGGCACGGCAGCAGATGTAATCCGGCGCGCGATGGTACGGATGCCGGATGCGATCAACGGGCTGCCTGCCAAGATGCTATTGCAGGTGCATGACGAATTGCTGTTCGAAGTGGCTGAGGATGCAGTGGATCAGGTGATTCGTGTGGCGCGCGATGTGATGGAGGGGGCATCGGACCCCGCGGTGAAGCTGGACGTGAAGCTAAGCGTGGATGCAGGGCAAGGCGCGAATTGGGCCGAGGCGCACTAAGAAGCGCTGCTCATCAGGCCCGGCGGGCCCTCTTCGCAGCGGGTCAATCCTGCGTCTTGACCAGACGGTTCACCAACTGTTGTACGGTGGGTCCCAGGATAAAGATGACCGTAAAGGCGATGGGCCAGCAAAACCCCCAAGCAGACATCCAATCGCCGAATGTGGTGGGCCCAAATCCTATGGCCTTGACAGTGGCAATTCCTGTGACGATGCAGGACATCAGCCCCGACATGATCAGACAGAACACAATGCGCGAAAAGCGGGCAGGGATCATCACAGTTCCTTCAAGTCATTGTGGTGATGTCTGCGCGATTTTTTTTGAAAAGGCCAGATATCAGAACTCTACCCAGTCCAGACTGTTGAAAGTTTGCGCTGTTGAGGGGGTATATTCGGCACTGACCCAGCCGGAATAGCCCATTTCGTCAAAGGCCTCGAAAAGCGCAGCAAAGTCTGTTGGCCCGCGTCCGGGCTCGGACCGGTCTGGGGCGGCACCGATCTGAGCATGGGTGACAATGTGGTGAAAGCGGTGCCAGACGTCCAGCGCGTCACCGTGGATCATATGAGCGTGGAAGCTGTCATATTGCAGGCCGATATTGGGCCGGTCCACCAAGGCCAGAACTTTGGCAGCCAGATAATAATCGTTCAGGAAGTAGTTGGGTTGTGAGACAGGGTTCAGCGGCTCGATCGTAAAGTGCTGTTTGGGGGCGAAATCGGCGGCCCATTTCAGGTTCTCAACCATGGTTTTTAGTGCATCTGGTCCCGCGCAATACCCCGACATGATATGGATCAGCCCTGGTTTCAAAACATCGGCGTAGCGCATGACGCGGCGGATATCGGACTGAAACCGCGCTTCGCTACCTGGGACCGCAGCATAGCCTGGCTCGCCACCGGTGTAGTTGGGCGGAGGGGCGTTGATCAGCACCAGGTCTAGCCCGTTGGCCAGCAGGGCGCGGCTGGTTTCCTTGGCAGCCAGCTCATAGGGAAACAGGATCTCGACTGCCTGAAACCCGGCCTCCGCCGCGGCCTGAAACCGGTCGAGATAGGGCAGCTCAGTAAAGAGCAGCGAGATGTTGGCGGCGAATTTCGGCATAAGAGGTCCCACGTGATGCTGGCCGGACCTTAGCCTTGGGGCGATTTCAACGAAAGAGACTGAAAACGACAGTTTGTCGAAAACCGGCCAGAACCATCGGCCCGAATCAGCCAGCCTTCAGCCATCACGGTGGATCATTTTCGGCCACCGTTCCAACAGAAGGTCTGACACCATGGCGATGAGCCCTGACCCCGTGCGCGGGAACACTCTTTCTGTGTCTGCGGGGCGCCGCTCGGCTGTATCCGGCAATGGCCTGGCAGTGGCGTCCATGCTGACATGGGCAGCCGGGTTTCCTGCGGCCGAGGTTTTGCTGCAAACTTGGCCTCCGATTACGTTGCTGTTGGCGCGGTTGGCGTTGGCAGTGCTGGTGATGGTGCCGGTCTGGGTGTTGATGGATGGGCCCGCGCGTGTGTTGCGCGCGCGTTGGGGGCACGCGATGTTTGTCGGCGCTGCGCTGGGGTCGGGGATGTTCCTGATCATTCTGGCGCAAAAGCTGACTGACCCGGTGACGGTTGCGATTATTGCGTCCGGCGCGCCCTTGTTTGCAACTCTGCTGGAACTGGCGACAGGTACGCGGCGCTTGCGGTGGAATTTTGCGCTGGGCGTGGTCGTGTCGATCATCGGCGGGCTGATTGCAACCAGCGCGCTGGCCCCGGCGCAATTAGGTTTGGGTGCGGCCTGCGCCATTGCGTCCACGGCCCTGTTTTGCTGGGCCAGTATGGCGACGGCGCGGGATTTCCCGGCGCTTAGCCAGACAGGGCGCAGTACGATCACTTTTGTCGGCGGGCTGGTAACGGCCTCGGTTCTGTTTTTCTGCGCCGCGCAAATGGGTGTCAGCGTTGCACCGACAGCGCCGGTCGATATGCAACAGATGGGTATGCTTGTGATGTATGCGCTGATCTCAATGGGGCTGAGTCAGGTCTTTTTCATCGCATCCGTTGGCAAAATCGGCGTGGCGCTGGCCGCATTCCACATCAACATTGCGCCGTTTTACGTGATGTTGATCATGCTGGTAATGGGCGAGGACTGGAACTGGACCCGCGCGCTGGGCGCGGGGATCGTTGCAATCGCCGTGCTGTTGGCGCAGGACCGTCGCGTGATGCGCCGGGTCTAATCCGGCAACTCCTCGGACCGGATTAAGGGAAAAAACTGCCCGCCCGACCAGACGCCGAACCACCCGTCGCTATGTTCGGCGATATCGACCATCCGGTAAAAGCTCTTGCGGTCGATCCGCGCCTCAAGATTTGCGCGGATCAGGATGTAGGGCGCGGGTTCCTCGGATTCGGGGTCGATGACAATGCGGATTGGATGGTCGGGCCCTGCGACGGCTTCATCCCCCACATGGGTGGTGAAACATAGCGTCTGCGCCGTGCCCTTGCCCGTCGCATCGAAATCGACCGCCACGAAAGGTGCGTCCTCGACAGTGATTCCCACCTTCTCGACCGGGGTAACGAGGTAATATTTCCCGTCTTCCTTCTTAAGAATTGACGAAAATAGCTTCACAAGCTCGAACCGGTTGATCGGTGACCCTAGATAAGTCCAAGAGCCATCTTTGGCGATATGGATGTCCAGATCGCCACAAAACGGAGGATTCCACAGATGAACCGGGGGTAGGCCCTTGGTTTTGGCGGCATTGACTGATGCCGCAATGCCATCAGGGGAAGGTGTCACAGGTTTTTGTCCGCTCATTACTTTTGCCATTTCCTTTTCGCGCGATACACTTCAACCATATTAGTCCACGGAAGGGAAAGTCATGACCGAACCTGCCGACCTCGTGTCCGAGATCGAAGCGCTGGAAACCAAACTGCAAGAGGCCAAGTCCTCGATCACCCGTCGCTTTATCGGACAGGAGAGGGTCGTGGACCTGACCCTGACCGCTCTGCTGTGCGGCGGGCATGCGTTGCTGATCGGTCTGCCCGGTCTGGGTAAGACGCGATTGGTCGAGACGCTGTCGACAGTGATGGGCCTGCACGGCAACCGCATCCAGTTCACGCCGGACCTGATGCCTGCCGATATTCTGGGGTCCGAGGTTCTGGATACCGCCGAAGATGGCAGCCGCCATTTCCGCTTTATTTCGGGCCCGATCTTTTGCCAGCTGCTGATGGCGGATGAGATCAACCGCGCCAGCCCCCGGACGCAATCGGCGCTGCTGCAAGCGATGCAGGAACGCACTGTGACAGTGGCGGGCGAGGATCGCTCGCTGGGGACGCCATTTCACGTATTGGCGACGCAGAACCCGATTGAGCAGGAAGGCACCTATCCGCTGCCCGAGGCGCAGTTGGACCGCTTCCTTGTGCAGATCGACGTGGAATACCCTGATCGTCAGACCGAGCGGGATATTCTGTTGGCCACAACAGGCGTCGAAGAAGATGATGCGCATGAGATTTTCACCAAAGAGGAATTGCTGGCCGCTCAGGTTCTGTTGCGGCGCATGCCCGTCGGAGATTCGGTGGTTGAGCTGATCCTCGATCTGGTTCGCGCCTTCCGCCCGGATGAGGCGGGCGTGTCTGAACGTGTGGCCGAAACCGTTGCGTGGGGCCCCGGTCCGCGGGCGGCGCAGGCGTTGATGATGACCGTGCGGGCGCGGGCGATGCTGCAAGGGCGGCTGGCCCCGAATGCCGAGGACGTCTTAGATATGGCGCGCCCTGTGCTCAGCCACCGGATGGCACTGAACTTCGCGGCGCGCGCGCGCGGGGACAGCCTTGCTGATCTGATCGAAAGCACCGCTGCCGGCTTGATCCGCACCGAGGCTGCGGCGTGAATGCCGCGCTGACCCTTCGTGAAAGATCCGAGGCCGAGGCGTCCCGGCTGCCGCCCCTATTGGCGCGGGCTGAACATCTGGCCGGAACGGTTCTGCTGGGCGATCATGGGCGCAGGCGGTCGGGTCTGGGAGATGATTTCTGGCAGTACCGCCCGGCGCAGATCGGTGACAGTCGTCGGATGATCGACCATCGCCGCTCGGCGCGCGGGGATCAGCAATTTGTGCGCGAGCGCGAATGGCAGATCGCGCAATCGGTGATGCTGTGGGTCGATCAGGGCGCCTCGATGCGGTTTGCGTCTGACAAGAACCACCCGACCAAGGCCGACCGGGCGCGCTTGCTGGGTCTGGCCACGGCCATCCTGCTGGTACGGGGTGGCGAACGTGTTGGCCTGACGGGAACAACACTGCCGCCTCGGCGCGGCAACGCACAGATCGTGCGGCTGGCGCAAGCCTGGTCCGAGGATGCCGAGGCCGACTATGCTCCACCCGAGCACCGCGCCATGATCCCGCATGCGCGGGCCGTTTTCATTTCCGATTTTCTGGGGCCCATGGACGAGGTCGAACTGGCCCTGACCAAAGCTGCGGACCGGGGCGTTCGCGGCGTTCTGTTGCAGATTCTGGACCCGACCGAGGAGAGCTTTCCCTATCGTGGCCGGACCATTTTCGAAAGCGTCGGCGGCACGACCCGCCACGAGACATTGAAGGCCGGAGAGCTGCGCGATCGCTATCTGGACCGGCTTGCCAAACGCAAGGATGCGCTGACGCAGTTGTGCCGCGCGACCGGTTGGCAACTTGGGCTGCATCATACGGGTGACAGCGCGCAGGCGGCTCTGTTGTGGCTTTATCGTGCGTTGGATCGGGGGTCTGTATGACGATTTTGGCAGGCATCGGTTTTACCGCGCCATGGGTGTTGCTGGGTCTGCTGACCCTGCCGATCCTGTGGCTGATCCTGCGCGCCGTGCCGCCAGCGCCGATCCGGCGGCTGTTTCCGGCTGTGACTCTGTTGCTGGGGCTGAAGGATGAAGAAAGCGTCTCGGACCGCACGCCGTGGTGGCTGCTTTTGTTGCGGATGCTGGCGGCGGCGGCGATCATCATCGGACTTGCAGGGCCGGTTTTGAACCCCTCGCGTGATCAAGCGGGGTCCGGCCCGCTGATGCTGGTGCTGGATGCCAGTTGGGCCGGGGCCACCCGCTGGTCCGCAACGCTGGATCAGATTGACGCGCAACTGGCCGAGGCCGGACGCGCCGGGCGCACCGTTGCGATCTTGAGCCTGACGGAACCCGAAGCACCGGTGTTCCAATCCGCCGAAGACTGGCGTGGCAGGTTGCCGGGGCTGGCGCCGACACCCTGGCAACCGACCGAGGTGCAGATAGAACAGACCCTGGCTGCGCTTGATCAGTTGGACGGGGGCTTCGACACGCATTGGTTCAGTGATCGTCTCGACTTTGATGGCCAGGAAACGATCCTAGCGACACTGCAAGGGCGGGGTGAGGTCACGGTGTATCAGGCGGCGTCAGCGGTTGTTGCCCTTTTGCCTGCCACATATCAGGACGGGCTGATCCAACTGACAGCGCAGCGGACCGAACCTGGCCCAGCCCAGCAGATCACTGTTTTGGCGCAGGGCCGTGACCCGGCTGGAGTGATGCGCGTCCTGCAATCCGCGGCGATGGAATTTGCCAGCGGCGAAACGCAGGCGCACGTCGAACTGGCCTTGCCGTCCGAGCTGCGCGCACGGATCACTCGGTTTGAAATTCAGGGCCAGCGCTCGGCGGGCGCGATGACCTTGACTGATGACAGCCTGCGCAGGCGCGAGGTTGCGCTGATCGCGGGAACCCTGAACCGCGAAGGGCTGGAGCTGTTGTCGCCGCTGCATTACTTGACGCAGGTTTTGACCCCTACGGCGGATTTTGTCGAAGGCGGGTTGATGGATGTTCTGCCCGCGAACCCAGATGTGATCGTGCTGGCCGATGTGGCGAAACTTTCTGCGGGTGAGCAAGAAGCTGTTGTCGAATGGGTGGAACAAGGCGGGTTGCTGTTGCGCTTTGCCGGACCGCGTATGGCTGCCAGCGATCTGGGCCGCGATGCCGAGGATACGCTGTTGCCGGTACGGCTGCGCAGCGGTGGCCGCTCGGTCGGTGGTGCGATGAGCTGGGGTGAGGCCAAGGGGCTTGCCCCCTTCCCCGAAGGCTCGCCCTTTTATGGCTTACGGGTGCCGTCGGACGTTTCCGTTACGACGCAGGTGATGGCGCAACCTGACCCTAATCTGGCGGATCGAGTGATTGCATCGCTGTCGGATGGGACGCCACTGGTCACGCGCAAAGCGCTGGGTCTGGGGCAGGTGGTGCTGTTTCACGTAACGGCAGATGCGGAATGGTCCAGCTTGCCTCTGTCCGGTTTGTTCGTCGAAATGTTGGATCGTCTGGCTGTCGCCTCGGCCGCTAAGTCGCGGCAAGAGTCTCAGTTGCAGGGCACCACCTGGGCGCCAGTGCAAGTCATGGACGGTTTTGGCGGTTTGATGGATGCAGGGAATCTTGCCGGTGTCGACGGGGTTGATCTGGTGACGGGCACGATCGGTTCTGACTTGCGCCCCGGTCTCTATGAAAGCGGCAAACAGAAGCTGGCGTTGAACGTCTTGGCTGAAGATACCGTTCTGACGCCGGTCTCTTGGCCTTCGGATGTGCCGATCAAAGGGCAGGAAATCAGCACTGAAACCCCGATTGGAGGCATATTGCTCAGTCTTGCGCTGCTGTTGTTGACCGTGGACGTGATCGCCTCGTTGGCGTTGTCGGGGCGGCTTGGTCTTGCGCGCGCGGCGGCGATTGCGCTGGGCGCAGTGCTGATCGCACCCGAGGTGCAGGCGCAAACGCCCGACGAGACCGAGTTTGCCCTGAACGCAACGACTGAACTGGTGTTGGCCCATGTGCTGACCGGAAATGCCGACGTGGATGAGATCGCAGAGGCCGGGATGCGCGGGTTGGCGCAGACCCTGTTCTACCGCACGTCGGTGGAACCGGCCGGGCCTGTGGGCGTTGATCTGGAGCGTGATGAACTGGCGTTTTTCCCGCTGCTCTACTGGCCGATCACGCCGGATCAACCGCAACCCTCGGTCGAGGCGTATTCCAAGCTGAACGCCTATCTGCGCTCGGGTGGCATGATCCTGTTTGACACGCGCGATTCCAACGTGGCGCGGTTCGGGGCTGCCAGCCCCAATGGACGCAAGCTACAGCAACTGGCCGCGCCGCTGAATATCCCTTCGTTAGAGCCGATCCCGCGTGACCATGTGCTGACGCGGACATTCTACCTGTTGCAGGATTTTCCGGGTCGCCATGCCGGAGCGGATGTGTGGGTTGAAGCCGCGCCGCTGGATGCGGAACAGATCGAGGGGATGCCCTTCCGCAACCTCAATGACAATGTGACGCCGGTGGTGATTGGTGGCAATGACTGGGCAGCAGCCTGGGCGGTGGATCGCAATGGTCAGGCACTTCTGCCCGTCGGGCGCGGATATGCCGGAGAGCGGCAGCGCGAACTGGCCAATCGTTTCGGGGTCAATCTGGTGATGCATGTGCTGACCGGGAATTACAAATCGGATCAGGTGCATGTGCCTGCTCTGCTGGACAGGTTGGGACAATGACGGGAACCGTACTTTTTGATCCGCTGATCCCGTGGCTCGTTCTGGCTGTGGTGGGCGCGATTGCGTTGGCCGGCGTGGCTGTTGCCCTGTGGCGTGGTCTGTCGGGCTGGGCATTGCGTGGGCTGGCGGCCCTGGTGGTGATTGCGGCGTTATCCGGGCCGGTCTATCAGGTCGAGGACCGTGCGCCTCTGACCGACATCGTGCTGATGATCGAAGACGAAAGCGCCAGTCAGACCTTGTCGGACCGGGCTGAACAAACAGCGCAAGCGGCGGATGCCCTGGCGGATGAGATCGAATCCCGCGACAATACCGAGCTGCGCCGCATCAAGGTCGGCGATGGCGACGGCGACGAGGGCACCCAGGTTATGGCCGCGTTGAATGAGGCGTTGGCCGAAGAACCCCGCGCCCGGATCGCGGGTATCGTTGTCGTTTCGGACGGGATCGTGCATGACGCGGATCAGGCCCCGGACCTGCCAGCGCCGATGCATCTGTTGCAGACCGGGCGCTCCAGCGACTGGGACCGCCGCCTGATTGTCCGCAACGCCCCGGCTTTTGCCATTATCGGCGAGCCCGTGACCCTGACCCTGCGGGTCGAGGATAGCGGCGCTGCCCCTGCCGGTGCCACTACAGCGCCGCTTGAAATCTCGGTCGACGGGGCCGAGCCCGAGCAATTCACCATTCCCATTGGCACAGATGTGGAATTGCCCGTCACGCTGCCTCATGGCGGGCGCAATGTGCTGCAATTCACCGTTCCGCAGGCCGAAGGTGAGCTGACCGATCGCAACAACACCGCCTTGATCCAGATGAACGGCGTGCGGGATCGCCTGCGTGTGCTGCTGGTCTCAGGCGAGCCGCATCCCGGCGGGCGGACATGGCGGAACCTGCTGAAATCCGACAGCTCGGTCGATCTGGTGCATTTCACCATCCTGCGTCCACCCGAGAAACAGGACGGCGTGCCGGTGGATGAGCTTTCGCTGATCGCTTTCCCCACGCGTGAGTTGTTTTTGGAAAAGATCAACGATTTCGACTTGATCATCTTTGATCGCTACAAACGGCGCGGAATCCTGCCTGCCATCTATCTGGACAATGTCAGTAACTACATCAATGAAGGTGGTGCAGTTCTGATCGCGGCGGGGCCGGATTTTGCCAGCGCTGATAGTATTTTCCGGTCGCCTTTGGCCTCAATCCTTCCGGCGCAGCCAACTGCACGGGTGATCGAAGAACGCTTTGTCCCTATGGTGACGGATCTGGGTCAGCGCCATCCGGTGACGACCGATCTGGGTGATCCTGAAAACTGGGGCGCATGGCTGCGGCAGATCGACGTGAACCAGCGCCGGGGTGAGATGCTGATGACCGGCGTGGACGACCGCCCCTTGCTGGTGCTGGACCGTGTGGGTGAGGGGCGCGTGGCGATGTTGGCCTCGGATCACGCGTGGCTGTGGAGCCGCGGGTTCGAAGGCGGCGGACCGCAATTGGAACTGCTGCGCCGTCTGGCGCATTGGATGATGAAAGAGCCCGAGCTAGAGGAAGAGGCGCTGTGGGCCGAAGCCAACGGTCAAATCATGCGCATCATTCGCCAGACCCTTGAAGATGAGGCCGGCCCCGTGACCGTCACGCTTCCCAACGGCGAAACGCTTGAGGTGACATTGGACGAGGTCTCGCCCGGTCGGTTCGAAGCGCAGTATTACGGGCCCGAGATTGGCCTCTATCGTTTGCAGGAGGGTGAGCACTCGGCGGTGATCGGCCTTGGCCCCGCCGCGCCAAAAGAGTTCGAGCGCACGATCGCGACCTCGGAAGTGCTGGACCCTATTCTGGCGGGATTGCGCGGTGGCACCATCCGGGTCGAGGAGGGTTTGCCGTCGATCCGAAATGTGCGGGCCGGACGACCGGCCTCGGGACGAGGATGGATCGGCCTAACACCACGCGACGCTTATGAAACGCGCGATGTCACGCAGGCTGGGCTTTTGCCGCCGTGGTTGGTGCTCTTGCTGGCCGGTGGATTTCTTGTCGGCGGGTGGCTGCGCGAAGGCCGGCGCTGATTAATCGAATACAACGCTGACTGTGGGATCACCGGGCAATCCGTCATAGCTGACCGACGCGCCACCTTTACCCTTTGCGGGCGGGACCAGCGGGCCGAAAGAGCCGACCGAAATCAGATCGCCGGGTTGAAACTCGATCCCTTTCGAGATCAGCCACAACGCTGCATTGGCTGGGTGCCCCATGACTGCAGCGCCTGGAGCCTCTGCCAACACCTCCCCATCCGCCGCCCGCAAAGTGACGGTCATATCTGGCAGGGCCTGGGACATCGCGGCAGGGTCGGAGACAGGAATATCAGACCCTAAAACGCCCAATTTTGGCGCCACCCCAATTGCAGTCAACGTAATCGGCGTGATCGGTTCGCCTTCGGCGAGGGTCAGGTCCGGTAGTTCCATAAATGGGCGAATGGCTGATATGTTTTGCATCACCTCCAGCGGCGTCGTGGCCATGTTGATATCAGCATCTCCCACGACCAGAACCAGATCGGCCTCGAACACAGGGCGTGCGCCCCAGTTCAGTGGAACCGTCGCGCCATTCGCGACCATCATGTCGCGGTACAAGACCCCCTGCACCGGTTCATCCGCGCCAAACCGGTTCTGCGCGGGCTTGCTGGTCAGACCCGCTTTGTAGCCGATGATTGGGCCCAAATAAGGCTCTAACGCAGTAGAAATTTTGGCCTGCGTACATAATGCGTCTTGCATCGTTCCATCGGCGGACAGAGCCGCAGTCGGCGTGTTGGAAAGATAATCCTGAACAAACCGGTCAACCTGCGCATCCGTGGCGCATTCGGCCCAAGCGGGCTGCGTTGCCGCGCAGAACAGCCAGACGGCAGAAAAATAGCGTGCATTTGTCATAGGTAGCCTCCGGTTTGCAAAAAGTCTGACACAAGCCCTGGCTTCCAAGCAACGGCTTAAGCAGTTCTTCACTCTCTGCCCGGATGCTGGGACGGAATGGCCCGAGGATCGCCCACGATGAGTCTTGCAACAAAACTGGCACAAGAACGGCGTGCGCGGCTTGCCGCTGAGCGCTTGCTTGAAATGAAACAGGCCGAGTTATCGGCGGCCAACCGCAAGCTTGGCCTGCACGCCATAGCTCTGACCAAACGAATTGGCGAGACGCAGGCCGAGGTTGAGACCGACCGCGGTGAGAATGAGAAGGTCAAATCGGACCTCACACTGGCCAATGCAAAGATTGAAGTGGCCGAGCGGCGGCTGTGGCACTCGATTCAAACCTTCCATGACGGGTTTGCGTTTTTCGACAGTAATAACCGTCTGATCGGCGCCAATACGGCCTATCTGAGCGTCTTTGACGGAATTGAAGAAGTGGCGCCGGGCATTGCCTATCCCCGTATTCTGGAAATTCTCACAGCCGAGGGCCTGATCGACCTTGGAGATGAGGCTGCCCCGGACTGGATAGAAAGAATGAAGGTACGGTGGACGCAAGCCAACCCGCAACCCGAAGTCATTCGTCTATGGAACGGTCACTACTTCAAACTCATCGATCAGCGTGGCAACGGCGGCGATGTGGTTAGTCTAGCGCTGAATATTTCGGCTTCAGTCCGGCATGAGGCTGAATTGCGATCAGCGCGAGAACGGGCCGAAGCGGCCAATCGGGCAAAGTCGGCCTTTCTGGCGAATATGAGCCACGAGATCAGAACCCCAATGAACGGGATCGTCGGCATGACCGAATTGCTGGACGAGACACCTTTGGATGAGGAACAAAGGCTCTACCTCAACACAATTCGCAATTCGGGCGAGGCGTTGCTGGTCATCATCAACGATGTTCTGGACTATTCGAAGATCGAGGCTGACAAGCTGGTCCTGCACCCCGAGCAGTTCGATTTCGAACGCTGTATCCTTGAGGTCGCGATGTTGCTGCAACCGGGTGTGCGGAACAAGGGGCTGACCTTGCTGGTCGACTATGACTTGTTCCTGCCCACACTGTTTGTTGGCGATCCGGGGCGGGTGCGGCAAGTTCTGACCAATTTGGTGGGCAACGCTGTCAAATTCACTGCCAATGGCCATGTGCTGATCCGCGTCACCGGCGTCCCCAATGCCGAGGCGCAAAGCTGCGATATTCACGTGGCAATCGAAGATACCGGCATCGGGATCGAGCAGGCGAAAATTGACCACATCTTTGGAGAGTTTAATCAGGTCGAAGATGAGAAAAACCGCCAGTTCGAAGGAACCGGGCTGGGTCTGGCTATCACCAAGCGTCTGATCACGTTGATGGGCGGAACGATCTGGGTGGAAAGCGATCCGGGGCAGGGTTCGTGCTTTGGGTTTCGGATATCACTGCCCACGGCCGAAGGTCCTCAGCCCGAACCACCTGATCTTGAAGGCAGGCTCAACCATGTGCTGGTGGTTGAGGATTTGGCGGTCAACCGCGCGATCTTGTCCAAACAACTTGGGCGGCTGGGGTCTTGGGTCACTGTCTGCACCTCTGGGGGTGAGGCGTTGGCGGCTATCGACTCATCGGTCGATCTAGTGCTGTGCGACCACGACCTGCCGGATATGGATGGGTTGGAACTTGCCACCACATTGAAGGAACGGGGCTGGGGTGAGTTGCCTATTGTGGTCATGTCTGCCAATCCCGGCACTATACATGCCAATCCCGCCCGTCACCTGATCGAAGGGGTCTTGCAAAAACCCATCCCGCGATCCGAGCTTTACGCGCGCCTGACTGCATTGGGTCAACAAAAGGTGGATGCCCCCGCCCAACAGGAAACCGAGCCAGCGCCCGCCACAGACACCTTGGATCAGCGCCTGATGCGCGTCTTGGCGGCTGAGGATAACAGGACGAACCAGTTGATCCTGCAAAAGATGGTCAAGACGCTGAACATTGACCTGCGCTTTGCTAATAACGGGGCCGAGGCGGTTGAGGCTTATATGAATTTTAACCCCGACCTGATCTTCATGGATATCTCGATGCCCGGAATGGATGGAAAACAGGCTACGGGTGAGATTCGGCGGCATGAGATCCAGACCGGGCGCGCTGTGCCAATCGTTGCGCTGACGGCGCATGCGATGGCGGGCGATGATCAGGGTATCCTGTCTGCGGGGTTGGATCATTACCTGACCAAGCCGCTGCAAAAGCGGAAAATTCATCAGATGATCTTGGATCATGAGCCTGATGACGCACAGCCGGTGATTGATAGCGCAAAGGAACCCACCTAGGTTGTACCCATGTCGGACCGTGGATTTCAACCGCGCGCATTGGGCGAGATTGCCATTCGGTGCGCAGACATGCGCGCAATGGTGGCATTCTATGAGGATGTCATCGGGTTGGAGCGCCTGAGCGGCGACCACAACAGCGCCATCACATTCTTTCGAATTGGCCCAGGATTTGGCGGCCACACGCAGGTATTGGCCTTGTTCCACCACACGGCCGCTCCGCGCCCCGGTTTGCATCCCGCAGGTGCAGGCCGCCCCACGACCGGGGCCGGGTCATCGCTGCATCACATTGCTTTGTCTTTGCCGTTTCAGGAGCAAGAGGCCGTCCTGCGCTGGTATGACCAGTTGGGCCAGCCTTTCCGCGTCGAGCAGTTCGGCTGGATCGGTTGGCGCGGTATTTTCACCGAAGACCCCGAAGGCAATACGGTCGAGCTGGTGGCCTATGACACTTCGATGCAGGATCAGGCCTGATAGGGGCGCACAAAGACGGGTTTGTTCTCGGATGACAGGTCGGGGCGGTATTCATACCCACCGCTGTCAAAGTCCAACAGCCCCGCAGGATCGGTCAGGCGGTGCTGGATGACATAGCGCGCCATGGCCCCGCGCGCTTTTTTGGCGAAAAAGCTGACGATCTTGGGGGTGCCCGCCTTGTCCTCCATGAACACAGGAGTGATCACCCGCAGTTTGAGCGCTTTGGGATCAACCGCGCCGAAATATTCCTGACTGGCGCAGTTCACCAGCACGTCCGACCCGATCTGCGCGCCCTGCGCGTTCAGCGCTTTGCTCAGCTGATCGCGCCAGTATTCATACAGGTTCTTGCCGCGCCGGGTTTTCAGCTTGCTGCCCATCTCAAGCCGATAGGCCTGAATGGCGTCCAGCGGACGCAATACACCGTAAAGGCCCGACAGGATCCGCAAGCGATCCTGCGCCCAGGCCATTTCGTCGGCATCCAAAGATGCGGCTTCAAGTCCCTGATAGGTGTCACCGGCAAAGGCCAGCGCGGCAGGGCGGGTCAGGTCGGCCTCGGGCGCATCGGAAAAGGCGCGATAGCGGTCGCGGTTAAGGCGGGCCAGATCATCGCTCAGGTCCATCAGCTTTTTCAGATCGCCCAGCGTCAGGTTGCGGGCGGTTTTCGACAGCCGGATCGCGTCATCCTGAAAATCCGGTTGCGTGACCGTCACGTCGCGTTCGGCCCAGTCCAGCCGTTTGGCCGGGGAAATCACTACCAGCATATCCGCCCTCTTCGCTTGCCTGTTCGGGGTATCTAGCCCGCTTGTTGCAAGACGTCCAGAAAAGCGGCCCCAAACCTTTCGTGACGACGATCGCCCAGCACTTGTTCCAGCCCGCGCTGATCACCGGGGCGCAATTGCGCGACCTTGGCCAATTGCGAGGCAGAGCAGGTCAGCGGTTTGTCGATCCCGTCAGGCCCACGTGCCAGATCGTTCTGAACGGCCAAAAGCTGGTCGTAGATGTCCCCCTGATCGCGCCCGGCCAGTTTGCGCCGGGCAGGGTGCAGCGCGGCGGCCTCACCTGCGATCACCTCAAGGAAGGTGTCGCCATAGCGTTCCAGCTTTTTTGCACCGACGCCGCCGATCCGAGCCATCTCGTCCAACGTCATGGGGCGGGTCTCGGCCATTTCGATCAGGGTGCGGTCGGGGAAAATGACGTAAGCGGGCACCCGCTGCGATTCCGCCAGCGCGCGGCGTTTGGCCTTGAGCGCGGACAACAGCGGCGCGTCTTCTTCGGCCACCATCGCTTTGACGGCGGGGCGACGGGTGGCTTTGCGGATCGAGTCCTTGCGCAGGTTGATCTGCGCCTCGCCCTTCAGGATCGGTTTGGCGGCTTCGGTCATGCGCAGCGCGCCATGGCGGTCGGGGTCTGGGCGGACCAGATCATGCCCCATCATCTGCCGGAAAATCGCCTGCCATTGCGGGCGGGACCAGTCTTTTCCAATGCCCCATGTGGACAGCGCATCATGCCGCCGCGCGCGGACCTTGTCGGTTTCGTTGGCCAGCAGAATGTCGATCAGATGGCCTGCGCCGAACCATTCCTCGGTGCGCAAGATGGCAGACAGGGCCATGCGAACCGGCGTGGTGCCGTCGAATACCTCGGGCGGGGCATCGCATAGATCGCATTTGCCACAGGAATCGGCCTGTTCACCGAAGTAACCCAGCAGGGTTTGACGGCGGCAGACCAGCGCCTCGGCCAACCCAAGCAAGGCGTTCAGGCGGGCATGATCGGCCATGCGGCGTTCCGGTGGGGCCAGCCCCTCGTCAATTTGCGCGCGGCGCAGGCGGATGTCATCGGGGCCAAACAGGGTCAGCGTTTCCGCAGGGTCGCCGTCACGTCCGGCGCGCCCGATCTCCTGATAATAGGCTTCTATGGATTTCGGCAGGTCCGCGTGGGCGACCCAGCGGATATCGGGTTTGTCGATGCCCATACCAAAGGCGACGGTCGCGACCACGATCAGTCCATCTTCGCGCGCAAAGCGGGTTTCGACAATGCGGCGATCTTCGGGGTCCATACCGCCGTGATAGTGGCAAGCGACATGCCCCTCGGCACGTAGGGCCTGCGCCAGCACCTCGGTCTTGTTGCGGGTGCCGCAATAAACGATGCCGGATTGCCCTTTGCGCGCGGCGGCGAAATCCAGCACCTGTTTGCGTGGCCCGTCTTTGGCAGCAAAGGCCAGATGGATGTTGGGTCGGTCAAAGCCGCGCAGGAATTTGCGGGGTGCGGTGCCGTCGAACAGTTTCTCGACAATCTCATCCTGCGTTTCCGCATCCGCTGTGGCGGTAAAAGCCGCCAAGGGGACGTTCAGTGCGCGCCGCAGCTCTCCGATCCGCAGGTAATCGGGGCGGAAATCATGGCCCCATTGGCTGACGCAATGCGCCTCGTCCACCGCAATAAGGCCGACATTGATCCGGCGCAGCATGCCCAGAGCTGACCCGGCGGCCAGACGTTCGGGAGCCATGTAGAGCAGCTTCAGCCGCCCGGCCTCCAGCGCCTCCCACACCGCATCGGTTTCTTCGGGGGTGTTGCCCGAGGTCAGCGCGCCAGCCTCAACCCCGGCCTCTTGCAGCCCGCGCACCTGATCGCGCATCAGGGCGATCAGGGGGGAAATCACCACCGTCACCCCGTCGCGCAACAGGGCAGGTAGTTGGAAACACAGGGATTTGCCACCGCCCGTGGGCATTATGGCCAGCACGTTCTCGCCTGCCGTCACGGCGTCGACGATCTCTTCCTGACCGGGTCGGAAGTCGTCGAATCCAAAGACATCTCGCAGCAAAGGCGCGGAGTCGAACATCTGCGGGGTTGCCCTGTTTTAAGGTTTTTCTGCTCTTAAGACAGGACAATCACATACTAAGATTCGGTGAACAAGAGGTCAGACGAAATAGACCATGTTGTTGATCAGAATGATCCGCAGCGCATAGACACCGACCAGCACGACCAGAGGTGTCAGATCCAGACCGCCCATATTGGGCAAAAAACGCCGTATGGGGCCATAGATCGGTTCGAGTATCCGGTTCAGGCCGTACCAGATTTGTGCAACCAGTTGCTGATGCAGGTTGAGCACCTGAAAGTTGATCAGCCAGCTCATGATCACATGGGCCAGAATGATGAACCAGACAATGTCCAGGATCAGCAGCAGAATTTGGATCAACGACAGCATGGGGCCTCCGGGTGGTCGATTGCCTGAGACCTAAGCGCCCTTGCGTCAAAGAGCAAGCCCGCGCCCACAGAACGCTTGCGAATTGACCCAAAGCCCCGTCTTATTGACGCAAGAAAAAAACAGGGGCGGTCATGGCAGAGATTTCCAAGCGCAAGCGCATCTGGGGCTGGTGGTTTTTCGATTGGGCGTCGCAACCTTTTCATACATTGCTGGTGACATTTGTCTTTGGCCCCTATTTCGCAGGGATTGCGGCGGGGTATTTCAGCGGCACCGGGCTGGATGCCGAAGCCGCCGCAGCGCGGGCGCAGACGGTTTGGGCCAACTGCCTGACGATCACTGGGCTGATCATCGCATTTGGTGCGCCGTTGCTGGGAGCGATGGCCGATGTGTCGGGGCGGCGCATCCCTTGGATCTTTGCCTTCTCGGTCATGTATGCTGTGGGGTCCGCCGCGCTGTGGTACACGCTGCCTGATGGGTCAAACATGTGGCTGATGCTGTCGGCCTTTGGTCTAGGCTTTGTGGGCGCTGAATACGCGCTGATCTTTATCAACTCGCAACTACCCGAACTGGGCGATGATAATGAAGTGGGTGAGATTTCAGGCTCGGGCTTTGCCTTTGGCTATTTTGGCGGGTTGATCTCGCTGGCGATCATGCTGACGCTGTTTGTCGAACAACCCAACGGCAAGACGCTGATTGGGATTGCACCGATCCTAGGGCTGGATGCGGCCAATCAGGAGGGCACGCGGTTCGTCGGACCCTTTACCGCGATCTGGTTCATCCTGTTCATGGTGCCCTATTTCCTGTGGGTAAAGGACGATCCTGACAGCGGAAAACAGGGCTCGGTCGGGGATGCGCTGAAACTGCTGGGCAAATCCATCTCGGACTTGCGCCACCGGGTCAGTCTGGCGACTTATCTGGGCTCGTCCATGTTCTACCGTGACGCGTTGAACGGGCTTTACAGCTTTGGCGGGGTCTATGCGCGGCTGGTGCTGGAATGGGGCCTTATCAAGATCGGCGTGTTTGGAATTGTGAGCGTTCTGGCCTCGGCCATCTTTGCGTGGATTGGGGGCAAGGCAGACAAGAAATACGGCCCTAAACCAGTGATCTTGGTCGCCATCTGGGTACTGATCTTTGTCTGCGTCACGGTGGTGTCGATGGACCGGACACAGATTTACGGGATCACATTGCCCGAAGGGTCAGGCCTGCCGGACATGGTGTTCTTCGGCTGTGGCGTTCTGATCGGCGGTATGGGGGGTATTCTGCAATCGGCCAGCCGGTCGCTGATGGTGCGTCATACCGATCCTACGGCTCCGGTGGAAAGCTTTGGCCTATATGGTCTGTCAGGGCGCGCAACCGCCTTTGCCGCGCCCATGCTGATCGGAATTGCAACAACTGCGACGGGCAGTGCGCGTCTGGGGGTGTCACCAATCATCGCTTTGTTTATTCTGGGTCTAGTCCTGATGCGCTGGGTGAAACCGGAAGGGGATCAGAGCAGATGATTTTATTACGTTTTTTGGCCGTTCTGGCCGCATTGACACTGGCAGGCACGGCCGGGGCGCAACCTCTGGCCAAGCAGCTATTTGGCGCGCAAAAGCAAAGCTCGGCTCAAAAACCGGCCGCTTTCGGCAGTTATTCGCGCGGATGCGCGGCCGGGTCGGTGCAGCTGCCCGAAACCGGTCCGACTTGGCAGGCCATGCGCCTGTCGCGCAACCGCAATTGGGGGCATCCGCAGGCGATCGACTTCGTGCAGGACCTCAGCCGGTTTGCGGCGAAACAGCCGGGGTGGAATGGTCTCTATATCGGGGACATCAGCCAGCCGAGGGGCGGGCCGATGACCTCGGGACACCGCTCGCACCAGTTGGGTCTGGATATCGACATCTGGATGCTGCCCGGTGACAATATGCGCCTGTCCCGCAAGGCGCGCGAGAATATCTCGTCCATCTCCCTGCGCCGTGAAAACGGGGCCTTTGTAAACGGCAATTGGACCAAGCAACACCACGCAGTGCTGCGCGAAGCTGCAAAGGACAAGCGCGTCGCTCGGATTTTTGTCTTCCCCGGTGCCAAAGTGCAAATGTGCAAGGATGAGAAAGGCAACCGTGCCTATTTACGCAAGATCCGCCCGTGGTGGGGGCATCACTATCACTTCCACGTCCGCCTGGCTTGCCCGAAAGGGTCGCGCGGCTGTGTCAATCAGGACCCACCCCCCAAGGGTGACGGCTGTTCACAGGCGCAGGAATGGGTGAACAACATCCTCAACCCGCCGCCACCGGACCCGAACGCGCCTGCGCCGAAGCCCCGGCGAGAATACCGACTTGCCGATCTGCCCCAACAATGCGCCGCCGTTCTGCAATCCAACTGATCACCGCGTCTCTGGTCGCAGGTGCTGTTTGGGCAGTTGAGGCAAAAACGGCCTCGCACCTGAGCAGCTACACCTGGAAACACCCCGCCGCGTGGTTCGGCGGATTTTCTGCCGTTCATGTCTATGATCAGGGGCGGCGCATAGTCGCGCTTAGCGATCGGTCCACGGTCATCGAGGCCCGGATCGAGCGCGACAGGGGCCAGATCACCGGCGTCACCCTGACCGACCACGCGCGGCTTTTGTCCAGCACTGGGCGCGCCATGTCTGGCACAGCGGGCGATTCCGAAGGGATCGCCGTTGCCCCGGATGGCAGCTATTACGTCTCTTTCGAGGGTATCCACCGTGTCGCGCATTACACCGGATTAAAGGCCAAAGCCCGTGTTCTGCCGCGCCCTAAAACGTTCGACGCATTGAATGGCAACGGGTCGTTCGAGGCGCTGGCGATGGATTCCAGCGGTCGTCTCTATACCTTGCCGGAAAAGAACCGCACCGCGCAGGGTGATATTCCCGTCTATCGCTGGGACGGTCAGGGCTGGTCGATGCCTTTTACCTTGCCGCAGCGCGGTAAATTTCTTCCCGTTGCCGCTGATTTTGGCCCAGATGGTCGGTTCTACCTGCTGGAACGTGCGGTGGGTTGGACTGGCTTTCGTTCACGTCTGCGCCGCTGGCTGATCACCGGCGATGTGCCCCGCTCTGAGGAGATTCTGTTCGAAACCACCACCGGCACCCATGACAACCTCGAAGGGCTTTCGATCTGGCGCGACGATCAGCAGCGCCTGCACGCCACCATGATCTCGGATGACAACTTTCTGGCGCTGCAACGCACCGAACTGGTCGAGTATCTGCTGCCCGATTGACACACACGGCCCAAGGGTCTAAACGCACGGCTTGCCTTGGGACGGTCCCTTGGCCAAGTCGCCGCTACCTTGACAAAACGGGCATCAAAATATGCAACGCAGCTTTATTCCCGGCATTTTTGCCATGGCCGCCATTGTCGTGGCCTCGAACTTTCTGGTTCAGTTCCTGATCTTTGACGGGCTGTTGACCTGGGGTGCTTTCACCTATCCGCTGGCCTTTCTGGTCACGGACATCATGAACCGCGTCTACGGCGTGGGCCCGGCCCGCAAGGTCGTGTTCGCCGGGTTTGTCACTGGCATCATCTGCTCGCTGATCGGCAGCCAGATCCTGTTGCAAGGTGACGGGTTCACTTATGCCGCCGTCCCGCTGCGCATCGCCGTAGCCTCGGGCACCGCTTTCCTGATCGCGCAACTGACCGACGTCACCGTGTTTAATTCGCTTCGCGGCGGACGCTGGTGGCGCGCACCACTGGTATCGACACTGGTTGGATCTGCGCTGGATACGGCGATCTTCTTTACGCTGGCCTTCTCGGCCTCGGTCACGTTCTTCGGCGCCAATGCGGACGCCGCGATCAACTGGGCGTGGGAGCCCGTGCCCTTCATGCTGACCGGCCCGATGGCACCCTTGTGGGTGACGCTGGCCTTTGCGGATTGGCTGGTAAAACTGTCGCTGGCCCTGATCGCCCTGATCCCGTTCAAAGTGATCGTTGGTCGATTGACTGCACAGCCCGCATAAAAAAGTGCTTTGAGAATAGCGCATCTTGTGTCACCATCCTTATCAACCGCAACAGATAGAAAAGGAGGTGATCCAGTGTCGAGAAAGAGATTGGAGAGAGG
This sequence comes from Ruegeria sp. J8, assembly GCF_056531925.1. Classification (NCBI taxonomy): domain Bacteria; kingdom Pseudomonadati; phylum Pseudomonadota; class Alphaproteobacteria; order Rhodobacterales; family Roseobacteraceae; genus Ruegeria; species Ruegeria sp. J8. The sequence continues at coordinate 151,936 of NZ_JBQFMR010000003.1, forward strand.
TGTCGGAACAACCGGGGGGATCGCCTGCTAGGGCAGCCCTTGGCGGGGTGTTTACCCCGGCTGGTCGATTGATCTAACCGACCCAACCTCCTGTACTTTCGAAGGGCCGTCCCACCGGGGCGGCCCTTTTTGTTTCCGCCCGCGCCCGCTAAGGTCCGCCTCATGTTGCGCATCACCGACGATATCATCCTGCAAGACTGGGAAATGACCGAGACCTTTGTTCGGTCCTCCGGCCCCGGTGGGCAGAATGTGAACAAGGTCTCGACCGCGGTCGAGTTGCGGTTCGAGGCCGCGCGCTCACCATCCCTGCCCGATCCGGTCAAGGCGCGGCTGAAACGGTTGGCCGGACGGCGCTGGACCAAAGACGGTGCGATCATCATCCAGTGCGAGGAAACTCGGTCACAAGCCCGGAACCGAGAATTGGCCCACGCCCGTCTGGCCGAGTTGATTTCCCGCGCGCTGGTCAAACCCAAACGGCGCATCGCCACCAAACCCACCTATGGCTCGGTTAAACGGCGGCTGGCAGCGAAAAAGGCGCGCTCTGACGTCAAGGCACTGCGCGGACGGGTTAACGAAGATTGAACTGGCAGTTTCCCCGCGCCTTGCTAGTCTGACCACCAAACGGGAGGGCAAGGCTATGAGGCTTAAGAGTAAAACGGCAATCGTAACCGGCGGTGCATCCGGTTTCGGTGCAGGCATCGCGCAGACATTCATAGCCGAAGGTGCCCGCGTGATGGTTGCAGATATCAACGGCGACGCGGCACAAGACATGGTCACGTCACTTGGCGACCAAGCCACCGCGCAACAGGTGGATGTAGCTGATCGAGCTTCGGTTCAGGCCATGGCCGACGCCGCAGCCGCAACCTTCGGAACCCTCGATATTCTGGTCAACAATGCGGGCGTTACCCACTTGCCAACTCCGCTAGAGGACGTGACTGAGGATGATTTCGACCGCGTCTTCAAAGTGAACATGAAATCTGTCTACCTGACCGCCTGCGCCTTTGTCCCTGCGATGAAGGCACGCGGCACAGGCGCGATCCTCAATGTGGCTTCCACGGCGGGCCTGTCGCCGCGCCCGAACCTGAATTGGTACAACGCGTCCAAAGGCTGGATGATCACGGCCACCAAAACCATGGCTGTGGAACTGGCCCCATCCGGCGTGCGCGTCAACGCCATCTGCCCGGTGGCCGGTGAAACTCCACTGCTGAAATCCTTCATGGGCGAAGACACCCCGGAAATCCGTGCCAAATTCCTCTCAACTATCCCGCTTGGCCGCTTCTCAACCCCGCAAGACATGGCAAACGCCGCCCTGTTCCTTTGCTCGGATGAGGCGAGCATGATCACCGGCACAGCTTTGGAGGTCGATGGTGGCCGCTGTATCTGATCCGCCCTTCATCTGGCCAAAAATATCCCCGCCGGAGGCAGCGCGCCTGCGCGCTTCCCGCCCCCATCGGACCAGCTAGTCGTGACACCCGGACCCAAAAACCTGATCACCGATATCCCCGGCCTGCTGGTCGGCAACGCACAGGACGCCGCGCTGAAATCCGGCACCACAGTCCTGACCTCCGCCAGCCCATTCACCGCATCGGTCCATGTGATGGGCGGCGCTCCAGGCACGCGTGAGACGGACCTTCTCGCCCCGGACAAATCCGTGGACCGAGTCGACGCCATCGTTTTGTCCGGGGGATCGGCCTTCGGGTTAGATGCCTGCTCCGGCGTCTCGGATGCTATGCGCGCGCAGGGTCGGGGCTTCGCCGTTGGCGCGGCTGTGGTCCCCATCGTTCCGGGCGCCATCCTGTTTGACTTGCTGAACGGCGGTGAAAAGGCATGGGTGGAAAACCCGTATCGCAGCTTGGGTCATCAAGCGTATCTCTCGGCCTCAGATCAATTTGAACTCGGCAGCATTGGGGCCGGCACCGGCGCATTGGCAGCGATGCAAAAGGGCGGGCTGGGCTCGGCTTCTGCCGTTCTGCCCAATGGCATCACGGTCGGCGCTTTGGCGGCGGCGAACCCACTGGGCAGTGTCACCACGCCGGGTGATCGCCATTTCTGGGCCGCGCCGTTCGAAATGGGTGGTGAATTCGGAGGACTGGGACCCGACCCGACTTCGGGTCTGGGGCAACCAGCCCCCAGCCGCAAGGCGCAGGCCATGCACCCGGCGGCGCCGGACAAAGCAAATACCACCATCTCGATTGTCGCCACCGACGCCAAACTGTCCAAGTCGCAATGTCATCGAATGGCGGTTGCCGCCCATGATGGTATTGCCCGCGCCATCGTTCCCGCCCATACGCCGGGCGACGGGGACCTGGTCTTTGCAGTCAGCACGGGGACCCGCCCGCTTGGGGGTGACCCGATGCAGATAGGAGCGCTGGGACACGCAGCGGCCGTCTGTCTGGCCCGCGCCATAGGTCGCGCCGTCTTTGAGGCGACGCCACAGACAGGGGATCTGTTACCCTGTTGGTCACAGATACATGACTTAAGTTAAGGACGACCAAAGTCGGGCTGTGACACAGTGCCATCGCGCGGCAATCTGCGCGTTGACTCTCATCTACACTGACGATCCATTCAGTGCAGCCAATTCGTATCGGAGCAAAAGCTATGAATCGTATCCTCGCCACCGCAGTTGCCGGTCTTCTGGCCCTTCCTGCCTATGCAGAAGGTGACGCCGAAGCGGGCAAGAAAGCGTTCAACAAATGCAAGTCCTGCCACCAGATCGCCGATGCCTCCGGTGAAGCCATCGTCAAAGGCGGCAAGACCGGTCCGAACCTCTATGCCATCGCAGGCCGTACCGCTGGTACCGTTGATGGATTCAAATATGGCGACAGCCTTGTCGCTGCAGGTGAAAATGGCCTGGTCTGGGATGAAACGACTTTCGTTGGATATGTTCAGGACCCCAAAGCCTTCCTGAAAACCTATCTGGATGACACAGCGGCCAAGTCGAAAATGACCTTCCGGCTGAAATCCGGCGGTGAAGACGTCTATGCCTATATCGTCAGCGTTTCGGGCGAATAATATCTGACACCGATCTACTGTGATTCATCGAAAGGCCGCAGTCCCCCTGCGGCCTTTCGTGCGATTGATATGAGTGCTCAACATCGCCACCTTGGAAATACGCAGCCGAACGAGTCCGACCTGTTCGTCGGGCAGGCAGCAGGAGTTGAAAGATGGGAATCATGATCCCGGCCTGGGTCGATGGCGAGTTGACCCCCGTGGACAAGCTTGAAGCGCATGAAAAGGGTTTGCGGCACAAGGCGGTGTCGGTCTTTGTCGTGCGCGGGACCGAGATTTTGCTGCAACGTCGGGCGATGGGCAAATACCACACGCCGGGCCTGTGGGCGAATACCTGCTGCACCCATCCCGACTGGGGTGAGACGCCCTCGGAATGCGCAGTTCGCCGCCTGCGCGAAGAGTTGGGGATTACCGGGCTTTATCCAGAATATCGCCACCGGCTGGAATACCACGCCGATGTGGGCAATTCGATGATCGAGCATGAGGTGGTGGACGTGTTCCTCGCCCATGTACGTGGGCCATTGCAGATCGAACCGAACCCAGATGAGGTGATGGATATCCGCTGGATCGACTATCACGACCTTCTGGCCGAGGTGCAGCGCCACCCCGCGCGATTCACGCCCTGGCTCAAGATTTATCTGCACAACCACGCCGACACGATTTTCGGCCCCGACCTGATCATCTCCGCCAAGACCTGAGGGCTTGCAAGGCCGCGCCAAGCCGCCTAAATCAACGCGTCATGGCCAAGCAAAAGCAGAAGACCGACCCGAATTACAAAGTCATCGCCGAAAACCGGCGGGCCCGCTTCGATTACGCGATCGAAGAGGATATTGAGTGCGGCATTGTGCTGGAAGGCTCCGAGGTCAAATCTCTGCGCGCGGGTGGTTCGAACATTGCCGAAAGCTATGCCTCGGTCGATGACGGTGAGCTGTGGCTGATCAACAGCTATATCGCGCCCTATGAGCAGGCGAAAGTCTTCAAACACGAAGAACGCCGCCGCCGCAAGTTGTTGGTGTCGCGCAAAGAATTGTCGAATCTGTGGAACGCGACTCAGCGAAAGGGCATGACGCTGGTGCCGCTGGTTTTGTATTTCAACCACAAGGGTCGGGCTAAGCTGAAGATCGGCATCGCCAAGGGTAAGAAACTGCACGATAAGCGTGAATCGCAGGCCAAACGCGATTGGTCACGTCAGAAGCAGCGGTTGATGAAGGATCATAGCTGATCCCTCACCGGGTTCAGAACGCCATCGCAGCTGACACAGCTCGTTTCCATCGATCATAGGCGGCGTCGCGATCCTCTTGCGACATCTCTGGTTTGAATCGGCGATCCAGCGCCCAGGTCTCCGAGAACCCTTGCTGATCGGGATAGACCCCCGCGCGCATTCCGGCCAGCCACGCCGCGCCCAAGGCAGTCGTTTCCTGCATCACCGGACGGTCAACCTCAGCACCCAGATAATCCGACAACCCTTGCATCGCCCAATCCGAGGCGCTGGCGCCACCATCAACGCGCAGCGTCACATCGGTATCCGCGCCCCAATCGCCTTGCATGGCGTGCCACAGATCGCGGGTCTGGTAGGCGATGCTTTCCAAAGTGGCTTTGGCGAATTCGGCTCGGCCCGAATTGCGGGTGAGACCAAACACTGCGCCCCGGCAATCGGGTTTCCAGTAAGGCGCGCCCAGCCCGGTAAAAGCGGGCACCAGCACGACATGCTGATTAGGGTCTGCTTGTTGCGCCAAGTCGCCGCTTTCGGGGGCCGTTTTGATGATCTGCAACGCATCACGCAGCCATTGCACCGCAGCCCCGGCCACAAAGATCGAACCCTCAAGCGCATAGGTCCGCTTGCCGTCAAGCTGATAGGCGATGGTTGTCAGCAGGCGGTTTTTCGACTCAACCGGTTTGTCGCCCGTGTTCAGCAGCGCGAAACAGCCCGTGCCATAGGTGGATTTCATCATGCCCGGCTGAAAACACGCCTGCCCGATGGTGGCGGCCTGCTGGTCGCCCGCCACACCCAAAATTGGGATATTTCCCCCAAACAGAGTCGTTTCTCCGAAGTCCGAGGCACAATCATGGACCTGCGGCAGCATATTCATCGGCACGTCCAGCAGATCACAGATCTCCGTGCTCCATTCGCCTTTGTGGATGTCGAACAACAGGGTGCGTGCCGCGTTCGTGGCGTCAGTGGCATGGCTGCGGCCTTCGGTCAGACGCCAGATCAGAAAACTGTCGATGGTGCCGAACAGCAGCTCTCCGGCTTCGGCCTTTTCGCGCGCGCCGGGGACAGTATCCAGCAGCCATTTCACCTTGGTGCCCGAGAAATATGGGTCAAGTAGCAGGCCGGTCTGGGCGGTCACATCATCCTCGCACCCGGCTTGTTTGTAGCGCGCGCAAATCTCGGCGGTGCGGCGGTCCTGCCAGACGATGGCGTTGTGGATCGGTTTCCCGGTGGTGCGATCCCAGACCACGGTGGTTTCACGCTGGTTGGTGATGCCGATACCGGCGATCTGGTCGGAGGTGACGCCGTTGGTGTCCATCACTTCGCGGCAGACGCGCAATACGCTGTCCCAGATTTCCTCGGGGTCGTGTTCGACCCAACCTTCCTGCGGGAAATGCTGGGTGAATTCGTGCTGCGCGGTGCCCGCGCGCTGCATTTCAGCGTCAAACAGAATGGCCCGCGATGATGTGGTGCCCTGATCAATAGCGAGAATATAGGTCATGCCCCGCGCCCCCCTCCGGTATTGGTTTTGCAGGAGTTTAGCGCAAACAATAGCGCGGGTGCCAGAGCGTTCAGACCGGAATATTGTCGATCAGTCGCACGCCATCTGCCCAAGCGGCCACAAACAGCCGGGCGGGGCGGTCGGCATGGGTCAGCGGTTCCAGCGTCTCGGCGCAGCGCAGTTGGATATATTCGACCTGCGTAAACCCTGCGGACAGCAGATCGGTTTCCGCCTGCGCGGCCAGAGCGTCAAACTCCGATCCGTCCCGCAGTGCGGCGGCCAGATCACTCATGATCCGGTGCTTGTTGGCGGCGATTTCCAGTCCCTCGGGAGACAGACGCAGGTTGCGCGACGACATCGCCAGCCCCGAGGGTTCGCGGACGGTGAGGCAGCCAACCACCTCAATCGGGATGTCCAGATCGCGGGCCATACGGCGCACGACCATCAGTTGTTGATAATCTTTTTCTCCGAAATAGGCTCTGTCTGCCTGCGTTTGCAGGAACAGTTTCGCCACCACGGTGGCGACGCCGTCAAAATGCCCGGGCCGGAATTCGCCCTCCATCACGTTGGTCAGGCCAGTGACGGAAACGGTGGAGGCAAAGCCCTGTGGATAGATCTCATCGGGATCGGGCACATAGATTGCGTCGACGCCATAGGGGGCCAACTTCTGCGCGTCCTCATGTTCCGTGCGCGGATAATTGGCCAAGTCTTCGGGGTTGTTGAACTGCTTGGGGTTCACAAAGATCGTGACAATGACGCGGTCGGCCCCGGCCTTGGCGGCCTCAACCAGCGACAGATGCCCCTGATGCAGCGCGCCCATGGTGGGGACCACGCCGATGACCTCGCCGTTGCGGTGCCATTGGGATGTCAGCGCGCGCAGATCGGCAAGGCGGCGCAGGATGGGGGCTGTCATGTCTTTGGTCCTTTGGACGGGGCCTGATCCGCAAAAACATGTTCGTCCGCCGGAAAGCTGCGGGCGCGCACTTCGGCGGCGTATTCGGCGATGGCGGCCTCGGCCAAGGGGCCAAGTTCGGCATAGCGTTTGACGAATTTCGGTTTGAAGGCGGTGAAAAAGCCCACCATGTCGTCGACCACAAGAATTTGCCCGTCACAGCCCGCAGATGCACCGATGCCAATGGTGGGGATCGCAACCTCTGCTGTGATGCGATCGGCCAGGCCTTGCGGAACCTTCTCTAACACGACCGAAAACGCGCCTGCGCCTGCGACGGCGTGGGCGTCGGCCAGAACCGCCTCGGCCTGATCATCGCGGCCCTGTACCTTGTAGCCACCCAGCGTGTTGATCGATTGTGGGGTCAGGCCGATATGGGCCATCACCGGAATGCCGCGTTGGACCAGAAAGCGGATGGTCTCGGCCATTTCGACCCCACCCTCCAGTTTGACGGCCCCCGCGCCGGTCTCGGCCATCAGTCGCGCGGCATTGCGAAAGGCGTCGGCCGGCGAGTGTTCATAGCTACCGAACGGCATGTCGATGACCATCATCGCGCTGCTCAGCCCCCGGGCGACGGCTTGCCCGTGCATCACCATCATCTCCATCGTCACGCCCAGCGTCGATTCCAGCCCGTGCAGCACCATGCCGACGCTGTCGCCCACCAGTACGAAATCGCAATGGGCATCCATCAACCGCGCCATCGGCGTGGTGTACGCGGTCAAGCTGACGATGGGCTCGCCGCCTTTGAGGTCGCGGATATCCTGGGCGTTTGGGGCTTTTTTGCGGGCGGTGGCACTCATGATCGTTGCTCCGGGGTTCATGTTGCAGCGCGGCATAACAGATCGACAGGGGCCATAGAAACCCCGGTTGCGCGAACATTTCCTTGATTGACCTTGGGTTTATGGGGACATTGGTCTCAGAACGACCCTCGGAAACGAAGGGTCACACATTTTCAGTGGGGAGTGATTTACATGACAAAGCAGACGTTTCGGTCCTTTGCGTCGGTGTTGGCCGTGGGAGCCAGCCTCTTCGCCGGGCAGGCTTGGGCCAAATCCGATATTACCATTGCGATGCAGTTGGAGCCTCCGCATCTGGACCCGACAAGCGCCGCCGCGCAGGCCATCGATTCGGTCGTTTATACTAATATCTTCGAAGGGTTGACCCGTTTTATGGGCGATGGCTCGGTCGTGCCGGGGCTGGCGGAAAGCTGGGAGATTTCGGATGACGGCACCGTCTATACTTTCAAGCTGCATGATGGGGTGACCTTCCATGACGGCTCGACCATGGATGCCGAGGACGTCAAGTTCAGCCTTGACCGCGCCCGCGCCGAAGACAGCGCCAACGCGCAAAAAGCCCTGTTTGCCGGGATCGACAGTGTCGAGGTGGTGGACCCGCTGACTGTCAAGGTCACGTTGTCTGCACCGAACGGGAACTTCCTGTTCAACATGGCGTGGGGCGATGCGGTGATTGTCGCGCCTGAAAGCATCGAGAACATCAAGACCAACCCGGTTGGTACCGGGGCCTATACCTTTGGCGACTGGGTGCAGGGCGACAGCATCACGCTGAACCGCAACCCGAACTATTGGGGCGATCAACCCGCGTTGGAGACCGCTACGTTCAAGTTTATCTCGGATCCGACCGCTGCATTTGCTGCGATGATGGCCGATGATGTGGATGTGTTCGACAATTTCCCGGCCCCCGAAAACCTGCCTCAGTTCGAGGCGGATTCGCGGTTTCAGGTGCTGGTCGGTTCGACCGAGGGCGAGACGATCCTGTCCACGAATAACAAAAAGCCGCCCTTTGACGATATCCGCGTGCGGCAGGCTTTGGCCCATGCGATCGATCGGCAGGCGATTATTGACGGAGCGATGTTCGGCTATGGCACGCCCATCGGCACTCATTTCGCACCGCACAATCCGGCCTATGTCGATCTGACCGGCAATTCGGCCTATGACCCCAAGAAAGCCGCGCAGCTTCTGGCTGATGCAGGCTATGCTGACGGGTTCGAAACCACGTTGCACCTGCCGCCCCCCTCTTACGCCCGTCGCGGCGGTGAGATCATCGCGGCGCAACTGGCCGAGGTCGGGATCAAGGCCGAGATCATCAATGTTGAATGGGCGCAATGGTTGGAATCGGTGTTCAAGGGCAAGGATTTCGGCCTAACAATCGTCAGCCATACCGAGCCGATGGATATCGGCATCTATGCGCGGCCCGACTATTACTTCCAATATGACAGCAGCGATTTTCAGGCTCTGATGGAACTGTTGAACGAAACCACCGATCCGGATCAGCGCAAGAAATTGCTGGGCGATGCGCAACGCCTGATCGCCACTGATTTCGTCAATGGCTACCTGTTCCAGCTGGCCAAGCTGGGTGTTGCCAAAGCAGGTGTGCAGGGCCTGTGGGAGAACGCGCCCACGGCTGCCATCGATCTGACGCAGATCAGTTGGTCTGAATGACCGGAACTGGGGCCGTGTTGCGCGGCCCCAAGTTTTGCCAGGGTCAGGGTGAGCAGTATCATGACGTCTTTCCGTGTTCTTTTGCTATGCGTGTGTACGCTCTGCGGGCTGGCCTCGATGGCGGGTGCGCAAAATGCGCTTAGCACCCGGTTGGATGCACTGGCCGGCACCCCCGAAAATCCGTTGAATGTGGGCGTCGGGATTAGGATCAACCAGATTACAAGCGTCGATCAAAAGGCGGAAAACTATGGGGCGGTGGCGGTTTTGCGGTTCGAATGGACGGACCCTCTGCTGGCGTTTGACTCAGAGAAGACGGGGCGAGACATTCGGGTCTTCAACCCTTCTGACCTGGCGGACCACGCGGCCGAGATTGGCGCCGTCATGCCCGCTTTCGTGATCCACAATCAGCAATCCAACAAATGGATACACGAGGCCGCCGCCTCGCTGCGCAGCGACGGGCGGGTGGTTTATGTCGAGAAATCTTCGCTGACCTTGCAGGCCCCTCATTTCGATTTCCGCAAGTATCCGTTCGACACGCAGGATTTCTATTTCGAGGTCGTTTCAGTCTTTCCCTCGGATTACGTGACGTATTACCCGCTGGAAGACTACTCGGGTCTGGGCGATCTGCTGGGCGAGGAAGAATGGGTTCTGGGCAATGCGCGAATGGTGAAAACCCAGGTTCAGGGTCTGTCGGGGCAAGATAGCGATCAGTTGGCGCTGGCCTTTCAGGGCAGCAGGCATCAGACTTACTACATGATCAGGGTGTTCATGCCCATGCTGGTGCTCGTTGCTGTTGGCTGGGCGCTGTTCTTTCTGGACGAATACCGCAAACGGATCGAGATCGCGGGGGGCAACCTGCTGGTCTTCGTTGCTTTCAACTGGGCTATTTCTGCTGATCTGCCCAAGCTGGGCTATCTGACCTTTCTGGATTTCGTTCTGCAATGGATGTTCCTGATGACCGGAGCGCTGATCGTTTTCAATGTCGCCTTGCGCAGACTCAAGGTCGCCGGGCGCGAAGACACGGCGCGCAAGTTGGACAATTACGCGGTTAAGTGGATCTATCCTCTGGGCTATGCCGCGATCGTCGGCTACGCGGTTTCTGCTTATTTGCTGATACCTTAGACGCTGGACCAACGGCGCCTGTGACCCTAACGTGCGATCTATGCTGCGCTACGCTCTCAAACGTTTGATATCGCTGATGATCAGCCTGGCCGTTGCCTCGGTCGTGATCTTCGCAGTGATCGAGGTTGCACCGGGCGATCCGGCATCCTTCATGCTGGGCGTAAACGCGCAAGAGGACACGCTAGCTGCGCTACGGGCTGAGTTGGGCTTGGATGGCTCAAAGCTTGAGCGCTACTTCAACTGGGTCAGCGGAATGCTGGCGGGTGATTTCGGCACCTCCTATACCTATCGCACGCCAGTTTCGCAGATGATCCAGGATCGGCTTTGGGTGTCTTTGCCGCTGGCGCTCTATGCATTGACCTTGTCGACACTGATTGCCTTCCCTGCCGGGATTTACGCTGCTGCGCGTCGGGGCAAGCCCGGCGATCTGACCGTGATGGGTGCGACGCAGCTGGGCATTGCGGTGCCCAATTTCTGGTTTGCCATGATGCTGGTGCTGATCTTTGCCATAAACCTGCGCTGGTTCAACGCCGGAGGGTTCGCAGGTTGGGATCAGGGGTTTTGGACCGGGTTGCATTCGTTGACGTTGCCCGCCGTCGCGCTGGCCTTGCCGCAAGCAGCGATTCTGGCGCGGGTCATGCGGTCATCTCTGCTGGATATTCTGGGCGAGGATTTCATGCGCACTGCTCGCGCCAAGGGTCTGTCGCGCCGTCAGGCCCTGTGGCGGCACGGCGTCCGCAACGCGCTGATCCCGGTGCTGACCATCATTGGGCTGCAGTTTTCATTCCTCTTGGCTGGGTCGATCATTATCGAGCAGGTCTTCTATCTGCCCGGCCTTGGGCGCTTGGTGTTTCAGGCGATCTCGGCCCGTGATCTGATTGTGGTGGAATCGGTTGTCATGTTGCTGGTCTTTGCCGTCATCACCGTGAATTTCCTGGTCGATCTGGCTTATGCTGCCGTCGATCCCCGCCTCAGGAGCCGGACATGAGCCGCAACCTGATCCTTGGCGCATTGCTGTCCTCGGTGGTTCTGCTGGCGGCTTTGGTGTCCTTTGTCTGGACACCTTACGACCACGCCGCGTTGGATATTCCCGGCAAGCTAAAGACGCCAAGCGCGCAGAACTGGTTTGGCACGGATCATTTCGGCCGCGACATGTTCTCGATGATTATGGTCGGTGCGCGCACGTCGATTGCGGTCGCCCTAGTTGCCGTGGGGATCGGTATGGCGCTGGGCGTGCCGCTTGGCCTGACAGCGGCGGCGCGCAAAGGATCTTGGCTGGATGAGGTGATCATGCGCGGCAATGATCTGGTCTTTGCCTTCCCATCGCTGGTCATTGCGATCCTGATCACAGCCGTATTCGGCGCAGGGGCGATCAACGCGATTATCGCCATCGGTATCTTTAACATCCCCGTCTTCGCCCGTATCACCCGCGGCGCGGCGCTGTCCCTGTGGGAGCGTGAGTTCATCCTCGCCGCCCGTGTCTCGGGCAAGGGTGCTGCGCGCATATCGGCGGAACATATCCTGCCCAATGTCGCCAATCTGCTGATCGTACAGGGCACCATCCAGTTCTCGCTGGGGATACTGGCCGAAGCCGGGCTGTCTTACGTCGGACTTGGTGCGCAACCGCCCACACCTAGCTGGGGCCGCATGCTGGCCGATGCGCAGACAATGGTCAGTTTTGCCCCGCATTTGGCTCTGATACCAGGGCTGGCGATCATTGTCACGGTGCTGGGTCTGAACCTGCTGGGCGATGGGCTGCGCGATTGGCTGGACCCTCGGATCAGGGTGGCGCGCGCATGAGTTTGCTTGAGGTCGAAAATCTGTCGCTGTCCATCCACGGGGTGCCGATCCTGAAACAGGTCAACCTGTCCATTGATTCTGGCCATATCGTCGCCGTGACAGGTGAAAGCGGCTCGGGCAAGTCGATGACCGCTTTGGCCGTGATGCAGCTGTTGCCCAACGGGGCGCAGACGCAGGGCGAGATCCGGCTGGAAGGGCGCGACGTGCTGACCACTCCCGAAGCTGAGATGTGTGCCCTGCGCGGGGCCGCAATCGGGATGGTGTTTCAGGAGCCGATGACAGCCCTGAACCCGGTGAAGACCATCGGCGATCAGGTCATGGAAACTATCCTGATCCATAAGGCCATGCCTGCCACGCAGGCTCTGGACCGCACGAAGGAAGTGTTGCGCCGCGTGGGCCTTCCCCCGGAGCGCTTTCCCCTGTCTCGCTATCCTCATGAGTTGTCGGGCGGGCAACGCCAGCGCGTTGTCATCGCCATGGCCATTGCCTTGCGGCCCACGTTGCTGATCGCGGATGAGCCGACAACCGCGCTGGATGTAACAACGCAGGCGCAAATCCTCGATCTGCTGAAGGGGTTGGTGCGCGAATACGGCATGGGTCTGCTGATGATCACCCATGATCTGGCCGTGGTCGCTGACATGGCAGACCAGATCGTCGTGATGCGGCACGGCGAGGTCGTGGAAGCTGGCCCCACCGACGATCTGCTGCGAAACATGCAGCACCCTTATACCCGTATGCTGTTTGAGGCCTCGGGTCATCAGGTGGCCTTGCCCGACACAGCGGGGGATCGCCCGTTGTTAGAGGTCACTCAGGTCGTCCGCGACTATCGCTTGCAGCGCAAGGGTCTGTTCGACAAGCCGGGCCACCACCGCGCGGTGGATCAGGTCAGCTTTACGCTCAATCGTGGTGAACGACTGGGTTTGGTAGGTGAGTCTGGATGTGGAAAATCGACCCTAACGCGTGCGATTCTGGGCTTGGAAGAGGTGCAAGCGGGGGAAATCCGTCTGGATGGCGCACCTGTTTTCACGGGCCACAAACCAAACCCTGCGGTGCGTCGTAAAATGCAAGTGGTGTTTCAGGACCCCTATGGCAGCTTCAACCCCCGCCACAAAGTCGCGCGTTTGATCACCGAACCGTTTCATTTGCTGGACACGCCGCCTACTGGGACCGAGCGGCAGGACCGGATCGCAGAAATGCTGACCGCCGTCGGCCTCAGCCCTAATGACGCTGGGAAATACATCCACGAGTTCTCGGGCGGGCAGCGTCAGCGTATCGCCATTGCCCGTGCCTTGATCATCCGCCCCGAATTGATCCTGTTTGATGAAGCGGTCTCGGCCCTTGATGTTTCAGTTCGTGCGCAAATCCTGGATCTGCTGGCCGAGCTGTGCGCGACCTATGACCTGACCTATCTGTTCATCAGCCACGACCTGAGCGTGGTGCGCACGATCACTGATCGGGTGATGGTCATGCAGGCGGGCAAGATCGTGGAACAAGGCGAGACCGAGCAGGTCTTTGCCCATCCGCAGCACAGCTATACCCGTACCCTGATCGACGCCGCGCCGGTGCTGCCTGATATCGGGACGCTTGCTGGCTGAAATGTATGATTAGAGCCTGAATGGAGAGAAACATGCCCAATCCTCTTTGGTTCAACCCCGCACTTTGTTTGATTGGTGGAGAGTGGATCGCGCCCTCTGCTGGCGTCGACCTGCCTTTGATCAACCCCTCGGACGGTACGGAAATCTGTCGCGTCGCGCGGGGGGATTCGTCTGATGTCGACGCGGCGGTCGCGGCTGCGCAGGCAGCACTAGATGAGGATTGGGGCCGTAAAACCGCAATGGAACGCGGGCGGATCCTGACCCGATTGGGTCAGTTGGTACTTGAACGCGTGGACGATCTGGCCGCGTTGGAGGCGATGGATGTGGGCAAACCGCTGACTCAGGCGCGCGCGGATGCGGTGGCCTTGGCGCGGTATTGCGAATTCTACGGCGGCGCGGCGGATAAGGTTATGGGCGAGACGATTCCCTATCTGGACGGCTACACCGTTTATACCCTGCGCGAACCCCATGGGGTGACGGGCCATATCGTGCCGTGGAATTACCCGATGCAGATCATCGGGCGTTCGGTCGGGGCGGCACTGGCGATGGGCAATGCCTGCGTGCTGAAACCGGCGGAAGAGGCCTGCCTGACCGCGCTGGCCTTTGCCCATCTGGCCCAACAAGCGGGTTTGCCAGCTGGTGCGTTGAACGTGGTGCCGGGTTTAGGGGCCGAGGCTGGAGCCGCACTGTCGGCGCATCCGGGCGTCCACCATATCTCGTTTACGGGGTCGGTCGCGACAGGAGCCTTGGTGCAGCAGGCGGCGGGTCCCAATGTTGTACCAGTGACGTTGGAATTGGGCGGAAAATCCCCGCAACTGGTGTTTGATGATGCCGATCTGGACGCGGCCCTTCCATTTCTGGTGAATGCGGGTATTCAGAACGCGGGGCAGACCTGTTCGGCCTCGTCCCGCATTCTGGTGCAGCGTGGGGTTTATAGCCAAGTCAAGGCGCGCATGGTTGCGGCCTATGCTGATCTGACCGTTGGACCTGCGGTGCAGGATTTGCGGGTGGGGCCTTTAATCTCGGCTCGGCAACAACAGATTGTCGAAGGATTTCTGGCCAAAGGCAAAGATCTGACCATCGTGGCGCAGGGACAAATCGTTGAGGATGCTCCAGCTCAAGGTGCTTATGTGCGGCCAACCCTGTTCGCCGATGTGCCGCCTGATCATACGTTGGCGCAGGATGAGATTTTCGGCCCAGTGCAGGTGTTGATCCCGTTCGACACCGAGGACGAAGCCGCAGAGATCGCCAACAGTACCGACTATGGGCTTGTCGCCAGCATCTGGACCCGCGACGGCGCGCGGCAGATGCGACTGGCGAAACGGCTGCATGCGGGGCAGGTTTTCGTCAATAATTACGGGGCAGGCGGCGGCGTCGAGCTGCCCTTTGGTGGCGTCGGTAAATCTGGCCATGGCCGCGAAAAGGGTTTCGAGGCGCTCTATGGCTTTTCACAGCTCAAAACCGTGGCGACTTTCCATGGTTAGGGTCTAAACGATCACTTCGATCGCCTGTTGCGCACCAACCCCGAAGACGCGTTTGTAACGGTCGATCTCATCCGCCGGACCCATCGCCTTTTCGGGATTGTCCGACAATTTGACCGTCGGGCGCCCATTGGCCGAGACCGCTTTGCAGACCAGAGAAAACGGTGCAAGCGCGTCATCCGGCACCAACCCGCGAAAATCGTTGGTCAGCAATGTACCCCAGCCAAAGGAAATATTGGTCCGTCCGGCAAACTGGCCGTGCAACTCGCGGATCTTGTCAACATCCAGCCCGTCGGAAAAGATCACGCGCTTCTCGCGCGGATCCTCGCCGCGTGATTTCCACCAGTTGATGGCGGTTTCCGCCCCCGTCGCCGGATCACCACTGTCCACGCGGATGCCAGTCCAGCCTGCCAGCCAGTCGGGCGCGCGATCCAAAAAGCCCTGAGTGCCATAGGTGTCAGGCAGGATGATACGCAGGTTGCCCTCATGCTCATCATGCCAATCGCTGAGAACATCATAGGGCGCTTGCGCCAATTCGGCGTCCGTGTTGGCCAGCGCGGAATAGACCATGGGTAGCTCATGCGCGTTGGTGCCGATGGCCTCAACCTCGCGCCGCATGGCGATCAGGCAGTTTGACGTGCCGGTAAATGCGGGCCCCAATCCTTCGATCATCGCCTGCACGCACCAATCCTGCCACAGAAAAGAATGACGCCGCCGGGTGCCGAAATCCGCAATGCCCAGCCCATCAATGTCGCGCAGTTGCTCTATTTTTTCCCAAACGCGCGTCATGGCACGGGCATAGAGTACCTGCAACTCAAACCGGCCCATGTCGTTCAGAACCGCGCGCGAGCGCAATTCCATCAACGCGGCTAGGGCCGGGATTTCCCACAACATGACCTCATGCCATTTGCCTTCGAAGGTCAGTTCGTACTGATCGCCCTTGCGTTCAAGATGGTAGGGCGGCAGGCGTAGGTTCTCGAACCACTCCATGAAATCGGATCGGAACATCTGCCGCTTGCCGTAGAACATGTTGCCCCGCAGCCATGTGCTTTCGCCGCGGCTGAGGCTGAGGGAGCGGATATGATCGAGCTGTTCGCGCAGTTCGCCCTCATCAATAAGCTTGGCGAGGGGGATGTGATTCGACCGATTGATCAGCGAAAACACCACTTCCGTTTGGGGCCGATTTCGAAACACTGACTGGCACATCAGCAGTTTGTAGAAATCTGTGTCGATTAAAGACCGTATAATTGGGTCAATCTGCCATTTATGATTGTACACACGTGCCGCAATATCGACCATGAGGAACTCCTGCGATTTCCGTTGTTAGATCAATCGGTGTGTGGAATGGCAAGAGTCGCTGGTTTGGTGACAATGACAAGCTCAGGTCACAAAGCGAGCAAATTGTGTGATCTTTTCACCGGTTAGTGAGAAGAGGGGTTGGGAAGTCGAGGTTAAGTTAGTGAATGGTTCTCGAGTACGATTTTGACATCGTTGTTGTCGATCCGGGGGACGGAGAAGGCGAGCAAGGCGCGGAGGGGGCTTCGAAAAAGCCCGTTTTGCGCGCAATGTTCCGCAATGTGAAAACGGCGGATGCACTGCGGGCGGCTTCTCCGAAAATCCGCAAGATCTTTCAGGATGCAGGTTTCGGTCTGGACGCGACCGGAAGCCAGTTGATGCACGGCTTTTATCGACCCCGTGACGAGGCCGAGCGTGAACGGATTTTGAAAGCGCTGTTTGCCAACATTCGGGAAATGGGTGTTCAGGGCGAATATTGCGGCGAATTCGACTTTTGGAAATTCCTTCGGGACGTCAAATCGGCCCGCCCGCGCAACGGTCAGCGACGCAACACCGCTGATTGGACCCCGAACCCGCGCTATAAATCCCCGGCAACGCCGGAACGCCGCACCTTGCCCGCCCGCATTGGCGTGGCTCTTGGGCTGGCGGTTATTATTTTTGTAATCTTGAAATATCTGTTGGATTCGGGCTCTGCGCCCTAAGCCAAGGTCACACCGGCAGCCTTCATCGCTGTTTCTGCTGCCGTCAGCGAGCCGTCCAGATCAATCGCGCGGCACAGTCCCATATTCACCGTCACCTCAAATCCCAACCGCGCCGCGTCCACGGCTGAGAAGTGAACGCAGAAATCCGTGGCCAGGCCCACCATCGTCAGTTTGCGGATGCCTCGGGTGTTGAGATAGCCCTCCAACCCGGTTGGCGTAGTCTGATCGTTCTCGAAAAAGGCTGAGTAGCTGTCAATCGCACTGCGAAACCCTTTGCGAATGATCAAATCGCCTTCAATGCGCAGATCGGGATGAAACGCTGCGCCCTGCGTTCCCTGCACGCAATGATCCGGCCAGAGCAACTGCGGGCCATAGGGCATTTCTGCTACGTCAAATGGGTTCTTTCCTGCATGAGTGCTGGCGAATGAGGAATGCCCTGCCGGATGCCAGTCCTGCGTCAGGATCACCGCGTCGAACTCATCCATACTCGCGTTGATAGGGGCGACGATCTCATCGCCGCCGGGAACGGCCAACGCACCGCCGGGGCAGAAATCGTTCTGGACGTCGATTACGATCAGGGCATGGGTCATCGCGCTCTCCTTTTCAGCTATCGGTAAGGGCGCGCGCGGGGGGCGTCAATCCGATCCCTTGCGACTCTGCGCGCGTGGGGCTAGACCGCGCGCATGTATACCATCGCTGCCCTCTATCACTTCACCCGTTTCGCTGATCACACCGCCCTGCGCGAACCCTTGCTGGACCTGTGCCGTGCGCAATCGGTCAAAGGCACGCTGCTGCTTGCGCAAGAGGGGATCAACGGCACCATCGCGGGCCCGCGCGCCGGGATTGACGCCGTGCTGGCGCATATCAAAGCGCTGCCGGGTTGCGCCGATCTGGAATGGAAAGAGGCCACCGCCGACCATCCGCCTTTCGGCAAGATGAAGGTGCGCCTGAAGAAAGAGATCGTGACCATGGGCCAGCCGGATGTCGATCCGCGCGCCCGTGTCGGCAACTATGTCGAGCCGGAGGAGTGGAACGACCTGATCCGTTCCGACGATGTGGTGGTGATCGACACCCGCAACGATTATGAGGTGGCGATTGGTACGTTTAAAGGAGCAATAGACCCTGAAACAGCTAGTTTCCGCGAATTCCCGGCCTGGTGGGAGGAAAACAAGGACCGCTTTCACAACAAGCGTGTTGCCATGTTCTGCACCGGCGGTATCCGGTGCGAGAAATCCACCAACTTCCTGCTGGGTCAGGGGGTCGAGGATGTCTATCACCTGAAAGGCGGTATCCTGCGATATCTTGAGGAAATGCCCGCCGAGGACAGCACTTGGCAGGGTGAGTGTTTCGTCTTCGACAATCGCGTGTCCGTGGGGCACGGGCTGGTCGAGGGGCCCCACAACCTGTGCCATGGCTGTCGCCGTCCGATCCTGCCCGAGGATATGAAACGTCCTGAATATGAACACGGCGTCTCGTGCCATCAATGTGTGGATGAAACCTCGGAAGCTGACAAGAAGCGCTTCCGCGAGCGGCAGAAGCAGATCGGGCTGGCGCGCCAACGCGGGCAGGAACATTTGGGCGCAGACTAAACCACTCGGTTGCACGGGCGGGGCGAAACCCCGATCATCGCACCCGTTAAAGACGGAGACGACATGCGCCGCGAGCCGACAACGTTGGAAGAATGGAAATCGACCCTGCTTGCCGCAGGCGGTATGGTTTTGGCCAGCTTCTTTGCCTGGTTCGGCCTTTCCCGCCTTAGTGAATCAACGGCGGGCGATACGTTGGGCACGTTTGCATCCGTGGGCCTGTTCCTGTGGATCGTCTCGCAATCGTGGTACTATATGACACAGGTGAAATCCCCGCGCCGCGTGCTGTTCTTGATGGGCGTATCCTTTATTCAGGTCGTCCCCTTCCTGTTCGCCGCCGTCTATGGTGCGTTCGGCTATAAAGACAACTGCGTGGTCGGTGCCAGCGGACCGGGGGACATCCTGTATTTCTCATATGTCACCTTCACCACCGTTGGATATGGCGACATGGCCCCAACCGGCCTGTGCCGCGCGTTGGCTGTGTCAGAAGCGGTGACAGGCTACATCCTGCTGGGCCTCTTCGTCGCCGCTGCCGTGGCACTTTATGCCCGAAACCACTCGGACTAGAGCCTATTTGTTGGTGTCAATCCACCGGGACATCATTTGCTTGTCGCGGAAACACTCAGACGGTATCGGTCTGCGTTTGGAACGCGAGATCCGTTCGGCAAAAGCGACCTGTTTGCCGGTCGGGTAATTGGCGAATGGTGACGGGTCATCCTGTTTATGCGCCGAAATCCACTGGGACATGGCCCTGCGGTCGCGTTGTGCCTCGACCGGGATTTCAAGCGCCGATTGCTGGGCAATCGCGCGCGCATAGCGCATCTGCCGGTCCGTGACGGGCAGCATGTGATAGTCGTTGCTGGGTGCGTCGTACCAGCTTTGACGGGCAGCGTTGGCCATAGCTCGAATACCTCCGTTCCACCTCAGACATTCACGTGGAACAAATATAGAACATTTTAGGAACTTTTCAAGATTTCTGCTGATCCACGCGGTCTTCACCGTGTTTCAAACCAGCCTGTCCCGTCGCGTTTCGACCTATTCGGCACGTATTTTCGTGCTTCCTAATTTAATCAAAGAATCAGTGCGTCTCATTTCAAGACACAAACGCTCACGACATCGCGCGTTTGGTGTCACCGGGCGATGATTCGCCGACGCGGTGTTTGCTTCCGGCGCTTTGATCGTCATTACCGACATTTTGCGTCGGGAACAGAGCATCAGTAGCCCCTGACCTGTGGCTGACTTTCGTGCAAGCTCTGTAGGAGGTGCGCCAATGAAAACCCATGCTCAGGCCGTTGTCATCGGAGGGGGGCTGGTCGGCTGCTCGATCCTGTATCATCTGGCCAAGCTGGGCTGGACTGACGTTGTCCTGCTGGAACGCGATGAGTTGACCAGTGGGTCCACGTGGCACGCAGCGGCCAATATCCACGGGCTGCATGACAACAACAACATCACGCGCATTCAGCACTACACGATGAACCTGTACAAAGAGTTAGAGAAGGAAACCGGACAGGGCTGCGGCGTGTTTCAATCCGGGTCGCTCTATCTGGCGCAAACCGAGGACCGCGAACACCAACTGCGTCTGCAAGAGGCCAAGGCGCGTTTCTACGGCCTGAACTTCCACGAGATCAGCCGCGAACAGGCGATGGAACTGCACCCGCTAGCGCAGTTCGATGACATCCGCTGCATCATGTTCGAACCCGATGGCGGCAATGTTGATCCCTCGGGTGTAACACATGCCTATGCCGCTGGAGCACGCGCGATGGGCGCCAGTATTGAACGGTTTTGTCCCGTGTTAGGGACTAATCAACAGCCTGACGGAACGTGGATCGTACGCACCGAAAAGGGCGATATCCACACACAGTGGGTGGTCAATGCCGGTGGATTGTGGGGGCGTGAAGTGGCCGCGATGGCTGGGATCGAACTGCCCCTGCAACCGACTGAACATCAGTATTTTGTCACCGAAGCGATTGATGAAGTCGCCGCGTTGGGCCGTCGTTTGCCGTCCATCGCCGACCGGGATGGCGAGTACTACTTCCGGCAAGAGGGCAATGGCTTGCTGATCGGGGCCTATGAGAAGGACATGCGGTTTTGGGCCGAAAACGGCACACCGCTGGATTTCGCCCACGATCTGTTCCCCGACGATCTGGACCGCATCATGGAAAACGTTATCCGGGCCACCGAACGCGTGCCCGTTGCGGCAACTGCGGGGGTGAAGCGGGTAATCAATGGCCCGATGATCTGGTCGCCGGATTCGAATGCAATCTGGGGGCCTGTGCCCGAGTTGCAGAACTATTTCTGCTGCACGGGGATCATCCCCGGATTTTCGCAATCGGGCGGGCTTGGCCTATTGTCGGCGCAATGGATGATCGAGGGCGAGCCGCAACACGACATGTTCGCCTGGGATCTGGCGCGGTTCGGCGACTGGGCCGACAAGGCCTTCACAAAGGCGCGGGTGCAGGACGTTTATACGCACCGCTTCGCCATCCATTTCCCGAACGAAGAGCGCAGCGCCGGACGCCCCGCGCGCCTGCGCCCGGCCTATCAGATGCAAAAGGAGATGGGCTGCGTCTTTGGTCTGAACTGCGGGTGGGAACACCCCCTCTGGTTCGCTGATCAACCCGGTGTGGTCGAAACCAACGGCTTCACCCGCCAGAATTGGTGGGAACCGGTTGGCCGAGAGGTGCAGATGTTGCGCGACATTGTGGGTGTGATCGACATCTCGAACTTCGCCAACTATGTGATCAAGGGGCCAGGGGCACATGATTGGCTGGATCGTCTTGTTGCCAACCGGGTACCGACCGAGGTTGGCCGGTCGTGTTTGACCCCGTTGATTTCAGTGCGCGGAGGCGTTGCCGGGGACTTTACCATCACCAAAGTCGCCGATGACGAATACATGATGATCGGCTCGGGCATGGCCGAGCGCTATCACCAGCGGTTCTTCAACATGGTTGATCTGCCTGAAGGTACCCGTTTCGAGGTTGCCACAAACCGTATCGCCGGGTTCAACGTCGCCGGCCCGAAATCGCGCGATGTGCTGCAACGGCTGACCAATGCGGATCTGTCCAACGAAGGGTTCCGCTTCATGCGTTCACGTCAGATAGACGTGGCGGGCGTTTCCTGCCTCGCCATCCGTGTCAGTTTTACCGGCGACCTTGGGTGGGAGCTGCACTGCGCTGAGAGCGATCAGGTTGCGCTTTACACGGCCTTGCTGGAGGCCGCGAAAGAGCAAGGCGGCGGCCCAGTTGGCGGCCGTGCGCTGGGTAGTCTGCGTATCGAAAAGGGCTACGGCTCGTGGGGGCGAGAGTACAGTCAGGAATACTGGCCGCAAGAAGTCGGGCTGGACGGCCTCATCAAGCTGGACAAGGATTTCCTGCACAAGCAGGCCTATCTGGCCATCAAGGACAACCCTGTGCGTGAGGTTTTGTCGATGTTCGAAATTGAGGTGGACACCGCCGACGCCTCGGGCGGTGAGCCGATCTTTACACCAGATGGTCATTCGGTCGGGCGCGTGACATCGGGTGGCTTCGGGTATTCGGTCGGTAAATCGCTGGCCCTTGGGTTCGCAAACCCGCAAGTCGCAAAGCCCGGTGATAGGGTTGAGGTGTTCATCCTCGGCAAACCGCATCGCGCAACTATTCTGGCTGAACCTCCTTTTGATCCTGCGGGATATCGGCTGCGTGACGTCTCTAAGCCCGTTATAGAGCCTGCCGAATGACCGATACGTTCGCCCGCGTTGCAAATTTCGTCCTAAATCGTCCACCCGAGGAAATGCCAGACAGCGCCAAAGAGGCAGCGGCGCTGATGATGGTGGACACTATGGGCATCCTGATTGCCTCCGGCCCGATGGAAGCAGGCGTGATCGCGCGGGATACGGCGGCATTGCTTTACGCCAGCACGGATTCTTCCTTTAGCGCTCGGCTGATGTTTGACGGGCGACCCGTCAGTATGGCTGGCGCTGCCTATGCGGCGGCGACACAGACAGACAATCTGGACGGGCATGACGGGTATAACCCGACCAAAGGCCATATCGGCGTGGTTGTGCTGCCTGCGTTGGTTGCGCTTGCCACGCATTGCCCGAATTTGACTGGCCCGCAGGCCTTGGCTGCTGTGATCTCTGGCTATGAAATCGCGGGCCGCGCGGGGATTTCGCTGCACGCGTCGGTCAGCGATTATCACACCTCTGGGGCCTGGAATGCGCTGGGCGTGGTCGCAATGGCGGCCCGATTGCGCGGGCTCACTCCAGACCAGTTGCGGCAGGCGCTGGGGATCGCCGAATATCATGGGCCGCGCAGCCAGATGATGCGCGAGATCGCCAATCCCACGATGCTGCATGATGGTTCGGGATGGGGTGCGATGGTCGGCCTGTCCGCGGCGATTCTGGCCGAGCGGGGGTTTACCGGGGCACCTGCCATCACGATCGAGGCCGAGACTGCCGCCCCGCATTGGGCGGATTTGGGCAGGTTTTGGCAGGTTGAGTATCAATATGTGAAGCCGTACCCGATCTGCCGCTGGGCCCACGCCGCGATAGATGGGGTCCGCGCGCTGATGTCGAACCACAGTTTGGTCGGTGACCAGATCCATTCGATCCAGATCAACACTTTTTGTGAGGCCGTGCGACTGTTTTCTGGAATGCCCGCGACCACTTCGCAAGCACAGTACTCTCTGCCCTTCGCTGTTGCAGTTCAGGTTCTGTATGGCCGTATCGGAGCCGAGCATATCTCAGGGCCCGGACTGTCCGACCCCCGGATCGCGGGCCTGATTTCCCGTATACACGTGAGCGAGGAAGAGAGGCATTCGCAACGGTTCCCGGGTGGGCGCTGGGCAGATGTATTAATTGAGACAACGGACGGGCGCATTTTGCATTCGGGCGATATCCACGCCCGCGGTGGCCCTGAGGCGCCTATGTCGCGCGATGAGGTTTTGGCGAAATATTCCGAGTTCGCAGAACCAGTTGTCGGAGCGCATCGGGCTAACGCGATCCGCGATGCGATCTTGTCCTGGATTGAACCGCATTCTAGATATGCCGATCTGGCGTCGCTGGTTTCTTCACCCCCGCGATAGCAGTCTCGCGGGGAATCGGGCCCCAATTGATACGGTTCACTGCTCGAGAATAGTAAGCAATTGGGTGATTTTTTCCCTAGCTTCGACACTATCCTGAAGTAAATCCGCCGCCTCGGCCAAAGGCTTGTCAGGTTGCGAAACAGGAGGAGTGATCAGGACCTGTGTCGCCTTGCTAACCAAACCAAATTGCGTTTCTTCCTCTTGATCAATGGCTTCGGGGCGGTCGGCCAGCCAAAAATTTCGGTCAGCCTGCTCCGCCTGCCCTAATGTGCGCGATAGCTCTCCGGCTGTATCGAAATCGCCAAGGGCTTGCATCGCTTGGTGCCTGATACGCAATGCCTCTTCCGAACTGTCCCCTTCCAGTTCAAGCATAGCTTGGTGAGGGCGTTGCGTTTGCAAGGCAGAGCGTGCCCTGATCCGTGCACGCTCTGACCGTTGCACCGTATCTTGGGGTCTGTTCGACAAAGCCAGCGCTGGTCCAGGGAACCCAAGCTTCACCAGACGGTTTGCCAACGCGACAGCCGTATCTGTGCTCAGGTCCTGCGTATCACCGGATGCAAATTCCAACGCCCGACGTAGAAATGTTATGTCATCCGCCCTCTCCACCAGAATGTGAGAAATCCGGTTCAACGTGGCCAGGCGTTCTTGCCCTGCAGGTATTTCCAAGGCAGCATCAAATGCTAGGTCGAATTCCTGAGTCAGACTTAGGGCCACAGCATGAGCCCGTTTTAACTGCGGCTCGATCTCGGATTTACGAAACTCGTTCGAAAAAGACGCCGCAAGGGCGACTTCTTCGGGTGAAGCGGCGCCTCGATCAACCCATCGGTTTTCGATCAGCCGCGCCAAAGCGAGCGGAGCGTCCAGATTGGGGCCGGAGGATGCAACCACGTCGTTTAGCAACGCCTCGGCTTTTGGAGCGTCACCTTCGGCGGCTGCGACCTTAGCTCTGGCCCGTGTTGTGTCCGAGGCGTTTTGAATTCCCGCCCGGTCAACAGACCGCAATACGCGTCGAGCGGCTTCTAACCGACCTGCATCGACCAAAATTTCGGATAGATCAGGTCCAAATTGCCGTCTTAGATGCGTTGGCAGCCGTGAAAATGATTGCTCTACCCTGTCCAAGTTTGCTTCAGCGGATAATTCCCCGGCCATCAGAACAGCCCAAAGTGCAACGTCACCCCCGCATCGTTGCAAGCCACCAAACGGATTGTCGTCTGCCGCATGCCCTGCGTCCAAATACTGCGCAATTGCTGCAACCCGGTTTACGTCAGCATCGGGATCTTCCACCAATGCCAAAGCCTGCATCGCCTCGGCGCCGAAGCCATAGAATGCGTACAGCTTTGCCAGAGACAGCGCTGTGTCCTGATCAACCCGATCGAATTCCTGAAACAAACCTGATCTTAAGGTGGCTATTTGCTGAGGGAAATCGGCTGAGCCACCCCACGTCCCGAACCCCAACTCTGTATCGGATATGCAGGCAGGTTCTTGTTCAAACCCGATCAAATCGGGCCCCAGTAGACCGTTCAATTCATCGAGCACCGTCGATACGCTGATATTCCCTGTCGGGTCTGCTGGCCCTTCCGTGGCACCGTCAAAGATCGACGATCGCGGGCCAACCTGGGCAAGCTCAAGGTCAACGATGCCCCGGTCTGCACCTTGTAATAGACGTTCTGACAGGCGATCCTCAAACCCAAGCAATGGCGTCGGAAGCGCAGGCATTGGCAAGACGTTGCGGTTCTGAGCGGCCGCCAGCAGCCCGGTGTCGCGGTTTGCTTGCGGCAAGATGGGCGGAGGAATGTCCGCACCTATCGGTGGCAGGGCCTGCGCAATGGCAATATCGACCACAATCATGGTGTCTTGGTATAAAAACGCCGAAGCCGCGCAGTCACACCCGAATTGCATTTCCAATGGCCCGCCCGGTTCGGTCTGAGAAATGGCGGACAAACGGTTTTGAGACAGCCTGCGGAAGACCGAAGTGGTTTCGAAATGAACATCCTCCAGGGTGACGTTCAGACGCGCACCATACTTGGTTTGGGTGAGGACCCAGCCGGTGCCAGGCGGCACCTGAATGACCAGCCTGGTGTAGTCCTCATGCTCTCCCGAGCGCACGGTGGCTTCACGCGCAGTGGCACCGTTTGCTGCAAGCAACACTGCAAGAAAAAGACCAAGTCGGATCATGCCGCCGCCTGTTTCAGCTCTTTCAACGCCTCTTCCAGTTCCGAAAAACCAGGGCGGTTATGGGTCGGCGTGTTCTGGCGACCGACTTCAATGCACATCGCGGGGTTGTGGTTGTGCAGATTGGCGACCAGAACCTCTTTGATCAGTTGATAGAAATGGTTGTCTTCCTCAACCACGGCCTTCAGTTTTCCTGCGAATGGCCCGACCAGACCATAGGCCAGGAACACGCCCAGAAAGGTCCCAACCAGAGCCCCCCCGATCAGTTTACCCAGCACCTCGGGTGGCTGGTCGATCGATCCCATGGTCTTGATCACCCCTAAAACCGCAGCCACGATCCCCAGGGCTGGCAAGCCATCCGCAACCGTCTGCAATGCATGGCTGGAATGCATGGCGTGGTGAAAATTCGCCTCCATCCGCTTTTCCAGAACTTCTTCGACCTGATGGGGGTCGTCGTAGTTCATCGAAGCCGACCGCATCGTGTCACAGATCAGATCCACGGCCTCTTTGTCGGATTGAATCTTCGGATAGGCCGAAAACACCGCGGAATTTTCGGGGTCTTCTATATGTTGCTCGACCTCGACCGGGTTGGCTTTGGCGATGCGGATCAGGGAAAACAGAAGGCATAACAGGTCGCGGTAGTCATCGGGTTTCCATTTCGGACCTTTGAACACCTTTCCCATGTCCTTGAGCGTATGCTTCACCGCGCTCATGTCGTTGCTGATCAAAAACGCTCCGACCGCTGCGCCCCCGATCATCATCATTTCGAACGGCAGAGATTTCATGATGATGGTCATCTTGCCGCCAGCGGCCAGATAGCCACCGAACACCATGACGAAGATGACGACAATTCCGACTAGTCCGATCATGAGGGGCCTCCAGCAAACTCAAACGCGGCTTTGGTGAACATGGACGTCATTCCTGTGGCGCGGCAGCGTTGCGCCCCGCCATGATGACGCTGATTGTATAGGCGGTCTCAGGGCTTATCCCCGCCAGCACGCCAGCAGCGGCATCCGCAGGCATCCGTGACAGGAAACCGGCGGCAAAACCTGGATCCATCGTCTCGAACAAGGCGGCTGCGTCTTTGGGTTTCATGCTTTGATACACATCCGTCAGCCGGGTCAGGTCGGTCTCGGCCGCTTTTTCCGCATAGGCCAGCGTTTCGCGCAGGTTCTCTTCGGCCGCTTGCATAGCGACCATTCGGGTTTCGATGGCTTGCTCGGCGATTTCCAACGCCTTTTCCTTGTCGATTGCGGCGGCTTCGCGCTTTTCCAACGCCGCTTCGCGTCGCAGAAGTTCTGTCAACAATTCCTGTGCGCCGGGCTTTTCCATACCTTCTGGCTTGGCTTGCTTGACCGTCGGTTCGGCGTTCTTGGCCAGTGCCGGACCAGCCTCCAACCCGACGCGAATCGCAGCCGATCCGATCATCAGCAAAGAGATCACAGCAAGCACGCCGCCTTTGGGTTTGTTGCTCTGCCTTGTTTTCATGCCGTGGCCTCACGCCTCTTGCGACCATGCCGCATAAACATCGGACCAGCCGTTCGTTTTTCCGCAGGCTCAGGAACGGGTTCCTCCTTTTGCTCGGGCGCTTCCGCAGCTTCAACCTTTGCAACCTCAGGCTCTGGTGGCACCGTAGGCTCGGTCGCGGGCGAGGCTGTATCCTTTGGGGCTTCCTGATCCGGCACGATGTCATGCATCGACGCCATCATCAGCTCCAACCGCTGCGCGACCGTCTCCGCCCGTTGCGTCAATTGCTTCAAGGTGTCCCCGGAGCGGTCCGACGCCGCACGCGCGGACTCCAGCGATTTCTTTAATTCATCCGACTGTGCCGAAAGAACGGCAACGGCCCCGCCAACGCCCTTTTCAAGATCGGTGAATCGCTTGAGGCGTCGAGACAGAACAAAGCAATAGAGACCTGCGCCGAAGGCGCCTGCGACTAGGAAAATATCTGCGATCAGTTCCAACTTCGCCTCCTAATTCAAAACGAATTCCATCACGAGGACATCGCGAACGCGATCCTCGCCAACTACAATGCCGATGCGCCGCAGCAGATGCCCGCGAATGCGCACCAGGGCCAACGAATCCTCAAGATCCGAGATTTCAACCGCCCGCAGATACCCGTTCAGCACATCCATGATTCGCGGCTTCATCTTTTCGACATCGCCCAGATAGTTCGAGTTCACCTCAAGCTGAGCGTGAAATTTCAGGTGCCGCGAATCGCCCGAGTTCAGCGACAGGATCAGCGGCGGAAGATCGACGAATCCAACGTCAGGCAATGCTTTTGCAGGCTTTTTTTCCGCCTTTTCAACCGCCTCTTGCGCCTTGGGCATGGCGCCTATTGGCAACAGCCCGGACGTGGTTACAAAATACCCTCCACCCGCGCCGGACAGGGCTAGAATCACACCTAGTATCAACCCCTTTTTCCCAGGCTTTTCTGGGGCTTCTGCCTGTTCTGCAGTTGCGTCAGTCATGACGTCCTCATCCATCCGTTCTGCAATCGTCATAACCCGGTAGGGACTAACCGATTATTAAGGGCAATCGGTCAAACAAGGGATGCGCCAAGCAGAATGTCGGCGAGTCGGAGGTGAGCGTGCAGCAGATTG
Source organism: Ruegeria sp. J8 (assembly GCF_056531925.1). NCBI lineage: Bacteria > Pseudomonadati > Pseudomonadota > Alphaproteobacteria > Rhodobacterales > Roseobacteraceae > Ruegeria > Ruegeria sp. J8. The sequence continues at coordinate 180,484 of NZ_JBQFMR010000003.1, forward strand.
GAACTGTCTGGACAAGTTTGGACAGGCGAAAACAAATCATCGTTGCCGGTGCGGTTATGCTGGTATTTCTTGGGGTCCTTGCGATGTCGCGGCTGATAACGGCACCGTCGATGACCTTGCTTTATGCCGGGCTGGAAAGTGGGGCGGCGGGCGATATCGTTCGGTCACTGGATCAGCGCGGCGTGCCCTTTGAGATTCGGGGCGGCTCGATCTACGTGCCGGGGTCGCAGCGGGATGAGTTGCGCATGACTCTGGCGAGCGAGGGTTTGCCTGCGAATGGAAACCGGGGGTACGATCTGCTGGATACGCTCAGCGGGTTCGGGACCACTTCGCAAATGTTTGACGCCGCTTATTGGCGCGCCAAAGAGGGTGAACTGGCCCGCACGATTGTAGGGGCACCCCATATCAGCCAGGCGCGAGTGCACATCGCCAAGGGTTCAACCAATCCATTTCAGCGCAGCGTTGCACCGACTGCCTCGGTTTATCTGGTGTCTTCGGGGGCGGATATCACGTCAGATCAGGCCAAGGCGATCCGGTTTCTGGTCTCATCCGCGGTCAGTGGTCTTGCGCCCGAGAATGTGGCGATCATCGATTCGAACGGGGCTGTGATTGGCGCGCAGGAAAACGCCGTTGCCGCCGATACGGCGGATGACAAGTCGCGGCAATTGCGGGAAAAGGTCCTGCGTTTGGTCGAAGCCCGCGTAGGTACGGGCAATGCCGTTGTAGAAGTCAGCGTAGATACGGTGACGAAAACCGAATCCATTCGCGAGCGTCGCTTTGACCCCAACGGTCGTGTGGCAATCAGCACCGATGTCGAAGAACGTTCAGACAGCGCGCGCAATCAATCCGCCGATGTCACCGTTGCGTCGAACCTGCCGGATGGTGACGGCGCGGGGGGCGACGAGTCGAACTCGAACGCCACCCAGACGCGCGAGCGGGTAAACTACGAGGTGTCCGAGACGGAGCTTGAGGTTCACAACGCCCCCGGCGCGATCAAACGTCTGACTGTGGCCGTACTGGTGAATGGAACGCGCAGTGTGGATGCGACGGGCACGGAAGGTTTTGCCCCCATGCCCGAAACAGAGATGGAGGCCTTGAAGGAATTGGTCGCCTCGGCTGTGGGGTTTGATGCGGAACGCGGCGACGTGATCACGCTGAAATCCATGGACCTGCCGGTTGTTGAACCGCAGGGCACGCTGGCCTCGGCTTCGATCTGGCAGAAGGTGCATTTCGACGCAATGTCGCTGATCCAGATGGCAGTTCTGGCGATTGTGTCTCTGATCCTTGGGTTGTTCGTGATCCGGCCTATTTTGACCAAGCCGGTTGTGACCACGGCACTACTACCTACCGGAAGTCTACCCGAACCAGGCTCGGTTTTGACGGGTGAGATTGCGACCGAAGAAGGCGGGCAATTCGCACCGATCGCGGGTCAGGCCACCGGCGGGGATGTTCCAGCACTGTCGGCTCAGCCCGGGGCGGACCCGGTAGATCGGCTGCGGGCGATGATTAGCGACAAGCAGGAGGAAACGGTCGAAATCCTGCGCAGCTGGCTTGAAGAAGGCGAGGAAAAGGTCTGATGTCGATCGCCCATTTGCTGGAAGATTTCACGTTGCAGGCTGGCGGTGGAAAGCTGCACTTGCTGGATGAGGACGGGTTGGAGGAACAGCGTCTGGCGGCGTTCGAACAGGGCTATGCCGCCGGTTGGGAAGATGCCGTTCAGGCACAGGAGCAAAACCGAGGCCGGATCTCGACCGAGTTGGCCAAGTCGCTTGAGGACATGTCCTTCACCTATCATGAGGCGGTAACACGGATGACACTGTCGCTGGAACCGATGTTCAACAGCCTGATGCTCGCGGTTCTGCCCGAAACTTTGGAGCGAGGTTATATCATCCGGCTGGCCGAACAACTGACCGACATGGCTCGCGAACAGATCAATGAGCCGATACAGGTTTTCGTCCCCGAAGGCCTCGCGGCTGAGGTGAAAGAGATGCTGCCCGAGGGGATGGCCAAGATGGCGCAAGTCATCTCAGACCCGCAGATCAAACCCGGCCAGGCTAGATTGCAGGTCGGTATCTCGCGGCGCGAGGTGGATTGCGGCGGCCTGCTGACGTCGATCCGCGCCGCGTTCGACGCGTATGTATTCGAGGCAAAAGAGGCATTGAGCAATGAGTGATCCCCAAAGTCCCAAAAGCGAAAAATCCAACCCGTTTGAATCGGTCCCGATCGAGATCACGGTCTCGGTCGGCCGCGCCCGCCCACTGATCCGCGATCTGTTGAACATGGGTGAAAATGCGGTGCTGACTTTGGACAAACGGATCGAGGATCCGGTGGATCTTTATGTAGGGGACCAGCTGGTGGCCCGCGGCTTGCTGGAAGAGATGGAAGGCGATCAGGCCGGACAACTGGCCGTGCGCCTGACCGAGATTGCCGATCTGCAAAACGGGATCGGTTGATGCGCGTTCTGCCCTGGATCATCGTGGCGCTGCTGCTGACACCGTCTTTTGCAGAAGCGCAGGATGTGTCCTTGTCGCTGGGTGACGGGGGTTCCATCTCGGCGCGGACGATCCAATTGATCCTGTTGCTTACCGTGCTCAGCCTCGCACCTGGGCTGGCGATCATGATCACCTGTTTTCCTTTTCTGATCACCGTGCTGGCCATCCTTCGGCAAGGGATTGGGTTGCAACAATCGCCCCCCAACATGCTGATCGTCAGCCTGGCTTTGTTTCTGACCTATTTCATAATGGAGCCCGTCTTTAACGAAGCCTGGACCACTGGCATCCAACCCATGGTCGACGAAACGATGGAGGTCGAGCCCGCTTTGGAACGCGCCCTTCAACCGTTTCGCGCCTTCATGGCCGCGCGACTGGACCCTGACACGTTCTACGCCATGGCTGCACTGCGTCCCGAAGGCAATGCGGTGGGCGTGTCGCCGGATGCGCCGTTGTCGATCCTGATGCCCTCTTTCATGTTGTCCGAGATTGCGCGGGCCTTTCAGATCGGTTTTCTGATCTTCCTGCCCTTTCTGATCATCGACCTCGTGGTAGCTGCGGTGCTGATGTCGATGGGGATGATGATGGTGCCACCTGCAACGGTTTCACTGCCGTTCAAACTGGCTTTTTTTGTCATTGCGGATGGGTGGTCCCTGATCGCCAGCGCTTTGGTGCGAAGCTACATGGGCTGACAGATTACTGCCGCGTGATCGTCAATCGGGCGCGCAGCCCCTGATCTCCGGCCTCGAAATGCAGCCCGCCACCATGCTGGTCAGCCACTGTGGCAGCAATTGTCAGACCCAGGCCAAACCCGTCTGACGAGCCTGTATTTGATCCGCGCTGAAACGGGGCCATCAGGGCCTCGATCTCATGAACGGACAGGTCATTGCCCTTGTCCTCGACCGTGATCGTTGCGGTGTGCGCGTCGGTTTCCAACTGGACCTCGGCGTGGCGGCCATATTTCAGCGCATTGTCGATTAGGTTGGTCAGTGCCCGTTTCAGCGAAATGGGCCGACCTATTACCAACATGCGCCGGGTTTCCAGCAGCGTCCCATGCCCGCGGCGGGACATGAAAACGGACGGAGCACCCTCGACCGTGACCGGATCGACATTCTGAAGCGTCACCGGCAGATCCATGTCCTGATAATCGTCGACGACAGATTCGACCAGAGATGTCAGGGAAATCTGTCGCGGTTCCTCGACGCTCAGTTCTGAACGCGTGTAGGTCAGAACGCTTTCGATCATGCCGGTCATCTGGTCCACATCCGCTTCCAGCTTTTCTCGCAGCTCGTCATCGACGATCAACGCGGCGCGCAGCCGGACGCGGGTAGCGGGGGTGCCAAGATCGTGGCTGACGCCCGACAAGACCGTGGCACGTTGCTCTAGCAAGGCGCGTTCGGCGTCTAGATGGGCGTTCACCGCAGACACGATATCACGCAGCTCGGTTGGCCCGTCGGCGTCATAGCTGTCGGGGCCTCCGCGCCTCCGACGGTCGCGCAGGGCATGGGCAAACCGGGTGAACGTATCAGACACGTTGCCGACCGAGGTCAGAAGGACCGCCAGAGCCACGATGCCCAGCAATATCGCGGGCAGGCGCAGATCGGTCGGCGCCGCGCCACAGCCCCAGATCCCGGTGCCATCCACGCGATACCACGGCCCGCGCCCGAATTGCGCAATCAGGATCGGTTCGCTGCAATAGGTGGCCAGCAACCGGGTCAGGTTACCCATCTTTTCAGGCCCGGTCTGATCACTGCGCGAGACGATGTCCGAGACCGGATAGACCAGACGATCGGACAGGATCGCCAGCGTCAATTCACGCCCGTTGAGCGGCGCTGAACTGTCGGTCAGGATCGAAAGGTTGGTCAGGAACCGACGGCCCGAAGACCCAGACATTTGCTGGAACTCTCCCATACCGGCCAGCACGGTATCCGCCGGTGACAAGGGCATAATGGACAGCGGAGCGGCCGGAGCGATCCCGGTGCGCAGGTCTTCGTAGACGGTGAACCCTGCGACGAAGGATTGCGTCAGGAACTGATTCCAGGCGCGGGCCGAAGCAAACCACAGGCTGGCCGATACCACCCCTGTTGCGAACGCTGAGATCACCCAAAACCAGCCTAGATTGCGCAGGCGCAGTGTCATTCCTCTTGCACCGACACGTCAGCGGCAAAAACATAGCCGACGCCGCGTTCGGTGCGCAGCATCTGCGGGTCCTTCGGGTTGACTTCGATCTTTGACCGCAACCGCCCCACCAGCATGTCGATGGCGCGGCCCTGCGCCTCGGGTTTGTCGGTGCCGCCGGTGACATCCAGCGCGGCGACGATCTCATCCCTTGTCAGGGGGATATGCGGATTGGCCAGCAAAACCTTGAGCAACGCCGTCTCACGCTGGGACAGCGCCACCAAATAGCCCTCGGGCGAATGCACCTCATCGCGTTTGCCGTCATAGAGCCAGCCGTCAAAGCGGAAGCTGTGGATGCGACGGCGGTAGGCAAGCGACGATGACCGCCGCGCCCGTTGCATCACCGCCCGCACGCGAGCCAGCAGAAGCTGCGGGTTGAAAGGCTTGGCGATATAGTCATCGGCCCCGACCTCATACCCCGCCATGCGCTGATGGTCGGCTGAGAGGGCCGAGACCAGAATGATCGGCACATCCTGTTCGGCGCGCAGGCGGGCGCAGATCTCGACGCCATTTTCATCGCCCAGCATCACGTCCAGCAAGATCAGGTCAATGCGGCCCGCCCCCAGATGTCCACGGATTTCATTTTCAGAACTGGCGGGCAGGGCGATGAACCCGTTCTGCTGCAGGAACTGGGTCATCATCGCCCGCATCTCGGGGTCGTCATCCACCACCAAAAGTCGCGGGATACTCACGCGGTTTGTCCTCCCAGTCACTGTTCCTCCGATATCGTCAATTGTAACGAACGGAAACAGATTCAATGTCAACGTAACACGCTGTAACAGAAGCGGTGAAAAATTGGTCTGACGCACGGGTTTGGCGCGGATTCCAAGTTGCCAGACGGCCCGTGCGCCCCAGTATGGCCGACATCGCTGCTGCGGCAGCCTCTTAGGTTCTCAGGGAGGAGACAAGAAATGAAACGTTTTGCATTTGCCACCGTATCGACGCTGGCTGTTGTGGCCGGATCGTCGGTGTTGGCGGGCCCCCAGGCCGAAGTTCTGCATTGGTGGACATCGGGTGGTGAGGCCAAGTCAGTTGCCGTCCTGCAAGAGGAATTCGCGGCCAATGGTGGTAGCTGGACCGATATGCCCGTGGCCGGCGGTGGCGGTGATGCCGCGATGACCGCGCTGCGCGCCCGCGTTCTGTCGGGCAACGCGCCGACTGCTGTTCAGCTAAAAGGCCCCGCCATTCAGGAATGGTATGAAGAGGGCGTGCTGGCCGATATCTCGTCCGTGGCCGAGGCCGAAGGCTGGGCCGACGTTCTGCCCGCCTCGATCGCGGGCCATATGAAATGCGAGGGCACGTGGTGCGCTGCGCCGGTGAACGTACACCGCGTTGACTGGATCTGGGCCAACGCCGACGTTCTGGCCGCAAATGGCATCGAGATGCCGACCACGTGGGACGAATTCAACGCCGCCGCGGATAAGCTGCAAGCCGCAGGTGTGATCCCTCTGGCCCATGGTGGTCAGGCATGGCAGGACGCGACCGTTTTTGAAACCGTAGTACTGGGCATTGGCGGTCCCGAGTTCTTCCAGAAAGCGCTGGTTGATCTGGACCCCGAGGCGCTGACCTCGGACACGATGGTGCAGGTGTTTGACCAGATGCGCACAATGCGCGGCTACGTGGACGAGAATTTCTCGGGCCGCGACTGGAACCTGGCCACGGCGATGGTCATGAACGGTGAGGCCGCGTTCCAAATCATGGGCGACTGGGCCAAGGGTGAGTTCCTGGCGGCGGGCAAAAAGCCCGGTGAGGACTTCCTGTGCGCCTCGACCCCCGGTGATGGCTATCTGTACAATGTCGACAGCTTTGCCATGTTCGACGTGGACGGAGATGACAAGAAAGCCGGTCAGGACCTGCTGGCCAAGCTGATCGTCGCACCGAACTTCCAGAAAGTGTTCAACCTGAACAAAGGCTCGATCCCGGCACGGACCGACGTGGCACTGGATGACTTTGACATCTGCGCCAACCTGTCTGCCGAAGATATGGGTTCGACCTCGGATGCAGGCTCGCTGTTGCCGTCTTATGCCCACGGCATGGCGCTGCGCGGTTCGCAGTCTGGTGCGATCACGGATGTTGTGACCGCGCATTTCAACTCGGATATGTCGTCGGCTGACGCGGTTCAGCAATTGGCGGCGGCAGTGGCCAACAGCTACTGATCCAAATTGCTCTGCCCCCTATACTGACGGGGCAGAGCATCTTTCCCCGGAGGAAATCATGTCCGAATGGCTGGAAAACCACCTGCCCAAGGTGGTGCTGGCACCGTCGTTCATTGCCGTTTTGATCTTTGTCTACGGCTTTATCGGATGGACGGCCTGGGTGTCGCTAACCCGATCGAAACTGTTGCCGAAATACGAGATCAAGGGATTCATCCAGTATGAACGCCTGTTCGACTCGCCCCGCTGGGATACGGCAATCAACAACCTGTATATCTTTGGCGCGCTGTTCATCGTGATTGCGATGGTGTTGGGCCTGTTGCTGGCGATCCTGCTGGATCAGAAAATCCGCGTCGAAGGGGCCATCCGGACGATCTATCTGTACCCGATGGCGCTGTCGATGATCGTGACAGGCACCGCGTGGAAGTGGATCTTGAACCCCGGTCTGGGGATCGAGTCCATGGTCCAGGGCTGGGGCTTTACCAATTTCGAGTTCGACTGGCTGGTGAACCCCGACTACGCCATCTACACCATCGTGATGGCCGCGATCTGGCAAAGCTCGGGCTTCGTCATGGCGCTGTTCCTCGCTGGCCTGCGGTCGGTGGACGGAGAGATTATCAAGGCAGCCCAGGTCGATGGTATCCCAACATGGCGCATCTATACGGCGATTATCATCCCGTCGATGGCGCCGATCTTCCTGTCGGCCTTCATCGTGCTGGCCCACCTTGCGATCAAGAGCTTTGACCTTGTCATCGCCCTGACAGGTGGTGGACCGGGTTACGCAACCGATCTGCCAGCCACATACATGTACGCCATGGCGTTTTCGCGCGGCGATATTGGTCAGGCGGCGTCGTCCGCGATGATCATGATGCTGGTCGTCTTTGCCATCGTCGTTCCCTATCTTTACTCAGAGCTGAGGGCGAAAAATGACTGATCTGTCGATGCCCCAATCCGAAACCGAACCCCGTAGCCAAAGTGCCGTTGGCAAGATTGCCCTGCGTTGGTTGCTGTACGTCCTGCTGGGCCTGTTTGCGCTGTATTACCTGATGCCGCTGTTTGTGATGTTGACCACATCGCTGAAAAGCCTTGAGGAAATCCGCACCGGGTCCCTGATCTCTTTACCGCGCGAGGTCAGCTTTGATGCCTGGAAAACCGCATGGTCCGGTGCCTGTACCGGTATTCAGTGCGAGGGCCTGCGGCCATATTTCTGGAACTCGGTCCTCATCGCGGTGCCTGCAGTGGCCATCTCGACCCTGCTGGGTGCGCTGAACGGCTATGTCGTGGCGCAGTGGCGGTTCAAAGGCGCGAACATCATTTTCTCGCTGATGCTGTTTGGCTGCTTCATCCCGTTTCAGGTGGTTTTGCTGCCGATGGCGCGCCTGTTGGGCATGATGGGGATCGCCGGGACCATTCCGGGCCTGATCTTTGTCCATGTGATCTACGGGCTGGGCTTCACCACGCTGTTTTTCCGTAACTACTATGTCACCATCCCGTCCGAGCTGACCAAGGCAGCACGCGTTGATGGGGCCGGGTTCCTGCGGATCTTCTGGTCGATCTTCCTGCCGCTGTCGCTGCCGATCATCGTTGTGACCGTGATCTGGCAGTTCACGCAGATCTGGAACGACTTCCTGTTCGGCGTGTCGTTCAGCCAGGCGGGTACGCAACCCGTGACAGTGGCGCTCAATAACATCGTAAACTCCACCACCGGCGTGAAAGAATACAACGTCGACATGGCCGCCGCGATTATCGCGGGGCTACCGACGCTGCTCGTCTATGTCGTTGCCGGTAAGTATTTCATACGCGGCCTGACCGCCGGTTCTGTGAAGGGATAAGACCCATGGCACCCATCCTTGATATCAACAAACTCTATAAGAATTACGGTGCGACCGAGATTCTGAAGGACATCAACATCTCGATCGAGCCGGGCGATTTCCTGGTGCTGGTTGGCCCCTCGGGCTGCGGTAAGTCTACCCTGCTAAACTGTATTGCGGGGTTGGAGGAGATCACTGGCGGCACCCTGTCCATTGGTGGCAATGACATGACCCATGTCAGCCCCAAGGACCGTGACATCGCGATGGTATTCCAGTCTTACGCTCTATACCCGACGATGACAGTGGCCAAGAACATCACTTTTGGCATGAAAGTGCGCGGGGTAGATCAGGCGACGCAGGATGCAAAGCTGAAAGAGGTGGCGCAACTGTTGCAGATCGAACCTCTGCTGAACCGCCGCCCCAGCCAATTGTCGGGCGGTCAGCGCCAGCGTGTGGCGATGGGCCGGGCGCTGGTGCGTGATCCCAAGCTGTTCCTGTTCGATGAACCGCTATCCAACCTCGACGCCAAGCTGCGGGTCGAGATGCGGACCGAGATCAAGAAGCTGCACCAAACGCTGGATGCCTCGATCGTTTACGTGACCCATGACCAGATCGAGGCGATGACACTGGCGACCAAGATCGTCGTGCTGAAAGGTGGAGTCGTTCAGCAGATCGGCACACCGGCCGAGATCTATAGCAACCCGGCCAACCTGTTTGTTGCTGACTTCATGGGCTCGCCCGCGATGAACCTGATCCCGGCGCAGGCGCATAAGAACGGAGCGGGGACCCAGATCGCCATCGCGCGCGACAGTGGTGAGACACTGGTGCTGAACGACGCTCGCGATCTGGCGCTGCCCAAGGATGTCATCCTGGGCCTGCGTCCCGAAGACATCGCCGAAGCCGGGTTCCGCGCAGGCGACGGCGTGCAAGAGGCCGAATGCCTGGTCGACATGGTCGAACCCGCGGGGGCCGACACCTATGTGGTCTCGGAGCTGGGCGGCAAGCAGGTCACGGCGCGTTTACACGCGGAAACCAGCGCGCAGGCGGGCAAGATGCTGAATCTGGCCTTCGACATGAGCAAAGTGTCTTACTTTGCTCAGGAAACCGGTGAACGCCTGAACTAAACGCACAGCGCCGCGCGACCAAAAGGTTGCGCGGCGCTGCTTGCATTTTTAAAGACGCTCAACCGACTTTGTTCAGGTCCTTGATCAACCGGTTCAGATCGCCACCACGGGCATCCAGCATCGCACCAATCTCGGTCCGTTCGGTCAGCAGCATGTTCACCCCTTCGATGAACATGTTGAAGAACCGGTCTCGGCCCGATTTGTCGGATACAAGGAAAGTCACCTCAAACGGCGACGAGCCCTGCAGCTTGACCGAGGTGCGTACTTCGTACCCAGCCTTGATTTTGCGGGCGTTGCGAACTGTAACCTGGCCGCCAATGAATTCACGGAAGCGGCGGCCATATTTATTCGAGATATAGCCCTGAAAGGCTTTGGTGAATTGTCGCAACTGCGCCGGGCTGGCCGAGCGGCCATCGGCACCCAGTACGTAACGCGCCATGATTGGCACGTCGGCATATTGGGTAAAGATCTTCTCGAAATCGCGGATCATCGCGTTTTCGGATTTGCCCGAAGCGATCACGCGGTTGATGTCATCCACCACGCTGACCACCAGCGCCTTTGCGCTGGCCTCGGTCTGGGCGTAGGCGGGCAGGGCGGTCATCAGCGCCCCGGCCAGGCCGGTGGCGACGAAACTGCGTCGGTTCATCAGATTACTCGGCATAGGGGTCCTCGAAAGGGTCAAGATAGGGGTCCCTGACCGGGTCGGTCCCGGTTACGGAATAGGGGTCGTCATACAGGCCCAGATAGGCGTCTTCGTCATCACGCGCCAGTTCAAAGCGGCGGTTTTGCAGGTAGATGGTTTGTGCCTGCGCATAGCTGTCGGCACTTTCATACAGAATCGAGTCCACCGTGTCCGAGAACCGGCCTCGATCGCCCATGCGGCGCACCACCTCGGCATAAACACCGATATTGTCGACCGGGCGCACCGGGGAAAAGTTGATCGGGTTCGAGAACAGGTTGAACACAACACCAATCGCATCACGCTGGGTCGAGGGACCATAGAACGGCAATTCGACGTAGGCGCCTTCGCCCACGCCCCAGACATGCAGGGTCTCGCCGAAATCGGTATCGACAGGCGGCAGGTTCAGCTCGTCTGCGGGTTTGGACAACCCGGCCCCGCCTACAGTGCTGTTGATGGCAAAGCGCAGCAAAGCGTTGCCCGACTGTTTCAGGTTGCCCTGCAACAGATAGTCCAGCGCCTGTCCCGGCAAGGTCAGGTTCTCGGCGAAATTGCTGAAGCTGGTCACGACCGGATCGGGGAAGATTTTCACATAGCCTTTTGACGCGGGTCGGAACAGAAAGCGGTCAACGCCGAGGTTGAAGTCGTGAATACCCCGATTGGTCTTTTCATAGGGGTCAAAGACCTCTCCGGGAGGGGCGTCAGCAGGCGGGCGCGTGGCGCAGGCACCAAGAGTTGCCACCAGGGACACAAGGATCAGAGGCTTCAAGCTGACTTTGCTCAACACGGTCTTTGCCACTCCAACACGTCAGGAATGAAAATGCCTGGACGTTCAATCAATACTATCTTCGACCGCAACAAGCGGCGCAATTCAATGTCACATAGGTGTTTCTCAAATAGATTGAAACACTCAGCGTGTAACCCGGACAAGTGGTCAACGTAAAGTGACCCAACTTCAACAGTCCCGAATAAGAGAAGTTATGCTTACTGCGCGGGCAACCGTAAAACTGCCGGTTTCATGCTTTTCGATCCGCGCTATCCCGGTTAGCGTCCGTCCGAGTCGAATTTAGTTGAGGAGTATCACATGAGCATCGCAGCCAAACTGGACAGCCTAGGCGTCACCCTGCCGGACGCACCTGCGCCTGCCGCCAACTATGTGCCCTTCGTGCGCGTGGGCAATATCGTCTATGTCTCGGGCCAGATCTCGAACGACGGCACGATGATCACCGGCAAGCTGGGTGATGACATGGATGTCCAAGCGGGTGCCGCGGCGGCCAAGGTCTGTGCAATCAACCTGTTGGCGCAGGTCAAGGCGGCCTGTGGTGGCGATATCGACAAGCTGGTACGCGTGATCAAGCTGACCGGGTTCGTGAACTCGACCGCAGATTTCACCGCGCAGCCGCAGGTGATCAACGGGGCCTCGGATTTTCTGGTCGAGGCGCTGGGCGAAGCGGGCCGCCACTCGCGCTCGGCTGTCAGTGCCGCTGCGTTGCCGCTGGGTGTAGCGGTCGAGATCGAAGGCATCTTCGAGGTCGCATGATACCTGCCCTACCTGATGTGCTCTTGCAGGCCCCGATTGCGCATCGAGCCCTGCATGACCTCTCGGACAACCGCCCGGAAAACAGCCGGGCGGCCATTCGCGCTGCAGTCGAGGCCGGTTACGGGATCGAGATCGACCTGCAACGCAGCCGCGATAACCGGGCCATGGTATTTCATGACTACGACATGACACGGCTGACCGGCCGATCCGGTCCGATCCAGCAGATCACGGCGGATGAAGCGCAAGCCACGCGGCTTTTGCACGGCGAGGACGGCATTCCGACCTTCGACGAGGTGTTGCAGATCGTTTCGGGCAAGGTCCCGCTGTTGATCGAGCTGAAGGATCAGGATGGGGCGATGGGCCCTAATGTCGGCCCGCTCGAGGCGGATACGGTGCGCGCGTTGCAAGGCTATGACGGGCCTGTGGCGCTGATGTCGTTCAACCCCAACTCGGTCGCTGAACTGGCACGGCTGGCACCGAATCTGCCGCGTGGGATCACCACCTGTTCCTACCAGCCCGAAGTCGAGCATTTGCCGCATGCGGTTTGTGACCACCTGCGCGACATCCCCGATTTCGATCGGGTGGGGGCCGGCTTTATCAGCCATGAGGCCGCAGACTTGTCGCGCCCCCGCGTGGCTGCGCTGAAGGCGCAGGGCGTGCCGATCCTGTGCTGGACCATCCGCTCGCCCGAACAAGAGGCAGAGGCCCGCAAGGTTGCCGATAATGTGACCTTTGAAGGGTATTTGGCCGCCCGCCCGGGTTGAACCCCACCCCATCCGTCACAGATAAAGACAAGACGCGGAGGGCACATGGATCAGGCGCAAATCGAGGTTCGGGTACTGGGGTCGCTCTCGCAAATCCCTGCGGCAGAGTGGGACAGCTGTGCCTGCCCCGAGGCTACGGATGGTGGTCGTCCAATGGACCCGTTTACCACGCATCGGTTTTTGTTGGCGCTGGAAAATAGCGGCTCGGTCGGGCGGGGCACGGGTTGGCAGCCGCAATATCTGACCGCTTATCTGGACGGGATGCTGATCGGGGCGGCACCGATGTATGCCAAGTCGCATTCTCAGGGCGAGTATATCTTCGACCACAACTGGGCGCATGCCTACGAAAATGCGGGTGGGCGCTATTACCCCAAGCTGCAAATCGCAGTGCCGTTTACGCCCGCCACGGGGCGACGGTTTCTGGTTCGGCCGGGCTATGAGGGCGTCGGGCTATCGGCCCTCGTACAAGGTGCGGTGCAACTGGCGGCGGATAATCAGGTCTCATCCATCCACGCGACCTTCTGCACCGAGGCCGAGGCCGAAGCGGGTGAAGAAATGGGTCTGATGGTGCGCCATTCGCAGCAGTTTCACTGGCTGAATGATGGCTACTCGGAATTCGACGGGTTTCTGGCGGCGCTCTCGTCGCGCAAACGCAAGAATATCCGCAAGGAGCGCGCGCAGGCCTGTGGGTTTGGTGGAGAAATCCGCACGCTCACCGGTGACGACTTGCGGCCCGAACATTGGGACGCGTTCTGGCGGTTCTATCAGGACACCGGCTCGCGCAAATGGGGGATGCCATACCTGACACGTCAATTCTTTGACATTGCCCATGAAACCATGGCCGACGACATGGCGCTGGTTCTGGCCGAGCGTGACAGATACCCGATTGCTGGCGCGTTGAACTTCATCGGATGCGAAACGCTTTATGGCCGCTATTGGGGTTGTGTCGAGCACCATGCGTGCCTGCATTTCGAACTGTGCTATTATAGGGCGATCGACTTCGCCATCGCGCAGGGTTTGTCTCGGGTCGAGGCCGGGGCGCAGGGGGAACACAAGCTGGCCCGCGGTTATCTACCAACGCGCACGCACAGCCTACACTGGGTCAACGACCCTGGCTTTGCGGACGCGATCCGAAAATATCTGGACGCCGAGGCCCACGCAGTGGGAGAAGAGATCGAGATTCTGACGGATTACGGCCCGTTCAGAAAAGCGAACCCGGAGGAACAGCAATGACCGAACTTTTGTCGACCGAAACGCGCGGCCCCCTTCTGGACCCGTTGTTTCAAACCGGCTGGACCATGGTTGAAGGCCGGGATGCGATCACCAAGACCTTCACGTTCAAGAATTTTGTCCAGGCCTTCGGCTGGATGACCCAAGTGGCCATCTTTGCTGAGAAATGGAACCATCACCCCGAATGGTTCAATGTCTACAACAGGGTCGAGGTGACACTGTCCACCCATGATGTGGGCGGTTTGTCGGCGCTGGACGCCAAGCTGGCCCGCAAGATGGACAGTCTGGTTTAACCCCGGTCGCTTGCCGAGCCGACGCCACCCGCCAGCGAGGCGGCAACGCCCATTTGACGGAACTCATCCGGCGTGACGGTGCCGCTGCTGACGTCGATATTGCCGGGGATGCGCGTCGTGCGCAGGCCGTTCGACCGCACCGACCGCGCCGCCGGGTCAATATACAGACAGCGCGTATCATAGCAGGTCATCCCGCTGGTATTGATCTGAATCCGTTGCTGGCCGTCTGGTCCTGTCACAATCGGCGCCTGCGGCACGTCGCAAGCCGCTAGCAAACCCAGAACACCCAGCGATATCCATTTGTTCATCATACGCTCCTGTCGGGTTCGGGCGGCCCTAGTCCAACTGGCCGTTCCCGTCTTTGTCGGCAGACGTGAAGTCGTCGTTCATCTGCGCATCGAACTCTGACCGAGAGATAATGTTATCCTGATTGCGGTCAACGCTTTGGAATTGCTTTATGTCCAGAAAGGGCTTGGCTTCGTCTAACCCCAGAGTGCCGTTCTTGTCTTCGTCCATCGCCTGAAACGCATAGTCGGAAAAAGCGTTGAACTCATCCTTTGACAGAAATCCATCGTTGTTGGCGTCGATGGCTTTCAATTCATTCTCATGCAGCTCTGCTACCGTTTCGGCCGCAACGGACCCAGCCAAAAGGGTCAGGCCAAGTGTCAAAATCCCAAGTTTCATGATGTCCCCCTCAGCACGCGAATTTCTGACCTTCGATCCCGCCGACGGCAGCCCCTGCTGCTGTCAGGATCGTCTTGCCGGTCCCGCCGCCAAACTGATTGCCGATGACGCCACCCAATAGCGCGCCGCCGACCGTGCCGCTAAGGCAGGCGATCTCATGTTGGCGGGCGGCTTGTTGTTGTGGTGTGGGGGCCGGGCCGCACGCGGCCAGTGCGCCTGCTGTGCCCAGACATAGGGTAATGGACTTGAGCTTCATAAAAGGACTCCCTGAACAACTAGGCCGAGTATTTGCCGTTCAGGGGTATCTATCAAGTTAAATAGGGCAAAGGCCCCGACAGAACCGGGGCCAAACCGGATCAGATGACGTCCAAAAGACCCTCACCAGCCGAGATTTCGCACGCGCCGGGGCTTTCTTCCAGGTTCAGCGCGGTGACTTTGCCATCCTCGACCAGCATCGCATAGCGTTTCGAGCGCGCGATCAGCCCGGCTGGCGGAGCGTCGAAATCCATGCCGATGGCCTTGGTGAATTCGGACGCGGCATCTGCCAGCATGGTCAGGCCCGCACCTGACGCGCCGGTGGCCTCGCCCCAGGCTTTCATCACGAAGGGGTCGTTGACCGACAGGCAGATGATTTCGTCCACGCCTTTGGCATCGAACTGATCCTTGGTGCGCATGAAGCTGGGCACATGGGCCGAATGGCAGGTGGGCGTGAACGCGCCGGGGACGGCAAATATCACCACTTTGCGCCCGTTTGTTTTATCGGAAATCCGGACCTCCTCGGGGCCTTCCGCACCGATCTGGGTCAGTGTGGCGTCGGGCAGCGTATCACCTGTTGAAATCATTTTTGTGCTCCTGTCGTTTGGATTTGCAGAGTCGGGCTTAGCCGCAATATAGGTGGTCGCGTGGAGGAGACCACGGGAATTCGACAGGGTGAGGGGAAGATGAGCCATATTGTCGTGATCGGTGCCGGGCAGGCGGGTGCATCGCTGGTGGCGCGTCTGCGCAAAGACGGGTTTGAAGGGGACATCACCCTGATCGGGGCCGAGTCGCATCTGCCTTATCAGCGCCCGCCCCTGTCCAAGGCTTATTTGCTGGGCGAGATGGAGCTGGAGCGCCTGTTCCTGCGCCCCGTGAGCTTTTATGCCGAGAACAACATCACCCTGCGTCTGGGTCAGCGTGTGACCGCGATTGATCCGCAAGCCAAGACCGTGTGGCTGGGTGATGAAGTCATTTCCTATGACGAACTGGCCCTGACCACCGGGTCTGACCCCCGCCGCTTGCCTGCCTCGATTGGTGGCGATCTGGCAGGCGTGCATGTGGTGCGGGATTTGGCTCATATCGACGAGATGGAGCCGCGCGTGACCGACGGCGCCCGCGCGCTGATCGTGGGCGGTGGCTATATCGGGCTCGAGGCGGCTGCGGTTTGCGCCAAGCGCGGCGTCAATGTGACCTTGGTCGAGATGGCAGACCGAATCCTGCAACGGGTCGCTGCACCTGAGACCAGCGATTACTTCCGCGCGCTGCATTCCGGATACGGTGCCGATATCCGTGAAGGCGTCGGGCTGGACCGTCTGCTGGGCGAGGATGGCAAGGTGGTGGGCGCGGTTCTGACCGATGGCACCGAGATTGCCGTTGATTTCGTTGTGGTTGGTGTGGGCATCGCGCCCGCGACCCAACTGGCAGAGATGGCGGGGCTGGAGCTGGAGAACGGTATCAAGACCGACGCCCATGGCCGCACATCCAATCCGTCGATTTGGGCGGCAGGCGATTGTGCGTCTTTCCCGCATGGCGAAGGGCGCATTCGTTTGGAAAGCGTGCCCAACGCCATTGATCAGGCCGAGATCGTGGCCCAGAACATGCTGGGCGCGGCCAAGGATTACACTGCAACACCGTGGTTCTGGTCCGACCAGTATGACGTCAAGCTGCAGATCGCGGGTCTGAACACGGGCTATGACCGCGTCGTGACCCGGCAAGGTGAGGGCGCAACCGTGTCCTTCTGGTACTACAAAGGCGATCAACTGATTGCGGTGGATGCGATGAACGACCCTCGTGCTTATATGGTCGGCAAACGCCTGATCGACGCAGGAAAAACCGCCGATCCCGCCGTTGTGGCTGACCCGAATGCGGACCTGAAACCGCTGCTCAAAGCGTGAGGATTATCGCCGGAGATTTCCGAGGCCGAGCCCTGGCCTCGGTCGGCAAAGGCGACATGGGCGCGCATCTGCGGCCTACCACGGACCGGGTGCGCGAAAGCCTGTTCAACGTCCTCAGCCATCAGATTGATTTTGACGGGCTGCGTGTGCTGGACGTGTTTGCAGGCACTGGTGCGCTGGGGCTTGAGGCACTGTCGCGTGGTGCTTCCCATGTGACCTTCGTAGATGACGGGCGCGTGGCGCAGGGTCTGATCCGAAAGAATATCGACCTGACCCGCAGTGCAGACCGCACCCAGTTGATCCGACGCGACGCGACCCGGCTGGGTGAAAACACCGACGCGCCTTATGATTTGCTCTTCCTCGACCCGCCCTATGGCAAGTCGATGGGCCAGAAGGCCATCGCGGCTCTGACCCAAGGGTGGTTCGCGGACGACGCGCTGATTGTGTGGGAGGAGAACGCGCCGATGCAACCGCCCGAGGGGTTCATCCTGCAAGACGCCCGCAAATACGGCGACACGCATATCACTCTGATGTGGAAGGACCGCGCCGATGCATGATCTGGTCATCTTCGATTGTGACGGCGTTCTGGTGGACAGCGAAAGGCTGACCAATCAGGTTCTGGTCGACAACCTTGCACGTTACGATTTGCATGTGTCGCTGTCGGAATGCATGTCTCTGTTCGTAGGCGGCACCATGAGCGGCGTCCACCAACAGGCGCGCAACCTTGGGGCAGATCTGCCCGACGACTGGGTGGAGCAAATCTATACCGAGGTTTACGCCGCCTTGCGCGCCGGAACGCCTCTGGTGCCCGGTGTTCGGAACGTGTTGCGGCGGCTGGAGACCGCCAGTGTTCCCTATTGCGTGGCCTCGAATGGCCGCCCAGAGAAAATGCAGATCACGCTGGGCCAGAACGGGCTTTGGGATCGATTCAAGGACGTCATGTTCTCGGCCCAGGTAATGGGGACCGCCAAGCCGGACCCGACCCTGTTTCTGACCGCAGCGCAGCATTTCGGTGCTGTCCGCCCGGTTGTCATCGAAGACAGCGAAAATGGCGTCACTGCTGCGATCCGGGCCGAGATGCGCTGTCTGGCTTATGCCGCCCATGATGACGGCGCGGGATTGTCCGCTTTGGGCGCCGAGGTGTTCACGCAGATGTCACAACTACCCGAGCTTTTGGGACTCTGATTGCCAAACATGCTAGGCTTGCCGCATGGATCGCGCATTACTCCCATTGTTCTGGGCACCCAAGCAGGATGCTGCCACAGACTCAGCCACCGGCCCCGAGCGTAAACCGCTGCGCGCGCCGGTTTTCATCCATGACGCCGTCATCCCGTGGCGGGACGAGACCCTGTTGCTGAAGCTTCTACGCGATCAGGCCAAAGATCAGGACGAATAGGTCGGGTGGAACATATCACCCGGCGACAGGGTGAAAATCTCAACCCCGTTTGCCGTCACGCCAACCGAATGTTCGAACTGCGCCGACAGAGACTTGTCGCGGGTCACAGCGGTCCAGTCATCGGCCAGCGTCTTGGTCTCGGGGCGGCCCAGATTGACCATGGGTTCGATGGTGAAGAACATGCCCTCTTCCAACACAGCGCCGGTGCCTGGGCGGCCGTAATGCAGCACGTTGGGCGGCGCGTGGAACACACGTCCCAGACCGTGACCGCAGAAATCGCGTACAACGCTCATACGGTGCGCTTCGACATAGGCCTGAATAGCGTGGCCGATATCACCGAAAGTGTTGCCGGGTTTAACCATCTCGATCCCCTTGAACAGGGCATCATGGGTCACTTGGATCAGACGCTCAGCCTTGCGGGGCAGCTTTCCGGCCACATACATGCGCGAGGTGTCACCGAACCAGCCATCCACGATGACCGTGACGTCGATATTCAGGATATCGCCCTCTTTCAACCGCTTGTCACCGGGAATGCCGTGGCAGACCACGTGATTGACGCTGATACAGCTGGCGTGCTGATAGCCCTTGTAGCCGATGGTTGCCGAGGTCGCGCCCGCGTCTTCGACCATCTGAGTGATCAGCCCGTCAATCGCGCCTGTGGTTTGGCCGGGAAAGACATGCGGGGCGATGTCATCCAATATCCGCGCAGCCAAGGCCCCTGCCGCGTGCATCCCGGCAAAGTCACCCTGTTCGTAAATGCGGATACCGTCCTTGGTCAGACGGCCACGATGTTCTTTCATCGGTGCGAGGCTCCAAATGTTTCGCGCAGCGCTCCTTTTACGCTGCTTGTGCAGAAAGTACCAGAGGGCGTCCGGTCGCGGCGGGATCGATGGTTCAGATGAGGCGCAAAGCCTGGAAATTCAACCTTCAGTATGGGTTATGATCTTAAATCATGGCGTGTCAAAAGTAAATTTGCGCGCGATCTTGTGATCTGCGCAAGTGCAGAAAGCCGGTACAGACATGTGTGGCGCGTAAAGGATGGTGAATATGAAAAAGGGTCTGATCCTTGCAGTTTTGACCCTTGTGGGATGTCGGGAAGAGGTTCAGACGCTGTCCGCGACCGATGTGGCCGCGCTTTTGGCGCAGGATCGTAGGATCACATTCGAACGGTTTCACATCTCGGGCTCGGCGCGGATTGGCCGCGATGGCCAGTTCGCGGTGCTGGTGCCTCGGCTAGGGCAAGACACAGGCGCGTGGTGGCTGGAAGGCGATGCAATATGCAGTCAATGGGCCGCGTTCCGGCAGGGGGCAAAGCTGTGCGCGACGGTGGGCCGGACAGAAAGCGGTGGTTATCAGGCGTTCAACCCCGACACGGGGTCTTATCTGGGCGACTTCCAAATTCTTGACTAAGGGCGACCGTCGACGTGCCAGATCTTGTCGGTGTCGACCCAGACCCCTTCGGGCGTGATCGTGGTACCGCAGATCAGCCGCTCGACCCCTTGTGCGGCCTCGAACGCGGCTGCATAGGCGGGGTCGATATCGGCAGCCAGAGCAAAGCGGTCGCAGTCGGTGCGTTGCACCAGATACAGCATGATCGCCCGGTGGCCTTGCGCTGCCGTTGCAGCCAGCTCTCCCAGATGTTTGGTGCCGCGCGCGGTCACGCTGTCGGGAAATTCGGCCAGACCGGGTTGGCGGGACAGGGTGACACTTTTGACCTCGACATAGGCATCGGGCAGGCCGGGTTGGGTCAGCAAAAAGTCGATGCGGCTGTTTTCGCCGTACTTGACCTCAGGCCGGATGGTTTCATAGGCGGCCAGCGCGGGGATTTCACGCCCTAGAAATGCCGCGCGCAGGGCTTTGTTCGGAAGCGATGTGTCCACCCCGGTAAAATGCCCATTTTCGTGGTCGACCAGCCGCCAGCCATATTTCAGCTTTTTGCTATTATGCATGGTTAAAAGATCAAAAAAATATATAATTGCATGACTAAAAAAAGAAAATTTAAGTTCTTCCTTCATGATTCCTGCCTTCATGGTGTTGTATGAAGGTTAGGAGAGGCCATCGGTAAAATAAAAGTTTCGATGACCATTATGAGGGATAGTTCGACATGGTAGTGGTTTTAGGGTGCATGACCTGCCGCAGTTGCGGGTATTCCTAATGTGATGGATGAAACTCCATGTAAATTGTTGTGAAAGCCTGCATCAGTTTGCAATTTAACCAGCCCAAACTGCAACTTTCACCATAAAAACTTTGCCACCGCTTTTGAGGCGGTGGCGTATCCAAGGGAATTGGAATGCCTTTGGGGTAGTCAGCGCCTTGGCGCGCGCGCGCTCCAAAAAGCTGGCGTGTGCCAAGGCGCGTTGGTCCGATAGGACCAATCCTCGTTATTCACTTGCTGGTCTGGCAAAACTGTCTTGCTCCAGCGAACTGTCGCGATTTTTTGGGTTCGCAACTTGGTTTTGTTGTTGTGGCTCTCTGGCACACTTTTGTTTGTAAGGTGGCGAACGCCGTGTCTGTACGGTGGTCAAGCTCCTTGGTGGGTTTCAGCATGGTCTGCGTCGATTGAGTTCTTAATGTCGGGCGAAATACCCCTGGCTGTTCATTCTTGTATTTGAAATTCCATTAGAGTCTTGAGCCCAATTTCAAACACACGTAATACGCGAATATAGCTGCTTGTGCTCTTAGCTTAAGAGCGAATTCGTTTTGGAATTTTAGTAGAAGATTAGGAGAATTATGAAACTCGTTCGTTTGCGCCTCAGCAATTTCAGATCATTTTCTGCGCCTTACACAGAATTGGAATTGGATGACCTGACATTTCTCCTCGGTCCAAATGGGGCGGGAAAGACAGTGGTTCTGCAAGCTTTGATGAGAATGTTTAGCCTGGATCCTGCTCAGCGCAAGGTTCGAAAGTCTGATTTTCACATCGCGGATGACGAACAGCCCAACGACGAACCGGCCGACCGGGAACTCTGGATTGAGGCCGACTTCGAGTTCCCTGAACTGGAGACAGAGGAGAACAAAGAAGCACCGGCGATTCCCGGCAATTTTTCACACATGCAATTGGTAGGTGTAAACGGGCCGGCTCAAGTACGTTTCCGGCTGGAAGCCACGCTCGATCTTGATGATGACATCGAGGAGAATTTCACCTTTGTCATGAAGGCGGACAATGATGGAAACCCACTCGAGCAGAGTCGAGTTGCGAAGCACGACCGGAATTCTATTCAAGTTCACTATTTGCCCGCCCGGCGTGACCCAGCAGATCATATCTCCTATTCGGCGAACGCACTTTTAGGCCGTGCCCTTCGATCGGCAGACTGGTCCAGTGAACGTGACAAAGTCTCCGGTTTAACAGAAGAAATCAGCACAGCTCTTGCCGGAAACGAGGCAATCGAGGGTCTGACAGGCGCGCTTTCGAGCCAATGGGGCGATCTGCACAAGGGTGATTATTTTGCAAGCCCATCGGTTTCCTTTGGTCGAAGCGATTTAGAAAACCTTTTACGTCACCTTAATATTGGTTTCACGCCCGGCCACGGTGAGCAAGTCGTCGATTTTTCGCGTCTAAGCGACGGGCAGCAGTCTATTCTCTATCTGTCGATTGTACTGGGTATTTACCAGATCGGCTCAGATGTGCTCGATGGTAAACTGTTGGAGGCATTTGACATCGATAAACTGCGGCCTGCGGTATTCACCTTAATCGCTTTGGAGGAGCCAGAGAACAGCTTATCACCACACTATCTTGGACGCGTTGTCCAGGCACTCAAGAAGTTCGCCGGCGGGCAGGATGCTCAGGCTTTTCTTGCTACCCACTCGCCGTCGCTCATGCGACGTGTTCCACCGGAAACCATTAGATACATGCGGCTGGATGAGAACCGCACCACTATAATCAGGCATATCGAATTGCCCAAAGATGACGACGTCGCGCACAAATTCGTTCGTGAGGCTGTAAAATCTTTTCCGGAGCTATATTTTTCTCGCTTCGTCGTTCTGGGTGAAGGTGACAGCGAAGAAGTTGTGTTACCACGACTGCTTGCTGCGGAAGGGATATTGGCCGACGACGCGTCGATTTCTGTAGTTCCGCTCGGTGGGCGGCATGTTAACCACTTCTGGCGCCTTTTGCATGGTCTCGGGATCCCTCATGTCACTCTGCTTGATCTCGATCTGGCACGGTTTCAGGGCGGTTGGGGAAGGCTAAAGTATGCGGCCAGGCAACTATTGGAATATGCTGACGTTGAGAATACAAGCATTACTTTGGCGGAAGTAAACAGTATCCCCAAATGGGACAGCGACGATGGTCTGATGATAGACGACTTCGGATGGCTCTCACGTCTTGAAGATCATGGAGTATTCTTTTCGTCCCCACTTGATCTCGATTTTCTCATGCTAAGGGCCTATCCAGAAGCCTACGATCTCGGTGATGAACAGCTTCAAAACCCTGATGAAGATGATCTCAAGTTGGTTCTGGGAAAGAAGCATGACGTTGTAGGCAACCAATACGAGGAAGATGAACTCAAGTACTTCGATGCCTATCACAAGCGGTTCAATCTTGGCAGTAAACCCGTTTGGCATATTCAGGCAATGGCCAGTTTGACGAACCAAGAACTGAAAAATGATTTGCCTGACGTATTAAATCGTATGCTCGCGCAAATTCGAAAAGAACTGCAGGCTCTACCCGAATGATACGCGCGGATCGTTGGAGACCATCAGATAACTTAATCCTGGAGCCAAACGCTCAATCAGCTGCAACAGATAAGGATCAGAACTTGCTACTGACCGCCGGCCCTGGTGCTGGCAAGACTGAGATGTTGGCGCAGCGAGCGGATTTTTTACTACGCACAGGCGTGTGCCGTTATCCCAAGAGAATCCTTGCGATATCGTTTAAGGTAGACGCGAGCCACAACCTAAAGTCACGGGTTTACAAACGCTTAGGCCCGGAACTGGCGGCACGGTTTGATAGCTATACATTCCATGCGTTCAGCAAGCGTATCATCGATCGTTTCCGGCTGGCGCTTACAGGGGCAGATGCCCTTGACGCTGACTACAGTATCGGGGCTGCTCGGGTGCAAGGAAAATCCATAACGTTTAATGATATGGTGCCGCTGGCCGTTACGATTGTTGAATCAAGCTCAATTGCAAGGAAGGCCATACAACAGACCTATAGTCATGCATTCTTGGACGAGTTCCAAGATTGCACAAAAGAACAATATGCACTGATCACAGCCTGTTTCCTCAGTTCGAACACTAAGTTGGTTGCTGTGGGCGACTCCAAACAGCGGATCATGGGTTGGGCAGGAGCGCTCGACGGTATCTTTAAGACTTATGTTGGCGACTTCGAAGCAAAAGCCTTGAATTTATATCATAACTTTCGCTCTGCGCCTCGGCTTCGAAGGATGCAGAACGCGATGGTTAGAGTTATGGATCCGTCTGCCGCGGTCGATGAGGACAATCTTGTTGGCGACGATGGCGAGATCGATGTTCTTCAATTTGGGGACGCCAAGGATGAAGCCTCTTATCTGGCAAATATGGTCAAGGGATGGATAGAGAAGGACGGTCTGCCCCCATCCGATATCGCCGTGCTCGTAAGCAAGCAGCAGAACCTATATTGCCAAGCCTTGCGAGCTGCATTTCGCGAGAAAAAGATACCATTTCGTGAGGAAGACCAAACACAGGACTTCGCTTCCGAACCAGTCGTGCGACTATTGACGGACTTTTTCCTCGTGGTCAGTGGAAGTGCACAACCGGAAGCCTTTCGCCGCCTTCTGCAGGCTGTGGTGTACAATGAAAGTCTCGACGAAGAACAGGAATATCGTGCCCGTTCGCGATGGGATCGGTTTGTCGCAGATGTTCGCGGAAAATTGGCAAACGGGCAAATCAAGTATACGGATCAAAATTCGCTCGCAGAGGTCGTGGACAAGTTAATCAAAGTGATAGGTCGCGATGTCGTTGTTGCGCTTTCGGCCGATTATTCTCAGGGCAATAGGCTCAATGAGCTGATTGAGAAAGCAGTGACACACATATCGGAACTTACTAAAGATGGAACCAAACTCGACGTGGCTTTGGCGGCGTTTTCTACCGATCACTCAGTTAGAATAATGTCGATCCACAAGAGTAAGGGGCTTGAGTTCCACACCGTAGTGATGATGGGCGTCGAAAAAGAGACCTTTTGGGGTAAGGAGAAAGAGGAGCGATCAGCTTATTTTGTTGGTATCTCTCGAGCTAAACAACGATTGGTACTCACGACTTGTGACCAGCGAGAAAAGCCGGACGGGGCAGGTAGGTGGAGTGTGAAGCGATCGCTACACAAGGAATTTGTTGACTACGCATTAAAATACGCCTGACGGGTTAAATTGAGTTTTGAGGGGATAGCGTTCGGAAACCGAAAGGGGTGACGACCCTTGAGGACTACCACAAATGCGGAAATTGGCACCAAGGCCAAAGCTGATTGAGAGCCAAAAATGAAACCGCAAGCCTGCTTGGGGTGCTTCAGGTTTAAGAGCATAAAACGTTCACATAATGAAGGCTTCCAAAGAAAAAGGAACGCGAAATACCATGAAAGATGGCGCAACCGGTATTAAAGAGCCTTGCCTGGTGCGTAACGCAAGCGAGAGCGTTACAGGAAATCATCTGGACGCATTGCGGCGTGTCGTTGAAAATGCAACTGAAATTTCGATTGCCGTAGCATTTCTGAAGGCAAAAGGGCTCAAAAAGGTTATTCGGGCGCTTCACTCACGCCTGACTGCCGGTGCGAAACTTGAGATGTTCGTTGGCCGTGACTTTTGGATAACCGAGCCTAAGGCCCTCAAGGAACTCCTCGATCTCTCGCGGCAATACGAAACGCTCAAAGTTTATTTGGTCAAAAACTCTTCAGGATCGACATTTCACCCAAAGATATACTTGGGCATAGGAAAAACAGATGCGCGAATATTGATGGGCTCGGCGAACCTCACAGGAGGAGCCTTGACTAAGAATGAAGAAATTTCTCTGTCTTGGAAACTTGAACTGAACGATCCGTTGCTCGCACAGTTAAACGATGTGTTCTCATCGTATCGATCGGAAAACACATCCGAGGAACTCGATCCAATCGTACTTGAACAGTACTGTTCTGGGTACGAAATAGCGCAGCATACCCTGCGCCGCGTCGAGAAAGAGATTGATGAAGCTAACACCGCTGTGTTCGACTTAGCGACGTTGACCTCCCTTCACGAAGAATTTCGTCAGGACCGTCTGCAGATGGAAGCGCTTATGACGCGGAGGCGCGACCGACGGCGCGCAAGGTTGGTTCAGAGAGAACTTTCAAATATGGCCGCGCGGCAAAGTCTATCACAATTTGATAGAGACAAATTTCAATCTTTGTTCCGAGATCTTGTTACGTCCGGGGACGGGCACAATCACCTCTGGCATTCTGGCGACATTCATCGACGTGGGCAGGCTGCGCTTACTCAGCCCAAGAAAACCTTAAAGCTGTTTGCGCTTGCGGAGAACGCAGCAAAACTCCCTGTCAAAGAAGGTTACTCAAAAATGAGGGGGCCTGCTTCAGAGACAAAGGGTGTGGGAATCAATATGGTTACTGAGATGTTGTGCACTTATGCGCCTAAGCGATATGCTGTGTTTAACGGCAATACCGCGGCCGCATTGCGCGCACTCGGTGCAAACCCACCCAATACGGTCACTCTCTTCTCACCAGACGCATACGGTCGGGTTTGCGAAGTCATTGAAGCAGTCCGTAAACGCATCGGAGTAAAAGACTTGTCAGATGTGGATGCCTTTCTGAACTGGATTTATCAAAATAAAGTTTAGTCCGTCGCTTACAAGTTGACACTGACATCGTTGCCACGTTCCAGAACTCTTGTTTCTCTCACTATTTTGCTCGGCTTTGATGCCGACCCGGTAAGTCAACTCCTGCGCGAGCGCCGAATCCGCTACAAAGCGCGAACGTCGCTGAACGGGTGTTATGTGTACCGATCTCTGGTTGTGTCTGACTGTAAGCCGGCCAACCAACGTTGTAACGGGCAGGGGCTTCGGCTGATCTATCTGGGTTTCAGCCACAAAGTGGGTACTTGCCGCGTGTCATCATAGCTCGAATGGGCTGGTAAACCTTCGATCTCCCAAACAAACTATTTTTTGTTTTCCTGCTGTGAACACACGTCCCCCATGCAAACAGCAAAACAAAGGGAACACGATGAATAAAGATGTTGGCTTGTTCAAACTTCTGGCTGATGCCGTCGCCAACGGCCGCTTGATCCTCAACGAAAAGGACAGGCGCGTCCGATTTGAACTCTTTTCAGAGTTCTGCTCGGCAAGCGGCGTACTGATCACCCGGTGGGATTGGGTTGACCGCCAAGGGCGCCCCGGATTGATGCCGATTATCGATCAGGTCGAGTTTGAATGTTCAAGGACTACCTTTGAGGAGTTGTTCGAAGGTTCACGTGATTACGAGGCAGCGGTCATCGACCTTTTGCAAGAGCGTTTAGCGCCGGAACGGCTGTACACGTTCGATCCGGACTACGGTTGGTTGCTAACGGCCTTTAACTCACCGGCCCTCCATGAGCGAGATGAAACTGCTGCCTAAGCTTACGACATGACAATAGGTCGGGCACCGTGAGTGAGAGAGGGGCGAAGGTCGAAAGCGCGGGCGAAACGGACTTTCATCCGGTTGCCCGCCTCTGGTCATCTACAACTGGAACAGATGTAAGGCACTCACCACTTCCCGCCTTGTCGTCTCGGTGCGCTCTCGCGCCCGTTCCGTGCCTTCTTTGATCACATCAAGAATGTATCCCCGGTCTTCGGAGAGCTGTGCCCTACGCTCGCGAATTGGGGCGATGAGCTCCTGAAGGATAGCTTCCAGACGCGCCTTGATCTTGCTATCGCCAAGCCCGCCTCTCCGATACTGAGCCTTGAGCTCGGCAAGCCCGTCCTGGTCCGGATCGAAGGCGTCGAGATAGGTGAAGACGACATTGCCCTCGATGCGGCCCGGGTCTTCGACACGCAGGTGGTTCGGATCGGTGAACATCGCCCTGACAGCATTTCGGATCTCCTCGGACGATGCGGACAGCGCAATGGCGTTACCGCTGGATTTCGACATCTTGGCCTTGCCGTCGATACCGGGCAACCGGCCCGCCCGGGGGATGATCGCCCGCACCTCGGGCAAGACGGCGTCGCCTGCGGTTGCTTTGATGCGCCGGACGATCTCGTTCGTTTGCTCGATCAGCGGGGCCTGATCCTCACCGACCGGCACGACCGTCGCCTTGAAAGCGGTGATGTCCGCCGCCTGTGCCGCCGGGTAACATAGAAATCCGGCGGGGATATCCCGTCCGAACCCGCGCACGCGAATTTCGTCCTTGATCGTCGGGTTGCGTTCGAGCCGCGCGACCGTGACAAAGTTCAAGTAGAGCACCGACAGCTCGGCCAGCGCCGGAAGATGCAATTGCAGGCAGATTGTAGTGCGACCGGGATCAATGCCCACGGCTAAATAGTCCAGCGCGACCTCCATCACGCAGCGCCGCACCTTCTGCGGGTCATGGACGTTGTCGGTTAGGGCTTGAGTATCCGCCAGCAGCAGAAATTGTTCATGACTGTCCTGATAGCGCAGCCGGTTTGCAAGCGAGCCTGCATAGTGCCCGATGTGAAGCGGTCCTGTGGTGCGGTCACCTGTCAGAATGGTTGGTTTGTTCATTTGCGTCTTCTCATAAAAAGGAGGCGGCGCACCGGGAAGCTCGGAAAACAAAAGGCCGCCCATGCGGCGGCCTCGGAATACGTTTGGTCATCCGGCCACCCTGTCAGGAGGCCAGCCACCAAGTCATTGCGATAGTCGTAGTGTTTTCCATTGAACACTGGTTATCGGCTGCGGGATTACTCGTCAACCAAATGGTAGAAAGGGCTCGAGGCTGAACACAGATGCAGTGCAGTACGTTCTGGATGTGGGCGCTATGCGATGCAAGGAGGGCCATTATCTGCCCTTTGACCCAGCCACCTGATGCGACTGTGCGGCCCTTCAGAGGAGACATTCGCCACGAGCGCTATATCCAATTCAACCCGAACTCGTGCATTGCGGGATTTTTGCCTGTCGTCGTATTGAGAACAGACACGCATTTGGCGACATCTCTAAATGAAACGATGACCTCTGCTGAACCCATACCTCAATCTCCGGATCGCACCCTTGTCGGCGTTGCTCTGATGCTGGGGTTTTGCCTAACCGCTCCTTTGCTGGACGTGTCTGCGAAACTCGCGTCGGCCAGTGTGCCGGTGGGACAGATTACGGCTGCGCGGTTTGTGGTGCAATGCGCGCTAATGGCGCCTTTCATCTGGATAATGGGACTGTCGTTGCGCGTGGCGAAAGGTCAGGTGATGGTGCTGGTTTTCCGCTCATTGCTGCTGGTGTTCGCAACATTTTGCTTTATTGCCGCGATCCGGGTGATGCCCCTTGCCGATGCGCTGGCAATCGTGTTCGTAGCCCCGTTCATCGTCTTGTTGGTCGGCAAGTTCTATCTTGGTGAAGACGTCGGCCCGCGTCGCGTTGGCGCAGCGCTTGTGGGGTTTGTCGGGGTGTTGTTCGTCATCCAGCCCAGTTTCGCAGCTTTCGGCGCGGTTGCCATTATTCCGCTTGGCACGGCAGTTGGTTTCGCTTTCTACATTCTTGTGACCCGGGGGTTGTCGCGTCGGGTGCACCCTGTGACCCTGCAATTCCACACCGGCCTGATCGCCAGCCTGTTTTGCATTCCAGCTCTAATTGTTGCGCAAGGTTCCGGCTCTGATTTGTTTGATCCCGTTTGGCCGACAGACATCGCATTGTTGTGGCTTCTTGGCGCTGGCTTTTTCGCGACGGTGAGCCACATGATGATGACCTACGCGCTGTCTTTCGCGCCTTCCGTCACGCTGGCACCGCTGCAGTATTTTGAGCTGCCTGTCGCAACCTTGTTCGGCTATCTTGTCTTCAATGACTTCCCGAACACGCTTAGCCTGCTTGGCATTGCGATCATCATCAGTGCGGGGCTGTATATGATACATCGCGAAAGGGTGGCGGCCAGACAATTGGTCGCCGTGCGTGCCGTACCTCCAATCTAAGGCTATACGCTCGGCCCAGAGCGGACTTTTAAGTAGCGCGCCGAGAATGGCGGCTTCGAAAGCCACAGCGAACAAGCAAGCTGCCCAACCCGGACGATGTGCGCCGCTACTCGGTGTGTCACACCGCACGGATCTCGAGTTACTCGCGACCGACGTCGCGCCTACCTTGGTGGCGAGTGTGTGAAAGGCACTGCGGGTATTGAACGAAACGGGCGTTGCGTTGTTCGAACGTTGGCTTTGGCAACTGGCAAGAAGGTCAGACGGGCCTTAACGTGGCGCAACACGTCAGACACCGAGACTACGGACCAGAAATGAAATCCGAGATTCCAAAACACAGCGCAATCTGGGGACAGATCATTGTCGGTGAGTTGAAGAAAACAGGCCTTTCCGAGCGGGATATCCGAAAGGAGTTCGGGATAACCAGATCTCAACTCGAAGACCCGGATGCTCGCTGGTCCTTCGACAAGACTGCCTGGTTGTTTGAAAAGGCGAGCGCTTTGACCAGGGACGACCTTGTCGGATACCGCCTGGCACAGTCGCCGGACCTGGTCAGGAAGGCCGGGTTGCTCGCCTATGTCGGCGTTTCGGCACCTACCGTTGGCGGTTACCTTCGAAACATCACCCGTTTTCAGCGCGTGATCGGTGACGCGAGCAAGACGGCCATGGAAGAAGGCCCGGAAACCACCCGGCTGACCTGGCACTACGATGTGCCAGCAAGCATTCCGACCGGGCAATATGCCGAGTTTGGAGCCGTTGGCACGGTCTTCGCCCTGCGGGACTACTCCAATCGGCAAATCCGTCCGACGCATGTTCGGTTCGCGCATCAGCGGCTGACCGGCACCGAGGCCCTCGACAGGTTCTTTGGCTGCAATGTCCTGTTTGGTGCCGCGGAGAACAGCATTGCCTTCAAGGCGGCTGATATGGATGTGCCGCTGTTGACGGCCGACGACAACTTGCAGCGGACGCTTTCGGTCATTTGCGAGAACACGCTGGCTCGGATGCCGCAGACACCCAACAGTGTGGCCCGGGTTGTTGAGAGGCAGATCACGGCGCGTCTTGCAGCCGGCACGGCCCAGCAGGACGCAATTGCGGCGGAACTTGGGATGAGCGCCCGAACGCTGGCCCGCCGACTGACCGACGAGGGCACGAGCTTCGCAGCGGTCGTCGCCAATCTGCGAAAGGCTCTGGCCCGGGACTATCTGCTCAACAGCACGCTTCCGCTCACCGAGATCGCCTATCTTCTCGGATATAGCGACGCCAGTACCTTCAGCACGGCATTCCGAAGATGGTACGGACAGCCCCCCAGCGACTTCAGGGAGCAGCCAGCAACAGAAGCGCCCCTGGCATAGGGCGAACGATCTGAGTAGAGGCCGGACTGCTCGGATCATAGGCCCGCACTTTCACGTTTCTCCGTCTTCCTGAACCACCCTGACGCAACAAACCCGGCAGGCATGAGGCCTAACGGGTTTGAAGCAGATGCCGGATCTCTCCAGCGTCGGTTGGAAGGGGTAAACCGTTCCGGTTGTCTCGTTGCGGGATCAGCGCTTGTGCTTGTTGCCACCCTTCTTGCGATCGTCCTTGCGATCTTGACGATCCCGGTCTTCGGCGATCTTGCCACCGAGCGCACCGGCGGCTGCGCCGAGGGCCAGGCCGTCCTTGGCGTCGCCGCCGGTGATTTCGGTCAGCACGGCGCCGGCCACAGCGCCCTTGAGGGCTTTCTCACCGATGTCACCGGCATTGGCGGCCATCGGGGCAGCGAGGGCGAGTGAGGCGGCAAGGGCGGCGAATACGGTGTTCTTGAGGGTGTTTGTCATCGGTTCCAACCTTTCTGACGGTGGCGACCTCCGTGGCCGCCTTCTGTGGAAAGATCTAAGCGAACCGCCATGCCCCCGCTTGAGAGCATCCGACAGCTTCATTGGAATGGCTGACATTGCAGAGCAACAAGCCAAATTCGACGGTTGTTCTGCCGTCAAGACTTTCGCCTGACGCAATGCCAATCATCCAAGGGGTCGCCTCCTTGGCCGCGATGGCTGCATGGGCCGTTCCGGCGCAGGCACGACACTCCCAACCAGACGGCATTCTATCCGCCGCTACTCAGGTCAAAGATTGATCCGCAGCCTCAAGCCGAAAACGGTCGTGTCCTGATCGTTGAAGCCCGGGTTGATCATGTGCTGGACGTCCGCCGTCAGGGCGACATTGTCCGACAGGTCCAACCGATAGAAGGCCTCCATTGTGGTCTGGGTGTCGAGCGTTTCATCTACCGGGTCCGCAACGGTCGCGCCAAACCCAAAGAGGTCGTCATAGAGGCCCGGCCGCCATAGAAGTCCAGCGTTGGCTGCGCGTCGGGCGATCGGCGCCTCACCCTCCGACCAGCCGAGGCGTCCGTAGATCATGAATTCCTCGTTGATCGTGTGGTTGGCAGACAGGATCGCCCCGTAGCTCTCCGGCACGCCTGCCTCGGTGCGTTCATCGACGTGAAATACCCCGAGGTGAACGTTGGTTAGAAAGCGCTTCGAGCGTTCGGGCGTCCATCCGATCTCGGCGTATTTGTAGAACTCGGGGCCACCGGGAAACCACTCGACATCGGTCAGCGAGCCGTTTGCATCCGACAGGACACCGAGGGCATAGATCTGGTCGGTCAGGAAACCGCCCCCCGCAATGCCGAAGCCGGGATCGGGGATCGGCAGGACCGGGCTGAACAGGATCGAGAAATTGGAGAAAGTCGTGCGTGGGTTCACGTAGCCGAGGATGTCCGAGTAGTCTCCCGGATCGATCCGGCCGGCCACGAAACCGGCCTTCCCGCCAGCGAGCGTCTGGGACCAGTAGGCGACGGAGAGGGTCGTGTCGGTGTCACTGAATGTCGTTGCGGTGACGCCCGCATAGCCGATTTCCCCGGCAAGCCCGCTTGGCGCGATGTCCGTGCCGAGCAGATGGCGGTTCTCCAATGTGAAGACCAATTGCCCGGGATTTTCGCCGCCGCGATTGAGCAGCGTCCACTGGCCCAGAATGCGCGCCTGGCCCAAGGCGGCCTCGTCGATATCGGTCAGGCTCTCGGTCGCGGACTGGTAATAGGCCTGGTAGTCGAAGGAGAGGTTCAGGCCGGTGCGTTCGGCAAAGCGTTGCCGCGATGCCTCCAAGGGGTCCAATGCCGCATCCAGCCCCGGCCAGCGAGAGTCCTGCAACCGCCGCACTCGGTCTTGTTCCAGTTGGGCCTGCGTGGATGCCGGGCCACCGAGCGAGACCGCTGCGGCGGCCTCCAGGGCGGACGTTGACCGGCTTTCCTGCGCCAAGGCTCCGGTTGATAACCAGAAGCCAGCGACGATGACCGTACCGAGAAGCCTTGCCTGTCCCATATGAGGTCTCTCTTGTTGCTCTTGATTCTTCTTCGGCCCGCTCATGCAAGTATCGCCAGTACGACATCCCGGCCCGTCCAGAGGACGAAGGCCGAAAGCGTAGCCGTGATCATGGCAGGCACACCGTCTTTCCAAGTGTCCCAGATCAGATGACAACCGATTGCGCCAAGCGACGTGCCCAGAAGGGCAGCGGCCCCGAGCGGCCCGAGCAAGCTGCCTTGAAACCAGATCGCCACCGCCCCGAAAAGCTCGACACCACCGACAAGCGCCATGATCTGACGGTTCAGCCCGTATTTGACGAACATCGCCAGTTGCGTTTCGAAGATGAGCTTCTGCCAGCCAAGGATCTTGATCGAACTGGCGAAGAGAAAGAAGGCGGACAGCAGGCCAATGGCAACTATTTGCATAATACGACTCCGCCGACACACACAGGGCTGAAGTTCATTTGATGTTCCCTTCTGGATCGTCCCGAGTGTGCAGTCCGGTTACTTGAGATCGTCCTGCGCCTTGATCTCCGGCACACGGGCGAGGGCTTCGGCCATGTCGGCGCTGCTCATCAATTCGATCATCTGGTAATCCTCCAGCAACCCGTCACCGAGACGGCTGACATAGAAGGCCTGGATGAAGGTGGGGTCGTCCGGCAGGGCGACGGTGATGTAGTTCTTCCCGTTCCCAAGCCCCCAATAGTAGCTCAAAAGCTCGCCGCCGAGCGCCTCGATCCCACCCTTCACCGAGGCCGCGCGGTCCCCGGGATTGGCGATCTGCATCTCCCAGGCGGCGCTGTTGGATGCGCCGATAAACAGGAAGGTGCGCATGTCTTTTGTGTCCTGCGCCGCTGCAACTGTCGCAGAGACGCAAAGGGCTGTCGAAAGAAGGATCCTGTTCATCTTGCCACCCGGAATTGCTTCGATGTTGTGGTCAGTACAGCATGGCTGCCCTGACCGTTCTTGTGGGTTCAATGCCCCGGAGCTCCGGGAATGGAGTGTTCCAGCTCGGCAGGGCGGAGCGGGAACTCGGAATGCTCATCCTCTGGCGTTTCGATGTCGGCGTGCCAGGTGAATTCCTTGTCCCCGAGGTCCAGATCGATCTCGCCCCCTTCGATGACCGGGTAACGGATCGGCTGCCCGGGCCGCAGGTCGATATTAGCGACACCGTCGTCGATAATGACCTGCCCGCTCACCAGAACGTAGGGGATTCCCTTGGTGAAGGAGCCGTTCATGCCCTTCTTCATCGATGATGTTTCGGTGATCGTGTCGGGGTCGAAGATCGTGATATCCGCGATCATGCCTTCCTGCATCCGGCCGCGTTCCTGCATCGCCTTCAGGTCCACCTTGGAAAAGTACTTCGCGGGAATGTAGGAGGCGTTGTTCACCATCTCCATCAGCGCGATGCCCTGTTCACGGGCCTCGCGGAACACGATGCCATAGGTGCCGGCATTGCGCGGGTGCCCCCCGTACTCCGTGAAATCGGCCTCGATCGGCAGCGGTTCGCCATCGACGGTGAAGCCGACGATGTCGTTGGCGATCGCAATATCCTTCATGTGGATCCAGCGCTCCAGGTCTGCTTCGGGGCGGACTGTGATGAAAATCGGCTTGCTCGGATCCTCCTTCTGCTGCCGGAAGAACTCCTCGTCGGACTCGTAGAGTTCGCCGGTGCTGGTATCGAAGATATCGCGGGTCGGAACGATATTGTTCGCCTCGATCTTGTCCGGCAGCAGTTGCGGTGTCGCGATGTTCGGATTGCCGGTGATGGCCGGGTAGTATTCCGCGAAGATGGTCATTCCGCGCATTTGCAGGCGGCGCGCAAGCTCGTAGATTTCTTCCCACCCCTGGTTCTGGATGTGGGAAAGGATCAGGGCCCCGTCGAGCGCAACGGCGTTTGCGATCACCTCGTTTGCGCCCAGGGAATAGTAGAGCGGCAGGCTCTCGGTCGGACCGAAACGGGTATGGGCGCCAAAGAAGCGGTCATACTTCTTCGCCATTTTCTGAAGCGCGAAAATCTCCTTCGGATAGGTGTTGTATCCCATGTATCCCACCGTCGTGTTGACGGTGATCGCCCCGGCGCGAAGACCCTTTTCATACATGGTCATGACTTCGACGAGCTGATCCGCAGTCGGAACATCCAGCGCCCAGCTGGCATGTCCGTCTTCTTCCTCGGCTGCACCGCGTGACTTGAGGATGTAGGTCGGATCGGATGCCAGCTCGACTGAAACCCCATCCATCACGACACGCCGGATCTCCTCGTGCCCCATCCCGGAACCGAAGTTGAGAAAGGAATTGCCCTCGTACTTGTCGTAGAACAGGTCGGCATCCGCCACGCCGCTCTCGGTATCGAGGATCGTCGTCGTGCCATCATGGGCCATCATCTTCTGATCGAAGCCGCCAAAGGAATGCGAATGGGTGTTGATGAATCCCGGCGCGACTACATGCCCGGAAACGTCGATCTCGCGCTTGCCCGTCAAGGCATCTTCGGTGATCGCGGTGATCCTGTCGCCGGTCACGCAGACATTGCGCACGGCATCAAGATTGGTTTCCGGGTCCATGACGCGGCCGTTGAGAAGCGCGACGTCGCACTCCTGAGCAACCGCCATCGAACTGCAGAGGGCCATGAGAGTGGCAAGAGTGAGGTGTTTCACGGTCAGTCCTTCCGGGATGATTGCGTCGGGCAAAAAAACGCGGGGCGGACGAGGGAGACCGCCCCGCGCTCTCCTCAGTCCAGCGTGTTCTTGTAGATCACGCCGTCCTTCATGATGACCTTCAGGTTGGGATCAGGATCGGCCAGAAGAAGGATGTCTTCGAGCGGGTTGCCATCGACCAGCAGGAGATCCGCGTAAGCGCCTTCCTCGACCACGCCGAGCGGGCCGTCTTGATACGGATTGTTCAAGCCCGTAAGCCGGTTCATGCGGGCGCCGTTCGATGTGGCCATGCGCAGAATGTCGAAGGGTTTGAACTTGGCCTCGTGCAGGTATTTGAACTCGTCGTTCATCTTCTTGTCCTGCTCAAGCGTCTGGTCCCAGTTGTTGATGAGATCGGTGCCCAGAGTGTAGAGGTCGATCATGCCCGGTGTCGTCTGGATCACCTCGATCATGTTGGCGGCGGCGTCACGGACACTCTTCCATTTGGCGAACGAGGCTGGCGTGTAGAAGGCTTCCGCCTGTTCGGTCGTCACCGAGTAGACCGGGGCTACCGCCGTCGCGAACATGATCTGCTTTTCGACCATGATCTCGGCGGCCTCCTTGGTCAGGAACGGGATGTGCTCAACGGTCTTTGCACCGTTGTCGATACAGTTGCGGATCGCCTGCTCGGTGAACACGTGGCAGGTGACGTAGGTGCCCCATTGCTCGGCGGTCTTGACCGCCATCTGGATCTCGTCCGCCTGGTACTGAAGCGAATGCAGCGGGTCGAACTCGGACGTGACCCCACCGCTGACCATGACCTTGATCTGGGTTGCCCCGCGCCGCAGGTTCTCGCGCACCGCCATGCGGATCTGCTCCGGGCCATCCGCGATGAAGCTCATGTCCGTGTCGACCCAATGCGATGGGCCTTGCCCCGACAGGGTTGGATGCCGGTCGTTCAGCTTGCGGAAATCGGCATGGCCCGATGTCTGCGTGATGAAGGCCTCCGAGGAATAGATCCTCGGGCCGGGGAACATACCGGTATCGATGATCCGCGCGATGGACTTTGCCGGTCCGCCGAGGTCACGAACCGTCGTGAACCCGTTCATCAGGATGCGCTCGGACCGGATCGTTGCAACGCCACCAAGATGGAAGGGCGTGATGTTCTGGCGCAACCCGTCACTGAGCGGGTTGAACACCAGCAAATGCACGTGCTGGTCATGCATCCCCGGCATGAGCGTGCGCCCGCCGCCGTCAATCATGGTTGCGTTGGGCGCTTCGATCCCGTCCGTCGAAATTTCCTTGATCAGGTTGCCTTCGACCAGAACGCTGGCGTTTTCGATCCGCGCCTCGTTCACGCCGTCAAAAACATGGACATTGGTGAACAGGGTCTGCGGCAGCGCTTCGTCCTGCGCAGAGGACATGCCGGCAGCGAGCGACACCACGCCCGCCAGTAATGTGGACTTGAAAAGATGCTTCATAAGTTTGCCCTTCCGCAATGTTGACGGCGGAGCCAGCGCCCCGCCGAAAGTTCAGTTCAACGTGTTCTTGTAGAACTTGCCGTCCTTCATGATGACGCGAATGCTCGGCACGTCCTGCCCGCGTGGCTCGGCATCGAACCATGTATCGACAGCGCCGATGGCAGTGATGTCTTCGAGCGGGTTTCCGTCAACGATGAGGATATCGGCATAGGCACCTTCCTCGATCACGCCGAGCTTGCCTTCGGGATAGGGGTTTCCGCGTCCCGTCAGTGCGGCCAGTTCGCCGCCATTCGAGGTCATCATCTGCAAGGCCCAGAGGTTGCCGAACTCACGCGCCATGAAAGCCTTGGTGAAGTCCATCGACTGCCGGTACGGCACACCGGTCAGCAGCACGTAGTCGGAATCGAACACCATCTTCGGCTTGTACTTCCGCACCAGATCAAACAACTGCTCGCTGTTTTTCCGCAACCAGAGGAACTTCGCCGTCGGCGGGAAGGTCGGGTCCTGGTGCATCGGATGCTCAAGCGCCTCGGGCGCCAACGCGGTCAGGTTGGGCGAGAAGAACGCTTCCTTCTCTACCAGCTTCTGCATCGTCGGTTCCGTTATGGTCAGGCCGTGATCCACCACTTTGACCCCGAGATCGAGCGCGCGCGACAGGTCGCTATCCATGAAGACATGCATGGCGACATAGGAATCCATGTCCCCGGCCACCTCGACGGCAGCGGCGATTTCTTCGTCTGTAAAGGCGGACTGGTAGATCGGGTCCTTGATGGAGGTCACACCACCACTGACCATGATCTTGAGGTAGTTGGCCCCAAGCGCAAAGTTCCGCCGCGCGCCGTGGAGCACTTCGGCAGGGCCGTCGACAAGCCGCGTGATCTCCAGCCGTTCAAGATTGCTTTCGTTCTTGCGTTGCCCGGCGATCCCCCAGTCGCCATGACCACCGGTCTGGCTGAGGCAGGCGCCGGACGAGTATATCCGCGGGCCCGGAAGCGAACCCTCGTCGATTACCGCACGAAGTCCACCATGTGCACCGCACATGTCGCGCACGGTTGTGAAGCCCATCGCCAGCATTTCCTGCGCAAAGGCCGCAGAACGTGCGCCGATCTCCTCCCATGTCGTGTCCTGAAGGCCCGGGATCGTGCCATCCTTGTACATATTCACATGCACATGGCTGTCGATCAGTCCCGGCATCAAGGTGCGTCCGCCGCCGTCGATCACATTGACCTCGACCTCTTTGGTCTCGATACCGCGTTCGGTCTGGATGGTGAAAGAATAGCCGTCGATACCGCCAACAGGATCGGGCAGGCGCTTGCTTCCGCCCGTTCGAACTTCGACTTCCCACGTGCCGGATTCGGGAATGTCCTCTGCAATCTTGTGAATCTTGTTCTTGACGACGAGCACGTCGACATCTTTCAAGCCGTCATTCACCCCGTCGAAGACCATCACGTTCTTGAACAGCGTGACCTCCGAGGGAATGTTGGGGATATCCTGCGCAATGGCAGGCGTCGTGAGCGCAATTGCCATTGACATGGCCGGCAGCAACGCCTTCAGGTTGAGTGTTGTCATTCGGTGTCCTCCCAGGGGTCGGTCTTCCTGCGGACCGATCCTCCCACTATGCACATGTGCCCCGAGATTCTTTTGACCCGCTGATCCCGTGGTGCATTTTTCTGACCCGATCCGGTCAATTTCAGCCAATTTCTGCTTGGCCGTCAGGCGCCCGCGCCCGTAGCGTGTCGGAGAGCGAAAGGGTGATGTGGATGCCGCAAGGAGAACAAAAGGACGGTTTGTCCCTCGTACGTGCTACGGTCCTCGGCCCCGTCGTAGCGATGATGCGGCGGCTCGATGCGGATCCGGCCTTTGCGCTCGGGCTGCATGGATTGAGCGAGGAACAGGTCCTGAACCCGGCCGAGTTCATCCCGCATGACACGGTCTATGCGGCGCTGGCCTCCATCGCCGACATCACCCGGCCGGATATCTGCGCCTTGGCGGGACAACAGACAGACCTGTTGAAGTTCCTGCCGCGTGGGGCGCTCCTCGGCCAGTCGGTGACCCTTGGCGATTTCTTCACCCGGTTCACCCAGATCGTCTCGAAGGAAAGCAACGCGGTGTCCTTCCGGCTCCTGATCGAGGAGGAACACGCCTAC
Organism: Ruegeria sp. J8; assembly: GCF_056531925.1. Taxonomy (NCBI): domain Bacteria; kingdom Pseudomonadati; phylum Pseudomonadota; class Alphaproteobacteria; order Rhodobacterales; family Roseobacteraceae; genus Ruegeria; species Ruegeria sp. J8. Next base: position 219,628 of record NZ_JBQFMR010000003.1, read on the forward strand.
TTCACCACCAGTCGCAATTTCGAACCCGAGGTGTCGCCGGGCCATTCGGACGCCTTTCTCGTCGGGATCTGGATCTCCCTGCTGCACCGTGTTCTCGATTTCCGATGGGATCCAACCCAGGTTGTTCTGCGCCTCTGCGATCCGACCCTGCTGCCGGAGCAGTTTCATGGCGTGCGGGGCATCAAGTGCAACAACAGGGGATTCTCCATCCGCTTTCCGGCGGCCTGGCTGTCGCTTCCAATCAACCCCGAACTCCTCGTGAACCACGACAATGATATCGAAGAACCGGTTCAGGTCGATGTGCCCCTGGACTACCTCGAAGGCTTCGAAATTCTCGTGCGATCAAGGCTGTCCGATCCGGCGCTGACGGTGAGCGAGGCCGCCCGGATGTGCAGCATCACCACCAAGGTGCTGAACAAGCGCTTGTCCTCCTACGGAACAACGGCGTCCAAGGTGATCAACCGGCTGCGGATGGAAAAGGCCTCCGAACTGCTCACCACATCTGATCATTCGATCAAGGAGATCGCCCAATTGGTCGGCTTGTCCGAAACATCGGCACTCACCCGAGCCTTCACGCGGAACTTCGGCATATCCCCGAAAGATTGGCGCAATAAGGAGGCACAAGAGGCCCAAATTGCCGGAGCGCCTGCAGATTAGCCTGACCCCGCTGCGACTTCTCGACTACCGCAATCTCTTGGAACCTCGGTCGCCAATGGTAATGCCGAAGAGATGCATGAACCGGCGAGCCCTTCGCGGGGAGCAATCGATGGGAAAGGAGACCTCCATGCTATCCGCAGCGAACTCCCGCTTGCCGCCCTACTTGCCGTTCTGGTGCTTTCCGAAAACCCTTTCAGTCCTCTTGACCTCTTCGAAGACAAGCTCTGGCACAACGACTTCCCACCTGTCGCGTTTCATCAGGTGATGAAAACTCTCATCGGCATCTTCCTTACGCCAGTGTATGATGGCCGCAATCTCGCCGGTGACAAATTTCGCGCCAATCGGGGGCGAGAATGCTTTTGCCATCCGCCCGAGGGCCCGCCCTTGAAGATCCTCGATCTGCCAGCGATCTCCGACACTGGAGAGCCTGACTGGCGCGCCGACCTGCGCTTCAGCGATCGCGTCATGAACAACGTGCCGAACTCCTTGGCGTCCTGCGAATGACAGGTCGACCATCTTCATTTCGGGCGATTGAAAGAACCTGCGTGGGCCAGGGACTGTCCCCAAGTCGGGCACCACTTGCCGCGTGACAACGGAAGGCGACACGCTGGGAAGGTATTCGTGATTGTCGTTGCTCATGACGATCAAATTGCGCCGCGCACGTGTCATAGCCACATAGAACAATCGCCTCGGCGCGTCCTGATCTTCGTTTCGCGAAGGCCGTTCCCAACCTCCATCCATGATCACGACATCATCGAATTCGAGTCCCTTCGCGCGGTGCGCCGTCAACAATTTGAGGCCGCGCTGCTCGCCCCATGAATCCTTCGACCATTCAGCGAACCATTCGATCACGTCAGTGCTCGGGAGCGCCTTGCCATCAACTTCACGCGCAAGTTGGCCGAGTCCCTCGCCGATCCGGTCAGTCCAACGGCTTGTGGGTATCGCATTCAGGGTTTCCGTAAGATCACCCAAGCTGACCAAGGCTGTGTGCCTCTCGCGAAGGCCGTCGATGAACGTCCGCATCTCACGGGTACGCCAAACACTTGGCAAGTTTTCGTTCGCCATTTCGACGGGAATTCCATGTGCCTCGGCAAAGTCGCGGACCGGCAGAAGCTTGCGCCAATCACGAGAAATGATTGCCGCGCCCTTCCAGCTCCAATCCGGGATCAGTTTTGACAGGCGGATCATCTCGTTGACCGCCGCAAGGGCCTGAGCGTCATTTCCGGCTGGGCAGCCAAGGATTTGGACCCGCCCCTGCGCAACCGGGTCGAGGCTTTCCATGATACCCCCGGCGGGGTCCTTTTGCCGCGATTTGTCGACAGTAATCCCATGCCCTGTTTTCATACGTTCCCGAGATCCTTCGATCACGGCGTTCGCTGCGCTGATGACGTTTTTCGACGAGCGGTAATTGTCGGTCAGAAAGACCGGCTTGGCTGAATAATCCTGTTCGAATTGCCGGATGTGGCGCACCGATGCGCCGGCAAACGCATAGATATTCTGGTCGTCATCGCCGACCGCGAACAGGCTGATCCGTTGATCGGGGTCGTCGATACTGCGACCGGCCACCGCGGCGATCAAGGCGTATTCCTCGGGCCCAACGTCCTGATATTCGTCCACGAGAATCCATCGGAACCCTTGGATCAAGGTCTCTCGCAAGGCTTCGGCCTCGATTTTGTCCAGCCCGTCGCCACGCAAGAGACGTGCCGCATCGATCAGAAGCGTCTCGAAATCAGGTTCATCGGCCGCCACCCGTCCGGCGAAACTCGCGCCAATCAACCTCATGGCTAAGGCATGGATGGTCAAGACCGTCACGAAGCGAGCATCTTCGCCGATCAGTAGACGCAAGCGTTCCCGGATCTCGGCCGCCGCGTGACGATTATAGGCGAGCACCAGTATACCGTTTGGATCCTCGCGCTTGATCCTGACCAGATAAGCGACACGATGGACGAGCACGCGGGTCTTGCCCGATCCCGGCCCCGCGAGGACAAGCACATTGGTCTGTTCGCGGTCGTCACGCACGATCTGCTCTTGTGTAGAATTCCCCAGATTGTCGACGATCTCGGCATAGGACTGAGGCGTTGCCTGCCGTCTGAATTCCGAAATTTTCCCCGGCATCCAAGCTTTCATGAAGTCGGACTGATCCATTGCGAAATAGTCATGCGCGAGCCGCTGGGCCTGATCGATATCGTCGATGCCTTTGCTCGCATATGCCGCCATCACGTGGGTCTGGACGGTCTGTTCAGAGTAGTGGTCTTCGAGCGGCGCGAAATGTTGGGTGGTAAAAGTGCCGCCTTTCCGATTGATGTGCAACGTCATGGCGGAGCGGAACACGGACAATCCCTTGCCCAGAGTCACCACCTGCTGTTCGTGCAGCCACAGAAGCGCCCGGTCCATCAGCTTTGCTGGATCATTGACAGATGCCCGCAACAGCGCATCGCTGTTGATCGCTGCAAGAAGGTCGCCAAGCGTGGTCTCGACAGGAACATCTTTCCCACGTAGGCCAGCCTGAACCTTGTTGATCAAGTAAGAAACCAAACGCTCTGCGGCCTGCCGGCGAAGCTGAGCGGTCTGTTCGATTACTCCCCATGATCTTTGCATTCGTACCATGACACTGCCTTTGGACACCTTACGCAGGCCGATATTGCCTTTGCCGCCATCCATGTCGCGGCCATCCTGCGCGATCCCGCGGAGCAGCCCCTCGACAATATCGGGCCGCACGGAGGCGTGTCCTCGCTCCCGCAGGGCCTGCGCCACTGAGGCCAGATGGCAGGGCAAAGCCTCATTGATGTCCGCGTCTGGTGCTTGCTCTCTAAGGGTCGCAATAAGGTCAGCTTCCAACCGGGATGCCGCTTGGAAGCGTTTCGGCGAGGCATTCTCGACACGCACATGTACGAAGATGGTGATGTTTGTATCATCCTTTGCAATCCCCAGGGCCTCGAGATCCGCCAAAGCTTTGCGAACGCCCGACATCGTCAGTCCAGTGACCCCGCAGAGCTCGTCCGTGGTGATGCCCTCTTCCTGCGGCGCGTTAATGATATGCAGCACGATGGCGGCCAGATCCTCGCGCCGCCGTTCGGTGATCTCAGCGGATGCAAGGATTTCGCGGACCTCCTTCATGCTTATTACTCGGAGCGAGGCGGGGAACACCTGCACCCGGTTTTCTTCGCGGTTCAGAAGATGGGCTTCTTCCAGCCAGGCGACGGCCGTCTTAACTCGCGTATCGTCGGTATTGCTGTCCCGCTGGAAATCTCGTTCTTTCTCCTCATGAACGATCTCACCGGGTGTTGCGACAATTTCACCGCCTTTTCCTGTCCGAGCATCAAGACGCCGAAGCGCCTTCAGGATCGCGCCGATTTCGTGCCGCGCGAGTCGAGAACGCGCACTGAGGCTGAACTGACGATCAACGTCTTCTGTATTGAACAACAGGACGCAGTTTGCAGGCTCGCGGTCCCGTCCGGCGCGACCCGCCTCCTGCAAGTAGTTTTCCAGTGACCCCGGCACGTCTCCGTGTACCACCAGACGGACGTCCGGCTTGTCGACCCCCATCCCAAAGGCGTTGGTGGCCGCGATCACGCGCAGATTGCCGACGCGGAAGTCCTCTTGAATCTCACGCTTGTCATCGGCGCTAAGGCCTGCGTGATACCGTTCAGCGGCGATGCCCTGTTGTTTTAAGAACTCCGCCACGCGCTCTGTAGCGTTTCGGGTCGCACAATAGACGACCGCCCCAGACACGCCCTCGCGAGGAAGTTGGGCCTCGATCGTGTCGAGGATATCGGTCATCTTGGTTGCCCGCTGCGTTGGCAGCACCTGGAAGCTCAGGTTTGAACGCGACGCGCCACCATCGATCAACGCCAGTTCGGACCCCAACCGCTCTTTGAAATGACTGCGGATGTCCTGCACGACGTCCGGCTTTGCCGTTGCGGTCAAGCAAAGTACCGGAGCCGGCTCATCGGCTGAGCTTTCCTTGATAAACCGCGAAACGTAGCGATAGTCGGGTCGGAAATCGTGCCCCCATTTAGACACGCAGTGCGCCTCGTCCAGCACCCACAGCCCCACCTCGCGCTGTGCCAGAACGGATCGAACTGTTGTGCTGCGCAGTTGTTCGGGCGAAATCAAAAGGATCGCAGCATCCCCAAGCCGCACCTTGTCAAGCGCATCCTGACGCTCAGGCAAAGACAATAGCCCGTTTATCGTAACCGCCGAGGAAATTCCGGCCCGAACCAAGCCCTGAACCTGGTCCGCCATCAGCGCCACAAGCGGCGAAATAACGACGGTCAATGCCCCGGTCTTGTCGAACCGAGACAGCGCGGGAATCTGATAGCAGATAGACTTACCCGTGCCCGTTGGAAGGATACCCAAGAGGTTGTCGCCCTCCATGGCCGTCGCCACAATCTTTTCTTGAAGCGGGCGTCCGTCCTCGTCGATTGGCTCCGGGCGGAAACTTGGAAAGCCGAACCAGCGTTCGAGTGCACGGGTGGGATCGTTGTGCTCTGCGCAATAGGCACAATGCGGATCACGACAATTCGTATCTCTTAGGTCTTTGACGAGCCGTGCTGCGTCACGGAATTGCGCCCGCACCCAAGGCGGCATAACAGAATCCCCACCAGCGACCGAAATCCAGGCAAGGGCATATGCCATCGGCCAGCCCAGCCCAGTGTCCGAGAGCCGCTCGAGCAAGCCGTCCACCTGCGCGCCGCAGGCCAAGTCTTTAAGCAACTTCTGAATGGCCTTGTGCGCTTCTGCTTCTGTCGGGATAGGCGCCCCGCGCACGTCGCTGAACAACCGATCAAATCCGTCGCTACCGGGACCTCGGCAGCACAACCAGTGATAGGCCATCATCGTTTCTGGCGACAACGTGTTCAGCGATACGAAGGCTTCGATCTGGTTGCGAAGAACCTCGAAAACAAGACGCGCGTCGAGCTCGGGATCGTTGACGTGACCACTTTGAAGTCGTCCATCACGGTAGTGCTTGACCAGATGATGATAGGGATTGCGCGGGAACGCCAAGGGGTTGAGCCACAGCGTGTCAATCGGTCCGTCCGCGAGCTTTGCGAAGCGCGGTGAGACCGCCATGAGATGCGGCAGGTCATGGCGCAGAATATTGTGCCCAATGACATGTGCGAAACCGGCGCAAAACAAGTCGAGCTTTTCAAGCGCGGCCTTCGGATCGCCTTTCCGATGAATAATCCCCTCTCCATCTCCTTCCGGCACGGCTGCAAAGGCAAACAACTTGGCTTCCTTGGGATCAACTTCCAAATCAATCGACAGACAGCGCGACAAGATTTTGGATTTTTCCCGTGGCATTTGAGTACTCTTAATTTCCTCCAGAATAGCCTCTGAGTTTTCGAGTGGCTGTGGTCTGCCACGGCCAAGGGCCTTCGATATGCCGCGGGAAATTAAGTTTTTCATATTCGCAAGCTAATATTTATTCCCAAGGAGCGGAACCTTCGGCGGCCATTTGGAAAAAAATGTTGTCCTGATGCCATGCCAGTTTTGCGGGGTGTGGCCAGTTTATTTTTTCTTCGGGCTTCCAGAATTTCACATCCGGTCCCAACATAGGGTCGACGACATCACTCGGTACCTCGTTGTCCCGGTGGGCGGCACCGAAACACCAAATGCGTGTGTCTTGTAGGAGACGTTTCGGAGTTCAACTGGGCCAAGGTCTAATTTGGCATCGTCGGCACAAACCACTTCCTGACTTGCAACGTTGTCTTGCCCATCAGTCTTTGCATCCTCGATTTGATTTCTGGTCCCAAATAATTGTTCTGAAAGTTGGAGATAAACGTGCTTCCGCATGTTCCAGACAAGGAGCCAACTTGTTTTGGTCTTTTTCGGATAAGTTTAAAGATAATGATCGTGCCGCGTGGCAGCTTCGGTAGTTTTTAAAACTTCTTCAGGCTCGACGCCTAAAGCCCTGCAAATAACAATAAGCTCAACAACATCTATACGGCGTTCTTCGCTTTCTATTCGGGCCACTAAGGATTGCTGGCAATGTAGTCTTTCGGCCAATTGCTCCTGCGACAATCCTGAACGCTTCCTTGCGTCTACAATGGCTTGGCACAAAGCTTTGTGCCCACTGCTTCTAATAGTTTTTGACATGACCGCCAAACATTTGTGTGCTTGACGATCCCTAATCTGGATTTTAGATTATCTAAAAAATAGATAAAGAGATCTGGAGCGACACGAGTGCTTGAAGGTGGTTCGTTGAATTTCATAGCCTTGGCGGATTTGGCGGCAAGAAAGGCCCGAGACGAAGTCATCGTTAAGAGCATTCCGCAACCTTTGGCGCGCCGTTTCGTAACGAGCCTTCTCGATCGCCCATTCCTGCGCCCGCTTTTGGAACTTGAAATCAATGGGTGCACCAGCTTTGAAGGAGCACTTCTATTGGTAGGGCAGGAGCTTGCTCACGCCACGAAATTCCGATGCCGAAGCCAGCAGTTTCGTGGTGAAGAGTGCGAGGCTTTGGAGATATCCCCACTGGGTTGGACAACCTTGGCAGCAGAGCAAGTGGGATTGGAAGAGAACCGTTGGATGCATCTGTTTAGAGATGCCATTCAGGGATATGTATGTGTCGATCAAGGAGCTGGGATCTGTATGTCTCGAGCGCTCTACGAAACAGCACTTGAAATCCCAGACCCGGCTTTGCTTGAACGCGTCGTTTTAATTAACAACGGAACTAAACAGTTTCCGCATTTCCGCAGCGGTGCCAATCAAACCGACAAAGGGATTCGGCGGGAACAGTCCCCATGGTGGAGCACGGATGGGCAAAAGAGGTCATGCGTAGACGTTTTTGACTTAAGCCGGGCGAATGAGGTTTTTTGATTTGACCAATAGCTGAAGCAGAGATTGAGATGCCAGATCAGACCGACAAGAAGCTCAAACTTGGCATTCTTGACGGACAACTTGGAAATCCTCCTGACTTTATTGATACCCAAGGCACTATTGAAGGCAGACACAATGAAATGGCCGCAGAAGCAGCTGAGATACTCGGTTTGATGATACAGGAAGTACGGCTTCAGCATAAGATGTCAGTCGAAATGCTTGCCGAAAAAGCCGGATTGTCGGCGTTACAAGTAAAGCAGATAGAAGCCGGAGATTTGTGCGTACCAATCGGCGAGACATTTGCAGTTGCCGCTATGCTAAGCGTTCCATTGTATGAGCCCGAAGAGTATGATCCGCGATTTGTCAGCCCGCGGCTGCATGAGCAGAGACAGAAAAATGCTCTTCTACTGCAGCGGGCATTTCAAGTGCGACACAGGGAAGTGGATGACGATTTCTGACACTGCACCATAGTATTGTACGGTGCAGGGCGTGAAAAAGTGTGCCCTTCGAGCTTGGGATATGCACGTTCGCAATACCGCGCCCAAGCTGTTGTTACTCGCAGTCTTTGCATTGCAGATAGCTCAAAAATGCTCAACCCAGAATGCCAGGAAGATGAGCGCTCAGAAGATTGCAGACCTGGCATCCAGAAAGGCTGGTTGGAGCTGTCTCATTTCTTTGTCCCGGCACGCCACGCATAAGCCAAGTCGGCCGCGTCTGGTCCAGCGCGGTGCGTCGTGGGTCGGTTCGCTTTAGTTTTGTAAACACGGGCCACGCGGGAGGTGGCAGGATTCCCGTCATCCGAAAATGCATTCCATACAGCTTGGTCGAAATCCATGATTTGCGGACCGGGCCGTTCGAGCAATCGGTCAAGCCAACGTTGATCATACTCGGGCGCATCTGAGATCAAGCTGTTTTCCCGTGCAATATCCAGAAGCCACTGGCTGACGGCGTCAGCGTCCAATCCGGCGCTGAGAACGCTCAAATACGGAAGACCGTGAATGGCCTCGGATTTCGGATCCCAATCAGCAGGATCCCAACCTGCTCGCGTGCGTATGAGTCGACTCTTTACAATGACCTTGCTGCCTTCGAGCCATGCCAGCCCAACCTCAATAGGCCAAGATTGGGGGCTGAACGACGATGCTTCGAAATCAATAAAAATATTCATTTAGTCGGCTACCAGATCTTCGAGAAGGTGATACGGTGCTGTTTCGCGGAACTGCTTGACGAGTTCCGGATCATGCGAATGGTCACGACCGGCAGTATTGAGAAGATGCCGTGCGTACAGGACGCCAATTACTACTGTGCTGGCACCGGCGATGTTGAATGCTGTTTCGATCGCATTCACTTGAAGTCTCCCTGTTTTTTTTGCGGGCGAGCCAGTTCGTGGTAACGCAATGCCTGCGTAGTGTTACCAACTCTATTGTACTATCATTTGCCGCAAAGGGCGTGTGAGATGACAGGAGAACACAAGGGAAACAACGGCGTCAATGAGCGAGTGAAAGCTACGCTTGACGGAAAGTTGTCGCCAGATGATCTCACTGCAGAGGAGCAGGAGGCCTGGGATACGTTTTTCATGGAGAAGGTGACCAATCCTGGGCCGAGAGAGCGAGTTTTTTTTGAAGAACGGCGGCGAAAGGGCCTTGGCGTCGGTTTCGATGAAGATGGAAACCTGGTGCGTGGGTCAGATCTCGGTGATCAGGTCAAAGCTGCCTTCGATGGACAAATCTCCCCCAGCGATCTGACAGAACAGGAATATGATGTTTGGTTCGATGGGTTCGCGCGCAAGTTGGCAACTCCGACAGTTGAAGCCGAAAAGTTTTTCGCTGAGCGCCGCAGCAAGAGCATTGACCCGGATCTGATTTTTGTTAGCCCGTTGGGCTTTTCTGGGCGAGATGTAATTGAGTATCTCAATCTCAAAATACTGCCTGGAAGTGCAATTGATCGAAACGAGCTTGTCGATATTGTCGAAGATGCGCTGAACCGGTTGCCCGAGGATCTTAGATCGAAATTTAGGCGCAGTACTACCGAGGGTTCGATTGTAGTTTCCGATGCAAGCGGTGTCTGGTTCGATGACAGATAAGAAATGGATCTTTGAAGCGCAGGCTGGTGTTGAAAATGAACACCGACGTCTGGAGGAAAAAGGGCCATTGTTGGAAAGATACCGGCAAGCCTGGTTTGATGAAAACCGTGCTGCGTTTTCTGCGCAGTCAGAATGGCATGAGCGAAACGGGCATCCACTTGCTGAGAATCGCGTCAGAGCTAAGAAAGACGAGTTTTCGTGATTTTAACGCGCTGCTTGAAAGCTGCTCGGGTGTCTTCAGTGCCGCGGTCTCTGACGCCACCTTCTTCATCTTCGCTCGATACCTCGGCAATTGCGCGACGATGATACTCGACCGCAGTAAGAATTGCTGCTTCGTGAGCATCGGTTCGAGTGTCTTTGATCGTTGGAATTCGCAAACGGGTGAAACTGTGCTACTCTGTTGCTATGACACCCGATGAGATGATGAAAGAACTCTTTGAGAAAAAGCCAGGGCTCGAGCAGAGGATTGGTCGTCGGTTGCTCTGGCGGTACCCACTTTTTAAGCTGCAGATGCGCCTCGCGCGCCTCTTCCGGTAGTTGTCCAAAACAAATCCATTCTTCCATACCTCGCATGAAACGCGAGTTCCTTTTAAGCAGGACACTGTTTGTTGTTACATGTGCACACGCAAACTGAGGGTGCGTAGCTTTTGGCTCGAGAGTTTGGACGCTCGGGATGAAGGCACTGTATAGGCGTTAGGGATCCCCGAGGTCGCAAGAAATTGCACAAAATCATCTTTCTGTGTTCAGGCTGTTCTGATGGAAAATTAGCGAAAAGGGTTCGTTTGTGAGTCTCGCAAACCGACTTTGTTTTCTCCCTTCGGAGTTCACGAGCGAGATTGGATCGCGAATTTCTTTGGGCTGCTGCACTCAAACTTTCTCAATGATTTTGAGAAGCGACGCAAACGCGTTCGCGGTGTCTTACATCTGGCGGTAAACCTCTCTCAGCTTTGCTTGCTGGGGAGTGTCTGGCGACGGTTTTGGAGTATAGTCCGCGCCGCTTTTCCGAGTTCTACCAGAGTTTCATTCGACTCACCGAGAGCACTTAATGCGTCCTCACTGGGAGTGACTTTTGCGATCATATTGCGCCGCTTTTCGTTTTTTTCCTACATTCCGGCCCATAGAATGAACCATAGCCACGACTGTAAAACGTATCAAGGTTTGGTTCTGCAATTTGGGTCTTGAGCCTTCCGCCAATATTACGGAAAACAAGGATAATTTCCCATTCGGAGTGATAGATGCCGATTAGCAGTGATCTGCCGGACAAGATTGATGACAGTCTGGCCAAAGGGATAGCGAGGGAGCTGTTCGCCGAGATCGAAAGGATCACAGCAAGGAACTTCGGAAAGCCGATCATCAATGCGGGGTCCAAGACCCTGAAGCTCAGACAGAAAAGCTGCAGAATATTGAAGAAGGCCTATGAGCCTTTGGTTTTCGACGCCATGGCTTTCGATGAGTATTGGACGCTGAAGGTGATGTATCTGCGGCCCGGGATACAGGGATATGACAGAAAGCAGAAAATGCTCTCGGTTTCTGTCGACACGGCGCGACTGGCGGTTCAGGCCCCGCTGGACCCGATGGGTCGCGGTATGCCGACAGACATTCAGACAAATGCCGGCGTCGCCGCGATCAGCCTGCACGCGGTCGAGCGGTCAATCCAGGATGCCGGCGTGCGGAGCGTCAAGGGCCTGATGGATGTGTTTGGCCGAGCGATAAACTGGGCCGGTATCGCCAATATACGGCAGCACGAGGGCCCGTTCCTCGTTCCCGCGGAGGCTGGGCTGGTTTGTTGCGACACGCTTTTGCCTGCGCGCGCCTATGAAGGGGCGCCGGTCAAGAACCTTGGCGTTCTGGTAAAGACGTTCATAGGTCTTGAGCGAATGGGGCCTGCAACGCGGGCCAGATGGGATCATCTCGTCGATTTTGGCGGGCTTCAGCATGTTCCGCGAGCCCTGTCAGACAAGCATGAGACATTCGAGGAATCCCTGGCGTTCCGGTTCATGGTCGAAGAGGGTCGTAAGTGGGTCGCGCGAAACGCGCAAGAGGATGAGTTGGGCTCGACGGCAAGGGTACTTTGATAGTCCAAGGGAGTGCAGTAGGTTGATGAAATGAAGTTTCGAACTCCGCTGATCTCGGCCACTTTGGTTCGCCGTTATAAACGTTTCTTAGCTGACTGCATTTTACAGGATGGGAAAGAAATCACTGCTCACTGCCCAAATCCGGGCTCTATGTTAGGGTTGGCCGAAACAGGAATGAAGGTTTGGTTGGAGCCAAACGATGACCCTAAGAAGACGTTGAATTATGGTTGGCGCTTGATCGAACACGACAACGGCCACTTCAGCAGTGTAGACACTTCGGTTGCCAACCATGTATTGCGCGCTGCGCTTCAGGTGCAGAGCGTTTCCGAGTTGTCGAAATATAAAACAATCCTTCCAGAAGTGAAGTACGGCCAGAACAGCCGCGTTGACTTTCTTCTAAAACAGAATGGTCTGCCTGACTGTTTTGTTGAAGTTAAGAGCGTCACACTTATGCGACAGAAAGGGCTCGCGGAGTTTCCTGACAGCGTTACTAAACGTGGCACAAAACATCTTAGAGAATTGGCCAAGGTAGCTCAAAATGGGCACCGAGCAGTGATGCTATATCTTGTGCAACGCACCGATTGCCACCGTTTTCAGATAGCCGCAGATATTGATCCTGTCTACGCACACGCCTGTGAAAGCGCAAAGATGCAGGGGGTGGAGCAGCTGGTTTACACCACACGGATTCACCCGAGTGAAATTACAATTGGCGAACCATTGCTCACCATGTGAGGTATCCCCAGATTGGGTGTTCCTATCAATTTCATTTCCGGATTGGGCGATCCAAAGAGGAAAGCGGAATATCGTGTTTTAGCGCAGAGGCAAGGATGCTTTCCAAAGTTCGCTCCAGTTCTCGATTTCGTGCCTCAACGTCTTCAAGAGTTGCTCGAAGCCTAAGAACTTCTGCTTGAAGGGCCCTGTTATCGGTGGGTAGCCCAAGGTCTTCTCTCGCCTCTTTTTTAGACGTTTTCTTGGCTTTGAAATCGGTGACTTTTTCCTTGTAGGCGGTCACGATTTTGTTTTTTGCCTGAATTGCTCTGAGGCTGTACTCGATACCTGCTTTATTTGCTCTCTTGTTGATTTCAGGCCAAGTAGGTTTTGACCTGAAGCGCTTGATTATTTCGATAACCAAATTGATTTCTTCTTCAGACATGGAACGATTATTCTTTGCCATGAACGAGCCTTGTTTTTTGTTCATCCAACTTCTGAAGCTCCATCAGAAAACTTTCTACACGAGCACTGAAAGAACCATCGAGGGCACCACAATAGTCTGCCCGCGGGACTACGGCGCCATCCTCGACGTTCGGGTCATTCAAGTAGAGAAGCATATCTTTTGCTCCATCAATCTGCTCTTCGAGATGTGGGACAATGTGCTTGTTTCGAATACGGACTCCACCTTCCTGTTCAAGGTGGTGTCTGAGAACTGTTAATTGTTTCTCCAAAGCCGTGATTTTCTGCTCAACGAACCGTTTTGCATTTTCCGCTCCCTTACAGACCACAAAGCGGGCGCAATTCAGGCACCCCATGGCATGTGGGCATGGCTCAGAGCGGGTATCTCCAACGCAAAACCCGATCTGAGTAACTGAGATCAATCTACGTCTTTGAAGATCTTTGATTGTTTCGTCTTGCGCGTTGAGGACGTGAGCAGAAGGGAGGCCTATGCTGCCAACAAATGCTTGATCAACTTGGCGTGCCAAGAGGTCGTCAACCTGAGCATGATCGTAGTCCTGCACATGATAGCCATGTTGCCTCAAACGCTCGGAATCAGTTCGATGATCATAGGTTGCATTTTGTGCAATAGATACGCGGCCTGACCACATGGCTATTATCGGTTCTGGAACTCCTGCCCGTTGCGCTATGGTATTCAAGAAATGGCGGATTTGGTGCGTCGAAATCTCTGGGGATTGACCATTCGGCAAAGTGATTTCCAGGCGTTCCCAAATCGTTCTGTTCTGAGCATGCTTTCTTAGAAGGTTACCCAGCGTAGATACGGATGGTGTGTCAAAAAAAAGTTTGGATTTGTTCACTGCCGTCGAACTGATTTGCCCTTTAAAAAGCAACAATAGTGCTTTGTCGGCACGCAGCTGGTAGTTTTCTTCATTAACAACGTAGGGCCATTCAGATTGAAAAGACTTCTTAAATTTGGCGAGAAAGATATCCCACCACTCCTTTTCAAATGTACGGAAGCAATACTTAGCGTACTGATTAGTTCGAGAATTACCTGTCCGAGTTCGAGACGCTTTGGTCTTTCGGAACTTTTTCCATTCACCTATCTCCCCGAGAGGTCGGGACCCGTCTGTTCCTAACAGCCGATGTATTTGTGCAGCCGAGATGACGCCCGTATCACGACAGTCACGGATATCGTCGCAACCAAGAGGGATCGGTATAACACCTGGGTTGTTGATTATGAACTCTGCTGATTTCCGCGCCTCGTGGCTGTACTCCATTAAAACTTCGATACAGCGATGTGCGATCTTCTGCATTGCTGCCGGTATAGGCTTCACTACAGGCCTTCCACCTTTGACGGGGAACCAGCAAAGCCCAAACTTAAAATCCAGTTTTTCGTCATCAATCTGCTCCCCAAATTCTTCTAAAGGTGAGCTAATTACACAACAATCCGCAGGAAGACGCCAAAGCTCCGAAATGCGTGCGGGTGCTGCTGCAAGAAGATTGGCCAACATGGCGTAAACAAGCATGTAGTCGTAGTCAGCATGCTTGTTCAGTCGACTCTTGTCGGGCTCCAAAAGCTGATATGTTGCAGCTAACGCAACAAAATCGTCCCAGTTGATCGGTTTTACGTTAGATGGCCTGACCTGCTGAGAAGAGCCTATCTCTTGCCGAAACGGCTTCAAAGATTCAAGTTGCGGCGCGCAACCACTCTTTGTGAGCTGATTAACAACAAAGTTTATTGCGACTATGCACTTCCCAGAGTTTCTCAGAGTAACAAATTCCGAAACAAATTCTTTTGAAACTTCGGTAACGTCCTTCAAGTCGGATGCAATACAAGCTTCTGCAAATTTTCTAAGCTCTAATCCGAAGTTTCGAACAGTGCCACCTGCGAGAAGTGGTTTGCCCATATTTGACGTGAGCTTGCGTACCATAAGTGCTTTTAACAGATCGGACCAAGGATCGGGTATCCGACTGTTTTCTTTGGTAGAGCTCACAAAATGCCACGAGATATTGGCTTTGTGGGCCGCCAAAGAAGAGCGATTGGTGAATGCTGACAAGTCCCAAGTGCTTTTGTCCCACGCAGGGAAATCTGGTAACTGTGCGAGTTGGCTGTTCTTTGTCTCTTCGATGAAATCTACACACGATTTTGAAGGTGACCACTGCGCTAAAAACGTATTGTTTTTTGTGGGTGGCGCGTCCTTCATTGGCTGACCTTTTCAAGGTTTCCGCGTCTTTCAATTTCCTTCAGTCGATGCATTTCTGTGCTGACGAGCAATGTTTCATATCTTTGAAATTGTGCTTTGATGTCAGGGTCAAAGCGGCTATTCCAATTTCCATCTTCATCGCTCATGAATGCCTGGCGTTCCTGCAATACATCCCAAAGAGGCTGCAAATCTGCGTCTTCATAAACGTGGAATTTTGGACAAGAAAAACACGGCCATGGCTCGGCGGCAGAAGAAGAGCCTGCAAAAATGCAGTCTCCACATTTTCCTGCACCGATCAAAGCAAGTCTGTCTTCTGTGCTGGCTTCCATCGAAACAACGGGGTCAAACCCCTCTGTGATCTGATTTCGAGTTACTGCCGGGTTCAAATAGAGCGCTCCGACCTCATCCATCATATTGTAGAAAGCGGGGTTTCGAAGTTGCATGCAAAGAACCGCCAGTTCCACGTAGGGTGCCGCACTTTCCGCTGAAACTTGGCCGAGAAAGAGAGCGATTTGCTCTGCTGAATAGCCCTTTAGAGCGAGTCTTGTACCAACAGTATGACGCTCTCTGTGGGGAGTGAACTTCATCGGCTTCTCTTTTCCTGTACGAGTTGTCGTAAGACGCAAAGAGTTCATCGCGCTTCGAAAACGGGCTGCCAAAGAGCTTTCCCGCGCATGGCCCTCGTAACCAACCTCTTTTGATCCTGAGGCGGGGTAACCCTTTCCGGGAAATGATCCAGGTAGGCCTTCAGGCGTGAATAACGGTAGGCTGTGCCAGTCCCTCGGAGGAATTCCAGAAAGGCGTTGCGCGAGATAGTCTTCCATCGCCGAAAGAAGTGTACCGCCGAGGGGCCAGAACAGAGCTTCTTCGGGGGTTTTGTCGTTCTTCAAAAAAGGCCAGCGAAGTTGCGGTTTTGACTGCTTAGTGATTGTTGGTACGTGAACATCCCCAATTTTCATTCGCGCTAAAGAACCTATCCGCATACCATAAAATCTTAGTAGTTGGACAATTAGATACACTTCGGATGTCCATTCTCCCTTAGTGTAGGCGCGTTCGATAGCAGTGTCTTGGATAACAACCTCTGTCTCCAGCCAAGGCCCTCTTTCGGCATCCAAGTTCACGACGAATTCTGCTTCCCGATTTCGCTTCTTGAGTTTGGAAAGAATATTGTCTGAGACTTTCGGAAATCTTGAACCGCTTGCCTTTCTGGAATTAACAATGAACATCTTGAGGCTACCTGGATAATCAGGAGACGCGGCGCTTTCATACCAAGAGGCGATTTCATGGTCGGAAATGGCCTCGATTGTCACACCAGTTTTTTGGTGTGTGAAGCGCAATAGGTCGCTTAAAGCAAAATTGAATCCTTTAACGGTACTGTCGGCGAGACCGCTTTCACAGATATCCGAGAAGCAAAATTTCAGTTCTTTCAAGAAACTTTGTGAAACAAAGTCTTTGATCGAGGTAAAGTGGATGCTGCCGCCAAGGAGTTTCCAGACATCATCTTGAACGTTGATAGTGAAACCAGACCGGCTTTCTATAGAACGATGCGCCTGAACGAGCTCTTTTAAAGATGGATTGTTTGTGAAACTTCGGCCCAATTAGTTATCCTTTGCAAGCTCGGCGGAGAGGTCGTCATAGAGTGCGCCATGGTTCTCGTGAGAGGTGTAGTAGTCGGGCATTTGGCTATTTTGAGACCAACGGAAAAACTGGCGCATATCACGTCGAATTACCTCGATGTCGTCGCCGCGCAATCTGCGCCGCCGAACATATCGCATCGCGCACAGATGCCTCAGGGCGTGGCTTCCTCCGGGTTTAAGTAGCCCAGCAGCTTTCGAAAGATCAGAGAATGCGCTTACGTACCCTGGAATTGACAGTGGGCGACCATAAAACTTTCTTTTTCGCCGATAGGTGCCAATGAACAAAAAATTGTGCGCTACATTCTCATCGAGACCGAGGTCCAGCGCATCATCGAAAATGTCGTTGTAGGAGTCTTTCCATTGCTCAAGTCGCTGGAACGACTCCTCTGGAATTGTAATGTGCCCACGTCCAGTCTTGGCCGCTGGTTTAATCTTCCTGGGGTCTTCTGGATCTTCCCTTCTATCTTCTATGGTTATTTGGTTCGGGTGATTACCCCGAGAGTGATGAATGTCTTGGAACTTGAGGAGCAATACCTCACTCTGACGCAACGTGCCAAAATACTGCAGATCAAACATCACACTGTTGCGCAGTGCTACTACCGGATCTGACCAGACTTGATAGGGGTCATAACTCTCCACAAATTCTTCTAACTGTGAAAGATCAACTGGATTGTACTTAGATCTCTGGTTGTACGTGGTTCTCTTTGGAAGCTTGATTTGTTCAGAGACCAAGTCTGGAAGCAATTGTCTGGTTGAGAGTTCGGTTTTGCTTGTGACATACCGATCAAGTACGGCATTTCCGTGCTTCATCAGCCAACGGAAGTACTTTCTTAGAGAACTTTTTCTTACGAGCTGTGTCGATTTGCTTGTTTTAACCAGATGGTCCAATTGTCGAAAAAGGTCCAGACTGATGATCCCTTGGCGTTTCTGTTCAAGCAAAGCGGATAAGTCCTCGGTCTTAAACTGAAAGGCATCGTTGATGCTCTTTAGCTCAACCTTTGATAGACCAGCTGCATAACTAATTCGGTGCTCGAAATCTGTGATGTCGAACAGCTCGGCAATGATATGAAGACGCTTGATGGCCTCAAAGTCTGCTCGAGAAGTATTCAGTGGATCTTGTGAATGATCGACCAAAAAAGCGGTGGCGAAAACGTTTAGGTCGCCACTCTCTTTCCAAACAGTAAACTTTGACTTCCCATTAGGGTGATCTGAAGAAACCAAGCGCAACATCGACACACTCCTACCTAACCATAGATAGTCAAAACAGAGTAGTTCAAGCCTGACGAGCCGTTTCTGAAACTTGGAGTATTTTGTTGTGAATTAGTTCGAGTATCCGCGAGAGAAAAAGTATGAGAAAGAGCAGCTTTACTGAAATTGAAGTTGCGACCAGAAATCGGGGAGGCCGACGTCGGAAGCGTGCACCCAATCGTGGTTTCGCCCAAGGCAGAGTAAAAAAGTCGAAGAATGGCGGCGAGGAGATGTCACGTGCTGCCAAGTTGACGTGGTCCGAAAACGAGAACGACAAGCTCAAGCGGTTGCTTGAAGACATGACGCCAGACAAACTGGCTCTGCTGAAGCACTGTTTTGACCTGAAACCCGGTTATGGCCACTCGCTGCGCTATTTGAGGGCTCCGCGCGCGGCCATAACCTAAAAACGTCTCCTCTTCCAAATGTAGTATAGAACAGGGTTCACGAGCAGGGCATTCCAAAAGTCTGCAGGCTACTATGGGAGGAAGTGTTTTTACGTCGAACCAGGCGAGCCTTAGTAGAATGTGGTCATCGGTTCAGGCAGCTATAGTGTGCGCAACGAGCCTATGAGTAATTTGCGGTCACCACTACCGACGCGCTTAGTAAAAAACGAAACGAAACGGATGAACAAGAAATCCATACGCTCAATATCCTGAACAAATGAGGGGTAACAATTGAGGGAGAGAGGGTCGGGGCAGCTCATTAGATTGGTGAATTGATCTCGAGTTCCGCAGGTTATTTCTAAGTTATTGATAATATGAATATAATTATGAATTTTTATCACGATTGCAGTTTAACCATAGATAATTCTTGGGGTCGTCATTGGGCTCCAACCAGATTTTCTGGCCTGGTTCGGCCAGACCCATCATTGAGCCGGGATTGGCGCAATGGGCGGTTACTTCGTGCCCGTCCTCCAGCTTGCAATCGGCCAGAAAGCGTTTGTAGCGGCGGATCAGGCGGGCGGGGACAAGAGGGGTTTCAAATCGCATGGCCTAGGGCCTATACCTGCCCCAACGGTCGATCAAGAGGGGGTATGCGCCATGGCCAATCCAACCGCTGCAATGCTGGTGATCGGAGATGAAATCCTGTCGGGCCGCACGCGCGATGCCAATATGCACTATCTAGCGGGTGAGCTGACCAAGCAGGGCATCGACCTGAAAGAAGTGCGTATCGTCAGCGATGACGCCCCGGCGATTGAAGCCGCCGTTAAGGCGCTGTCCCAAGCGCATGACCATGTGTTCACCAGCGGTGGTATCGGGCCGACCCATGACGACATCACCGCCGATTGCATCGCGCGTGCCTTTGACGCGGCCATTGATATCCGTGCCGACGCGCGCGCTTTGCTTGAAGCGCACTACAAGAATTCCGGGTTGGAGTTGAACCCGGCCCGCCTGCGCATGGCGCGCATCCCGGATGGGGCCACGCTGATCGACAACCCGGTCTCGACCGCACCGGGGTTCACGATTGCGAATGTGCATGTCATGGCCGGGGTCCCTTCGGTCTTTCAGGCGATGGTGGCCAGTGTGCTGCCCGGCCTGACCGGCGGCAGCCCGCTTTTGTCGCAGACCCTGCGCGTGCATCGGGGCGAGGGCGATATCGCGGGGCCGCTGGCAGCGTTGGCTGCGGATTTTCCCGATCTGGCCATTGGCAGCTATCCGTTTCAGATCAACGGGGCCTTTGGCGCGAATATCGTGGTGCGCGGTACCGACGGGGCGCAAGTTGATGCAGCGGTCACACGGTTGGCGAAAGAGTTCGAGCTTTGACCGATTGGGCCAACATCGTCGATGGCACATGGCCTGCCGCGCAGTACACGAAGCAGGGCCCATTCCAATTGCGCCAAGGGCAGGGCGGTGGATCACGCGTGTCGGCGGCCAGCGCGCGAGGACCCGCGACCGAAGCACAGATCGACGCTGCCGAAGCCGCGATGCTGGCGATGGGGCAGAAACGCATCTTTTGCCTGCGACCGGGGGACGAGGCGCTGGATCAGCAGCTCTCGGATCGGGGGTATGACGTGCTGGACCCGGTCAACATCTACACCTGCCCGGTGGCGCATCTGACCGACATCCCTGTTCCGCGGGTGACTGCCTTTGCCATCTGGGACCCGCTGGCCATCATGGTCGAGATCTGGGCCAAAGGCGGCATCGGCCCGGAACGGCTTGCGGTGATGGAACGCGCGTCGGGGCCGAAAACTGGCCTGCTGATGCGTCGCGTGGACAAACCGGCTGGGACGGCGTTTGTCGCTATCCACGACGGTGTCGCCATGGTCCACGCGCTGGAAATCCTGCCGGAACACCGCCGTCACGGGCTGGGTCAATGGGCGATGCGAGCGGCGGCCTTCTGGGCGCAAGAACAGGGGGCGCGTACGCTCAGTGTGATTTGCACCAAGGTCAATGATGGGGCCAATGGTCTCTATCATGCGCTGGGGATGGAGATCGCCGGAGAATACCATTACCGTCAGCTTATCTAAGGAGAAAAACCTGACGTGACCGATCCCTCTCTGCCGACTGCATTGAACCTGCCGATGGTCGATCCCCTACCAGCGGAAACCCAGCGGTATTTCGATATCTGTGTGGAGAAGCTGGGCTTTGTGCCCAATGTGTTGCGGGCCTATGCCTTTGACATCGACAAGCTGAACGCCTTTACCACCATGTACAACGATCTGATGCTGGCCGAAAGCGGCGTCACCAAGCTGGAACGTGAGATGATTGCGGTTGTCGTCTCGGCCATCAACAAGTGCTTTTATTGCCTTGTGGCGCATGGAGCGGCGGTGCGGCAGATGTCGGGTGATCCGCAACTGGGTGAGATGTTGGCGATGAACTATCGCATCGCTCCACTGGAAGCGCGGCAACGGGCGATGCTGGATTTCGCGGCCAAGATGACCCATGCCAGCGCTGAGATTGAAGAACCGGACCGCCAAAACCTGCGTGATGCGGGTTTCAGCGACCGTGATATCTGGGACATTGTCAATGTGGCCGGCTTTTTCAACATGTCGAACCGGGTCGCCAGCGCCACGGCGATGGTGCCAAACGACGCCTATTTCGCGCAGGCCCGATGATCCTGCGCGCGGGCCTGATATCGCTATGTCTGGCTGGTTCTGCGTTGGCGCAGGATGTGGCCTTGCCGTCGGGTTCGCGACTGGTCAGCGAACGAGTCAGTCCGCTGGACAGCTATGACTTGCCCACCGGCGGATTCGCGACTGGCAAAGTCCCTGCCCTCACAGTCGAGGGCCGCGTCGAGCGCCTGACATGGCGCCTGCAATCAGGGTCCAGCACCACGTTGCAGCTATTGGCCCCACTGCGTCAACAGATCATGGATCAGGGCTTTGACATCATCTTCGAATGCGACGCGATCACCTGCGGCGGTTTCGACTTCCGTTTTGGAACCGAGGTCGTGCCCACCCCGGATATGTACGTGGCCATTCAGGACTATCGCTTTCTCTCGGCCACCCGTGGGGATGAGGCGCTGAGCCTGCTGGTCAGCCGCAATCCGCCCGACGGATATGTGCAGATGATCCGTGTCACGCCCGTGGACGCGCCCGAACCGCCGCCTCTGGTCGTTGAGGAAACGGTGAAGCAGACAGACGGGCTACTGGACGCACTGGAACAGAATGGCCACGTTATCCTTGAAGACCTGCATTTCAGAACCGGTGAGATCACGCTGGGCGAAGGCCCGTTTCCTTCGCTGGCGCTGATCGCGTCTTATATGGCCGACAATCCCAACGTCCGATTGGCGCTGGTGGGCAATACCGACGATACGGGTACGCTCGAGGCGAACATTTCGGTCAGTACGGGGCGTGCGCAGGCTGTGCGCGTGCGGTTGATCGAACAGCACGGCGTTGCCGGAAACCGTCTTGAGGCGCGCGGCATTGGCTATCTGGCCCCCATGACCTCAAATGCCACGCCCGAGGGCCGCGACCAGAACCGCCGGGTTGAGGCGGTTCTGCTGGTGAACTGACCTGCCTACATCACCCACCAAAGATAAAGCGGCAGGCCAACGGTGATGTTGAACGGGAAGGACACGCCCAGAGACAGGGTCAGGTAAATCCCGGATTCCGCCTTGGGCAGGGCGATTTTCATGGCCGCAGGCACCGCTATATATGAGGCCGAGGCGGACAGAACCATCAGCAGGAACAGGCTGCCTTCGGACAGACCGATCAGCGCGCCCACGGCCCAGGCCATCATCGCGCCGATCAGGGGCATCAGGACCCCAAAGGCGAACAGGCCGACCGACAGCTTGTCGCGATTGCTCAGCAGGCTGCGCCCCGCCGACAGACCCATATCAAGCAGGAACAGGCACAAAATCCCGGTAAATGGCGTCACGATGAAGGGCGCAATCATCTGCATCCCCTGACCGCCGGTGATAGCCCCGATCAGGAACGCTCCGGTCAGCAGAACGATGGAGCCGTTGGCCAACAGGTCACGCCACAACCCGTCATCCTTTACGCCATTGCCATTGGACCGGTGTGCCAGCCAAAGGGCGGACAGGATGGCCGGAACCTCCATCGCGGCGGCGACGGCGACCATGAACCCGTCATGACTTAGCCCGACAAGGTCCAACAGACTGGTCGCTGTCACAAAGGTCACAATCGAGATCGAGCCGTAATGCCCTGCAACCGCGGCTGCGTTCAGGCTGTCCAACCGTGTCATCACTCGCAACAGCCCGAAAGCGACGAAGGGGATGGCAAAGGACAGCGCCACCCCGCCCAGAAGCGTCAGGAACAGGTCCATGTGGATGCCGTGCTCGGCCAGGTTGCTGCCGCCTTTGAACCCGATGGCAAGAAGCAGGTAGAGCGACATGAACTTGGCCGCGCCCGCCGGGATGGACAGATCACTGCGCACAAACGCGGCCACCAGCCCCAAGGCAAAAAACAAAATGGTGGGCACCAGCAGATTGCTGGACAGAGTTTCTAGGACGCTGGGCATTTACGGCTCCTTTTCCGGCGGTCCGGGGCCTAGTGCCTTGCAGAATTGAATCAGCCCAATATTATCTTTCTAACAACTAAATAGCTTGGAACTATGTAATGCGGCCCACTCTGCGCCAGCTGGAATACATCGTCACGGTCAGTCGCTTGGGCAGGTTCGGGCTGGCTGCTGACGTTCTGAATGTCAGTCAACCCAGCCTCTCGACGCAAATTGCGACAGTAGAACAAGAGCTTGGCTTGCGTATCTTTGAACGGGACCGGGGCGGGGTACAGGTTACAGCGCGGGGCGAGGAGTTCATTGCCCGCGCTCAGAAAATCCTGGCCGAGGTACAGGACCTGCGCCATGCGATGACCAGCGATACCCCTGTCGGAGGGCGGCTGCGGTTGGGTGTATTGCCGTCGATTGGGCCCTACCTGTTGCCGCAAGTCATCAAGCATGTGCACCAGGAACGGCCCGGATTGCGCATCGTCGTGCGCGAAGAAAACACCCGAGACCTTGAGCAGGGATTGAAATCCGGCCGGTTCGACATGATCATTTCAACCCCCGAAGATCACCCCAATACGCTGCAACAACGCCTGTTCAACGAAACGCTCTGGATTGGGGTGGCCGTGGACGACGTACTGGCGCGCGATCTGCACGGGGTCACAGCCGAGGATTTGCGCGACCGTCTGATCCTGACTTTGGACCAAAGCCACCGTCTGTCCCGGATCGTCTATGCGCTGGCGGCGGAATGCGGAGGCGTGGTATCCGATGAATACGAGGGCACGACACTGGATTCTATTGTGCTAATGGCAGCCTCGGGGGTGGGGGCTGCGGTTTTGCCCGATCTCTATGCAAGGCGGCAGGGTATTTACCGAGACGAGGTGCGTCTGCGCCCTTTGACGATCCCCAACGCCAACCGCGATATCGCGCTGTTGTCGCGGCGCGGGGAAGCCGCCCTGCCCGGACAAAACATCCTGATCCAATCCCTGCGCACCGTTGCCAAGGGCATGGGGCTGTCGGTCTTCATGGAATAAAAAAAGACCCGCACAATTGTGTGCGGGCCGTTCAGTCTTCACCGGGGAGAAATTACCAATCCATCGGGCCCTTGTCGTTGAAGGACTCGACCAGAAAATCAATGAATGCGCGCACCTTGGGCTGTGTGAAACGGCCCGGAGGGTACACTGCATAGACGCCCTGCAACTCATCAGGCAGCGACGGCATCGCATCCAGAACCTTGCCGCTTTTCAGCGCGTCAGCGTACAGATAGCTGGGCAGATGCGCGATCCCAAGGCCCGAGATCGCTGCGTTCAGCAGGGACTGCCCGTCATTCACGCTCAGCCAGCCGGCGGTACGGACCTGACGCTTTTCGCCCGATGGCGCGGTCAGTTTCCACACGTTGCCGGAAGATTGGCTGGAGTAATGCAGCAGCTTGTGCTCGTTCAGATCGTCGATCTTTTGGGGGCGGCCATATTTGTCGATGTAACTGGGGGCCGCGACCATCCGTTTCACGGTTTCGGTCAGTTTGCGGGCGCGCAGGGTGCTGTCTTCCAACTCACCAATACGCACGGCCACGTCGAACCCTTCCGAGATCAGCTCAACATACCGGTTGTTCAGCACCATGTTCACGGTGATATCGGGATAGGCTGACAGGAATTCTGACAGGACCGGAGACAGATGATTCACGCCAAAATCCGTGGCCACACTGATGCGCAACAGGCCCGAAGGCGCGGATTGCATCGACGTCACCAGCGCATCAGCCTCGCCTGCGTCATTCAGCACACGGCGCGCGCGGTCATAGTAGGCCAAACCGATTTCCGTAGGCGACACGCGTCGCGTTGTGCGGTTCAAAAGACGGGCGCCCAGACGCGCCTCGAGGCTCGAGACGTGCTTTGACACGGCCGATTTGGAGATGCCCATTTTCTTGGCCGCATCTGTGAAGCCACCTTGGTCCACCACATTGGCAAAGGCTTCCATTTCGGTCAGTCTGTCCATACTCGTACCCCAAGTCTTGGTTCGTTGACTGACCTTGGCGCTCAATCTGGGCGGAAACTGGGCAGACATGGGATAATATCAGGGATTTAATCTGGATCGTTTGCGGATAGGAAACGTGGAAACGGTGGTTTCTAAATTCGCCACAAACCCGAAAACTATGGGGTTTTACCGGCAGCATTACACATATGTTAATCTGAGGATGGCAAATTTGTGACCGTTGAACGTGTCACCAAAGCCATTTTTTCGTTGTAGCGCAGGCCCGGCGCGAACCGGGCCCGATGCCTCAAAAAGTCGCCGCCAGACGTGTGCCTTGATTAATTGCGCGTTTGGCGTCCAACTCTGCCGCCACATCCGCCCCGCCGATCACGTGCAGAGTTATACCGCGTTCGATCAGCGCATCCGCGAGGCTGCGTTCGGAAACCTGACCCGAGCATAGAACAATCGTGTCCGCCGCAATCACGGTTGGGTCGGCGCGCTCTTCGCCAAAGCTTACATGCAGGCCATCATCGTCGATGCGTTCATAGTTCACACCGCCGACGAAATTGACGTCTTTCATCTTCAGCGTCGCGCGGTGAATCCAGCCGGTTGTTTTACCCAGACCTTTGCCATGCGCCTGTTTCTTGCGCTGTAGCAGCGTGACCTGACGCGCAGGCGCTGCCGGTTGCGGTCCTTCGGGCGCCAGGCCCGAGCGATGCTCGGCGGGGTCGGTGACGCCCCATTCTTTCATCCATGCGGGCAGGTCAGTGGTGATGCTATGGCCGTCCTCCAGCAGGAATTCGGACACGTCAAACCCGATGCCTCCTGCGCCGATCACGGCGACGGACTTGCCGACCTCGGCCTTGTGGCGCAGCACGTCGATATAGTCGATCACATTGTCCCGATCCTGCCCCGCAATCTGCGGATCGCGCGGGGTGACGCCCGTGGCGATGACAACTTCGTCAAAGCCGGTCAGGTCGTCGGCCGTGACCTCGCGGTTCAGTTCAACCTTCACGCCCAGATCCGCGATCATGGTGCGGAACCAATCGACCAACCCCCAGAACTCTTCCTTCCCGGGCACCTGTTTGGCCATGTTTAACTGCCCGCCGATCTCACCAGCGCGGTCGAACAAGGTGACATCATGGCCGCGCTGGGCGGCGGTCATGGCGGTGGACAGGCCGGCAGGGCCTGCACCGACGATGGCTATGGTTTTCAGTGTACCGGCTTTGCCGATCACCAGCTCGGTTTCGTGACAGGCGCGCGGGTTCACCAGACAGGATGTCAGTTTGCCGCCGAATGTATGATCCAGACAGGCTTGGTTACAGGCGATGCAGGGCGCGATCTGTGCCGATTTGCCGTCCATCGCCTTGGCGACGAAATCCGCATCCGCCAGCATCGGGCGCGCCAGTGACACCATGTCGGCGCAGCCGGTGGACAGAACCTCTTCGGCGACTTCGGGCGTGTTGATCCGGTTCGAGGTAATCACCGGAATGCTCACCTTGCCCATCAGCTTTTTAGTAACCCACGCAAAAGCTGCGCGCGGCACGGATGTGGCGATGGTCGGAATCCGCGCCTCATGCCAGCCGATGCCGGTGTTGATGATCGTGGCTCCCGCTTGTTCAACCCGTTTCGCCAGTTCGACAACTTCATCATGTGTGGAGCCATTGGGCACAAGGTCGATCATGGACAGGCGGTAGATGATAATGAAATCACGGCCCACGGCCTCGCGCGTGCGGCGCACGATTTCAATCGGCAGGCGCATCCGGTTCTCATACGAGCCGCCCCAGCGATCTTCGCGCTTGTTGGTGTGGGTCACGAGGAACTGGTTAATGAAATAGCCTTCCGATCCCATGATTTCGACCCCGTCATAGCCCGCCTTTTGGGCCAGCTTGGCGGCGTTGACGATGTCGCTGATCTGTTTCTCGATCCCGTCTTCGTCCAGCTCATTGGGCGGGAAGGGCGAGATGGGCGATTTCACCGGGCTGGGCGCCACGCATTTGGGGCCATAGGCATAGCGACCCGCATGCAGGATCTGCATGGCGATCTTGCCGCCTGCCTCATGCACACGCTGGGTCACGATGGAGTGGTTTTCGACGTCCTTCTCGGTGGTCATCATAGACGCGCCGGGCAGGACCGAGCCTTCGAGGTTCGGGCCAATCCCGCCCGTCACCATCAGCCCAACTTCGCCGCGGGCACGGTCAGCATAGAATTCTGCCACGCGGTTCCAGTCGCCGGTCTCTTCCAGACCGGTATGCATCGAGCCCATCAGGACCCGGTTTTTCAGAGTGGTAAAGCCCAGATCCAGCGGGGCCAGCATGTTTGGGTACGCAGTCATGGTAACTCTCCCTCCCGAATTCTTTGTCGTTAGATTGACGTTTGCGTCAACATTGTCACGCGAAACCTTGCGTCACGGTCTTTGCTGTCCTGACAGCACTTGATACAGACAAGGCGTGACAGGAAAAAGAGGCCGCGCATGACCCCCGATGAAATCGCCAAACTGCCCTATCGGCCCTGCGTCGGGCTAGTGCTGATGAACGCTCAAGGTCATATCTTTGTCGGCCAGCGCAATGACCGCCACGCCGATGCCTGGCAGATGCCGCAGGGTGGGGTAGACAAAGGCGAAGACCCTCGCGATGCGGCCCTGCGCGAGCTGTGGGAAGAGACGGGTGTGACCGCTGATCTGGTCGAGGTCGTGGCCGAAACTCCCGGCTGGCTGCCTTATGATCTGCCCCATGACATCGTGCCCAAGATTTGGAAAGGCCGCTATCGCGGGCAAGAGCAGAAATGGTTCCTGCTGCGTTTCACGGGCCGTGACGATCAGATCAATATCGACACCGATCATCCCGAGTTCACCCGCTGGAAATGGCAGGAGCCCTCACGCTTGGTTGAAGAAATCGTACCCTTCAAGCGCGATGTCTACGCGCAGGTGGTTGCAGCATTCAGCGCATTTCTGCGGTAGGCGTGCGCTTCACTCACCCTGCGACAACTTGCCGTGAGGGGGCATAGTTCGGGCCACACGGCATCTCTAGCTTGGTCCGCATGAGAGATACCGCGCACAGCCCCCCCGCCATCGTCCCTGCAGGTCGCAAGTTCATCGGTTCTGACCGCCGCGCGCCTCTGCGCGAGGGTTTGCAAGGCTGTGGCGAATACCAGGCCGGGCAAACGGCGGGGCGGTTCTATCCCATCGCTTGCGTTGCGCTGGAGGTCACGCAAAGGTGCAATCTGGATTGCACGCTGTGTTACCTCTCGGACCGGGCCGAGATGACCTATGACCCTCCTCTGTCGGTTCTGTTTGCGCGGTTGAAGACAATTCAAAGCCACTACGGCACCGGCGTATCGGTGCAGTTGACTGGCGGTGATCCGACCCTGCGCAAGATCGAGGATCTTGAGGCGCTGTGCCGGGAAATCCGCCGTTTGGGTATGCGGTCCTGTCTGATGTCAAACGGGATTCGCGCCAGCCGCGCCAAGTTGATGCGGTTGGCAGCGGCGGGGCTGAACGACGTGGCCTTTCATGTGGACATGACGCAAGAGCGTAAGGGGTTCACCTCGGAAGAAGAGCTGAACACCGTCCGCCGCGCCTATATCCGCCGGGCGCGGGGATTGGGGCTGCGTATTCTGTTCAACACCACGGTGTTTGCCGGCAATTTCGACGAACTGCCCATGCTGGCGCGTTATCTGCGGGATCGACCCGAGGTGGCGTTTGTCTCGTTCCAAGTGCAGGCCGATACTGGGCGCGGCGTGTTGCGCGAACGGCCCGAGATGATCACGCAGGACAGTGTCGCGCGCGCGGTCGAGGAAGGCTATGGGACGCCGCTGCATTTCGGCACGGCGGCTGTGGGCCATTCCAAATGCAACCGTTACGCCAGCGTCCTGACGGCCGGAGGGCGCGCGGTCTCGCTATTGTCTAACCAAAGCTTGGTGCATCGGGTGATGACAGCGCTGGAAGGGGTGGACGACAATCAGGACGCCCATATCCGTATTCGCCCCAAGGTTGGGCGCATGATCCGACGACATCCGCTGCTGGCCCTGCGCGCGTTGGGGCAACTTGGGCTGAGCGTCGCTCGTCTGGGTACTGGCGTGCTACGTGGCCCGGTGCGGCGGCAAGCGGTGTTTATTCACAATTTCATGGCGGCAGATCAGTTGGACGAAGACCGCTGCGCCTCGTGCGTGTTCATGGTGGCTACGGCGAACGGGCCGCTTTCGATGTGTGTCCATAACGCGCAGCGCGACATGCATCTGGCCAGCCCTGACCGGATTGACGGGCCGACTGGTCCAAGCTGGTGGAACGCTGCCGTTCCGCGTCTGTCCAATGGCCCGGACCTGCCCGAACTGAGCGATCCGGCGCTTGCTCCGATGAAACGGCTGAAAGGGCAGATGCGCGCCCTGCGCCAGTCCCGAAAGGATGCCTCATGAGACGTCTGCTGATCCTGCTGTTGCTGCCCCTGCTTGCGGCTTGTGCCAGTGTCGAACGACTGGCCCTTCCCGCGCCCGAACCTTTGGCGAACAGCGCCCTGACCCGCGTCGCCCAACCGCCCGGAGAGCGTGTTGATCACCGCGACTGGACCACCTTTCTGAACCGCTATGTCGCGCCTGATGCGCAGGGTGTGAACCGGATGGCTTACGGGCAGGTCTCGGCCGACGACAAAGCACGTTTGGACGGGTATATCGAAGATTTGCAAACAGTTGACCCTGCGGCGCTGACCCGTGATCAACAGCTGGCCTATTGGATCAATATGTATAACGCGGTGACGGTGGATGTGATCCTTGAGAACTACCCCGTCGCCTCGATCCGCGACATCAAGGACGGGCCGCTGTCAATCGGGCCGTGGAACCGGCCCATAGTGACGGTCGCCGGGCAGAGCTTAACCCTGAACGAGATCGAACACCGCATCATCCGCCCTGAATTCAACGAGCCGCGCATTCATTATGCCCTGAACTGTGCCGCTGTGGGCTGCCCCAACCTCATGGACCGCGCCTGGCAGGCCGACACGCTGGAGCGTGATTTTGCCGCCGCCGAACACGCCTATATCAACGACCCGCGTGGCGTGCGGTTTAATGACAATGGCGGGCTGATCCTGTCCAAGATCTTCATCTGGTTCCGAGAGGATTTCGGACCGAACGAACAGGCGGTTCTAACCTATGTCCGAACGGTCGCCGACCCCGATCTGGAAGCGCGGCTGCAAGATGTGTCCCGAGTCAGTGCCTATAGTTATGACTGGGCACTGAACGACGCGGCGGCGGGGTCGTAAAAAAGCTGCGCCAAGGTCATCTGGGCGCCCTCGGCGCTACTCAGCGACTTACAGCAAGCCTTCGGCGCGCAGCAATTCCTGCATATTCGCTTCTGGCCTTGGGCCGATATGGCTGATCACTTCGCGGGCGCAGACATTTCCGATCTTGGCGCAGGTCTCGTAATCGCGCCCTGTGGCCATACCGAACAGGAACCCAGCGGCGAATTGATCGCCCGCGCCGGTGGCGTCCACGGGCACAACCTTTTCCACCGGTACATCCACGCGCTGACCGCCGAACAAAACCGTTACGCCATCACCCGACCGGGTACATACGACCAGAGGGCAAATCGCGGCGGTTTTGGCCAGAGCATCCTCGAGATCATCGGTTTCGAACAGCGATTTGATCTCGGCCTCGTTGCCGATCACGAAATCCAGCTCGTTCTCGATCAGCAGCAGGAAATCGACCCGGTGACGTTCCACGCAGAACGGGTCGGAAATGGCGATCCCCGCCTTGCCGCCGCCCTTGTGACAGGTGCGCGCGGCCTCAAGAAACGCGGCTTTGCCCTTTTCCTTGTCGAACAGATACCCCTCAAGGAACATGATTTGGCTGTTGCCTGACACATCCTCGGACACGTCCTGTGATGACAGTTCCGAGGAAATGCCCAGATAGGTGTTCATTGACCGTTCGCCGTCGGGCGAGACAAAGATCATCGAGCGTGAGGTCGGCAGCTCGCCACCCGGCACCGGCGGGTTGACGAAATCGACGCCGTCCTCGTTCATCGCATCCGCATAGAACCGCCCCAGCGCGTCGTCATGCACCCGGCCAATGAATGCCGCATCCAGTCCCAGTGCCCCGGCACCCGCGATGGTATTCGCGACCGAGCCGCCGGGCGTCTGCACGCGCCCCTCCATCGAGGCATACAGCACTTCGCCGCGCTCCTGCTCGATCAGTTGCATGATGCCCTTTTCGATGCCCATCAGTTCCAGAAAGCTGTCATCGGCCTGGGAGATCACGTCCACAACGGCATTTCCGATACCGGTGAGCTGGTAGGTTTTCATAGGGTCTTGTCCTCAAATTCGCAGAGATCGCGGATGATACAGGTTCCGCATTGGGGTTTGCGCGCCTTGCAGTGATAGCGACCATGCAGGATCAGCCAGTGATGCGCGTGCAGTTGGAAATCGGCGGGAATATTGTCTTCGATGGCGCGCTCGACGGCATCTACGGTCTTGCCGGGACAAATGCCGGTGCGGTTGCCGACGCGGAAGATATGGGTGTCGACCGCCTGCGCCGGTTGCCGCCACCACATGTTCAGAACCACATTGGCCGTCTTGCGCCCGACACCGGGCAGCGATTGTAGCGCGGCACGGGAATTGGGCACTTCGCCGCCATAGTCTTCGACCAGAATGCGGCTGAGTTTGATGACGTTCTTGGCCTTCTGGCGGAACAGGCCAATGGTCTTGATATGCTCGGTCAGGCCCTCTTCGCCCAAATCCAGCATCTTTTGCGGTGTGTCGGCGATTTTGAACAGCTCGCGCGTGGCTTTGTTAACGCCCGCATCGGTGGCCTGCGCCGATAGCGCCACGGCCACGACCAGAGTATAGACGTTCACATGATCCAGCTCGCCCTTGGGTTCAGGGTCGGCGTCCTGAAAACGCGTAAAGATCTCGCGGATCGTGTGGTAATCGAGTTGCTTTGCCATCCGGGCCTTAATGCCGCCCGCAGGCGCATGACACAAGCCCAAAGCCAATGCGCATGTTTCGGGTCGCGGTGGCGTGGCGCGCGGGATATGGTCCGGGGTAGCAGATGAGGTGAGTTATGAACGTCCAGACCCCCGAAAGCGGATACCACTACAACGTCATGCGCCGCGCGATCGAGCTGATTGATCAGGGCGGCGAATCCCTGTCGCTGGACGAACTGGCCCGCCAGATGGACATGAGCCCCGCGCATTTTCAACGCCTGTTCTCACGCTGGACCGGGGTATCGCCGAAACGCTATCAGCAATATCTGACGCTGGGCCACGCCAAGGCCTTGCTGCACGAGCGGTTCACCACGCTGGAGACCGCGCATAACGTGGGGCTGTCCGGAAGCGGCCGTCTGCATGACCTGTTCCTGAAATGGGAATCCATGAGCCCCGGCGAATACGCCCGCAAAGGCGCGGGCCTGACGATTTACTGGGGCTGGTTCGATTGCCCCTTCGGCCCGACGTTGGTGATGGGCACTGACAAAGGGATTTGCGGTATGGCCTTTGGCGCAGAAACCGGCGAAGCGGCGGCAATGGAGGATATGACCTCGCGCTGGCCCAAAGCCAGCTACATCGAGAATGCCGAAAAGCTGCGCCCATGGGTCGTGGCGTCGTTTGGCGCGACCCGGTCTGAAACCCCGCTGCACCTGATCGGTTCCCCGCTGCAGATCAAAGTGTGGGAGGCGCTGATGCACATTCCTTCGGGGCAAGTCACGACCTATTCCGAGATCGCGCAGCGGGTGGGGTCCCCGCAGGCGGTGCGGGCCGTGGGTACGGCCGTTGGGCGCAACCCGGTCAGTTGGTTGATCCCATGCCACCGGGCGTTGCGCAAGTCTGGCGGGCTAGGGGGCTATCATTGGGGCCTGCCCGTCAAGCGTGCCATGCTGGCTTATGAGGCCGCGCAGGCCGAGGCTTGAGACAGGCGCGCCGCGTTTTTGTTGGGGCGAATTTCTGAATTTCAGGATAATATCGTGATACGTGAATTTTGAGCGATCCCTCAAAGAACGGTTTAACTTACACACAAAGTGATTAAATTCGCATCAGCCTGCCAGGCTGACCAACAGGAGAAGGAGACGCATTATGGGCTTGCGCATCAACGACACCGTCCCAAATTTCACCGCAGAAACGGATCAGGGCACCATTCAGTTCCACGACTGGATCGGTGACAGCTGGGCTATTCTGTTCTCGCACCCCAAGGACTTCACTCCTGTCTGCACCACCGAGTTTTCTGCCGTGGCGCAACTGAATGACGAATGGGCGGCACGCAACACCAAGGTTTTGGGCGTGTCGGTCGATGGTGTGGAAGACCACAAGAAGTGGAAGAAAGACATCGAGGCCTATGGCAATGCCAATCCCGGTTTCCCGATCATTGCCGACGACGGGCTTGCGGTCTCGAAAGCCTTCGACATGTTGCCTGCCGAAGCTTATCTGCCCGATGGCCGCACCCCGGCGGACAGTGCCACCGTGCGTTCTGTGTTCATCATCGGCCCGGACAAGCAGTTGAAGCTGTCGATGACCTATCCGATGACCGTGGGTCGCAATTTTGCGGAAATCCTACGCGCGCTGGACGGTCTGCAAATGAGCAGCAAGGGCGTCGCAACGCCGGCCAACTGGGTGCCCGGTGAAGACGTGATCATCCCGCCTGCGGTGTCGAACGAGGAGGCCAAGGAGAAATTTGGCGAGTTCGAAACGATCTTCCCTTATCTGCGCAAAACCAAAGCGCCGAGCTAAGAAACAACAAAGCGGGGCATCAGGCCCCGCTTTTTCGTTCAGCAAGCCGGCTTTTGCGGATGGCTGTGCAGATAGGCGCGATAAGCTGCGCGCTTGAACTCGCGGGTCAGTTTGTCGCTCAGCGGAGGACGAGTCTGGATTGTGGACCCGCCGATTTCGCCAGCCACTTCCTGATTGCCACTGCCCTGAAGCGACAGGATTGGTTGGCCGGTTAGCCAGTGCATTTGCAGGAACGTATCCACAGGGCGGTCGATCTTGTCAGTTGCGGCCAAAAGCCGTTCTGCCGCGCGGCGCCCGACAAGCTGGCACACACATTGCAACCCGATCACCTTTGGCAGGATCAGACGCTGATCATTGGTTTTGGCCAGCACTTGCGCCGCAACTTCGCGTTGTTTTACGGGAATGCGGATATAGTGCTCGGGCGTAGCAAAGGCCGCCAACATCTTCAGCGCTTTGGCCATGCGCATGGGGTCAATGCGCAGGTCATCTTCGGTGATGATGGCCATATCTATCTTTTCGTCCACCAGTTTGCGCCAAAGACGACGATGGCTTTCGAACACCCCGATCTCCGCAGGGCGCAATTTAAACGGGTATTCTGGATGGTGCAAATTGCCGGGAAACAGCGCAACATCGGCGATCTGCGCCGGGTCGCGACCGTTTACCGCTTCGAATAATTCCGCGTTCGGAAGGTCGCTGCAAAGTTTCTCGGCATTGGGTCGCCGCGCGGCACTAGAGGACATATGGATGACGAAAGATCGCATGTCCTCGTGCATAGAGCACGCGGACATGCGGGGGAAGGGAAACCGGAGAGAAACACTTCCCCTATTCGATCAAAATCTTTGGCGCACGCCGAAATTGATGCTGAACGCGTCGATGTCATCTTCGACGGTGCCGGTCAACGCGCCGTTCGGGGCCAGACGGTCCGAGGAAACGTCGAAGGCGCGCGAATAGCGCGTATCCAGTGTCAGGGCCGTGTTTTCGCTGACATCATAGGCAACGCCTGCGATGATCTGAGCGGCAAAGTTGGTGTCACTGTCATCCAACTCCACACCCGGTCCGTATGAGAAATCCAGATCGGTGTAGGCGACACCCAGACCCAAGCCGACATAGGGCGTGAGCGCGCTGGCGGTTTTGAAGTCGACTAGAACATTGGCAAACAAGGAAGTCTGGGTCACATCACCCGAAACGTTGACTTCGCTTGCGGGCCCGTTGCCAGAAAAATTCACTCCGTCTACGTCATTGTCTCGATAAGACAGTTCAAGTTCGACCCGAGTGGCGATGCTGTCATTGCTCCACTGTGGGATCTCTTTGCCGATGGCAATGCCCAGTCCGAACCCACCGTCAAAATCGGTATCGACAGATTCCGGGCCACCATTGACGGTGCCGGTGAAATCGCTGTCCTGCAAATTGCTGTAGCCAGCAAATCCGTGGACGTAGAGGTCATCTGTGAGGCTTTGCGCAACCGGTGCTGACGCGCTGAGGCCCAGCACCGCCGAGGCGAGAATAATTCGCTTAACCATGTCCATGTCCTTTGTTCCAAATGGTTATGAACCCACATGTGGACAAACTCGCCGCAAATGAAAGACAGGCGAGCTTCACTTCGATTCACAGCTTATTGGGGTGGAGTGATCGAACAAGCAGCGCGGGTTTGTTCAGATGTTATTGCAGACCGCCGCGCCGGGATCGCATTGCGGTGTGCCCTCGACCGCAGAGACAGGTCTTACGGGGCGTAACCGGTCATAAATGATATGAAAAACATAGGTGTAGATCGAATAGGTGATCGTCAGACCAAGATTGAAAGCCAGTGCGGCCTGCAGGGAATGGCCGCCAAAATACATCAGCAACGGGCATGTAATAATAATCGCGGTGACCTCATGCAGCACCGCGTGGACGATCCGCAACCGGTGGGGGCGGGCGCTTGCCAGGCGGCGGGTTCGGTGCTGCTCTATCCAGTCGAACGACGTGTTGAAAATGGGCGACCAGATCAAAATGACGATGGACAGCAGGGAAATCAGCGCAAACCCATGCGCCATCGACGCCCCCGCGATATACGCATAAACCGGCGAGACGAACGCGATCCCCACAACCTCGAAACTACATGTTTGGATGACTCGTTCTTTGAACGATCTTAATGTCATGGCCCATTCCTTCGCACACACTTATTGGTTGTGCGACGTCGGCCCTGCATGCTCGGTCGCGGGTCTTTCGACCCTTGCGCAAATTGTCATGCCGAAAGCCTTCTGACTGTGAAGTTCGACACATTCGCGCGTCTTTCCCATTCGATTTTCCGCAGCGGTTCGGGATTTTGCGTAAATATGCTATGGTGCCGCGATCGGGGCGGGTGATGACAGGTATCGGGCTTTCACATCAGGAGAGTTTCGATGGCATTCACAGATTGGTACGTTGAGGGCGAAGCCTTCGGGAATTGCAACTGCGGCTACGCCTGCCCCTGTCAGTTCGAAGAATTACCCACCAATGGCAATTGCAGGGGTTTCGAAGTGCTGGAGGTCTCCAAGGGGCATTTCGGCGAAACTGATCTGGCAGGCACCAAAGCGGCCCTGATCTATGCGTGGCCCGGTCCGATTTTCGAAGGTGGCGGAGAGATGCAGGTGATCATTGACCCCAGCGCCTCGGATGCGCAGCGCGATGCGTTGGAAAAGGTCTTTCACGGTGAGGAAACGGATGAAATGGCCACCCATTGGTTCGTCTTCCGTGCCATGTGCAAAACCGTACACGAGACCCTGTATCTGCCAATTGATTTCGACATCGACATAGAAGGGCGTAAAGCCAAGGTCACAGTGGGCGATGTGCTGCAATCTACGGGGCGTCCAATTCAGGCCCCGCATGGCGGCGGCGAGCATCGCGTTCGGATCGACATTCCCGGCGGGATCGAATTCACACTGGCCGAGATCGGCAGCGCCTCGACCACGGCAAACGCGGCGATCAAGCTGGATCTGAACGACAGCTATGGGCAATGGCATGTGATGAAACACGGACCGTCCGGGGTGGCGCATTGAATAATGGCTTGTGCTCACACCCGCAGCAGGGTCAACTGATCCGTGAGCTGTGACCCGATGATTGAAATTGAACACTGTGCCGCGCTGCCGCCTAAGGATCAGCTGAATGGCATCCTGTCGCAATATTACGACCTGATCGTCGAGCGCATGGGCGCCATGGGGTTCGAGATTGATCCATCCGCCCCGGAAAGCGCCTTAGCCGAATTCTGGGCGCGCCCCGAGGATTACCTGCCACCCAATGGTTGCCTGGTCGTGGCGCGGGATGGGAAGTCTGCGATTGTGGGGTGCGGGATGCTGAAGCGTCTGGATCAAGAGACCGGTGAGTTAAAGCGCGTTTTTGTCACCGAAAGTGCCCGTGGCACCGGAACCGGGCGCGCGTTGATCGTGGCGCGAGAGAATGCCGCAAGACAGATGGGGTTGAAACGGCTGGTGGCCGATACGTTGACCCCGAATGTTGAGATGCGCAGCCTGTATCCGAAGCTTGGGTTTGTGGAACTGGACACACCGATTGAGACAACAACCTACAGGGACCAACCGATGTTGCGGCCGCATCTGCATTACTTTGCCAAGGACTTGTAGGGTCACGAAAAAAAAGACCCCGGCCAGAACCGGGGTCTTTGGTAATTCGAAAAGAGGCGCTGATTATTCGGCGTCTTCTTTCTTTTCTTTCTTCTCGGGAACAATCTCTTCGCCGGTTTCCTGATCGACCACTTTCATCGACAGGCGAACCTTGCCGCGATCATCAAAGCCCAGCAGTTTGACCTTCACTTCCTGACCTTCCTTCAGAACATCCGACGGATGGTTCAGGCGACGGTTTTCGATCTGGGAGACGTGCACCAGACCGTCGCGCTTGCCAAAGAAGTTCACGAAGGCACCGAAATCGACGATCTTGACCACTTTACCGGTGTAGATCTGGCCTTCTTCGGGCTCTGCGACGATCGAGTGGATCATCTCGTAAGCCTTCTTGATCGACTCTCCGTCCGGCGAGGCGATCTTGATCACGCCGTCATCGTTGATGTCGACCTTGGCACCCGAAACCTCAACGATTTCGCGGATGACCTTACCGCCCGAACCGATGACTTCGCGGATCTTGTCGGTGGGGATGTTCATGGTCTCGATGCGCGGGGCGTGAACCGAGAATTCGTTGGTCTCGGACAGGGCTTTGCCCATCTCGCCCAGGATGTGCATCCGGCCGTCCTTGGCTTGCGCCAAGGCTTTCTCCATGATCTCGGGCGTGATGCCCGCAACCTTGATGTCCATCTGCAACGAGGTGATGCCGTTTTCGGTACCCGCAACCTTGAAGTCCATGTCGCCCAGGTGGTCTTCGTCACCCAGAATGTCCGACAGGATGGCATAGTTGCCGTCATCTTCCAGGATCAAACCCATGGCCACACCGGCAACCGGTGCTTTCAGCGGAACGCCCGCATCCATCATCGACAGCGAG
Source organism: Ruegeria sp. J8 (assembly GCF_056531925.1). Taxonomy (NCBI): domain Bacteria; kingdom Pseudomonadati; phylum Pseudomonadota; class Alphaproteobacteria; order Rhodobacterales; family Roseobacteraceae; genus Ruegeria; species Ruegeria sp. J8. Next base: position 257,555 of record NZ_JBQFMR010000003.1, read on the forward strand.
CCGCCGCAGACCGACGCCATCGAGGACGATCCGTTGGATTCGGTGATCTCGGACACGATACGGATCGTGTAGGGGAAGTCGGTCGCCGCAGGCAGAACCGCCTGCAGGGCGCGCCATGCCAGCTTGCCGTGGCCGATCTCACGACGTCCGGGGCCACCCACGCGGCCAACTTCACCAACCGAATAGGGGGGGAAGTTGTAGTGCAGCAGGAAGTTCGATTTGAAGTTGCCGTGCAGCGCGTCGATGAACTGCTCATCATCACCGGTGCCCAGCGTGGTTACGGCCAGTGCCTGAGTCTCACCACGGGTGAACAGGGCGGAACCATGGGTCCGGGGCAGCATCGAAGTTTCAGCAACGATCGAACGGATGTCGGTGGTCGAGCGACCGTCAATCCGCTTGCCGCCTTTGACGACGTCGCCTCGCAGGATGCCGGCTTCCAGCTTTTTCATCGCGGAACCGAGGTTGCCGTCTTCTAGCTGTTCTTCGGTCAACGCTTCTTTGATTGCTTCGCGGGCCGCGGCAACGGCGGTGGTGCGCTCTTGCTTGTCGGTGATCGCGAAGGCGGCGCGCATCTGCTCTTCACCGGCTGCGGCAACAGCGGCATAGAGATCCGAGTAATCGGGCGCTTCGAACTCGAACGGCTCTTTCGCAGCTTCTTCGGCCAAGCTGATGATCAGGTCGATAACCGGCTGAATTTGTTCATGCGCGAAGGTCACGGCGCCCAGCATTTCGGCTTCTGACAGCTCGTAAGCTTCCGATTCCACCATCATCACGGCATCTTTGGTGCCGGCGACAACCAGATCCAGACGCTGTTCAGGGTTCAGGCGCAGGTCCTGCATGTCGTCTACGGTCGGGTTCAGGACGTATTCGCCATCCACGAAACCAACGCGGGCACCGGCGATCGGACCCATGAACGGCGCGCCGGAAATAGTCAGAGCAGCCGACGCAGCAATCATTGCAACGATGTCGGGATCGTTGACCAGATCATGGCTCAGCACGGTGCACATGACCAGAACTTCGTTTTTGAAGCCATCGACGAACAGCGGGCGGATCGGACGGTCGATCAGACGCGCGGTCAGCGTCTCTTTTTCGGTCGGGCGCGCCTCGCGCTTGAAAAAGCCACCCGGAACTTTACCGGCAGCATAGTATTTCTCTTGATAGTGGACGGTCAGCGGGAAAAAATCCTGACCGGGCTTTTGGCTTTTGGCAAAGGTCACGTTGGCCATGACGCTGGTTTCGCCCAGCGTGGCAATCACGGTGCCGTCCGCCTGACGGGCAACCTTGCCGGTTTCCAGTGTCAGCGTCTCTTCGCCCCACTGAATCGATTTCTTTGTTACATCAAACATATGCGTATCCTAGAACGGAGCACTCCCGCCCCTGCGGGTCTCCGGTTTGCATGGCGGCCCCATTGCCGCCGACCCCATTTATCTTCCATTCGAGTGCCAGGGTCAGGGCACAACGTCTCAGATACTCGCGCGCATACATGAGTTTGAAGGGGAAGGGAAGCGAAACCGAAGCACCGACCTTTAGTTGCATGCTTGTCAAACTGGGAGTTGACACCGCGCGCGTGAAATCAGGTTGGAACGAAAGCGAAATGTGCCAAGGCTACGGACAAACTTCGCGGATGTCCTGCGCAAATAACCTGACAGACGGTCTCCCGCGCGGTAAGTTGCCTTTGTTGGGGGGCTGTCAATGAAAAGACGACTTACGACGGTGCTGGCGGCAGATGTCGTTGGATACTCGGCGCTGATGGATCAGGACCGGCAGGGCACGTTGGCCGCGCTCAGGTCGTTTCGTGAAGACACGCTTAAGTCCTTGCTTGAGGCGCATAAGGGGCGCCTGATCAAAAGCATGGGGGACGGGTGGATTGCCGAGTTCCCCTCGACATCTGACGCCGCCGATTGCGCGATTGCGGTCCAGTCTGCACCGAAGGCAGACACCATTCGGCTGCGTATCGGTATCCACACGGGCGAGGTGATCTCGGATGGCGACGATATCTTCGGTGATGGGATCAACATCGCCGCGCGGCTTGAGGCATTGGCTGAACCCGACCAGATCCTGATCTCGGACACGTCGCACAACAGCCTGGACCGGGGCGATGCGGCCCAGTTCGACGGGGGCGAGCAGACCGAGTTGAAAAACATCACACGCCGCATCGGTGTCTGGTGCTGGCCCAAGGGGACGTCGGCCAATCTGTCGACCTCGGCCGACACGCGCCCCGGGATCGCCGTGCTGCCCTTTGACAATATGTCCGGCGACCCCGAGCAGGAGTTTTTTGCCGACGGCATGACCGAGGACATCATCACCGAGCTGTCGCGGTTTCGGTGGCTGATGGTAGTGGCGCGCAATTCATCTTTTATTTTCAAAGGAAAAAGCACTGATATCCGCGAGGTCGGGCGTAGCCTGGGCGTTCGCTATGTGCTGGAAGGGTCGGTCCGTCGGGCGGGCCAACGTGTTCGGATTACCGGGCAGTTGATTGACGCGGAAAACGGCAGCCACCTTTGGGCAGATCGGTTTGATGGTGTGTTGGATGATATTTTCGATCTTCAGGACAAGGTCACGCAAGAGGTGGTGACAGCAATCGAGCCGTCACTGCGTCACGCTGAAACCACCCGCTCGCGCGCCAAGCCAACCGAAAGTCTGGAGGCGTATGAGCTGTATTTACAGGCTCTGTCGCATTTCCATTTGCTGACCGATGAAGACAATCGCGAAGCGATCCGGCTTACCACTCTGGCACTGGAGCGCGACGCTGACTACGCAGCCGCAGCCGGGTTGTTGGCATGGCTGCACATCCAGCGCCTTGTGCAGGGTCTGGAACCTGTGGGCAAAGGCCCCAAGGCCGCCGTAGCTGCCGCCGAACGCGTGTTGATGAGCGACCGGGCTGACGGAATCGCAATGGCCTATGCGGCGCACTCGATCTCGATGCTGGCGCGGGATTTACCGCGCGCACGGTCTGCTTTCAAACAGGCGCTGGCCGAGAATCCGAATGCCGCGAGTGTTCATATGCTGGCTTCGATCAACCTGTGCATGCTAAATCGACCGGACGAGGCACTGGATCATGCGACGCAATCCGTTGAACTCAGCCCCAAGGACCCGATGCGACACGCCGCGCATATTGCCCGATGCAGCGCTTTGTTCCAGCTTGCCCGGTACGAAGAAGCCGCCGCAGCCGCGCGTGAGGCTCTGGCGGTTCGGTCCGGTTTCGTCATGAGCCATTTGATGCTGATTGCCGCGCTGGGGCAACTGCCGGATACAGCCGCGGCGAAGTCTGCGGTCAATGACCTTAATGCGCTTCGGCCCGATATCACCGCGTCTACCGAACAAGCCAAACTGCCTGTGTTTTCGATGACAAATGCTTCGGAAAATTGGCGCGCCGGGTGGCGGAATGCTGGTCTTCCTGATTGAAGAAAGCGGAAAACGCCCGCAGGTTTGACGGGCGCTTTCTCATGGCGCTTCAGGGGCGGTCAAGCTTACTCAGAACTTGCCGTTCCCATGTGCCATTTCGGACGGGATAGGTGAGACGACGTCCCAGTGCTCTACGATCTTGCCATCTTCCACGCGCCACAGATCGAAGAAGGCCCAGGGTTCGCCGCCCATGACAGCATCGGTCGCGACAAAGACGAAATTGCCCTCGGCCACGGCGAATTGAGGCTCAAACTTGGTAATTATCATTCCCTGTGCAGCAAATGCTTCGATCGCGGCCATCAATCCCGACAGGCCGTCTTCGATTGACGGGTTGTGTTGCATGTAAACTTCGGGGTCCATGTATTTCGAGACATTCTCTGGTGCTGCCCCGCCCAACACGTCGCGTACAAAACCCAGAACCAAGGCTTTGTTTTCTTGGGTCTTGTCGAGATCGGTGATCTCAACCGCACCATCCGTCATGCCGCGCCCTGACGCGGTGGTTTCGGGGATAGGTTGCAAGTTGTCCCAATGTTCAACCACTTTCCCGTCTTCTACGCGAAAGATGTCAAACGCAGCGAGCGAGGACGCGCCGAACGCGTCGGCATTGTCATAGGTGTTGTGCAGTACGACCAGATCACCTTCGGTGATCACGCGATGGGTGGTCGCGGTCATACCAGCCTGACCGACCAACGAGATCAGGCCCATCAGTCCTTCGGCCCCGGTCGGTACCTGCGGATTGTGCTGAACATAGTCGGTGCTTACCATCTGACGCGCAGCTTCGGGGTCATGGTCCAGGAAAGCGGCAGAAAAAAGTGCGAGGACAAGATCTTTGGGGGTCATGGTGAATTCCTGATGATTCGTTTTGCGTTGATAGTAGGTATCAAAAACGCACCAAAGGGCAATTACGCACCTTAAAGTCACCGGGTTACTTTTAGGATACTAGCGAAAAAACAGTATGTTGCATTTGTAGTATAAGGTATTGTAGTCGTTTCTGGTATTCATAATGAACTTGAGGGTGTCATGCTTCCCATTGGCGTTAGCAATAAAGCCGAAGCGTCGAACTGTTCGATCCGATCCGTTTTGTCCAACGTCACAGGCAAGTGGCGGATGATCATCATTCTGGCGCTGGAAGATGAGCCGAAGCGGTTCGGAGAGCTCAAGCGATGTATCGGTGACGTTACGCAAAGGGTGCTGACCGAAAATCTGCGGGGGCTACAGCGGGATGGATATTTAACGCGTACTGTCGATCCCGGTCCGCCTGTCGCTGTGTCTTATGCACTGACACCTCAGGGCCGCAGCTTATTGGAACTGCTAAGGCCGCTCGTCTACTGGTCGCACGAACAGATGGATCAGGTTAAGACCGCGCGCATGGAATATGATCGCGCCGCTTCGGACTGACAGCACAATAGCTTCGATAGATCGTCCCGAACAAAAAAACGCCCACCAAATTGGCGGGCGTTTCGAATTGGACGAAAAAGCGCTTAGCGGCGGATGCCCAGCTTTTTGATCAGGTCCTGATAGCGTGCTTCTTCCTTGCCCTTCAGGTAGTCCAGCAGTTTACGGCGCTGGGCGACCATTTTCAGCAGACCGCGGCGACCGTGGTTGTCTTTTTTGTGGGTCTTGAAGTGCTCGGTCAGGGTGGTGATGCGCGAGGTCAGGATGGCAACCTGGACTTCAGGCGAACCGGTGTCGCCGTCCTTGGTTGCGAATTCTTTCATGACGCGTGCTTTTTCAGCGGCAGTAATCGACATCGGGGTCTCCTTGTAAAAAGGTTAAGGTTAATGGCGCAGGCCGGGATGTCGTCCAGCACAGGCCCATGGAGAAAACCGCACCGATTCCGATGCGGATGCGCGCGTATAAGCGGATTTTCGGTGGATAGCAAAGGGATTCTGCCCGATCAGCCCAGCGCGTTCAATTGCGCCAGCGCGCCCTCGCCAATCAGTTGGATATCCTCGGCGGTCAATCCTTCGGCTGCCAGCAGTTGCACGGCGGTCTGCCCGTTGATCACGACATTTGTCAGGTTGTCATCTTCGGCATCGGGTTCAACCTGAATGTCGGGGTCTTCCTCGCCGGTCCACGAGATCAGCAGCTTGTCTTGACCGGGCTGGAAATCCATCACTGTGACCGGGTCGTCGCCTTCTTCCGGGGTAACGATGATTTCATCCGTGCCATTGCCGCCAGTCACAATGTCGCCCCCGTCGGCCAGAATGGTGTCATCCCCTTCGCCACCGTTGAGGAAATCGACCTCATCCTCGCCTTCGGCGTCTTGTCCGATTAGAACATCGTCGCCGTCGTCCCCAAACAGCGCATCCTCACCCGCGCCGCCGTTCAGCGTGTCGTTGCCATAGCCGCCATGCAGTGCGTCATCCCCGTCACCCCCGCTCAGCCTGTCGTCGTCCTGACCGCCATAAAGATCGTCGTCCCCGACGCCGCCCTCCAAACTATCCACGCCGAAATAACCGTAGAGCGTGTCATCCCCGTCCTCTCCGGTCAGAAGGTCATCGCCATCCTCGCCATGCAGAATGTCATCGTCCAACCCACCCACGACCGTGTCGTCCCCGTCCCCGCCATGCAGGGTATCATCGCCCGCGCCGCCAATCACGGTGTCATCCCCGGCATAGCCGTTGATCTGGTCGTCGCCATCTTGACCGGTCAGAATGTCCTGCTCTTCAGTACCAGCAAGGATCAGATTGCCTTCGTGTTCGAAAATGACAGTTCCGGTTGACGGTGCGTCTGGCACATCGTCAATCTCAAGCAGATTGCCTTCCGAGATCTCTTCGGCGTCATCTTCAATGACTTCGTCTTCTTCGGGCTCGTCCTCGGGTTCAAAAATGTCGCTGATCGCATAGGCCGCGCCACCCAGTGCTGCGATGCTGAGAAACCCGATCATGAACATGGAACCCCTCCGCGAACGCATTGCCCCGAGGATGATTTATCCCATGCGTTCAGGTGGTTGGTCAAAGACTGCTTGGGGTTGTGGTTAACCCTTTGTCACCATAGCTCGGGTTGCTGGGTATAGGCGATGTAGAGCGGGTGTTTCGGGTGCCCCGCCTTGGTAAGTCCCAGATGGAACAGAGGATGCCCGGTGCCGCGCAGCAGGGTCTCGACCGCCGGGCCGCGGTTCAGATGTTCTCCATGCGTGCCCCATGCGGCGATGACCTGATCGGCCCATTCGACACCGTCGAGAATGGCCGCGTCATTCGCAGGGCCCACCGGATCGGTGGCGGCGCGCATCTTGCGGGGGTCGGTGTCGCGCCAGGCAAAGATGTTCGTCACTTGAAACGCGCCAAACCCCAGCGCCCGCGCCCGCCGTTCACAGCGTTCGACGGTGGGATCGTTCTGCACCTCGGTCGCGGTCGAAGGGTTGAGCATCACAAACAGCGCCTTGCGCCCGCCCGCATCCCACACGCGGGTCAGGCTATAGCGATACTTCTCGCAATCGGAATAGACGGCGGTCGAGGGCGCGTCGCCCTTGGTATGCGTTCGGGTGATCATACCCTCGCCTAACACGGGTTTCAGACGACGAACACCCGACTGGGGTGCAATTCGCCGGATTTATAGATGCCCACGGCCACAGCTTTGCCGTCAAGTGAGGCCCAAGCCTCGTCGCCATATTCCACGTCGCTGGCCAGCACCATGCCCGGATTGCCATTGCGCAGACGGGTGGCGCCCTCGGGGGTACATTTCAACTCGGGCAGGTCGGCGAGGCCGGTCTCCAGCGGGTGGAGGTAGTCATCCAGAGCCTCGGTCTTTGCCATTTCGTCGATCTGGTCGACGGACAGTCCATCTTCGACCTCGAACGGACCGGACCAGATGCGGCGTAGTTCTTTGACGTGGCCGTGACATCCCAGCGCCGCACCCAGATCGCGGGCGATGGAGCGCACATAGCCACCTTTTCCGCAGGTCATTTCCAGTACCACATGATCGTCATCCAGGCGGTCGACAAGGATCAGCTCCTCAACCCACAGTGGCCGGGCGGACAGCTCCACATCCTCGCCATCGCGGGCCAGTTTATAGGCGCGCTGTCCGTCGATCTTCACGGCGGAAAACTTGGGCGGCACCTGCATGATGTCCCCCAGAAACGGGGTTAGCGCCTGTTTGATGTCGTCATCCGAAGGGCGCGCATCGCTGGAGGCGATCACCTCCCCCTCGGCATCGTCGGTATTGGTGGCCTGACCCAGACGCACGGTGAAGGTGTAGGCTTTCAAGGCGTCGGTGATGTAGGGAACGGTTTTGGTCGCCTCACCCAGCGCCACGGCCAGAACGCCGGTCGCCTCGGGGTCCAGCGTACCCGCGTGGCCCGCCTTTTTCGCATCCATCGCCCACCGCACCTTGTTGACCACGGCGGTCGAGGTCATGCCCGCAGGCTTGTCCACCACCAGCCAACCGGAAATGTCGCGGCCCTTGCGTTTGCGTCCCATATTACACCTTGATTCATGCTGAGGCGCGCGGGGTAGCGGATCACATGGGCGCTGTCAATTTACAGGTGCGATTTCGACCACACCCACGATGGGCCCCAGTGAAAAGCCGATATCTGAGCGGCCCCCGGCCCGGTCATACATGCGTGAAATATTCCCGTCGAAGAACAGTGCGTTGGGGGTTTTCAGCACGTCCCGAAACAGGCTGCCGAATTCGTGGAAGGTGACGTAATCGTCCGAGATCGCAAACACCGCGCGGGTGCCATCAGCACTAGTGCCCACCCCGTTGCGCACGAACAGAGAGGTCGAGTCGGGCAGAAAACGCGGATGCAGCTCTCCGTCGATCACCAGCATGGGGCCGGATTGGGTGGCAAAGCGGCACTCGGGGGCCTGATCCACATAGTCAAGCGTCTCGAACACATCGGCGCGGCCCTCGCGGATGCAGAACACCCCATTGGGTAGAAGGCCGAAATTGCCGGGGCCGGGGTTGGAGATGACGCGCATCTGCTCTTGGCCGTTCTCGACATAGTGACCCACGGGCGAGCGGTCGTCGTGATACATGCCCGCATTCATCGCAAAGGCCAGGCGTTCACCGCCGGGGGCCAGCGCCTCATTCACCGAGGAAAAATGCCCCAGCAGATCGCCGCTGTCGTCGTTCAGAAATAGACGCAGGTCTTCGTTTGCCGCGTCCACCTCACAAACAGTGTATCGCTTGTCGTCGTGGGTGACTTTTTCACAGCTCACCGCACCGGCCTGCGCGGCCCACAGGAGCGCGCCCAATGTGGCCAGCGTGCGGATCACTCGTCCAGATCGCGGCGCACCGCGTCTTGTTCGAACATGCGGCGGGTATCGTCCAGACGGTCAAACGTGTCATCCAGACGGAACCGCAGATCGGGCGAGAATTTCAGGTTCAGCTTCTTGCCGATCATGCGGCGCAGCTCGCCCTTGTTGCGGGCCAACAGATCGATCACGTCCTCCTGCCCCTTGCCACCCAAGGGCAGGACATAGGCGGTGGCTATCTTGAGATCGGGCGAGGTGCGCACCTCACCCACGGTGATTGACATGCGATTCAGGTCGGGGTCGTGGACATCTCCGCGCGCCAGAACCTCGGACAGGGTGCGGCGGATCAGTTCGCCGACACGCAGCTGTCGTTGGGACGGGCCGGGGCCATCGTGGAATTTGTTCTTTGCCATGACTTCGATCTAAGCCCAAATCCCACCTTTGCCAAGCGGGCGCGAACCGGGTAGGAGGCTTTGAGCCGATTGCAATGAGGGAAGCAAGCCATGACCCATATTCCGGGGATCGTCATCACAGGAGCTTCGGGCCGTATGGGGCAGATGCTGATCAAGACCGTGTCTGAGAGCGATCAGGCGCGTCTGGTCGGCGTTGTTGAACGTGCGGACCATGACTGGATCGGTCAGGATGTGGGCACGGCGATGGGCGGCCCTGCGTTGGGCGTCACTGTCACAGATGACCCACTGGAAGCATTCGCGCAGGCGCAGGCGGTGATAGACTTCACCGCGCCCGAGGCGACGCTGGAATTTGCCGCGCTGGCCGCACAAGCGCGCTGTGTACATGTGATTGGCACCACCGGTATGACGGATGAGCAGATTGCCGCGCTGGAACCTGCCGCGCGCCATGCAGTGATCGTGCGGGCGGGCAATATGAGCCTCGGCGTCAATCTGCTTGTGCAGCTGACCAAGAAAGTTGCCGCCGCGCTGGATGAGGATTTCGATATCGAAGTGATCGAAGGTCATCACCACCACAAGGTCGATGCGCCCTCGGGCACTGCCTTGATGCTGGGTGAGGCCGCAGCCGAAGGGCGCGGGGTCAATCTGGCGGACGTGTCCGATCGCGCCCGCGACGGCATCACGGGCGCGCGCAAACGCGGCGATATCGGCTTCCACGCCATTCGCGGCGGAGACATCGTGGGCGAACACGATGTTTTGTTCGCAGCTCCGGGCGAACGTATCGTGCTGCGCCATTTGGCCACCGACCGCGTCATCTTCGCCCGCGGCGCGCTGAAAGCGGCGCTGTGGGGGCAGGGCAAAGCCCCCGGTCAGTATGATATGGTGGATGTTCTGGGGCTCTGAGCTATAGACGTGCTAACCGACGGCCCTATGGTCAGCTTATGCAGACCGTAAGATCTCGAGTACTTTTGGGCCTGTTGCTGATTGGGTTCTATCTGACTCTGCTGCCTTTCGTTGTACACGGCGTAGGTATGATCGGTATCGGATTGTCCGCAGCCGCTGCGCAGCAAAGCTATTTGTTTGCAGATGGGCAGCCTGTCGGCAATTTGGCGATGGTGCTGCATATTTGCGCCGGAACTGTTTTGGTCGCGCTTGTTCCTTTGCAACTGCTGAAAGGGGTGCGGCGCACGTTCACCGGCTTTCATCGTCAGCTGGGCAGAGTGCTGGTCGCATTGGCGTTGTTCACGGGTTTGGCCGGAATGACCTATATCCCCCTGCGTGGCACGATCGGTGGGTCGGTCATGTCGGCGGCCTTTTTCCTTTATGGGCTTTGCCTGTTCACGGCAGCGCTGATGGTGGCGCGTATGGCGTTGAACAAAGACCGTGCCGGTCATTGGGCTTGGGGCCTGCGCCTGTTCTGGCTGGCGCTGGGATCGTGGCTTTATCGGGTGCACTACACGATCTGGTATCTGTTGACCGGTGGGCTGGGGTCCGAGCCCGATTTCTCGGGCCCGTTTGACCTTGTGCAAAACTTTGCGTTCTACGTGCCATATCTGATGGCCGTTCAGCTATGGATCACCCGCAAGCAACGGGCGCATACTGGGGCTTTGCCTACACGTCCTTAATCTTGTCCGCGCGCAACGGGCAAGACAGGTAGACGCCGAACTCTTTCCCGATATCGGCGCTGACGCGCGCATGAACTGCGCCCTGTCGGTCAAGAAACCGCTGGCTGTCTTCGACCGGGAAAATTCCCTCGTGCCAGATGCCGGGATGAATATAGAGCCCGCGTGAGCCGTCACACCAGAAGGCCACGACCTTCTCGGGCGTCAGGTTGTCGCCGGGCAGGGCAGCAGGAACGATGAAGGGCTTGTTGTCCAGGGGCCAGAACATCTGACCGCCATCCGGGTGATAGTTCATGTGCCACAGCAGGACCTGATCACGAGGCGCGGTTTGGCGTGCCTTTTGCGCCTGCTGCGGATCGGCGGACCAGCCCAGAACATAGTGGCCTTTGACCGCCTCGTTCTCGCCATAGAGCACGTCGCCTTGCCAGTCGCATTTGAACGTGCCTTCAACCCAGCCGCCTTCGTCACCGGTGCCCTCGTCGATGGGCCGCCAGCCTTGCTGCGGCCAGCGGGTGATCTCGATCTCGAACCCCTCGGGGTCATCGACCAGACAACCATAGCCTTTGACGGATGCATCGGTGGCTCGGATCAGGGGCACCTCGTGCCAAGGCAAGGACGGCTTGGCGCTAGCTTCAAAGATGTACTCAGGCGCGGTCATGCGGCCTCCATATGCTTATCGACCATGCGCTGCACCATCGGGGCGAAATGGGCGAAATCGGGGGTTTCCATGCCCGCGCGTTTGCCAGCCTCGTCCAGATAGCGGACCTGAATGATCTCTTTCAGGTTCGGGTTGGCCTCGAACGCGGCCACCTCTTCGGGGTTCATCGGGCCGCCCTGCAACTCCAATGTGTGGACCGAGGCGGTGGACAGCCGGTTGAAATACTCGGGCTTGGTGGCGCAGAGATAGCGCTTGGCCGCCACGTGATACCGGCAGCAATCGGTGATGACGGACGGGAAGAACTGCTCTAGCACTTCGGCACCTGCATCCTCGTGGTGGCGGTCTTCGGTGTCGTCGGGGTGATAGGTGCCGAACTCGGAAGTGAAATGGCCGATATCATGCAGCAGGGCGCCGACGATGATTTCCTCGGGCATGCCGTTCTGTTCAGCAATCGTGGCCCCTTGCAGCATATGTTCGGCCATGGTGACGGGTTCGCCCAGATATTCCTCACCGCCGCGGCGGTCGAAGATGTCGCCGATGAAGGCCACGATATTGTCGCGGTTCAGGGTCGAGAAATCGGGTTTCATTCCGCCGCCTCCGGCTGAGGGGCATCCATTGCCGCCAGCGTGGACAGCAGCCCGTCCTTGTCGGCGTAGCAGCCTTGCAGCCACCGCGACCCGGCCCCGGAATAGCCCAGCCGCGCATGCAGCACGCGGGTGTTGTCGACGATAAAGCTTTCACCCGGTTCCAGCTTGAACGACACGCCCATGGCCGGGTCGTCGATGATGGCTCCCAACTGACGGTAGGCGGCATAGTAGGCCTCCATCTGGTCAAAGGGGATGTCAACAAACGGCGCAGACGACCGATTGTTGAACCGGATGCCAATCAACTCGCCATCGGGCGACAGTTCGATCATCGGGCGGCGGGACCGCAGGCAAACCCCGTCTTCGCCCTTGTATTCAAACCGCGCCGGGTATCCGGTCAGCAGGGCAAAGCCCTCGGGGTTTTGATCACGCAGTTTTTCGGCTGCGCGGAAGCCATCGACCACGATTGACTCGCCACCTTCGGCGCTGTTTTCAAGGCAGTAGAGAATTTGCAGCGTTGGCACCGGGTCGCGATAAGGGTTGTCGGTATGCGCCTGCAAACCGAGCCCGGTAAAGGCAAGGTTGGTGGGGTTCACCTCAGTCCGAACCTCGAAATAAGGGCCATAATTGGTCTCGCGCACATAGCCGAACAGGTCGGCCACTTGCAGTAGCGATTCCGGCTCGGTCGGGCCGTTTGTCAGCTTGGCGAAGCCATATTCGGCGACGGCGGCCAGCCAGTTGCGCTTGGCAGTGGGATTGGAATGAACCTGCGTCCAATCTCCGGCGGGGGCTTCGATGCTCTGCGCCCACGTGGTGATGCCGGGGGCGAGGCGTCCAAACTCGGCACTTTGGGTGCGGTCATAGCTGTGTGCGGCAAGCCAGTCGGCGGGAAAGGTGACCGTCTTGTCTTCGGGCTGAAAGGTGACGCGAAGATCGCCCTCTTCCATCTCAGCGGCGCTTATCGTGGTATCGACGGGAATGTCACCGATGGTAATCAGGCGCTGACCATTGCCCGGCGCGCGGGTGTCGGGGTCCAACGCGTTGTCGCGCAGCCAGATGGAGTGAAATCGGGATTGGGTGCCATCGGCAAATTCGACAGTCACGATCTGGGCCGTGTGAGTGGCAGTGCGCAGCATGGGGCTTCTCCTGTTCAGCGCGAGTTATGCTTGAGGTGATACGCGCCTCGTGGCATTACCACAATTAAACCTTATTGCGACTGAGGGCTGGAAAATCTTATGGCTAAGAAGAAGATCGGATTGCCGCCTCTGGACTGGCTACGGGTGTTCGAGGCCGCCGGTCGGCTGGGCGGGTTTTCCGCTGCTGCGCGCGAGTTCGGCTTGACACAAGCGGCCGTCAGTCAGCGGATTGGAAACCTGGAATCGTGGCTGGGCCGGACCCTGTTTGTGCGCGAAGCACGTGGCGTGTCGTTGACGGTCGAAGGCGAAAGCTATTTGCCGCTGGTGCAGGACAGCTTACAGGCGCTGGAACGAAATACCGAGGATCTGTTTGGCAAATCTCCGCGTGAGTTGCGCGTTGCGGGGCTGTCGTCGAACATCCATGCGCTTGTGGTTCCGGCGATTGCCCGGTTCCAGCGGATGCGCCCGAAAGTGCGGGTAATGACGGATTCGGTCGCGCGACGGTCATCTCTGGATGAAGAGCGGACTTGGCTGCAAATCCGCTATGGGCGCGGCACGTGGTCGGGGCGCGAGGCTGAACGGATCGCGCCCGAGGTTCTGGTGCCCTTGGCCGCCCCGGGCGTGGAGTGGGGAGCGCCCCTGATCGAGCTGCGTGGGGAGCGGCCCGCCTGGCGCGACTGGGCGCGCAAGACGGGTCATGACGATCTGCCGCCTTCGGTGATCAGTTTCGATTCGATGGAACACGCCCTGTCGGCGGCGCGGCAAGGGATAGGTGTGGCGCTGGGGTCTGAACCTCTGGCGCAGGCCGATTTACAGGCCGGGCGCTTACGGCGTCTGGATCTTCCCGAGTTGAAAACAAAAGACGGCTATTGGCTGACATGGCCCGAGGATCGGGCGAAATCCAAAAAACAGCGCGCGTTGATTGCCGATTTCCTGACCGCGCTGCGGGGCTGAGTGATCAGAAGTCGATTGCGATGCCCTTCTTTTCCCAATCACCGTAGCGGGCGGGGTCAGGGCCATCACGCCCGCCCAGTTCTTTGGGCTGTTCCTTTGCCTCAGCCTCGGCCTTGCGGCGACGGTCCTCGGCCTCGGCCAGGGCGCGTTGGGCGGCGGGCGGCAGGGCTTTGCGCTGGTCGCTCATGAGATCGGGTTCCTTTCCGTGCTAGGGCTTGATATACGCCCCCGTCCGCGTTTGGCAATGCGGGCGAGGGTCACATCAAAGGCGGTTCCATGTCCGACAACGCAACAGCAGCGCGACGCAGCGCGATCTATCTGTTGGATCAGATTCTGGGCGAAGGGCGGCTTTTGTCCGAATGCCTGGCGGCTGGCGCATTGGATCGGTTGGACCGCGAAGACCGCGCGCGGGCGCAACGCCTGACGCTGGAAACCCTGTGCGGGTTGGAACGCGCCGACCGTCTGCTGGACAATCACCTGAACCGCACGCCCGCGCTGACCGTCCACAATGCTCTGCGTCTCGGCGCGGTTGAGTTGTGCCACGGAGAGGCCGCGCATGGTGTAGTGAACTCGATGGTCGAGATCGTCGGCCGGTCCCGCAAGCATGGTCGCCTCAAGGGGTTGGTCAATGCGGTGCTGCGCAAAGTGGCCGCCGAAGGGCCGGATGCGTGGCCCAAGATGCGCGTGCCGCGCCTGCCCGAATGGCTGCGCGACCCGCTGACTATGGCCTGGGGCGCGGATGCGATCACGGGTATTGAACAAGCCCATTTCGCAGGTGCGCCGCTGGATATTACCGTCAAACCCGGTGCCAATGGTCCTGGCGAGGCGCTGCCTACGGGCTCGCGCCGGGTGCAGGATGCGGGGCAGGTCTCGGCCCTGCCGGGATTCGATGCGGGCGATTGGTGGGTGCAAGACGCGGCGGCGGCGCTGCCGGTGCAGGTGCTGGCCCCGAAGGCCGGAGAGAAGATACTCGACCTCTGTGCCGCACCGGGGGGCAAGACGCTGCAACTGGCGGCCGCCGGAGCACAGGTCACGGCGTTGGACATCTCGGAATCGCGGCTGGAACGGGTGCGCGAGAACCTTGCTCGCACGGGGCTGACGGCGCAGGTCATCGCAGGCGACGCATTGGACCATCAAGGCCAATACGACGCCATCCTGCTGGACGCCCCCTGTTCGGCCACGGGCACTATTCGCCGCCACCCGGACCTGCCCTATGCCAAGGATGGCGCGGAATTTGGCGGGTTGATCGAATTGCAGGCGCAGATGCTGGCCCATGCGTGGGGTCTGCTTAAACCTGGCGGGCGGCTGGTCTATTGCACCTGTTCCTTGCTGCCGGATGAGGGCGAAGTGCAGATCGAAGAGGCGCTGATTATGTTCCCCGACATGCAGGTAAACCGGCAGGCTCTGGCCGTGACCGGCGTTGAAAAGGGCTGGATCACTGAAGAGGGCGGGTTGCGGTTGCGGCCCGATTATTGGTCTGATCGCGGTGGTATGGATGGCTTCTACATCGCCTGTCTGAACAAATCGGAATAATCCAACGCTTTTCGGTGACTTGACGTGCGGCGCGGTCTATCGTTGGGTCTCAGGCGCCAACAGAGCGCAAGGGGCAGAGTAACGAGCGCAATGTCTAACTCCGATTCCATGACAAGCCGGTGGACCCGGTTCCAGAACCGTCTTTATGCGCGGCTGAGCCAGCGTCGCAAGGCGGCAGCGGGATTCGTGAAAGAGCCCGAGCCGCGCACGGTTGGCTCCTTTGCACGTGGGCGGCAGTTGGTGGCGGGAAATCTGCTGTTTGCCGGGTTTCTGGTCGAGGCGCAGGATACCGGCCTTTGGGACGTGACTGCCCCGAGCGCCGGTTTTGACCACGAACGCCACGGCTTTGCCTGGCTGGACGATCTGGCCGCTGTTGGTGATATGCGCGCACGCGACAAGGCCCAGCGATGGGTCTGGGGCTGGATCGAGGCGCATGGCCGCGGGCAGGGGCCGGGCTGGGTGCCCGATCTGACCGGACGGCGGGTGATGCGCTGGATCAATCACGCGTCCTTTTTGCTGCGCGGAATGGATGAAAAGCAGTCTCAGCTCTTCTTTCGTTCGCTGGCGCAGCAGACATGGTTTCTGTCCAAGCGGTGGAAAGCTGCCACTCCCGGCTTGCCCCGGTTCGAGGCACTGGCTGGTCTGGTGCAGGCCGGTCTGGCGTTGCAGGGGCTCGAACAATTGGCCGACCCGGCCCTGCGTGCTTTGGCCCGCGAATGCGACAGCCAAATCGACGCACAAGGCGGCATTCCCACGCGCAATCCCGAAGAACTGCTGGAAGTTTTCACCTTGTTGGCCTGGACGTCGGCTGCGCTCAGCGATCTGGGGCGGGGGACGCCCGGCGCGCAGGCCAATGCGATCAAGCGCATCGCCCCGGCGCTGCGCAGTTTGCGCCACACGGATGGCGGTTTGGCCCGGTTTCACGGCGGCGGACGCGGAGTTGAAGGGCGGCTGGATCAGGCCCTTGCCCAAAGCGGGGTAAAACCGCAACGCGCCAAGGGGTTGTCGATGGGGTTCGGGCGTCTTTACGCGGCCCGGACCAGTGTGATTATCGACGCCGCAACGCCGCCGAAGGGGGCCAATTCTTACAACGCCCACGCATCGACGCTGGCTTTCGAGCTGACCTCGGGGCGGCGGCCATTGGTCGTGAATTGCGGATCGGGTGAGACATTCGGGGTCGAGTGGCGTCGGGCAGGGCGGGCAACCCCATCGCATTCGACCCTGTGCCTGGACGGTTATTCCAGCGCGCGGCTGGCGGACCCGGTTCCGGGGACTGAGAAAGAGGCGCTGATGGATGCCCCGCGCGAGGTACCCAATGAGTTTGAAGAGGCGTTCGAAGGCGCGCGCTTCATGGCTGGGCATGACGGCTATGCCAAGGTTTTCGGTCTGACCCATGCCCGTACCTTCGAGCTGCGCTTTGATGGCCGTGAACTGACCGGCGAAGATATTCTGCTGGCCACAAGTGACAAGGCCAAGCGGCAGTTTGACCGGGCGATGGATGCCTCGGGGTTGAAAGGTCTGGGCTTTGATATCCGCTTTCACCTGCACCCCGACGTAGATGCGGCGCTGGATTTGGGCGGTGCGGCGGTGTCGATGGCGCTCAAAAGCGGTGAAATCTGGGTGTTTCGCCATGATGGCGTTGGAAAGTTGGGTGTCGAGCCAAGCGTTTACCTTGAAAAAGGGCGGCTAAAGCCGCGCGCGACAAAACAGATCGTTCTATCTGGCCGCGCAATGGAGTATGCGACGCGCATCCGGTGGACGTTGAGCAAGGCGCAGGATACAGCCTATGCCGTGCGCGATGTGCACCGGGACGAGCCCGATTTCGACTGACGCCAAAAGGACCTTTGGACCCATGACCGACTTTCACCCCGTGCGCCGCGCGCTGCTTTCCGTATCCGACAAGACCGGATTGATCGACTTGGGCAAGGCGCTGGCCGAGCGCGGGGTCGAGCTGTTGTCCACAGGTGGTACCGCAAAGGCGCTGCGCGAGGCGGGGCTGGATGTGAAGGATGTCAGCGAGATTACCGGTTTTCCCGAAATGATGGACGGCCGCGTAAAAACCCTGCACCCCATGGTGCATGGTGGCTTGTTGGCGCTGCGTGACAACGACACTCACGTTGCCGCAATGACCGAACATGGCATCGGCGCGATCGACCTTCTGGTGGTGAACCTCTACCCGTTCGAGGCCACAGTCGCCAAAGGTGCAAGCTATGACGAATGCATCGAGAATATCGACATCGGTGGCCCGGCGATGATCCGGGCGGCGTCCAAGAACCACGCCTTTGTAAACGTAGTGGTGGATGTCGAAGACTACTCCTCACTGCTGGACCAGTTGGAGGAGAATTACGGAAAGACGTCGTATGGTTTCCGCCAATGGCTTGCCCAAAAGGCGTATGCCCGCACCGCGGCCTACGACACGGCTGTGTCGAATTGGATGGCTGACGCGCTGCAGCTAGAGGCTCCGAAGCGTCGCGCTTTTGCAGGAGAGTTGAAACAGACCCTGCGCTATGGTGAGAACAGCCACCAGCAGGCAGCGTTCTATACCGATGGCACAAATCGTCCGGGTGTCGCCACCGCCGTGCAGCATCAGGGCAAAGAACTGAGCTACAACAACATCAACGACACCGACGCCGCGTTTGAGTTGGTGGCCGAGTTCGATCCGGCGCAGGGTGCTGCCTGTGCCATCATCAAACACGCCAACCCCTGCGGTGTAGCGACAGGTGCCACGCTGATCGAGGCCTATAAGGCGGCGTTCGACTGCGATCGCACCTCGGCATTTGGCGGGATCGTGGCGCTGAACCAACCGTTGGATGCCGAAACCGCGCAGGAAATCACTGGCATCTTCACCGAGGTCGTGATCGCCCCAGGCGCGTCCGATGAGGCGAAAGCCATTTTCGCCGCCAGGAAAAACCTGCGCCTGCTGACCACCGACAGCTTACCTGATGTAATGGCCGGTGGTAAAACCGTCCGTCAGGTTGCCGGAGGTTTGTTGGTACAGGACAAGGACAATGGTTTTATCGGTATGGATGACCTGAAGGTCGTCACCAAAAAGGCTCCGACCGAAGATCAAATGCGCGATTTGCTGTTCGCGTGGAAAGTGGCGAAACACGTCAAGTCCAATGCCATCGTCTACGTCAAAGATGGCGCGACCGTAGGCGTGGGTGCTGGACAGATGAGCCGCGTGGACTCTGCGCTGATCGCAGCCAAGAAAGCCGAACGTATGGCCGATGTGTTGGGCTTGGCTCAACCGTTGACCATCGGCTCGGCCGTAGCATCGGACGCGTTCTTCCCCTTCCCCGACGGTCTGATGGAGGCCGCTGAGGCCGGTGCCACCTGTGTGATCCAGCCCGGTGGTTCAATGCGTGATGATGAAGTGATCGCAGCGGCGGACGAGGCCGATCTGGCCATGGTCTTCACCGGCATGCGGCACTTCCGTCACTGATGCGCTATCGCTTGCTCATTTGGGCTGCACTAGCGGCGTTTGCGATCGACCAGATCAGCAAAGTTCTGGTCGTTCACATCATGCGCGTGGCCGAAGGCGATATCGACGTCCTGCCACCCTTGCTTGTCTTCAAATATGGCGAGAATCGCGGCATCAACTTTGGCTTGTTTCAGGGCAATACCGAGGCGGCACGTTGGGTTCTGATCGGCGTGTCCATTGCGATCTCGGCGGCTGTGCTGGTCTGGCTGATGCGGTCTGCGCCGTCGAAAATCATGCTGCTTTCGGGCGGGCTTTTGATTGGCGGCGCGTTGGGTAATGTGCTGGATCGGGTGCTTTACGGCTATGTTCTGGATTTCCTGAACATGTCCTGTTGCGGTATCAACAACCCGTTTGTCTTCAATCTGGCCGATGTGTTTATTTTCGCCGGTGCCATCGGGTTGATCCTATTCGACGGCAAAAAGCCCTCGTGACGCGCCGGTGGAAATGCGATAAAAGCGCCTCAAACAGGCTGGAGACTACGATGCGGTTGCCGCGTTCCATTTTTGCAGTGACGCTTGCCTTCACGGTGGCGGGATGTTCCGATATCGGTCTGCGCCACCTTCAGGCGCCGGGTCCGGGACCGGATGAATTCTCGGTCCTGCCGGTCAAGCCGCTGACACAGCCCGAAGATTATCAATTCCTGCCCGCGCCGACACCGGGCGCAGGGAATCTAACCGACCCGACCCCCAAGGGGGATGCGATTGCGGCACTGGGCGGCAACCCGGATGCACTGAATCCTAACACGGCGATTCCCGCGGCGGATGGCGCATTGGTGACGGCCTCGAGCCGGTATGGCGTGACCGAGAATGCTCGTCAGGTGGTCGATGCCGAAGACGCTGAGTTCCGCCGCAAGCAAAGCCGTTTTACCCGACTGCGTCTGTTTAACGTGGACCGCTATTCGCAAGTTTACAAACGATGGGCGCTGGATTCGTCGCAGGTAAATGAACAGGCACGGCAGGCTGGGGTCGAAACTCCGTCGGCTCCGCCGCCAGGTGAATAATCCTTAACTTTTCGTCATCACACTTGAACCTGCGCCGCGCCACCGTAGTTTGAAACTCAGACAATAAACGGAGGATGCCCCATGGTTCGGGCCCTTGCCCTGTCGGCTGCCCTGATTGCTGCCACCCCGGTCTTTGCCGAAGATGGCCAGGAGGCGGTCACAACCTTCACGCTGGAAAACGGCATGGATGTCGTCGTGGTCGAGGATCACCGCGCCCCTGTCGTGCAGCATATGGTCTGGTATCGCGCAGGTTCGGCGGATGAACCCGTCGGATCGTCCGGTGTGGCGCATTTTCTGGAACACTTGCTGTTCAAAGGAACCGATACGCTGGCACCGGGTGAGTTCTCGGCCACGGTGGCGGCCAATGGCGGCAATGACAACGCATTCACTTCGTATGACTACACCGCCTATTTCCAACGCGTCGCCGCCGACCGGCTGGAACTGATGATGCGAATGGAGGCGGACCGGATGCGCAATATCCGCCTGTCCGAGGATGATATCGTGACCGAGCGTGATGTGATCCTTGAGGAACGCAACCAGCGCACCGACAATAACCCCCGCGCCCTGTTCGGCGAACAGATGAACGCGTCGCAATACCTCAACCACCGCTACGGGGTTCCGATCATCGGCTGGCGGCACGAGATGGAGACGCTGGACATGGAGGACGCTCTGTCCTTCTACCAGACGCACTACGCGCCCAATAACGCCATTCTGGTTGTGACAGGCGATGTCGAGCCCGATGAGGTCAAGGCGCTGGCCGAAAAATACTATGGCGTGATCCCCGCCAACCCGGACCTGCCCGAGCGCATCCGTTCGCAAGAGCCGCCGCAGACGGCCGCGCGGAGGCTGACCTTCAAGGACGCACGCGTATCGCAGCCCTACGTGCAGCGCAGCTATCTGGCGCCTGAACGCAACGCGGGCGAACAGGAAAAGGCCGCAGCCCTGTTCATGTTGGCCGAATTGCTGGGTGGTGGGAACACGTCATACCTGACCGAAAAACTGCAATTCGAGCAACAGAAAGCCGTTTACACCGGGGCGTTCTATCGCGGCGTGTCGTTGGATGACACAACCTTTGATCTATTTATCGTTCCGGCGCAGGGCGTTTCCCTGCAAGAGGCCGAAGAAGCCATGGATGCAGCCGTGGCCGGGTTCATTGCCGACGGTGTTAACCAAGAGGATCTGGACCGGATCAAGATGCAGCTTCGCGCTTCGCAAACCTATGCGCGCGACAATGTGGACGGGATCGGCAATCGCTATGGCCGGGCCCTGACCAGCGGATTGACGGTCGAGGACGTGCAGGCCTGGCCGGATGTCCTGCAGGCCGTAACCGGAGAAGAAATCATCGCTGCCGCCCGCGAGGTTCTGCAACTGGAAACCTCGGTAACGGGCTGGCTGATGCGCGACGATGAGGTGACGCAATGAAACGGATTTTCGCGACCCTGATTGCATTCGTGATCGCATTGCCCGCTTGGGCCGAGATCGAAATTCAGGAGGTGACATCGCCTGGTGGTATCACTGCGTGGCTGGTTGAGGATCACTCGATCCCGTTCACCGCATTGGAATTGCGGTTC
This sequence comes from Ruegeria sp. J8, assembly GCF_056531925.1. Classification (NCBI taxonomy): domain Bacteria; kingdom Pseudomonadati; phylum Pseudomonadota; class Alphaproteobacteria; order Rhodobacterales; family Roseobacteraceae; genus Ruegeria; species Ruegeria sp. J8. Next base: position 279,107 of record NZ_JBQFMR010000003.1, read on the forward strand.
CGTGGTGGAACTTCACTGGACGACCCTGACAAGCGAGGGGCCGTTTATCTGATGAGCGGCCTGATCGAGGAAGGCGCGGGCGACATGGATTCCCGAACCTATGCGCGTGAGCTTGAATCGCTGGCAGCATCGTTTGGCTATAACGCCAGTGACGATACCGTCTCGGTCTCGGCGCAGTTCCTGACTGAAAACCGGGACGAAGTGATCGACCTGCTGCGTGTGACCCTGCACGAGCCGCGTTTCGATCAGGACGCGGTGGATCGTGTGCGGGCGCAGGTTCTGTCCGGCTTGCGGTCGGATCAGACCAGCCCGAACGATATCGCCGGACGCAATTTTGCGCGAATGGCTTATGGGGATCACCCCTATGGAACCGAGGGCAAGGGAACGATCGAAAGCGTGACCGCCCTGACCCGAGACGACGTGGTTGATGCCTATGAGAACGTCTTTGCCAAAGATCGGCTCTATGTAGGGGCTGTGGGCGATATCACGCCCGAAGAACTCGGCTGGTTGCTGGATCACCTGCTGGCCGATCTGCCCGAAACAGGCAAACCGATCCCCGGACCGGCGCAAGTCAACATCCCCGGCGGGGTCAGTGTTGTCGAGTTTGACACGCCGCAATCTGTGGCTCTGTTTGGTCATGCGGGTATCGATCGTGACGATCCCGATTTCTTTGCAGCCTTCATCCTCAATCACATGCTGGGCGGCGGTGGGTTCGAAAGCCGTCTGATGCAGGAAGTGCGCGAAAAACGCGGGTTGACCTATGGGGTGTCGACCTTCTTGGTCCCCAAGGATCTGGCCTCGGTCTATCTGGGTTCGGTCTCATCTTCGAATGACCGGATCGCGGACGCGGTGTCCGTCATCCGGGATGAATGGGCGCGTGCGGCCAATGAAGGCTTCACCCAGAAAGAGCTGGACGATGCCAAGACCTATCTGACGGGCGCCTATCCTTTGCGGTTCGATGGCAATAGCCAGATCGCCGGGATCATGGTCGGGATGCAGATGGAGGATTTGCCCATCGACTATATCGCCACCCGCAACGATCAGGTGAACGCGGTCACGCTTGAGGATGTGAATCGTGTTGCCTCGGAACTGCTGGACCCGGAGGGGCTGCATTTCACCATCGTTGGTAAGCCCGAAGGGCTGGATGGCTAACGCCTAGGCTGCGACCGAGCTGTTCTGCGCCCGAAGGGTGTGTTTGTTGCTGCTCAGCAGTTTTTGCCGCGCATGTCTGAAATGCGCGGCCTTCAACGCATCGTCGATATGGCGATTCCGGCGCAGCAAGCGCGTGAGTTGGATATTGTCGAATACTAGGCAGGTGGTGGGCTCGGTGGCCTTTACCGTGGCCGTTGCGGGCAATCCCAGGCTAAATGTCAACTCGCCCAGTATTTCGTCAGCCCCGCAGCGGTTGATCACCTGATCGTCCTTCAGGATGGTTGTTTGTCCGCTGAGGACGAAACCCAGAAAATCGGTGGTCTTGCCCTCTTCGATCAGCTTGCTGCCCGCCGGGAACTCCTGAATAGTTGCGGTGTTCAGCAGCCGCCGGGCTTGATGCGGTTTCAACGTCTCCAGATGATGCGCGATGAACTGTTGTTCGGCGTCGGAAAAACGCACCAGATGACGTGACAGGTACCCGCGCAGCAAGCCTAGAACTGAGATCGAGATATAGGCCATCTGGATGATCGAGCCTGCCAGATTGAACTCGCGCATCATGCTGATCAGCACGCAACTGGCAGCGACAATCACCAGCACCGGATAGGTCACACCAGTGCCGCGCACGATGCCCATCTGAAGCAGAAAATAGTTCAGGATATAAAGCCCCGCGCCGAAGACACCGACCATTGTGGTCAGTTGTATGTAGTCAGGAATTTCAAACGGGATATTCAGCATGATCGGGCCCACCCTCATCTGGAATGGGTCCACGCTGAGGGACGTGGGGTTATCTGTATATGAACGAATTCACATGTTAATCGGTGATATGCTCGTGTTTTCGCGCATATGCACCACTGGGTTCGGTTCTGGGGGCCTACTCGCCGTAGGGCACCCAGATGTTTTTGACCTCGGTCGAGGCTTGCAGGAAGCGGCGCGTTTGATCCGCGTTCCAGTCTGTCGCGGCCCCATTGTTGACCCATGTCCGTTTGAGATTCCCCGCCGAGGCTTTCTGAATCTCGGCCGACAGATCGGTCGATGAGAATGACCAGACCGCATCCACATTCAGATGCGCGGCCAGGGGTTTGGCCAGCTCCGCGTGGCTGCCGGTCAGGATATTGACCACGCCCGCAGGCACGTCCGAAGTTTCGAGGATCTGGTAGAAATCCGTTGCTGCCAGCGGATAGGGCTCGGAGGCCGCCAGCACCACCCGGTTGCCCATCGCAATCGCCGGGGCCATGGCCGAGATCAGGCCCAGCAAAGGCGCCTCATCCGCGCACAGCGCGCCAATCACACCAACGGGTTCCTTCATCGCAAGGGCAACACCCCGGATCGGAACGCCATGCACCTGACCGTCATATTTGTCGGCCCATGCAGCGGCGGTGAACAGGCGCTGGATCGAGGTCTCAATCTCAGCCGCGCCGGTCTTGCCGCCGGTCATGGCGTCGATCCGCGCGGCGAATTCATCTGCGCGGGCCGAGAGGTTTTCGCCGATATAATACAGGATCTGCGCCCGCAGATGGCCGGTGGTCTTGGCCCAGCCTTTCGCGCCCGCCGCGGCTTCTACCGCGTTGCGCACGTCTTTGCGGTTGGCCAGACCCACATGACCCAGAAGGCCTGATTTGCCCCAGACGGGTTTTGAATATCCGCTGTCCGGTCGCGCCTGCTTGCCGCCAACATACATTTTGGCGGTGCGGTCAATGGGATCAACCGGCGCGCCTTCACCCGTCGCGGCCTCGACCTTGGTCAGAGGCTTGGTCTTGCCTTTGGGTTTGGTATAGGCGGCCAGGCCTTCCCATCCGCCCTCACGGCCAAAGCCGCTTTCGCGTACTCCGCCGAACCCGGCGGCGGCGTCGAACAGGTTGGTGGCATTCACCCAGACCACGCCCGCAACCAGCTTGGGCGCGATATCCAGCGCGAGGTTCACATTCTCGGTCCAGACCGTCGCGGCCAGCCCGTAGCGGGTGTTATTGGCCAGTTCGACCGCCTCAGTAGGCGTGCGAAATGTCGAGGAGACCAGAACAGGGCCAAATATTTCCTCCTGCATCAAAGGGTCCGAGGTTTCGAGGCCGGAAATCAGTGTAGGCGGGTAAAAACAGCCATTTTCGGGCAGTGCGCAGGCCGCCTGATAAACCTCACCTACGGTGTTGCTGTCGACCATGCCTTTGATCGTCTGCAACTGGATCGGGTCCACAACTGCGCCCACGTCGATGCATTTGTCCAGCGGATTGCCAATGCGTAAGCCGTCCATCCGCGCGCGCAGCTTGGCGTGGAAGCGATCGGCGATGCCTTCCTGCACCAGCAGGCGCGAACCCGCACAACAGACCTGACCCTGATTGAACCAGATCGCATCGACCAGCCCCTCGATAGCTGAATCGATATCGGCGTCGTCGAACACGATATAGGCGGACTTGCCGCCCAGCTCCAACGTCAGTTCCTTGCCGGATCCAGCGGTTGCCTCGCGGATGCGCCGCCCCACGGCGGTCGAGCCGGTAAAGGCAATCTTGTCCACGTCAGCGTTTACGATCATCTCACCCACCGCGCCATCACCGGTGACGATATTGACCACACCCTTGGGCAACCCAGCCTGCGTGCAGATATCGGCAAACAGCAGGGCTGTCAGCGAGGTATACTCGGCAGGTTTCAGGACCACCGTATTTCCCATCGCCAGCGCTGGCGCGATCTTCCACGCCAGCATCAGCAGCGGGAAGTTCCACGGGATGATCTGTCCGCACACGCCCAAAGCTTGTGCATCAGGCAACTCGCTCTCCATCAACTGCGCCATGCCTGCGTGGTAATAGAAATGCCGCTGGGCTAAGGGGATGTCGATGTCCCGCGATTCGCGGATCGGTTTGCCGTTGTCGAGGCTTTCCAGCACCGCAAACAAACGCGAATGTTTCTGCAACAGCCGCGCAATGGCATAGAGATACCGCGCACGCCCCGCGCCGCCCAGTTTCTCCCACTTGGGCTGTGCTTTCCGGGCGGCAGCCACCGCGGCATCCACATCGGTCAGTTTGGCTTGGGTCAGCTTGGCCAGCACCTCTCCGGTCGCCGGGTTACGGCTGTCAAACCCTTTGCCGGGTTTGGTAAAGGCCCCGTCGATATAGTGGCCGAATTTGTCACCCTGATCGACCAGCCAAGCCAGCGCCTCGGCTGCGCTTTCGGGGGCGGGGCCGTAATCCATGGTTTCGAAAATCTCTTTGACTGTCATTGTTCTTGTCCTCAGCCCATGGAGTGACGGTAGCCAGCCGAGTACGCCCCGGTGACATAATGTTCCAACTGCCGCTCGATATCGCCAAGCAGCGAGGACGCACCAAAGCGGAACAGGTCCGGCTCCAGCCAGCGATCGCCCAGCTCGTCCTTGATCAGCGACAGATAGACCAGCGCATCCTTGGCTTTGGAAATCCCGCCCGCAGGTTTGTAGCCGACGCGGTATCCTGTGAGGTCATAGTAGTCGCGGATAGCGCGGATCATCACCAGAGAGACGGGCAGGGTGGCGTTAACGCTTTCCTTGCCGGTCGAGGTCTTGATGAAATCCGCCCCCGCCATCATGCACACGACCGAGGCGCGAGCGACATTGCGCAGGCTGCCCAATTCTCCGGTCGCCAGAATGGCTTTGACATGGGCGTCGCCACAGGCGGTACGGAAAGCCTTCATCTCGTCATACAGAGCCTGCCAGTCGCCTGACAGCACGTGACGGCGCGAGATCACGATGTCGATTTCCTCGGCCCCGGCCTTTACGCTTTCTTCGATCTCGGCCACGCGCAGATGGAAGGGGGACAGACCCGCAGGGAACCCGGTCGAGACAGCAGCCACCGGAATGCCAGTGCCTTTTAGCGCCGCAACAGCTGGTTCGATCATGTCGTGATAGACACAAACCGCACCCGTGGTGATCGGCGGCATGTCCATCGCTTGCAATAGCGCGGGGGCTACAGGCTGACGCGCCTTGGCGCACAAGCGGCGCACGCGGCCCACCGTGTCATCGCCCGACAAAGTGGTTAGGTCGATCATCGTGATTGCCTTCAGCAGCCAAGCGGCCTGATAATCTTTCTTTACAGAGCGACGACCGGGCAGGGTGGCGGCACGGCGTTCAATGGCTGAGGTGTTGGCCTGCACGGCGCGCACCCAGTCCAAATCCAGATCCATACCCGGATTGCGGGGTTCGGTCACTTGCGGCAGATGCGCGGTGCGCACGGGGCTCTGCGTTTCCATCATCGCGTCCTTTGGGAGATTTGCGCCAAAATCGCATGGGTTGCGTCTAAAGAAAAGGGCAAGCGAGTGCGTTTCTGCCATTTTTTTGACCAAATGGACAAATATGGCCGCCTTTTTTGCGAATAATTCGCAATAGCATTGACTAAGTTGCGAATGGTTCGCATATTAACGGTCATGGGGATATCAGATCGGGGTCTGACATGATTCGTCGTAGCTTTCTTGCAGCGCTGGCTTTTGCCGTTGCTCTGCCTATCTCGGCGCTGGCCGAAACGCCGCTTAAAGTGGTGGCGACAACCGGTATGATTGCAGATGCCGTGCGTCAGGTCGGTGGGGACCAGGTCGAGGTCAAGGGCCTGATGGGCCCCGGTGTAGACCCGCACGCTTATCGCCAGACCCGCAGCGATATCGTCGAAATGACCCGCGCAGATCTTATCCTATGGCACGGCCTGTATCTTGAAGCGCAAATGGAGGATTTCTTCCACGACCTGTCTCGCAAGCGCAACGTGGTGGCCGTTGCCGAAGGGATCGACACGTCCAAGCTGCGCGCCCATGATGATTACGCCGACAAATTCGACCCGCATGTGTGGATGAGCCCGGCCCTGTGGCGCGACATTGTAGTTCAGGTGCAAAATGCGCTGACTGACACCCGCCCCGAAGCGGCCGAGTTTTTCGCCGCCAATGCGCAGGCCCATCTTGCCGAGATTGCCCAGTTGGAAGCCTATGGGAAACGGATGCTGGCCGCCGTCCCGAAGGACAACCGCATTCTGGTGACGGCCCACGACGCATTTGGCTATTTCGGTGCGGAATACGGCTATGCGGTGCTGGGCATTCAGGGCATCTCGACCCAGTCCGAGGCTGGTCTGAACCGGATCGGCGAACTGGTCGATACGCTGGTTGATCAGAAATTGACGGCGGTGTTCGTGGAAAGCTCGGTTTCGGACCGATCCATTCGTGCGCTGATCGAAGGTGCCGCGGCCAAGGGGCATCAGGTGGATGTGGGCGGAGAGCTGTATTCCGACGCCATGGGCGAGCCGGGCACCTATGAGGGCACCTATATCGGAATGCTGGATCACAATATCACCGTCATTGCCACTGCATTGGGTGCGGATGCGCCGGCGCTGGGCATGAACGGCAAACTGTCGGCGGGGTTTTGAGCGATGCTGGAGCTTGCAGCACATCAGGGCGTATCCGTTCAGGACAACGGGATTGAACGAAGTCCGCTGGCCATTCGCGGTCTGACTGTGTCCTACGGTCAGAAACCCGCTGTGTTCTCGGTGGATATGACGGTGCAGCCCGGCGCGATGACGGCCATTATCGGGCCAAACGGCGCGGGCAAGTCGACTTTGTTGAAAGCCGCGCTGGGGATCGTGTCGCCGCTTTCGGGGCTGGTAACGGTCAACGGTCAACCGCTCGAGTCCCAACGCGCCCACATCGCCTATGTCCCGCAGCGCGCCAGCGTGGATTGGGATTTCCCGACCCGCGTGATCGACGTGGTGCTGATGGGCTTCTCGCGCGAGTTGGGTCTGTTGGGCCGTGTTCGTGCTCGGCATATGGCTTGTGCGATGGATTGCCTGAACCGTGTCGGCATGCGTGATTTCGCGGACCGTCAGATCGGTCAGCTTTCGGGCGGTCAGCAACAGCGGGTGTTTCTGGCGCGCGCTCTGGCGCAGGATGCTGATCTGTACCTACTGGACGAACCCTTTGCCGGGGTCGATGCGGCCACCGAAAAGGCCATCATTGCAGTGCTGAAAGCGCTGAAAGAGGCTGGGAAGACCGTGGTCGTCGTGCATCACGATCTGGCCACCGTCACCGACTATTTCGACCATGTCTTCCTGATCAATACCAGCAAGGTGGCGGAAGGTCCTGTGAATCAGGCTTTCACAGCCGAGACTTTGCAGGCCGCCTATGGGGGCCGTCTGGCCACCGCTCAGATCGACCAGATTTCGCGCGCGCTGGGATAATCCATGCTTTGGGACGCTCTGACCCTTCAGCTGGGCTATAACGCCTCGCTTGTTGCCATTGGGGCTGCGCTGCTGGGCGTGTCGGCGGGGGTGACGGGCACGTTCCTGTTTCTTCGCAAACGCGCGCTGGTCAGCGATGCGATCAGCCATGCAACGCTGCCCGGTGTGTGTCTGGCCTTCATGGTGCTGGTTGCCTTTGGCGGCGACGGACGCAACCTGCTGGGACTGCTGGCTGGTTCGGCCCTGTCGGCTTGGGTGGGCCTGCTGTGCATGAACTGGCTGACCCGCCACACGCGGTTGGCCGAGGATGCCGCGATCGGCGCGGTTCTGTCGGTGTTCTTTGGCTTCGGTATCGTACTGCTGACTGTGATCCAGACTATGGGCGTGGGTCGTCAGGCGGGGTTGGAAGGGTTCCTGTTGGGCTCGACCGCCGGGATGCTGTGGGCGGATGCACTGATCATCGCTGTCGGAGGCGCTGCGACGCTGGTACTGGTGATGATCCTGCGCCGACCCATGACGATGGTGGCCTTTGACCCTGAATATGCTGCCGCCCGAGGGCTGCCGGTGCATCGCATCGACCTTGCGATGATGGGGCTGGTGATGGCCGTCACCGTGGTCGGCTTGAAAATCGTCGGACTGATCCTGATCGTGGCATTGTTGATCATCCCTGCCGTCACGGCACGGTTCTGGACTGAACGGTCCGACCGGGTGGTCCTGTTGGCCGGGGTCGCCGGAGGGGTCTCGGGCTATGTCGGCGCGGCGCTGTCGGCCTCGGCCCCGAACCTGCCGACGGGTCCGATCATCGTGCTGGTCAGCTTTGCCCTGTTTGCCCTGTCGCTGTTGCTTGCTCCGGTGCGTGGCGTTCTGGCCGCCGTGCTGCGTCATCTGCGCTTTCAGCGCCGGGTTCATATTCGTCAAGGCCTGCTGGCGTTGGCGCAGGGGCAGAAGATCTACGAACCCCTGACCCTGCGCCTGTTGAAACGCGCAGGTCTGGCCCGCGCCGACGGCGTCGCGACCGAGGTCGGAAAGGCGCGCGCCGCCAAGGCCCTACGGGATGAGAAACGCTGGGAAATCGTCCGCGCCGATCAGGCGCATGAGGCGACAGCCGCGCTCTATGACGGGTTGCGTGATATTGAGACCGTCCTGACCCGCGACCAGATCGCTGAGATCGATCGCCAGATCGGCGGCCCGCAGGGGGTGGTGGCATGAGCGGTGAAGAGTTTGTACCCCTGTCCTTAACGCCCTTGCTGATTGGCACTTTTGCGGCGATTGCCTGCGCGTTACCGGGCAACTTTCTGGTGCTGCGCAAACAGGCGCTGATTGGCGATGCGATCAGCCATGTGGTGCTGCCGGGAATTGTGGTGGCCTTTATCCTGACCGGAGTGATCTCGACCTGGCCCATGATGCTGGGTGCGGCAGGGGCCGCGGTTGTCGCCGTGGTGATGATCGAGGCGATTCGGAGGCTGGGCCAGATCGAATCCGGTGCCGCGATGGGTGTGGTCTTTACCACCATGTTCGCCGCCGGGGTGCTATTGCTGGAGCAGACCGATACTTCGACCGTGCATCTGGACGTGGAACATGCGCTTTACGGCAATCTGGAAAGCCTGATCTGGCTGGACGCAGTGGGTTGGTCGTCGCTTTTGGATATTGACGCACTGGCGGGCCTGCCGCCTGAACTGTTGCGCATCGCACTGACGCTGGCTGCGGTGTCTGTGTTTACATGGCTGTTCTGGCGGCCGCTCAAGATCTCTACCTTCGACGAGGGCTTTGCCCGCACCATCGGTATCCGGACCGGCCCGCTTGGGTTTGCGCTGGTGATCACCGCTGCCATCGCTGCCGTAGCAGCGTTTGATGCGGTGGGGTCGATCATCGTGATCGCCATGTTTATCTGCCCACCCGCAGCCGCGCGGATGATGACCAATCGGCTGGAAACGCAAATCGCCTGGTCCGTCGCCTTTGCAGTGACCTCGGCCGTGCTGGGCTATGTGCTGGCCGGATATGGCCCCCTGTGGTTGGGTATGGCGGATGCCGTCAGTGCGGCTGGCATGATCGCAACGGTAGCTGGGCTGATCCTGGCCGTGGCGGCAATCTGGGGGCCATGCCGGACGCGCGCCGGGGCGCCGGGATCGGCGTAAACGCGCGCTTATGTCGGCTGAACTTTGCCCAACACCACTGACTGGCCAGAGTTCGCAAGCCTCAATAGCCGTTTCGTGCTACGAACGCCGCATCAAGCGAACGACCACCACTCACATTGGACCGTTCGGACAATCGTTGCCTCTGTGTTGCTTTGTTGGGTGACACGACGATTGTCCGAACGCCCCCTCAATCAGAAAATTGACCTCTGCAAACCAGTGGTAGAATCGTGCGTGCCTGTGCTAGGTCTGGGGGTATGGCGCAGGTAAACCCCAATATCAGCGATTCCCGTCCCGTAATTCGGCAATTGGACGACGCAGCGATCAACCGTATCGCGGCGGGTGAAGTTGTTGAGCGCCCCGCTTCGGCTGTGAAAGAGCTGGTCGAGAATGCGATTGATGCGGGATCGACCCGAATTGCCATTGATATTGCCGATGGCGGCAAGACGCTGATTCGCGTCACCGATGATGGCTGCGGGATTGCGGCGGATGATCTGCCGCTGGCCTTGTCGCGGCACGCGACCTCGAAAATCGACGGCTCGGACCTGCTGAACATCCACACATTTGGGTTCCGGGGCGAGGCGCTGCCCTCGCTGGGGGCCGTAGGTCGACTAACCATTACCAGTCGCGTGCCGGGGGCCGAGGCCGCGTCGGTTAACGTCTCGGGTGGCAGAATGGAGGCGGTGAAACCCGCAGCCTTGCGCGCGGGCACGGTGGTCGAGCTGCGCGACTTGTTCTTTGCCACGCCCGCCCGGCTGAAATTCATGCGCACCGACCGGGCCGAGGCACAGGCGATCACCGACACCGTGAAACGTCTGGCGATGGCAGAGCCCGCGATCACCTTCACCCTGCGCGATGTATCGGGCGGGGGAGAGGGGCGCGTGACCTTCCGCGCCGACCGAGAGAATGGCGATCTGTTCGATGCCTTGCACGCCCGTCTGGCTCACGTGATCGGGCGCGAGTTTGCCGAGAACGCGTTGCAGATCGACGCTACGCGTGAGGGGATCAGGCTGTACGGATACGCCGCCTTGCCGACCTATTCGCGCGGTGCTGCGGTGGCGCAGTACCTGTTCGTCAATGGCCGTCCGGTGCGGGACAAGATGCTGACCGGGGCGCTGCGGGCGGCGTATTTCGATTTCCTGAGCCGTGACCGCCACCCGGCGGCGGCGCTGTTCATAGACTGTGACCCGACGCTGGTGGATGTGAACGTGCATCCGGCGAAGTCCGAGGTCCGGTTTCGCGATCCCGGCGTAGCGCGGGGGCTGATCGTCTCGGCCCTGCGCCACGCGCTGGCCGAGGCAGGGCATCGTGCTTCCTCGACCGTGGCAAACGCGACTTTGGGCGCGATGCGGCCGGAAGCGGCGCAGCCTGCGCAGCCCGCTCCGGCGCGGGTGTATCAAATGGATCGACCCTCAGCAGCGGCGCGGCACACGGCCTACCGGGCCCAGGCGCCGGGCTTTGCGGAACTGTCGCAGGATTACAGCGGCAGCATTGTCGAACCCGCTCCGGTCGCCGCGGAGGAACCTCCGGCACAGGACTTGCCCTTGGGCGCGGCCCGCGGGCAGGTGCACGAAAATTACATCATCGCCCAAACCGCCGATGGCATGGTGATCGTCGATCAACACGCGGCGCATGAACGCTTGGTCTATGAGAAGCTCAAACACCAGATGGCTGAGAACGGCGTCGCCGCGCAGGCGCTGCTGATCCCCGAGATCGTGGAACTGTCCGACGGCGACTGCGCGCGGCTGCTGGCCGTGGCCGACGACCTGACCCGACTTGGCCTGATGTTGGAACCCTTCGGCGGCGGGGCCATCGCCGTGCGTGAAACCCCGGCCATTCTGGGCGAAGTCGACGCCCGCGCGATGATCTTGGATATCCTTGATGAACTGGCTGATCAGGGCGAAAGCCAGACTGTGCAGGCGCGGATCGAGGCGATCCTCAGCCGGGTGGCCTGTCATGGCTCGGTCCGGTCGGGCCGTCGGATGCGAGCCGAGGAAATGAACGCCTTGCTGCGCGAGATGGAGGCGACGCCCCATTCCGGTCAATGCAACCATGGGCGGCCGACTTATGTGGAACTGAAACTGTCAGATATCGAACGTCTGTTCGGGCGCAGTTGATCCCGCCGCGTGCGCGCGATATGAAGAATAAAACAAGAACATCGGAGGCGACATGATCGAGATTGCTGGCACCCAAATCGCCCTGAACGACCCCGTGATCCTGATTGGGGGCGGCGTGGTGGCGCTGATCCTGCTGCTGCTGTTTCTGTCACTGCGGGCGGCGCAGCAGTCGGCACGCATGGCCGAGCCGCTGGCGCGGCAGATGGCGCATTTGGGTCAGCATGTGCAGCAATTGGGGCAGGGGCAGGAACAATTGCGCGGGGGGCTCCAGCATGTGTCAGACACGCAGGCCAATGCGCAGGTGCAGGTGATTCAAACGGTTGAGTCGCGCCTGTCCTCAGTCCAGCAGCAGATGAATGACCGGCTGGCGGATAACGCGATGAAATCTGCCCGTGCGCTGGCCGAAATGCAGGAACGGATGAAGGAGTCGCTGCATGGCTCGTCGAAACAGACCGCTACCTCGCTGACGCAATTGCAGGAGCGCCTCGCCGCCATCGACAAGGCGCAGGACAATATCACCAAACTGTCGGGCGATGTGTTGAGCTTGCAGGATATCCTGTCGAACAAGCAGACCCGCGGCGCGTTTGGGGAAATTCAGCTGAATGACATCGTGTCGAAGGCGCTGCCCTCGGACAGTTTCCAATTGCAGGCCACGCTGTCGAACGGGCGGCGCGCCGATTGCCTGATAAACCTGCCGAACCCGCCGGGTCCCATCGTGATCGACAGCAAATTCCCGCTTGAGGCTTATGAGGCGCTGATCGGGTCCACCAATGATGCCGAGTTAAAAGCGGCGGTGCAGATGTTCCGAAGCACCGTGCGCAAACATATCAACGACATTGCCGAGAAATACATCTTGGACGGCGAAACCGCAGATGGCGCGCTGATGTTCCTGCCGTCCGAGGCAGTCTATGCCGAGTTGCACGCAAAGTTCCCCGAATTGGTGCAGGAGAGTTTCAGCAAACGGGTCTGGATCGTGTCACCTACCACCTGCATGGCCACGCTGAACACCATGCGCGCGATCCTGAAAGACGCCAGGATGCGCGAACAGGCCGGTGCCATTCGCAAGGAACTGGGCATGCTACACAAGGATGTCGAACGTCTGGGCGACCGCGTCTCGAACCTTGATCGACACTTCGGGCAGGCCGCCAAGGATATCTCAGATATCAAAATAAGCGCCGAAAAGGCTGGCCGCCGGGCGCAGCGGCTGGACAATTTCGATTTCGAGGAACTGGCCCCGGACGATCACACCAACGTGGTGCCCCTGGGTAAGACCGAGGGGTAGGCGCTACTGGATCGACAGATCCAGATTATAGCCAACTGTCTTGCCGGTATCGCGGTCATTGCCCATCAGGTAGACCCGGATCGTATAGTTTCCGTTTTGAGGCAGATTGATACGCGCCGTGTTGCCGTCGATGGAACCGATATAAATTGCCTCGCCCTCGCTGCCCGGCGGCAGGATGTTGAAATAGATCACACCGTTGCCATTTGTGTCGCTGACATTGAGTTCGGCAAACATCTCCTGCCCGGCCTGCGCGCCGAGCAAATAGTCGAAATATTCATTCCCGGTGATGGTGCCGCTGACCATCGTGCCATAGTTGCCGGGTTGGAATTTGACCTCGGCAACACTCTGGGCCGAGACCGGGAAGGTCAGCCCCAAGGTCGCTGCGACAAAGATCAGGTGTTTCATCATACAAGAACCCTCCGTTCAGCAAGGTCAGTTGAGCACGATGCACACCTATCTTCAGATCCGTAGAAACGGCTGGAACAGGCGCGGCATCAGCTTGTTGAATTTCAGTGGCGCATCGGTCACGGCCAGACAAATGCAATCCTCAGAAATATCTGCAGTCGGCGTGTGGTGCAGGTCTTCATCTGCGATTTCCACGTCGCCACGTGCGAAATGGTCGACCTCATCCGAAAATGCGCCCTGCAGCACCATCGTCAATTCCATGCCATTGTGGCTGTGATCCGGCACGGCAGCCCCGGCGGGAATGAACAACAAACGCGCAGTCGCCTCATGGGTGGTCGGCAGAATCGCCTGTTTCACGCCCATGCCGATCGATCGCCATTTGATGTCATTGACGTTGCCGCCTACATAATCCTGTAACGGAGTCGGCAGGACCGAACAGCCCGGACGCACCGGCTTGGCAACAGGGGCACCTTGGGCGATCATCGCCATAGTCGCGGCCAGCGACCCGTCGTTCATGCTGACGGTGGCGTCCTGTTCCTGCAACACGCACCCGCCCACCGCGTCAAAGCTTTCAGCCCGCGCGCGGCAATGGTCGCACAGGGTCAGATGCGTGGCGACCATCAGGTCGAACGCCTCGGGAAGGGTGCCTGCCGCATAGGCCATCAGCAGGTCGTCAGTCAGGTGATGTTTGATCTTGTTGCTCATCATCGTCATCTCAGTTCATAGCATGGCGCAAGCGGTCCAGCGCCAGCCGAATACGTGATTTGATCGTGCCCAGCGGCAATCCGGTCTGCGAGGCGATCTCGCGATGACTCAGGTCGCCAAAATAGGCCTTTTCAATCAACTCTCTTTGCGCCTCGGGCAACGCGGTCAACGCGTCGCGCAGCTGCGCGGTTTCCTGTTGCAGCGCCATGACGTCGTGCTGATCCGGCTCGGCCTCGGGACCCCATCCCAGATCTTCGGGCTCGGGGCGGCGTTGCCTGCGCAGCACATCGATGCGCTTGTTCCGTGCAATCGTGAACACCCATGTGGCCACGGTCGCCCGAGTTGGGTCGAACAGATGCGCCTTGTGCCACAAGGTCGCCATCACCTCTTGAGCGCATTCCTCGGCCATGGCCGCATCCGACCCCGACTTGATCAGGAACGCTTTAACCCGAGGCGCAAAATGCTGAAACAGCTCGGCAAAAGCCGCCTGATCCTGCGCGTCCCGGATGCGGGCCACATGGCCCACCCATTCGGTTCTGGTCTCACAACTGCCGTTTGCGTGGTTCACCGGTCGTCCCTTGATGCGTCGCTTGACGCGCAATGGCCTCACTACGGGCCCATCGGCCACCGGTTCATCCAAGCGCGCGGTATCGCTCTCGGTAAACATAACCATATTACGTGGAAGGTCCCAAGTCGGATCACTCTCACAGATAATTTTAATCCGTTGCAGTGTTTTCAGCGTAATGTGAATATCCAAGGACGGGCGAAAACAGCGCCGATTGAACGGTTTACAGGCAGATTGGAAAAAGTGGCATGAACCGGATCGACCATATCGCAGGCCACACTTATCATGGCCGGAAGGGGGCGATTGAAAATGCCTTCCGATACTCGGTCGACTATATCCTGCTGAACCCCGAGGCCGAGGTTCAGACGCCACGTTTGTTTTCATTGGACCGCGCGAACATCGTCAACTGGCGCAAACGCGATCACGGCGGTGCGCCGGGGAAAGGCCAGGGGGCTGCTTGGCTGCGCGATCAGTTCACACAGTTGGGTGTGTCACAACCCGCAACCCTGACCCTGCTGACGCAGCCGCGCGTGCTGGGTCACGTATTCAACCCGGTCAGCTTCTGGTTCTGTTTCGATGAGGATGATCAGCTTTACGCTGTCGTGGCCGAGGTAACGAATACCTTTGGCACGCGGCACAGTTATCTGTGCCACAACCCGAATTTCGCGCCCATTCAGCCCTCGGACCGGATCGTGGCGGACAAGTTGATGCATGTCTCACCGTTCCAGAAAATCGAAGGATCTTATACATTTCGCTTCGACTATCGGCCTGACAAGGTGGGTGTCTGGATCGATTATGGCCGCGAGAAAGGCGGGTTGATTGCGACCCTCAGCGGCCCACGCGCACCGCTGTCGGATCGGACAATCCTATGGTCCTTGGTCCGGCGTCCCTTCGGCGCGCGGCGCGCGTTTTTCCTGATCCTTTGGCAGGCGTTGAAGCTTAAGTTGAAGAAGGCGCGTTTTCGTCCGTTCCGCCATGCACCCGTGCCCAATCATCCGGTTTCGCGCATTCGCGAGCCCTAGGGTCAGGAGCCATTAATCTTGCGCCACTGGCGCGCGAATGGCAAAAAAGCAGTGCTTTTGGGCGCGCAGGGACTGGCGGTGTCAATTTCAAGCGATCAAAGCCGCTGCTTTGCAGTGGTTCACGCGTCCGAAGGATTTGACTGATTTTGCCTCTGAGCTGCGTTACATCCTTTAGAAATAGAACCACTATTCCAGCAAGGATGTGCCTTGTCAGAACCAAAATCAGTCAAACCAGTGGCGCAAGATTAATGGCTCCTGGCCCTAGTTTGCGTAAGATCAAAGACTCTGCCCGGCGAGGGTGGTTGTGGTACTATAGAGACCGCGAACACGAGGAGTTGGGACATGTTGGAAATCTCGGCAAGAAAAATCGCTCAGGTCGCCATGATGGGACGTGAGTTGGACCGGGCCGAGGGCGAGCTGCGCGCTTTCATCGACCGGATGGGCGAAGATGAGCAGGCCGAATTGGTTGCGGTCATGTGGATCGGGCGCGAAAGCTTTTTCGCCGAAGATCTGGCCGAAGCCATCGCCACCGCCAAGTCCGAGGCCTCGACCCCCTGCGCGGATTACCTGATCGGAACGCCACATCTGTCGGATCATCTGGAAAACGGTTTGGACGCTTTGGGCATTTCCGCCGAGGATGTGGAAAACGACCTGATGTAACCAGGTCGGATCTAAGCCGAAGGCAGGTTCGCCTGTGCGCGGTGGCTGAACATGATCTGGTCCGATTGTACATCTGACCGGAAATCAGCCGCCCGACCCGGAACAGCTTGATAGAACGGGCGAAGCCCCGGTTCGACCTCGGTCGCCAGCGTTGCGCACAGGTTGCAGTGCTTCTTGATCTGCACATAGGATTGCCGCTGTCGAATGGCTGCGATCATATCGCCATGCGCCGCCGCGAGTTCCATAAACCTAGGCGAAGTGCGCAGCGTAGTGTTACCAACCAGAAGAAAAACAGCCTCAAGCTCGGACTTGCCCTTCAGATCGACAAATCCAGCTTCGAGCATCGCCAGATCCTGCCGCGCGGCCTTGTAGACGGAGCTGGAAACGAGGATGTCATATTCCACGTGGCGGCAGCTTTGTTCGATCCGAGCGGCCACATTCACCACATCGCCAATGACCGTATAGTTGAACCGGCTGCGCGATCCGATATTGCCCACACAAGCCAGACCGGTGGCGCATCCTGTCGCCAATGCGATCGGTGGGCGACCCTTCATGACATCGGAGGCGTTGAACCGGATCAAGGCCTGCCGCATCAACAGCGCTGAATGGGCGGCGCGGCAGGGATGATCCTCGACTGGCAGCGGCGCGTTCCAAAACGCCATGACCGCATCGCCAATGAACTTGTCGATGGTTCCCCGTTCGTGCAGGATCTGATCTCCGACCTGTGAGAACAGCTCATTCAGCAATGCCACCAGATCAGTGGCCGACACGGATTCAGACAGCGGCGTAAACCCTCTGATGTCCGAGAACATGACGGTGATTTCCTGCGTCTCGCCACCCAGTTGCAGGCGATGGCCCGAAACCTCCATCTCATCCAGAATTTCCGGGGCAACGTAGTGTGAGAACACCTGCCGGATTTCCCGCTTTTCCCGCTCGGTCGTGACAAATAGGTACCCCGCCAGTAAGCCGAAATTGGCCATTCCACCCAGCAGCGGAAAGGTCACGTCAAACAGGGTGAGCTGGTTCTGAAAAGCAAGCCAGCTGGTGCCCAAAACCGCGGCCGCTGCCACCCCGCCAGCAACGAATGAGGCGACCGCGCCAAAACTGGACATCACTGCAATCACGATCAGGCCTAGCAATACGAAAGACACCAGCTCCAGTGCTGCCGTCACATCCGACCGGTTTAGCATTTCACCTGTAAAAATCTGCTCCAGCAACTGCGCGTGGATCGACACGCCCGGCACCGACTCGCCCAGCGCGGTCTGATGCATGTCGAACAGACCCGCCGCCGAGGTACCGACAAGGATAATCCGTCCTTCGATCTCCGCCCTGAGTGCGGGATCACCTGGGGTTTGCATGACCCTGTCGGCCGATAGGTAAAGGTCCGGCTGGTCATGTCGATACCTGACCCAGACCTCACCGTTTTCGGTGGTCGGCAGGCGGAAATCTCCCAGCTCAACCGCGAGCATGATCCCTTCCTCATCTGCCGAGCCCTCGGTCAGAATGAACGGTGCGTCCAGCGCGACCCTCAGCGCTTCGATCCCCAAACCGGGCATCGGACCGTTCGGACCGCCCCACAAAACTGGGACGCGTCTAATGATCCCGGTACCACCCAGTGGCGAGACGTTTACCCCGCCAATCCCCGCAGCGCTGCGATCCAAGGGAGGCGCGATCGGGGTCCAATGAGGGACCGAGATCAATCCGGAGGTCGGTGCTTCTCCGATCTCGATGATCCCGGCCTTGGGGGCAACATTGCTGCCCTCCTGCGAGATACGAGCCGCCGTGCCCATCACCACCGGCCAATGGGCGGCTTCGAGCCCGAAAAGCACGTCATAGTCCACCTTCTGTGCATGACGTTCCACGGTCAGAACGCCGTCCAGCGCAGGGTCGTTGAGCAACCGGGCGGGTGAGTATCGGTCCGGTTCGACAAACAGCATGTCAAAAGCAATAGCCGCTGCGCCATTCTCACCCAGGTTCTGGACCATCTGCGCCAGCAATGTGCGTGGCCAGGGCCATTGGCCCCAATTGGCCAGAGACTCTTCGTCAATATCCACGACTCGCACCGGCAGGTCAGGTGTGTATTCGCGGGGCGACATCCGTTGCAGCAAATCGAAATAGATCATCCGCGACATCCGCACTGGGTAAGGGTCCATGATCCGGATGAAGCATCCAAACAGAATCAGGCCAAGCCCGACCAGGCGAAACGCCCGTCGCCGTCCCGTTCTCTCTTTGGATTTCAAACGCAAGTCGGCCTCCGACTAAATCTGGCGTCGTTTCTATTCAGGCGCGTTTGCCCTTGCCTCGGCCTTTACCTTTACCTTTGGCTTTCCCCGGATTGTCAAACCCATCCGTGTTGCCGCTCTGCCCGCCGGGATTGGAACCGTCGGCCTGACCGGAACGGTTGCCTTTCACGTCGGGTTCAGGTTCAGGTTCAGGTTCAGGTTCCGGTTCAGGTTCAGGCTCTGGATCCGGTTCTGGATCCGGGACGGGTGGCTCGGGAGCCGGGGGTTCAGGCAGCACAACCGGTTGAGGCGTTGATTCTTGCACGAATTGTGGTGGCTGCGGCGGATCGGATTTGGGCACGGGCAAGGGGGCCGCTTCGCCCGCGCACCCACCAATACCGACCTGCAGAGGGCTCAGCAGGTCCTGTTGAGATTGGATAAAGGGAAATCCGGTTTGTAGCGCCAGATCATATTGTGCCTGATCCACCGGACGCCCGACTCCACCCCGCTGGTTGGTTGCAAACAAACTGCACTGTCTGCCTGCCGAGTGGCAAAAACCGCCATTTCCGCACATGCGGACCGTGCCTTCGAGCACCAACATGGCGCTCTGAGCGCCCGGAATGACCCACATGTCAAACGTTGTCCCGCGCACGGCCATCGTCGCCGTCGGGGTCTTGATCGAATAGGCCCGCTTTTTGCTTTTGCCTGAAATGAAGCGGAAACTGCCGCCCAATGCCTGCACCGCAAATGATTTTGCCTTGCGATTGCCGCGCAGCATCGTCACGTCCAGGACCATACTGGCATTCGGCCCGATGGCTATTTTGGTTTCATCGACAAAGACCAGTTGCACCAGCCCATTCCCGTCGGTCGAGATCGAATCTCCCGACGCGACATCCATTCCGGCTAGCAACGGTTGTGATTTTCCACCTCGGGTGATTTCCGCGCCTGGCTTGACACCAATCACCTTTCCAATATTGGCCAGCACCTGTGCAGGCACCAGCAATAGACACATTAAAACGAATAGCACTCTTAACCAGGCCAAGCTTCCATTCCCCCATAGCTCGTATGGTGAGCAAATTGCTCACTGCCCGGTTTTGTGCCCCCTATATATTCAAAATATTAAATTTATTAAGTTTATGTCTGATCAAATATGCCTTAAACAGCACATGTTTGGCAAGTTTTCTAAAATTGATGTTGGTGAGGGGGGGATCCTGGGTCGTCTGTGCACCCACCCCAACCCCAGAGCGGTTGGGTTTTCGTCGTCGTTCCCGGCAATCGGATGGTGCTGGGAAGAAAAATGCGAAACCCTTTGAAAATCGCCTTGTATCTGGCCGTCCGGCAAGGATATACCGGCCAGCGGAGACGTGGCCGAGTGGTCGAAGGCGCTCCCCTGCTAAGGGAGTAGGCGGGAAACCGTCTCGAGGGTTCGAATCCCTTCGTCTCCGCCACCCACCCCTATCTCTTTCAGCACAGTCTTTCTTTCCCTGTTTTCTCCCGTTTTTCCGGGCGGTTGGGCTATGCCATTCTCCAAAGAGACGACCGCAGTTCCCTGTTCAATCGCGATTTGCCAGCACTGTCTCTGAAAGCACCATCACGCGCTTCGGTTAGGGCCAAAATTCCCTGCTAACAGGGAATTAACAGGGAAATACTTCAGATTTGGGCCTTTTGGCTGATTTTGGCTCCTGAATCATCACGTGTTTTCAGTACGTTGCATAAGAATTCCCTGCGCAAAATAACAGGGAACATTTTCGCGATTATCAGGGAAATTTTTCGGAGGAACAGGGAACGCCACGTCCAGATCAGGGATGTTACTGACCGCTTTCGAAGCCGTACAATCGGGCCTGGGCAACCCAATCGAGCGGCACCGGTTTTCGGATAATCCGTTCGAGGGTCAGGTCCGTCGGTTGACGTCCTTTGAGGATCGCGCCCTGGATCTCGGGCGACAAGAACGCCAGCTGCGATCGGGTGCGAATGTAGGATTCTGCATGCCCTGTCGCAGCGGCGATCTCACTGAGGGGCCTGCCGCCTCTCAACTCAGCGACCCAAATATGCGCATGGCAAAGAGCGCGAAGCAGCGTACGATCTGGTTGGGGCTCACGGTCGCCGATGACAATCTTTCCTTCGACACCGCGCCGGCGCAGTTCGAAGGGAGCCTCGATCGTCCGAACCGCGCGGTCCATCTCATTTGGCTGGATTTCCAACGCCTCGGCCAGACCATCTGTATTCAGCCCCAAGACAATGCTCTGCTTCTTAATCTGCCCATCGTCCAAGATCTTCCGCAGAAGTTCAGGCGCGCCCTCTGAGAGCCGACTGGCGAGTCGTCGTGCTTTTGCTTTGATGGCATTGTTGCGCTGCAGATCGGGCCTTGTGCAAATCTGGTGGCGGCGGGCAACCTCGCCGATGTGCCCTGCAATGGCGTTGGCTACGGCCTGTTCCAATGCCGGCGCGGGCAATCGCCAGCCTCGCGGATCCGTACCTCCTGAGATCAACCGGTTCGAGACGTAGTAGCGGATCTGCCGTCCATGCCTCCGGGTGTGCGTTGGGGTCAGGCGGTCGCCGGTTTCGTCGCGTAGCTTTCCGGTGAGTGCTGCAGCAGGCGTTGCACCGAGCTGCCGGGTAGCTGTATCCCGGCCCCTTGGTCGCGCGCTGGCGACCTGCAGCTTTGACTGGACTCTCTCCCATAGGTCCTCGTCGAGAATGGGTTCATGCTGTCCGTCCCAGATCTGGGTCTTATGGCGGATCTTGCCGATGTAGATCGGGTTGCGCAGAACCGCATAGATCTGGCCGCGTGAGAATAGATTTCCACCCTGAACACGCCCGGATTTGAAGCTGTGCCGCTTCGAGCGTAGGCCGATCTCACTTGCACGACGCATGACCGCATTCAGGCAGCCGATGGCATCGTAGAGCGCGAAGATCGTGCGCACCGTTTCCGCGTCTTCGGTGTTTACGACGAGGCCGCGGGTTTTGGGAGCTGGATGTGGATCGTACCCGAGCGGCGGCACGCCACCCATCCAGAGGCCTTTCTTCTTCGAGGCCGCGATCTTGTCCCGGATCCGCTCGGCCGTGACCTCGCGCTCGAACTGAGCAAAGGACAACAGAACGTTGAGGGTCAGTCGGCCCATGGACGAAGCGGTGTTGAAGGCCTGGGTGACCGAGACGAAGGAACAGCCCGCGGCATCGAAGCGCTCAACCAGCTTGGCAAAGTCGGCGAGGGATCGGGTCAGACGGTCGATCTTGTAGACCACGACCATCCGGACGAAGCCCGCGTCGATATCGGCGAGAAGGCAAGCGCCGTTGTCACGGTCGATGCCAGCAATGGCGCGGCCAACCTGCGAACAGCATCTCGCACGGCTGCAAGTCGCTCCATCCCATCCTGCAGACGACGTCGGATTTCATCGGTCATCACGATGGCTGCGTCAACGAGCAGTCCGAGGGCAACAATCAGTCCGGTCACAGACATCTGATGAATTGGCAATCCAATCATGTTCATCGTCGCCAGGGTCGCCAAGGAGACAACCGGCAAAACCAAAGCCACAATCGCGGCTGCCCGAACCCCTAACGTAACAAACAAAACTGCCACGACCAGAGCCACGCCAATGGCCATGTTGACCCCAACCTCTGACAAACGATCCGTCGTGTACTGGCTTTGATCAAATAGCAGTATTTCCTGCATGCCCAAAGGAACCGACGCGGCGCCGGCATCAAGCTCATCCCGAAGGAAGCCTGTCCAACGGTCGATCTGTACGCCGTCCTGCGCCAGAATCCCGACCAAAACTGAGGGCTTTCCGTTGGCGAACGCGATTGAGGACTGCGGTTCGCGTGCGCCACGATCTACGCTGGCAATATCTCCGAGCTTCACCACGGCACCGCCTGCGTTTTCACGCAGGACGATGCTCCGAATGCGATCCAAACTCTCAATTTCTCCGCTGACGCCGATGGTCAGGTCGACATCAGATTGCAACCGCCCAGACTGAACCTTTCCGTCTGCTTCGGTGATCCGCCGGGAAATCTCGGCAGCGCCAAGCCCAAGCGCAGCGGCCTTGTCCATATCCACACTTACGAGCACCTCTTCTTCTGGCTGACCGAAATAGTCCACTGCTCGTGTGGCAGGTATCGCACGCAATCTGTCGCCCAGTGCTTCGGCATGACGTGACAGCAAAGTTAACGGAAAGTCTGGATCCTTGGCCGCAACTGCAATGACCGCAGAATAGGCAGAAATGCCCTCGGCATCGAATTCCGGTGGCAATACTCCTGTGGGAAAAATCTGGCGCGCATCTTCAACGGCGTCCCTAGCCTCGGCCCAAACCTGCTCAATGGTGGCTTCATCTAGCGTTTCCAGCAACTCTACCGAAACAACCGACACGCCCGAACGGGATACAGAACTGATCTCATCCACCTCGGCGATTTTCCGCAGCTCTTCTTCGATTTCTGCAGTCACCAGCGCTTCAACCCGTTCTGGATCTGCACCCGGGAACTGTGTCGTTACAGTTGCGAAGAGGTTGGTGATCGTAGGATCTTCCTGCCGCCCAAGTGATAGGAACGAAGACAGACCTGCAGATACAAGCACTAAAATGATCAGGGCGACCAGTCGGGGATGGCGAAAGGTAAGAGTTTCCATCAAATCGCTCCGTTACTCGCCAGTGTTGAAGACAACGCGCTGACCAACGCTGACTCGCTGCGGCCCCTGATCAATCAAGACGGTGCCTTTCGGAAACGCGCCACGCACAAAGACGCGGTCATCTTCGGCATGTAGAACTTCGACAGTCGCCAGGCGCACAGTCTTTTGCGCATCGGCAACGAGCAGTGTCCATTGCCCGCGAGTTCCTTCCTTCAGAGATGTTGTAGGCACCCAGGTCCCCGCACTTGGGACGGGTTCGAGTACATGCACACGTGCGGTTTGTCCGAAAACAACGTCCGGCGCGTACTTCAAACCGAACAGCGCGGTGCGGGTTCGGGTCACCGGGTCAATATCGGGCCGCAAAGTTGCAAGCTCAGCCTGATAGCTTTGACCTGCAATTTCGATTTCAACGTCAGTCAACAGCGCCGGATCAACATCGAGAGGGATACCGATCCGAACCTGCGGCGACACGACCTCGACCATACCCAAAACCAACTCGCCCGAGCGCAGAGTTTCACCGCCATCCACGTGTCGCGCGGTTATTTGACCGGCAAACGGAGCCTCGATACTGGATTTCTCGATCCGAACGGTCACATCACTCAAGGCGGCATCTAACTCGCCAATCCTGGATAGCAATTCATCCTGCTGAGAAACGGCCTCGTCCAAACGGGCTTGACTGGTAAAGCCTTCTTCAATGAGTTTCGCGTTTCGCTCGACTGTTTTCTTTGCAAATGAAAGTTGGGCTGCAATGGCGTCACGTGATGCTGTCAGACGGTCGCGTTCGACCTCCAGCAGTGCGATGTCCAGTGTCGCAAGAAGTTGACCCTTGGCAACCTCGTCGCCCTCATCCACCAGAATTTGATCCAGCGTCCCGTTCAGTTCGAAAGAGATATCTGCCGAACGCTGAGGTTCGACCTGCCCGATGAATACACGGTCGACTGTGTATGCGCTCTCGGACGTGATCGGTGTCACGGACACCGGTGTCACAGCAGCGGCATCTGGTGCGGGTACGGCGTCCGCTCTACGGGTGAGCTCGGATGCGCCAAAGTAAACGGCGGCCGCTGCAACGGCCATAATACTGACGGTTACTCCCAGGCGCACAGTGCTGCGCAACACACGTGCAAGTAGGCTCGGTTTGGTCGCTTCAGTAGATGAATTTGCAGGATTCGGCATTTGGGGACCTCATCAAGTTAGCGTTTCTAACATATGTTAGAAGTTCTCACTTTGACAAGAGATACGTGATCTGGCACATGTTGGATCATGAGCAGCACCGAAAAAAATCATCCGACAAACAGACAAGCGGCTGGTCTGTCCGTTAGCAAGAAAGCCTATCATCACGGCGATCTCCGCGCTGCACTGATCGAAGCAACCCGACAGTTGGTTGAAGAAAAAGGTCCGGAGAGTTTTTCTGTATCCGAGGCGTGCAGACGCGCGGGCGTATCAACCGCGGCACCTTACAAGCACTTCAAAGACAAGACAGAAATGCTGGTTGCCACTGTCCTTGAAGGAATGGATCGGCACCGAGACAAAATGCTGGCTGCGCTGGAAGGTGTTCCTGAAGGAACTCCCGAGCGCATTACTGCCATAGGAATGGAGTATATTGCCTTCGCGTTAAATGAGCCGGGGATCTTCAGACTGAAATTTGGCGGCTTCACAGACCGTATCGCGGACCTCCGGCTGGAGGAAGGCGGCCAGCAAAGCTTCGGGATTCTTTTGACTGAGGTAGCAAAGTGTCTCGGTGAACCGGGAATCACAGGCGAAGTTCGCCGCCGTGGTTTTTTGTTGTGGAGTTTCGTGCACGGGCTGTCTTTCATTCTGCATGACAAAGGGCTTGCGGAGAAAGGCGAAGAGTTCGATCTTAATACCCTTCTTGAGGACGTTTCGGAAAGAATGCTGAGTTGAGCGTTATAACGCCAAAACGAACTCAACCAAGCACTGAGAGCAGACGATCCAAGCTGCTATCACGCCTACGCCTAAACGATTACTCTGCTCCGCGTAGCAGATGTTCAACGAATTCTACCGAACATCTGCTCCCAGCCAAAAGCAACCTGTTCTGCAATTTGCACCAAAGCCAGCTATGCAATGATAGGCGACGTCAACTGCAGCGAAAACTGATTTGGTGTGCCAAGTAATTATGCGCGCCCTAAGTCCAACCGGATCAGATCACAATTCCACAACGACTTTTCCGACCGCAGATCCATTCGTCAGATGCGCGTAAGCTGCACCGACGTCGGCCCACCCAAACTTATGTTCGTCAACAATCGGTTTGAGCGCGCCATCTTCCGCCAGATCTGCCAGTATCCTCAGGATGTCGCTATGTGTTTGCCGCCCGACATCGTGCATCATCGGGATCAGCATGAAGACAACATGCAGAGATAGACCTTTGAAATGCACAGGCGTCAAATCAATCTCGACCATCGCGACCGTTGAGGCCACATGGCCATTAAGCTTGGCTGCTTCGAAAGAGTTCGTCATGTTCGACCCACCTACGCTGTCGAACACTACGTCGAAGCCGACGCCACCGGTATGCTCCGCAACATAGTCCTCGACACTCTGCGTTGTGAAATCCAGAGGGCGCGCGCCGAGACCCTCGATCAGTGACATCTGATCTGCGCCGCGACCTGTCGCCCACACTGTTGCACCAAGGTGGCGTGCGATTTGAACCGCAACATGACCCACACCACCAGCGCCGCCCTGGACGAGCACGGTTTGCCCTTCGCTCACATCTGCGCGTGTCAACCCTTCATAGGCGGTGATACCGACGAGAGGCAGCGCTGCAGCTTCCCGCATGCTAAGCGTCTTGGGTTTGTGTGCGATCAGACGGGAATCCGCGTTAATGTATTCCGCGAGAGAGCCAGGCAAATCCATCAAACCTCCAGCGCAGCCATACACCTCATCGCCTATGGCAAAGTTAGTCACGCCTTCACCAATTGCGATAACCGTGCCTGCAAAATCCATGCCAAGCAAAGCGGGCAATTTGGGGGACAGCGGCAGGTCCGCACCCATGCTTCGGATCATAGTGTCGACGGTATTAACGCTGACTGCGGCCATTTTGACCACCACATGTCCAGGTGTCGCCACCGGATCAGGCATTTCTGCGAGCTCGAACGGTGCTTCGGGTCCATATGAATTTAGAACCATTGCTTTCATTGGTGTATTCCTTTTGTAACGCCACGCCAGAGGCACGTCGAAACAACGCACACCTGACTAGATACTTGTGTTGGGGGTAGGTCAGTTGATGTCCTGTACCTGCATCACCAGATCGCCCCATTTACGCTGGTTTTCGATGTCGTGCTCCAAACCTTGTTCATCCGCGATGGCGAACCGTTTGACGGCCGGGGTTTTGCTGGTGGCCTGATAAAGCCAATAGGCTTCGGCTTTCAGCGCTTCATCAATTGGTTTGTCGATCGATTCGTAGACCATCTGTTTGCAGGCATTGATCGACTCTGCCGGGAATTGCGCGATCCGTTCAGCCAGAGCGCTCACGTATGGGCCAATTTCATCCGGCTCCAGCGCCTTGTTGATGGTGCCCAGACGTTCGGCATCATCCGCGTCATAGTCCTGTGCGCTCAGGATGATCTCAAGCGCTTTGCCCAGGCCGGTCTGACGCGCCATGCGCGAAGCGCCACCACCGCAGGGTAAGATGCCCATGCCGACCTCCATCTGCATGAACTTGTACTTGCCCCGCGCGGCAAAGCGCATGTCGAGTGCCAACGCCAATTCATGTCCACCGCCGCGGGCAAACCCTTCCAGCTTTGCAATTGTGGCCTGCGGAACCTTGCTGATCCGCTCACAGACCGATTGCAGGTCCAAAAGCTGTGCATCTTCACGGGATACCGCCTCGGTCGACATGTCCTTGAGCAGCTCGGTGTCGTAGTGACAGACCCAGATTTCCGGATTGGAGGATTGAAAGATCACGACTTTAGTGTCGCGGTCGCGCTCCAACCGCATAGCCAAACTGTTCAGGTCGGCCAGCATTTCCTGACCTTGCACATTCACAGTGCCAAAGTTGAATGTGACCGTGGCAATGCCATTTTCAACGACGACATCGAAGGTTTGAAAGTTCTCGTATTTCATAAGGCAGTCCTTTCTTGGGCCTCGACGCGGCATGCGCGAGGGGTGGGGGAACGTTAAAGGTGGAAGTGCGCGGCGTTTTTGCGCCGCTTTGCTTAGCCCGTTTGGGCAATCAAGCCTTTGATTGTGTTCATGACGTCAGCAACGTGATCTTTGTCCAATGCTGTGGCATGCGGGTTTGCAAAAGCAGCACTGTCATTGTCGAAATAGGTCCCTGACGCGTCGGCGAACCGCGCGCCCAAGGCGGCATCTATCAGGATATCCGCGCCGATATTCATGTCATTCCCGGCGAGGCCAAACCCTTCTTGCACCATTTTCGAGGCCAAAAGTGATCCGGGATTTACCGCAACCATCACCGGCGCATCAGCATGGGATTTGGCCCATTCCCGGGTCCAGATGGTGATCGCCAATTTGCTTTGGGCATAGGCTTCCATATCCGTCAGCGGCACTTTGCCTTGCATGGCTTTGATGTTCACCGGGGCCTGTGCGGCCGATGACAGGTTCACGACGCGCCCGTTTGCCGGAATGATCGGCAACAGCAAGTCGGTCAGCAGATACGGTGAAAGAGTATTGACGACAAAGCGAATGTCCTGCCCATTCTCAAGTACGGTTTGCGCGGCTTTCAGCACCCCCGCGTTGTTGATCAAAACATCCAACCTGTCATGTTTCGCACGCACGTTCTCGGCCAGTTCGCGCACTGCGGACAGGTCGCTCAGATCAGCGGCAAAGACTTCGACATCGCCACCGACTGCGGTAGCTGCGCTCTCCAGTTTAGATATACTGCGGCCATGCAAAAGCACGTTGTGCCCGTCGGCGGCCAGCTTCTTGGCCGTTAGCAAGCCAATGCCGTCAGTTGAGCCTGTGATGAGAATGGTCTTGGTCATCGGTTGAATCCTTTACGAAAAGTCAGGCAGCACGGTGTCCGCCAGGTGTTCAAGGGTTGCGTCGATCGGCGCTTGATTGAACCTCAGGTTCAGCGCAACATGATTGACACCAAGCGTTTCAATCTCGCGCAGGTAGCTGTTCAGAAAATCGGCGCCGGACTGAAACCCAAGGTGGATCGGGCGCGGAGGTGCGGCTGGGTCGGAAACGACATCGACGTAGAGCGATTGCATGACCGGCTTATCCGGTTGGCCCGCCGCTTTCACACGCCTTCGGTAATCCGCGATCACCTGCCCCTGGGCAGACGTATTGCGTGGATAGGTCATCCAACCGTCGCCGTTCTGCGCCACCCAATCGGAGGATTGCTGGCTACCACCGGTAATAAGCACGGGTAGTCGTGTACCATGCGGCTTGGGCAATAGGTCAATTCCGCCAGACAAA
Organism: Ruegeria sp. J8; assembly: GCF_056531925.1. Classification (NCBI taxonomy): domain Bacteria; kingdom Pseudomonadati; phylum Pseudomonadota; class Alphaproteobacteria; order Rhodobacterales; family Roseobacteraceae; genus Ruegeria; species Ruegeria sp. J8. Next base: position 307,551 of record NZ_JBQFMR010000003.1, read on the forward strand.
GTACCTTGAGCGTTTTGATGTTTGGGATAATCCGACCCGACCGCGCGGATGTAATCAATGCCGTCGCGGAAACGTTGACCTCGGTCATCGTAACTTCGGTTCATCGCCGGGTACTCTTCGCGGCGGTCACCGGACGCAACGCCCAACAACAACCGCCCGCCCGAGAGCACATCCGCCGTCGCCGCCGCCTTGGCTACATGCGCGGGGTGACGCAGTGGCAGGACTACACTCGACGTTCCTAGTGCAATCCGATCCGTCGCAGTTGCCAACGCCCCCAGATAGACAAAGGGATCGAAAATCTGGCCCGGATCTCCAAAGCTAGGGACATTGAAGGGTACGTCGCGCAACCAAAGTGCTGCAAACCCAAGTTCCTCTGCCCTATGAGCCGCTTCTAAATGCCCACGCAGCGTCGGCTCTGCGCCAACTGCATATGTTTCGAGCGGCAACACAAGACCAATACTCAACCGCCTGGGTCGGAACACCCGATTGTAGGCTACGTTGATCTGGGCAAACTCGGAGGGCTGCGTTTCATCCAACATGTCAGTACCCCTTTAATAGCGAACCAGAGTGCGGCTCTCGATGCTTTTGCGAGTGGTCGTGATGCTTGAATCTTCGACCATGTCCAGCGCGCTATGGGCAATTGATGGCAGTCCTTGATTGTCATAGATGTTGAAGATCGCGACTTCCTCAGGCGTCATCTTGGATTGATAGACCCATTCATGCCGGGGATTTCCCACCAGCCCCATGATTTGCCCTTTGCGGTCAGGATAGATCAGGTCCAGCAGAATCCAGTCGGACGGATCAACGGATGACGGACGAACAAAGCCCAAAGGTGCTGAATTGATCGGATGCTCAATAGGACGCCACACATTGACAAAAGCGTAGTGACCCCGCGCCCATTCCGCCGCGACCTCGGCACCCAGCAGGTCAGCAAGCCGCTGTTCCGCTCCGTCCTTGCTGTAGTCACTGTGAACGTTACGTGCGGGTTTGCGCGTCGCACTCGGGTCGTCTTTCCGAACCGTATGGTCGAAAACCAAAACCTCGCGCGCGCCCAGCCTGTCAGAAAGCATCGCCGTCAACTCGGCATCGTATATCGGTTTCCAGGCGGCTCCTGTAAAGTGCTGAACCTGCGTTATAAGCGCTACGAATTCAACAGAATCAGACGCAAATTTAACTGTATTGGTCGTCGCGCGATTATCGACCAACGTAACGCTTGTTGTGCCCAATTCGGGGGAAACCAGGTTACCTGCAATCCCGCCTGCATCTAACTCAAAGGCTTGCCGATAGGGCTTATGGACGTGGTAGTTGACTGTGGCTGTCCGCGTCATGTGCGCCTCCTGTCTATGCTGTGTTGCATCGATTACAGGGATTTAACATCAATCTATTTGCATATAAACTGCCCATCGGTGGAATAATAATTCGGGTTTGCTATATAATGGGACTTGATACAGATGCGCTGCGATTGTTTGTCAGGGCAGCAGAAATACTGAACATAAGCGCGGCGGGGCGCGCATTAGGCATGGCACCGGCCGTGTCCAGCGCAAAACTCGCCAAGTTGGAGCAAAACTTGGGTTCCGAATTGCTCCACCGCACAACGCGCAAAGTGTCACTGTCGGTCGAAGGTGCTGACTTCCTGCCCTTCGCCCGAGAGATCATCGCGCAGGAAGAGGCCGCACTTGCTGCTTTAGGCAAGCAAAGAACAACCATCAAAGGAACGTTGCGCTTCGCCGCGCCTAGCAGTTTTGCACAACTCTATATCGCGCCAATTCTGCCCAAGTTCCTTGAACAGCACCCCGACCTCACAATCGATCTGCGTCTGTCGGATGTGCAGTTCGACTTGATCGAGGGAAGTTATGATCTGGCACTCAGGAACGCGCCACTCGTCGACACTAGCCTCAAGGGTCGCAAACTGGCCGATGACCAGCGTATTCTTTGCGCCGCACCAAGCTACCTCTACACGCACGGCACGCCCAAAACTCCTGATGATCTAAACAACCACCACTTGATTGCTTTCCAAAACCGCCAACCGCGCCTGTTGACAGGACTGGAAGGTGAGAACGCGGTTTTCGACCCCGCATCGGCGAAAGGTCAATTGATAATTGACGACGGTCAAAGCCAGGTCCGCGCCACATTGGCCGGGGCCGGTATTTCCTTGAACGCTCTATGGAGCGTGCATGACCAACTGAAATCAGGCCGTTTGATACGGGTTCTTCCAAACTTTGAAGCCGCAGAGGACAATGTCTTGTGGCTGATCTATCCCAAGTCCAACGTACTGTCCCCCAAAGTGCGGGTGTTCATGGACTTTCTCGTCGCAGAGATTGGCGCAAAGCCTCCTTGGGAAACATGAGCTCAAATTAAGTTTAGCGCGCTGTCAAATACCCCGACGCCAGTGTTGGAGATAGGCGTTGAGCGTATATGCCTTGTCAAATCACAAAAGTCCGCTTTGTCGGCATAGCGGTCCCTCAGACAGATCGTAGCGAAAGATCGCGCCGAGCCCACTTTGACCGATGCTGCTCTATGCCCCAATGACAGCAATGCGCAGAAAGCAGACTTTGCATACCCAACCATGCGACGCGTTTCATCAGTATCTGATCAGAGTATCAAGTATCGCTTGCCGCGTTGCGTCATTATTGTGGAAGATCCTGCCGGCGAGAAACTCAGATGGAAACTCCGGCCACGTTTTGCGCATTTCGGTGATAAGTCGCTGAGCTTCTTCGGTATGTCCCAACTGATCCTGCGCAACGGCTTGGAACAGGAGAGAAGGAGCACTTACAGGCGCACCGGCTGCGGGCGCTCCTTTAAAAGCCTCGACAACCTTCTCGTAGTTCCCGAGCATCAGTTGCGATACACCCCAAATATTTCGTGCGCCAAAGCGGCCCGATCCTGACCTTAGTCTTTCTGGATTGCTAACCTCAGCCGCAAGATCCGGAGCGTTCGCCATGATAGCGGTGATGCCAACAAGATCCAGAATATGACCATCATTCGGCGCAAGCTCGACCGACAGTCTTGCATATTTCACCGCCTCGACCGGTTTGTTTTGGGTGGCCAGTACCCAACCATTTGCACCGTTTGCCCACGCATCGGTGGGAGATAGATCAAGCGCTCTTTCCGACATCTCGGAAGCTTGGCTAAAAAGGTCATCTCTTTGCGCCTTGTCAGGGGACAGCATGGCCAAAGTCGCAAGGACCTGTGCCGATCCGGCATAACCGTCGGAGAGTGCGGGGTCGAGCTCTGCGGTATGCTGAAACATTCCCAGTGCTATTTGCTGGCGCTTGATATCAAAAACAGGAAAAAACATCCCTCGGGCTTGATCCGCAAGATTAGCCGCCTGAAGCCTTGTCAAAGATTGCTCACCAAGAGCAGTTCGCTCAGCCTGTTCGATAGATTGAGCTGTGGGCAAAACCACCTTGTTATCCCGAGTGAACCAAAAGCCAGCCACCGCAATCAACACTAGGCAACCCAGCCCAATTGGCAGCAGTTGCCGTAGACGTCGATGCCCGCCAAGCAGATCGCTGTCCTGAACCCTTGAGTTGTCGCCTCTTGTCGTCCTTGCTTGCGAAAACCGTGGTTTGTATCCGCCGGAATCAACAAAAATTCGAACTCCCTGACCATCCCATTGATCTTCGTAAAACTCATGTAGTAGTCGACGCAGCCGTCTGGCTTCGACGCGGACAAGATTCCGACCACCGGTGCCATCAATGCTCCGGCCGTAGACTTCGACCGCGATTGCTTTGCCGCGAATCTGGGCGCCACGACCCGCGAGAGTCTCTTCGACCACGTAAGTAAGAAATTGCTGGAGTCGAGGCGAAGCCCGGAACACAACGCTGGAAACAACGCTCTGAAGTGCCTGTCGGACAAGCTCCGGCGATGGCGGTGCAACATCTTGATCTATCGGCAATTCATTAGCTTGGTTCAAAGCAAACTCACCCCCAACTCACGGTGACTCACTTGGCGTATATCGTCAACCGCACTCATCTTGATGTGAGAATAGATAGTGGGAACCGGGGATTATCCAGTGACTTGGGAATTGAGTGACGAGCTTCCAGATCTTTCCGATGCGCTTTCAGGGCGTACCGAAACGGATGCGTTGCTCAGCGAGGCAATCGAGGACCTAAGGAAAGTTACTGCGCTGTTGGATGACACATCGATCACAGCCACAGAACGCGCGGAATGGGCCCACATCAGATCCGAACTCGTGAACGAGCTTCGCCGGATGGTGAAGCGCAACCTTCGTAGCATTTCCAACTAAGGGCACAGCCATGACAAAAGAAGACAACGGCAAAGAACTTAAGAACGAAAAAACCCAGAAATCTGACGACATCGAAAACCCTTCCCGGCGACACGTTATGCAGGGACTGGCAGCAGGTGCGGTCGCAACCGGCGCAGTTAGCTACGGTTCAGGAGCTGCACAGGCACACCCCAGCGATGGACCACTAGGCGAAAGCCTAAAAAACCCGTACGGCGGCCGGCCTGCCGGGGGTATCACTTTGCCCGAGTACTTCCGTCCCACGAAATACATGACAGGCTCGAACGCGAATTATTTCCCGCTATCCGAGGACCTCGGGCCCGACGAAATGCGGATATCGTTCTGTGGTTCCACCCCATTTCCGCCCCGCGAAGATCAGGCTGGCACCTGTATCATGGTCGAACTGGGTAACGGAAAGCGTTTCTTCTTCGACTTCGGCTCGGGCTGCGTCCGCAACATTATCGGGATGCAGGTTCCGGGTCAGTTGATCAACGACATCTTCATTACGCACCTGCATGTCGATCACTATGCCGACATTCCTTACATCTACCCGTTTCGGGCTTGGTCCGGCGGGTACACACCGCTGCGCATTCACGGTCCATCTGGTCGGACACCCGAGCTTGGTACAGCCGGAATGGTGAAAGGTATGCAGCAGATGCTCAAATGGCATCTCGAAGCTTTCGATGTTTTCCCAATCGGCGATGGCTACGAGATCGAAGTCAATGAATTCGATTTCCGCCAAGAAGGTGGCATCGTCTATGATGAAGATGGCGTGACTATACGTTCCTGGCCGCGCAGCCATGCCAAGGACGGCGCTGTCGGATATCGGTTGGATTGGAACGGGCTTAGCTTTGTTTGGACCGGCGATGGACGTCCCGATGAACTGAGCCTTGAATACGGAAAAGGCGTCGATGTGTTTGTGACCGAAATGTCGGGACAGGACATCGGGCAATTGATGACCTACAAATACGGTCTGCCTCAAGAGCTGTTTAACTACACAATCGATACGCACCATACTTCTCACTACGCTGTTGGTAAGATGATGGCTGAGGCGCGCCCACGGCTTGCTATGGTGACCCACTATACGCAAGACGAGGATATCGATGCCGAAATGCTCGCGGGAATCCGAGCCCATTATGATGGGTTGTTCGCCTGGGGGTTGGATGTCGCCGTCGTCAACGTAACCAAGGATGCAATCTGGTATCGGAAGGCGACGCTTCCCGGAAAATCTGGCTCGGTCGCGCCATTCCGCGAATTGGGCAAGATGGAAGCAGAAGGCAAGATCACGTTGCCGGATGAAATCAAACCGCCAGCACCGCGATCATCACGTGCCGAACAGCAGGACCAGAAATACCGCGATATGGAGATTGATCCCAAGGAATACTATCCAGCTGACGTATTCCGAGCCCCCGATCCAGAGTGGCCCAGTGATTTCGTAATCAAGGTCGATGACGTCATCCCAAACCGCAAGAAGAAGGCGGAGTAACGACATGATCGAGTTTGGGTCGTCATCTGCAATCCCCGTAACGATTCTTACCGGCTTTCTCGGAGCCGGTAAGACAACACTTTTGAACCGCATCCTGACAGGCAATCACGGGTTGCGGGTTGCGGTTCTGGTGAATGACTTTGGATCAATAAATGTTGACGCCGACTTGGTGGTCGGTCTCGAGGATGATGTGATGAGTTTGGCAAATGGCTGCGTTTGCTGCTCGATCCGAGATGACCTGATCGAAACGGTAGAAGCCGTTCTCGCCCGGCCCGAGAAACCGGAATACATCGTCCTTGAAGCAAGCGGAGTGTCGGACCCGTCATCAATTGCAATGACATTCACCGATCAGAAGTTTCGGGACATGATCCGCTTGGACAGCCTTATGTGCCTGGTCGATGCTGAACAGCTCTTTTCTGCGCCGGAACAAATGGAACTGAAGCTCCGTCAAATCGCGTTCTCGGACATGGTTATTTTGAACAAGGTCGACCTCGTCGACAGGGCGGCTGTTCAAAGGGTGCACGATTGGCTCGGGTCTCGCTTCCGTCGGTATCGTCTTGTCGAAGCTGTCAATGCGGATGTCCCACTGGATATTCTTCTTTCTGTTGGCCGCTTTGCCGCCGAACAGCTCGAAACAGAAATACCCGATCATCACGAGCATGGACCGGATTGTGGTTGCCACCATTCTGATCACTCGGAAAGCTTCTCAACAACTATGATGAAAGCTGAAAGCCCTATAAGCTTGTCTTCTCTTCGGAGTGCAATTCGAAAGCTTCCTGGCGACGTTTATCGCCTCAAGGGCTTTGTTTTTAGCGAGGAGGATCCAGATCATCGCATTCTTGTACAGGTCGTCGGAAAACGCATGGACATCGCAAGGGATGGCGCATGGGGCCACCGAAAACCCGAAACAAGGCTTGTTGCAATAGGTGCACCAGGGGCCCTTTCGGAATACGAGCTTTCCGATGCGTTGTTGGCGACCGCATAGCAGCAAGTTAGACCAAACTTGTTTGCGTGTGTTTGTAAAACTCCAACACGTAACAGCTCGAAAGCCCGCAGCACCGCGGACCAAAAATGGAGAAAAACCTAATTGCTGAAGCAGTTTAGGAAATGGAGTCAAGCGATCAGATTGCTTGCACTTGCCACTGCGTTTGTCTTGTCGGGAGCGGCTGCGCGCGCGCAAGACGTTTCAAGTCGAGAACTTGAAGATACAACCCCAAACCTCGGATTGCCGAATTCAGCAGGAGGACAAGATGCCGAGTTGCTTTCCGCGTTCCACGGGCTCGAGGCGTTGCCTCGTGTAGCAAATCTCATTTGCAGAGGTTCTGGGAGCAAAGACGGGATGCCTGTCATCTTTACAACCGAGGTAGATTTGGAAACGTTGCAGGCTGGCGACTTCAGAGTCGTAACAAAGTCAGGCCAGATCGGAACAATGCATTGCGCGTCAGCGTTGCCTGCTACCGATCCCGGTGAATTGCGCACGGTGCTTCTCATCGGGGATTTTGGGAACGTTTCCGAGGATCCACCGGTTGCAGTCGAAGTTATTGGACACCTTCATTCCATCGTTGGAACACTTGATTTTCGCGGTGCCACTGTCGCCGTGACTCCGCTGGAAGACGGGCCGTCAATGATCCTTGCCGAGGTTGTCGAGGATTGGACTTTGGTCGGAAACTTGGGGCCACGCCGAACTAGAGGAAGCCTTTGTCCAAGTGAAAACATCGTACAGGCCATTCGGGTAACTTGGGCGGGTGGCGTTACGCTGGCGAACGGCAAGGAACCTGGCGATGTGGAACGTGATCTGTACAGTATCATCGTAGAGGCCGAAGAAGGATCTCAACGCACAGTTACGCCCGCCGCGCTTGCCGATCTGGGTGACGGGGACAATAACCACATGCTCTGCCTTGATACAAAGGATCGACCTATCTCGGTGTCTTTCCCGGCTGGTATTCTGACAGACCCGAATGATGATCTGAACCCTGAAACCAGCGTATTTGTCTCAAAACCCAATTAACAAACTGCTTTAAGGTTTGTTCGAATGGACTTTTAGCCGAAAATGCCCGGCCGGGCCGGTTGCGGGTATTGCAGCGGTAAATGCGAATGAACGGACTTGTTCGCCTCTCGGACATTGCAAACTCGGTTTTGAAGGTCCGCTTTGGGCTGATTGTGGTCCTTTAGAGCAAGAATGCGGATGGCTGCAAAGTCCGCAAAACGGTCATTAAGACAGAACGCAGCGAACGGCTGCTCTGAGCTCGAAGCGGTCATTCAAGAAAAAAGTTGCGTAAATTGCAATGCTCGATTCATAGCATTTCCCATCAGACTTCAGGCATTTCGCTGTCCGGAGATTTGCGGCTCTGCTGGGCCATGTCTTGGCGTCGGCGAGCGCACTTCCGGAATCCAAATGTCAAGGCGCGCAAAAGATTGTTTTTTGTGTTATTAACTGTGGATGTTTCAAATGCCGGGGGAACTCTATGGAACCGACTGAGCAAACTGTGGACAACGGCGTCAACGTTGGCGCACTTCTCGAAGCACGTGAAGCACTGACTGCCACGCCGGAAGCCGCAAGGTTCAAGTGGCGCGCCGACTGCGAATGGAAGAATGGCACGCACAGCCACTCAAGCGTCGAAAGCTTCTTCGGCCTCGGCGAAGAGCAGCGGCACCGCAAGGTGTTTACATTCAATTCGGATCATCCGGAGCTGTTCGCCTCCGAGGACCATGGAGCGACACCGGTTGAGTACGTGCTGGTGGGACTTGCCAGTTGCCTGACTGCAGGCATAGCCGCGGTTGCGCAACACCGAGGAATCCAGCTGCGCTCGGTGAAGGCGACACTTGAAGGTGACATGGATGTGCAGGGTATTCTCGGGATCGATTCCGATGTCCGAAATGGCTTTGACGGCATCAATGTGATTTATCAAATCGATGCCGACGCAAGCCGTGAGGATATCGAGGCGCTGGTGGCGCAATCGCAAAAGCGCTCGGCAGTCTTCGACATCATCACGAATCCGACGAATGTCTCGGTGACTGTGAAGTAGCGGGCCGGGCCTTAGAAGCATTCGATGTCTGATCGCCTGACCACAGTCGTTGTGATCGGCGCCGGCCACGCCGGGCTTGCCATGAGCCGATGCGTCGCCGAGCGCGGTATCGATCACGTTGTTCTTGAACGTGGCGAGGTGGCGAATTCTTGGCGAACCGAACGCTGGGATTCGCTTCGTCTGCTGACGCCGAACTGGTGCAGCCGGCTGCCCGGTTACGCATATGGCGGCGACGATCCCGACGGTTACATGAACATGGCTCAGGTGATCGACTTCATTGGCGAGTATGCCACTGTAATCTCGGCCCCGGTGGAGACGGGTACGACGGTAACCTCAGTTCGGGAGGCAGACCCCGGCTTTCGGGTCGAGACCGATCGCGGGGCCTGGCACTGTCGCGCCGTTGTCCTGGCTTCGGGCGCCTGTAACCTTCCGGCTGTTCCGAAGCTGGCAGGTGACCTTCCCAATGATATCCTGTCGATCGACACCAAGACTTACCGCAGACCTTCAGACCTGCCGGACGGGGGTGTCATGGTGGTCGGCGGATCGGCGACCGGCACACAGCTTGCCCGCGAGATTCACCGTTCCGGGCGGCCCGTGGTCCTTTCAACTGGCGAACATGTACGTCTGCCACGGGTCTATCGGGGCCGTGATATTCTGTGGTGGATGGATGCCTGCGGGCTGCAGGACGAGACCTATTTCGAGGTCGAGGATCTCGAACGCGCGCGCACCGTGCCCTCGCTGCAATTGACGGGCACAGACACGCGCGACACGTTGGATCTGAATGCGCTGACGGATGAAGGGGTCAGGCTGGTTGGCAAGCTTGCAGGCCTGCGCGACGGCTCAGCGCTGTTCTCCGGTTCGCTTAATAACGTCTGTGCGTTGGCCGATCTCAAGATGAACCGGCTTCTCACGACCGTTGATGAATGGGCCACCGAAGCAGGACTGGACAGCACGATGCCCGTTCCGCACCGGTTCGAGGCAACCCGCGTACCGAATCGTCCGCCGCTAACCATGAAACTGCGTGCCGAGGGGATCCGCTCGATCGTCTGGGCGACAGGCTACCGCCCCGACTATTCCTGGCTGCATGTCCCTGTCTTCGACCGCAAGGGCCGGGTCCGACACAACGGTGGCGTGGTTGATTGGCCGGGAATGTACCTGATGGGAATGCAGTTTCTGCGCCGACGTAAGTCCTCTCTGATCGATGGGGCCGGGGAAGATGCGTACGATCTGGCTGCCCATTTGGCAGACTGGCTGGACGGGCGCGTGCAATCGGCCTGAGCGCTATTCCGGAAGACCAGCCAGGTGAAGGCTGTCAATCAACTCGTCGACGAGTTTTGGGTCAACGAACATAGGGTTCTTGCGAACGGCACTGAGCGAATAGCGGGGGATATCGGCCAGAAGTTGGTCGATGGCGCGCTTCGCCTCATCCATCCGACCGAGCCGGGCGTTCGCGCAGGCCAGAGTGACCAGCGCACCGAATAAACCGGGGTCGCTTTGCAGTCCCCGGTTCGAGAGATCGATGGCCTTTTCGTATTCGCCACGGAAGAAATAACCGTGACCAATCGCATCGAGCAACCAGCTACCCCGGAAGTCCCGTGGCGTGCTTTTGAGCGCTGTCTGACAAGCCTTGATGCCCTCTTCGAGTTCGCCGCACATGATCAACGAATGTCCGAGTACGGCGTGGCCCTCGGCATAGTAAGGATTAAGCTCGATCGCGCGCCGGGCAGAGGTCACGGCGTCCTTCGCCTTGCCAGTGTACATCAGAACACAGCCAAGTGCCTGGTTCGCTTCGGGGCTTGCCGGTGCCATCCGAATGGCTCTGTTGGCGAGGTCCAGTGCCCGGCGGAAACCCTCTCGCGCCGGCCGCGTCCAGCCATGAGTTGCCATCTGCCCATGGCAGAGTGCCAACAGTCCATAGGACATAACGAAATCCGGCTCCAGTTCGATTGCCTTGTCGAGGTGTGTGATCGCCTCCTCCAGCGCCTGCTTGGTCATTGTGAAATAGCCGCGCAGTGCCAGCAGATAGCGGTCCCATGCGGTGTGGTCCTGGTTTTGCTTCAGCAAGACATTCGATACTTCAGCTTGCATTATTTCCGGTCCGAGCGTCGACGCGATACGCGTAACGACATCGTCCTGAGCCTCGAACGGATCTGCCACGTCTGCATCCAGCATGTCGGCCCAGACGTGGCCCTGACGCTCTGTCTCGATCAACTGGACGTTCACCCGCGCCCGCTTGTCGGCCGAGCGAACGCTGCCTTCGAGCACATAGCGAACGCCAAGTTCGCGTCCGACGCGTTTCACGTCAACAGGCTGGCCCTGATATCGGAAGGCGGCATTGCGCGCAGCCACAAACAACCAGTCAAAACGCGACAGCCCGGTCGTCAGATCCTCGCTGACACCGTCGCAAAAATATCGCTGATCGGAATCGCCCGACAGATTGTCTAATGGCAAGATTGCGATCGACGGTCGGACCGTCACGGCCGACGCCGCAGTCGCAAACGGCATCGTGATGCTTCCGGCTGGCTTCACCTGATAGACCCGGACCGGCTCGGCGATGTTTTTGACAGTCTGTTCACCGAGGTCTTCGAATTTGACGTCGACTTTGCTCTTGACCTGGTCGTAGACCGAACCGGCGATGCATATGCCGCCCGGATCTGCGATTGCCTCAAGCCGGGCCGCGATATTGACGCCGTCGCCGAAGATGTCGCCGCGATCGATGATGATGTCGCCCAGATTGATGCCGATGCGAACCAAGATGGCCTTGGCCTGGGGCAGATCGGCATTGCGTCTTGAAAATCCCGCCTGGATATCAATTCCGCACTCAACGGCATCGACTACGCTTTGGAACTCGACGAGCGCGCCATCTCCCATCAGCTTGACAACGCGCCCACTGTGGCCTGACACCGAGGGATCCAGGATAGACTTCTGGCAGTCCAGCAGGGCGGCATATGTTTCAACTTCATCCGCCGCCATTAGTCGGCCGTAACCAACGACGTCGACCGCAAGAATCGCCGATAGCCTTCTTCGAACTCGTTCCTGAGACATCCAACCGCGCCATAGCTGTTCGAACCACAATAATCTGGAGATCGACTGGATGCCAACCAATCATTCCAAGCCTGTCTGATGGTTCACTCTGGAAATTCGCGAGGAACATACAGAATCTGCAAAAGCAATTTGTAACTTCTGAAGCCATCGCCGCCGTGCTCAATGTACGACGACGGCTTTGTCCGCATAGCAGTCGTTCACGCCAGATGCAGCATACGAGTGCACCGAGCCCAACGCAGACCAGCACCAAAATCCATAATTTTCTCGCACCGGCGATAGCTTCAAACGTCGGTCAGTTTTACCATAGTAGCAGGCTTGTTTTTTGCGCCTCGAAACCTTTTGGCGTCGGAAAAAGCGAGCGCATCCTGGCAACAAGTTCGATCTCACCATCCAGCATCTTTCGGACAGTGTTTAACCAGTTATTGAAGGTTTCAGATTCCCAATGATCTTGGACCGCGGCTTCGTTCCTGAACACCTCGTAGAAATAGAAACGATTTGGGTTTGTTTCATCCACCATAATATGAAACTGGAAAACTTCGGGTTCTTCACTGACAACATTTTGCGCTTGGAAGATGCTGGCGTCCAAAAAGGGCTGCCGATACTCAGGTTTTACGTTGATCACGAAGAACCCACCAAACATTGCATCGTCCATATTTGTCTCCTTCATTGATCTAAAAGCGGCGAAGGTCGCAAAACACACCTGTCCTGCTGGATGGCGTTAACCTACAGCACTGCGATACCCATGAACCTAAGCGGGTATCCTTTCTTTATCTGCTTCACCCCATCCTAGCGCGCGTGCAAGTTCGTGTGACATTGTGGTAAGTGTATGGCCAATCTTTTCTCGCTTCGAAGGTGTAAACACCCGAAGAGACGCCGTAGCGCCGATTGAAAGCGTCGCACCAACACCTGTCTTAGTCAGCGTTGTTGCGACAGAACTGATCCCGCGCTCGAGCTCTTCAACACACATGGCATACCCTTTGGCTCGAATGACATCGAGTTCCGTGGCCAGATCCTTAGGGTCTGTAATCGTGCGATCTGTGTACCGCTTAAGCTGCCCATCCAATCGGTCTTGAGACAGCAGCTCAGGCGACACGGCGGCGATTGCCTTGGCGCAAGAGCACGCGTGCATTGGTCGTTTGCCCATACCTGGATGAAGAAAAGACACGCCCGTCTGCGGCGTTTCCACATGAATAATCTCAACCCAATTGCCCCGTAGCCGAGACAAGAAAAACGCAGCGCCATAGTCATTCGCGGCGCCAGAGAGGACAGGCGCAATCACTTGCAAAATAGCGGGATCAGAGTGATCGCTCAACGTGATACGCTTTAGCCTAATCCCAATCGCGAACTCACCGCGGGTTGGTGATTCAAGGAGGCCGGACAAAACAAGGTCTTGAACCAGCCTGTAGGCCGTCGGTTTAGGTATTTCGGACTGGGCACAGATATCCGCTACGGACGCACGTCCTTTTTGACCCACGATTTCCAAAATCAGCGCTAATCGTTCGAGATGCATTTTCTCACTTTTTGATAACTAAGTTTTCGATATACGATACAATTTAGGGAATCAAGGGAGGAGCACTCGATGGATGGACAATGCTGTGGACCGGGCTTCAAGAGTCCGCAAGAAGCCATCAAAGCCCCCCGAGAAAAGCTACTCTACACGATCGCCATCTACACCGGGACAGGGATCCAGAAACCTGATTACCTTGCTACAGTGGATGTCGACCCTGACAGCCCGACCTATTCTCAGGTAATCAATAGGCTGGAAATGCCGGGGATTGGGGACGAGCTTCACCACATGGGGTGGAACGCCTGTTCGTCCTGTCACGACGACGGCTCGATGTCCCGCAAATACCTGATCCTGCCAGGCGTACGCTCTAACAACCTTCACATCGTTGATACAGCCACTGACCCGCGTGCGCCGCGGTTACATAAGGTCATCGACGGGGCCGAGATCAAGGCCAAGGCAGATTTATCGGGACCGCATACCGTGCATTGTTTGGGCTCGGAAATCATCATTTCCTTCCTTGGAAATGCCAAGGGTGAGGCTCCTGGAGGCTATCTGCATCTCGACAAAGAGTTCAACATCGTCGGTCGCTGGGAAACCTCGATGGGCGATATCAAATTCGGCTATGACTTCTGGTACCAACCACGCCACAACGTGATGGTCAGTTCAGAATGGGCTGCGCCCAATACCTTCATGCCAGGCTTCGATCTGGAAGAAGTTGGCCATCTGAAATATGGGCGGGAGCTGCATTTTTGGGATTTTGAAAAGCGCGAACCGGTCGAAAGCTTCTATTTGGGTGAAGACGGGCTGTTGCCACTGGAAGTCAAGTTCCACCATGACCCCGACAGCACGCATGGGTTCTGTGGCGCAGCTCTTTCGACCAATGTGATCCATTGGTGGCAAGACGATGCTAAAAAGTGGCAGTGGGAAAAGATCATCGATGTCGAAAACGAGATGCACCGCGAATGGCCGATCCCGTTGCCGGGGGTGATGTCAGCGATCCTGATCTCGATGGACGACAAATACTTGTACCTGAACAACTGGCTGCATGGAGATATGCGCCAGTATGACATCACCGACCCGCATAATCCCAAGCTGACCGGCCAAGTGTTTATGGGGGGCCTTTTGGGTAAAGCTCCGATCGTTAACGGGGTCGAGGTCGCGGGTGGTCCGCAAATGTTCCAGCTCTCTCTCGACGGACGAAGGCTTTATGTCACGACCTCGCTGTTCTCGACTTGGGACAATCAGTTCTATCCCGAGATCCGCGAAAAGGGCGGGGTTATGGTGATGATCGATTGCGACCCTGAAAACGGTGGCATGAAGATCAATAAGGATTTCATTGTGGACTTTGGCGCAGAACCGAATGGTCCATCGCGCTGTCACGAGAGCCGGTATCCGGGCGGTGATTGCACAAGCGACATCTGGCTATGACTACGTATACCGTGACGATCGCGAACAGAGATGGCGCGCAATATTGTGTGGATGCGCGGCGTCCACTTTTGGAAACGCTGAGAGAACAAGGCGTCGACTTGCCTTTTGGGTGCAAGTATGGCGGCTGCATTACCTGCGCAGCAAAACTAAAGACTGGCGCGATCGATCAACGCCGACAGGTTGCGCTGAATAATCGGCAAATCGCGAACGGCTATGTGATCCTTTGCGTCGCGCGTCCGACATCCGACATCACGCTTGAGATCGGGGTCGAGAGCCATGACAAGCTGTACCGCAATCCGTTTCTCGACCCTCTCAAACCCCACGAACTCAAGGCTGACATTGCGACGCCGAAGGAAGGTTAACCGATGCCCGAAGCAGATATTGACCGCATCTACGATTACGACCCCAAATACCTCGCCGACATCCTGCAGTCGGTTAAAACCATTGCAATGGTGGGGGCTAGCGCGGACAAAACGAAATTTAGCTATGGCGTTCTGCGACAGCTGAGTGAAATCGGCTATGATATTCTACCGGTGAATCCTAACCCGAATGTTTCGGAAATTAGAGGGCTCAAGGTCTACCACTCGCTGGAAGAGATCGACAAAAATGTTGATATGGTTGACGTTTTTCGCCCGAAGGAAGAGTTTTATGCCTTTGCCGAGAAGGCTATCGCAATCGGGGCAAAAGTTCTTTGGGGTCAAATCGGTGTGTACGACGACAAAGCAGCGCAACTCGCCGAAGCGGCGGGCCTTAAAGTCGTGATGAACCGATGCCCCAAGATTGAACTCTTCCGCCCGTTTTGGAAGCCGCGCCTGGACCTAAAGATATGATGGAAATTCGATTGGTAGCGACCTCCTCAGCATCCAATAATGGTGCCAATTGAGATACTGTGCTTACGGAAGAGAAGACACGTAATCCAGCCCGCTTTACGAAATCCAGGTTCTCTAAACCCAAGAATGGCCGTTTTGTTTATAGAACCAACGGCCACCTTGTCCACGAACCAGATATTTAGGTTACATCCCAGCGCTGCGCAGCGGCGAACGGCAGCTTTGTCCTGCCGCGACCTGGATAAGCGGTTACGACGATTGTTGGATCATACCAGCATTTGTATAAGTAATTGCCGCGTGGGTTGACGCTGAGCCCGACCATCTAAATGGAGGACGAAACTTGGGCAGCCGTTTAGCAGTGATCATCGTAGCGGACATTGTCGGTTATTCCGGGATGATGGCCCGCGACGAAAAGTCAGGGATAGCGACAGTCAAAGAGATCAACGACGCCAAGCTGGTTCCGATCTGCGATCGCCATGGGGGCGAAATCCTCAAGCGTTTGGGCGACGGATGGATCATTGCATTCGGGTCGATCATGGCGGCTCTGGAATGTGCCACTGAGATACAGAGTAAGCTGGCCAAACAACCAATGAAAAAGTTACGTATCGGCGGCCATTTGGGTGAAATTACCGAGGATGAAGACGAATTTTATGGCACCGGGATCAACCTTGCGGCCCGGCTCGAGGCCGAGGCACCACCTGGCGGCATCATGATTTCGCAAGACCTCTTTCGACAGCTTAGCGGCAGTCTGGCAGCACAATTCGAAAGCGCGGGGCTGCTCGAGTTAAAAAACATTCCCGACCCGGTCGAGGGTTTTTTTACTGGTCGCCTAAGACAAAGGTCGCACCGGAAGAGGATAAGCGCCCCGTCATCGTCGTGGTGAAGATAGAGTTCGGGCCAAATGACGAAGAAACCAAGGCCGCAGCGCTGGAGTTGCGTGACCAGCTCTTGATGAACCTGTCGAAACGCACCGGTATTCGGGTTGTGGACGCGCTCACGGCGATGACGCTTGACCCAACCTATTTTCTGCGCGGCAGACTGCGGATGGCGGCGGGCAAAGCGCGGCTGAGTATATCTCTGGTGCTGTCTGAAACCGGCGAGCCTTCTTTCTCGCAGAACTATCAAGGTGAAACTGCGGACATCTTTGCGTTCTTCGACGAAACGGCTGCACAAGTAAACGCGGATATCCGCAACCACCTGAACAATTTTGATGCCGAGCGTGTGAAACATATGCCGATCGAGGAAATGGGCATATCCGACCTTCTGGCACGCGTCGCGAGCACCGGTCAGTCAGGCAAACACAAAGAATGGCTCGACGCCAGGAAATATCTGGACCGGGCGCTGGAACTGAACCCGGACCATCCGATGGTTCTGGCGATGTCGTCTATGGGGGATATCCTGTTTGCCCGAACGAGGTTCGAGGAAATTGAACCCTGCAAAGCCGAATTGCTGGAAAGCGCATTGAACCTCGCGTTGGTCTCAATGCCCAAAAGCGATTACCTGTTTGCCGTTCGCGGTATGTGCTATTTGTTCGGCAAAAAGGATTTCAAAAGCGCCAAGCGCGACTGCCATCACTCGCTGAAGCTCAACCCGACCTATTATTTTGGCCGCTTAATCCTCTCCATGGTTGAGATCGCGGAAGGCAAATTCGACGATGCTCTTGCAACGTTGGAGCAGGTGGAGGGGTTGGCAACCGAGAAGTCCTATGAACCAATGCGGCAGGTCAATCTCGCGGTCTGCCTGTATTGTTCCGGCGACTTTCAGGGCTGTGCCAATGCTCTGGACAGCGTTATCCAGCTTCAGCCCGGCTTCTGGACGCTCCATCGGTTCAAGGCAATCGTACTGAGAAAACTTGGCGACACTGACGCCGCCGCAGCAAACGACGCCGTTGCCGATGCTCTGTCAAAAGAACCGACGATGTTCTTTCTCAAGCCGTTGCTGCGAGCCGAGCGCGCCGCCCTGCTGGAAGCTCTCGTCCCAACAGAAGGTTTCTAGTCGTGGGAAATGCGGTGGCAGGCAGCTGCCTCAAAAACGGAAGCCACCCTGACCTGGCCTTATTTCATGTCGGCTCTGTCCGCTCAGCGGTCATTAGAGAAAATTCTGCGAACGGCTGCTCTGAGCCCAAAGCCGAAAGATTCCTACTTTTGCCGAGCTCGTACCTCGGCGGCCCGACGAACTGCGAGTACCGCTGTTGCGTAATCTCCCAAAGAAATCCCTCTGAAAGCGAATGCAGCCGGTTTCTCGCTTAAAGTGGTATCGACTGCTCCCGAGACAATTTCCGTCAAGTCCCCTGTTACCCGCTGATATGGCAGCATTGGTTTGTCGCTTTCAGATTCCTGTTTTCGGTCGTCAACAATAACAGTTTTGAAAGCGGTCATACCCTCTGGAAGCCACGGAATGCAGGCATCTGTAATGGCGGCGAAGGCAGTCGGCTTTAGCCATCGGGCATCCAGAAAAGGTTCGATGGAATAGTCCAAAGTTATTGATGTCACTACCAGATCGGCATCACGCAAGGCGTCCTTGGCACTGGTGGCTGTTTGGGCCTCGAGGTCCATGTCCCGAGCCCGGCGACAAAGCTTGTCGACATTCGCTTTGCCACGTCCGAACACACGAATGCTTTTCAAGGGGAAAACTTCGGAGAACGCAAGCAAATGGGAGTGAGCTTGCACGCCGGCCCCAACAAAAGCCACTGTCTCAGCATTGGGATCAGCAAGTCGACGCGCGGCGACGACTGACAGCGCCGCTGTTCTAACAGCCGTTACCCAATTTGCCCCTAAGACTGCCCGGAGAACCCCGGTTTGCCCGTCCATTACCATGATAGCGCCGTTAATCGCAGGGAGCCCTTTTGCCGGATTGTTCGGACACACCGTTACCTGTTTGGTCACGATGAACCCATCATCTCCTACTGCCAAGGTCGACATTGCGTACCGTCCATCCCCGGGCAAAATGGCTGTCTTAGGGGACGTATGAAGCTGCTTACTTGCCTTGGCTATCAGCGCAGATTCAATCGCGTCGGCAACTTCCGAAGGTTGGATCCCTAAACCTTCCAAGTCTTCGTCAGAAAGATAAGTTATTTTGCTTTCAGAAGTCATGTTGGCGCCGCTCCGCTTTGCAAACCGGCTTCCCGATTAGGCTATCAAATTGCATGTTAACATAAGCTTTGGGTGTCTAGATTGGGACCTCGCTCGAGTACATTATTCGTTGCATTGGGATTTCTGTTTTCATGCCTACGGTCTCAAGTTGTCTCAAGCCAGTTGAGTTTGAAAATTGTATGCTCTCCTTCGAGACCTTTAAGCGGAACAGTCATTTGCTCGGCAAACTGAAACTCCTGTGATCCGCCCACCATGATCCGTGTGGCATCCGAGACGCGGATGTCACTTGGTGCTGCCAGGGCGGCTATACGTGCTGCTTTGTTGACAACGGTCCCGAAGTGATCAGCATCAGAAGTTATCACTTCGCCGGTATGCAAGCCGATGCGAACCCGCAACTTTGGCTCGTTTGTTTCCGCCGCGTTCGCCTGTTGAATATTTTGAGCTGCCAGCAATGCTGCCCTTGCGGAAGCAAAAGACGACATCACCCCGTCTCCCAGTGATTTCACCGTACGTCCACCACTCCCGACGATCTGCGTTTCGACAAGTCGCAGATGTCTTCCGAGGGCGTCGCTCCAAAGCGTATCGCCTATAGCCTCAGCGATTTTTGTGCTGTCCGCGATATCGGTGAACATGATGGTCGCTATACCACTTTGGCCGAGTTCGTGGGGTGTAGAGAGGGCGGCATCAAGCAGTTCCTCAAAGCCTCTGGCCTCATACCCAAATCCCTCTACGTTGTTGACCGGTAGGGAATTGTGAACGTGCACAATCTTCCAGGATCCTTTGTCGAGTTTCAGAATGACCGTAGAGCGTAGGTGCGCGATCTGTCCTGTTTCAATACCCTCAATGCTTGCTTCCCATTCGACCCAACCGAGTGATCCGCATTCAAATCCTCTCAGGTCTTTTGGGTGCCACTTGAACCGTGGAACCTCCCCGATGTATTGCTCCATACCGCGACGCAGCGCATCGCCTTTCCAAGCCTCGCCCTGTGCTGAGCCAAAGTATGACAGGGCAGTGTCATCAGAAAAAAGATGTGCCACCGTCTCACCATCGCCCCGACCGTAGGCGTTGATCCATCGTGCCACTATAGCGGCCAGTTCTGGTGAGGGGCTGATCGTATCTCTCATGTCAGAACGTCGCGTCGACGGCCAGAAAACTGCTTCGAAAAATATGACCTTCGCACGTCCCGTTCCTTTTGAAGCGTGTCATGGCATAACCTTTCCCGAGATCTCCATTTCTGAGGTCCTGTCAGTGTAGGCCAAGCCGGAGCGGCCATAAAGACATAGTCAGCTTTGTCCGCAAAGTAGACGTTCAAGCAAGGTGCAGCGAACGACCGCATTGAGCCCTGAACGGTCTTTCAAAACTGGAAATAACACCTCAGCTACCGTGGCTCGCTGCGACCGATTTTATGTTAAAGTAAGCAGGCATCAATTGGTGATTGTTGGCTCGGAGCAACGGAGATGGAACGCAAATTAGCGGCCATTCTGGCCACCGATATAGTCGGTTTCGCGGGATTGGTATCACGCGATGAAAGCGGAACATTAGCTAAGTTGGTTCGACTAGAACGTGAAATCATCGGCATGCAGGTGGAAGCAAACCGGGGTCGTGTTTTTAAGTCTACTGGCGATGGGTTTTTGGCTGAGTTCTCGAGTGTCTTTGAGGCGGTCAATTGTGCAATTAACATTCAAAGAGCCTGCGCACGCGAAGCACGCCGGTCGAACAGTGAGGACCCTCTCATCTTACGCGTCGGCGTTTCTCTCGGTGATGTCGTTGTACACGGCGACGATATTCTCGGAGACGGCGTAAATACTGCGGCACGGCTTGAAGCAATAGCGGAACCAGGTGGAATCGCGGTTTCAGGAGAAGTAATGGCGCAAATAGCGGGCAAGATAGATCTTCCGCTGGCGGATTGCGGTCACAAAAGACTCAAGAGAACTGATAGTCCAATACATGTCTACATGACCGTTTCAGAACCCGGAGAAGAGGGAGGTTTTCTGGATTTTGATGAAGATGAATTGGCCAAAACTTTAATAACTGGTGGCTGCATCTGTGGGTTGGTACGGTATGAAATAAACGCGCCTGCCATAAGCACCGGGTATTGCCATTGTAGTTGTTGCAGGAAATTTTCTGGTTCAGCAGTTAATGCATGGGCGGCTTTTCCCGCTTCTGCTGTTCGATTTCTCACCGAGGAACCTCGATACTTCGCAACTACGCCGATAGCAAATCGTGGCTTTTGTGCCAGATGCGGGGCAAGCCTAACTTATAAGCTCGTGAAGCCACGAGAAACGGCCTATCTGGTCCTGCATACTTCGAGCCTCGACCAACCGGAAAACTTTGCTCCTTCAGTCCACTCCGGAATGGAAAGCAAAATGCCTTGGTTTGATATTTTGGATGATTTGCCGCGGACAAGATCTTCAGACTCCAGAGTTTTGCAAGAAGCGTGGTCAAGTGTCGGTCTACCAGACCCTGAAACTTGGGGACCTTTGGCTAAGCCGCCTGAGGTTTTTTAGTGACCGAGCGATTTCTGCTTTATCCCGCATGGCGGTCATTCAACGCAAATAATCCAAAGTCTGGTATCCGGAGGAGCGGCCGTTCGCGCCTAAACCTTCGGAACCCGTTTTGAGATGACGGACGGCTGCTGCCGTCCGTCAAACCGTCAGATGTCGATCTTCTCCGCGATGCTCAACGCGTCGTCGAGTTCGACCCCAAGGTACCTGAACTTGTAAACGCGGCGTGTGACGGCTCGGTTGGCAATATAGTGGATGTAAAGAACGCGTCTTGGACAAATGACATTGGCCAGGCAATTCTCGCCGGATATTGGGAAGACCCGGACTACGACCCGACGCAAAGCGCGTTCTACTACGTGAGAGTGTTGGCAATACCGACACCGCGGTGGACGACATACGATGCAAAGGTGTTCGGAACGCAGATCCCTAACGAAGCCCCGCATTCGCTACAGGAACGAGCTAACCTATCGCCAATATGGTACATACCTCGCAGATGATTTTTTGATAATCCAATACGGCCATTCGCATGGTTTGCTTCGGGCTCAAAGCGGCTGTTTGAAGCAATCCGCGTGAGAGTCTGCTATCGTATTTGACCAACGTCCTATCACTTGACATCGAGTTGTGTGTGGTAGGTATCGTGGTATTTCTCCTGATACTTCTAATTTATTTCTCACTTAACAGTATCTTATGGGCTTAATTATGCTGACTTCGTCTCCGCCACTAAACTGCCCATACCATGGGCATTCTTCAGGAAAAAACGCATTCTTTTCAAACGCGTAAGGTTTCTTTAACCGGCGCATGCCAGTGTTTCCCGCATGAAATCCCGCATAGAATCCCGCATGGATGCGGAATTTGAAGGAGTGCACTGACATGGGCATCACATTGGATCGAGGCCGCTATTACTTTGTAATGAATGTCCCAAAGCATCTTTTTGGCAAAGTACTGGGCAAGAATGGGCAGCCAGTAAAGCAGATCAGACAAGCACTCCAAACAGCGGATTTGAGTGTGGCTAAGCGCAAAGCTTTTGAGCTCGAAGAACTAAAAAGAGCTGAGTGGCAATTCCTGGCATTAGGCGAGGAAGCTCTGGCATACGAGAAATACCAAGCAGCCAAACAGATCTCAGAAGCGCATGGTTTTGACTATGTTCCGAGCGAAGTATTGCTAAAGAGAACCTTTGATGAGAACCTGCCGCGTTTAATGGCGGCAGCGGGAACAGTGTGCTCGCACCAGCCACCAGAAGTGGTTGAGGCGCTTCTAGGCAGCGTGAATGTCGCTCTGCCCCCATTGCGTAAGGTTCTCCAAGAATATGTGGACTTACAAAAACACGACATTTGCGCAAGTCGGATCAACAACGGCATCTTTGGTGGCTACCTCGAGAGCGAGCTGTCTCAAATTTCGAAAGAGCAGTTCCCAAAAGAAGAGCTACTGGCATCGATAAGATCACACGCGAAGATGCGTTGGCGTTCCGCGAATGGTGGTCGAAGCGGGTTCAATCAGGAGAAACGCGAGCGGAGACCGCTAACAAAGACTTTGGCCACCTCTCTCAAGTTTTTCGAGAGTGGTGCGAGCTGAAAGGGCACCACTCACTTGAAAACCCTTTTGCTCGGTTGCGCTTTGACAAATCAGTGGATCCCGTGATTTCTCGACCTCCATTTTCCAAGGAGTGGGTAAACACAAAGCTATTGGCGACCGGTGCGTTTAAAGGGTTGAACGCTGAAGCCGCGGATACACTATTGGTGCTTATCAATACAGGTTTGCGTCCCTCGGAGGTACTATCATGTCCACTAGAAGACTTTTGCCTCGAAGGTGAAATCCCGTTCATTCGCGTGGCCGCTCACGGACGTGAACTCAAACAACGACACTCTGCGCGTGATATTCCACTTTTGGGAATATCCTTGGAAGCTGCAACGCGCATCGTCCGTCGAGGTGGTATCAAAAGATACGCTCACAAGGCCAACGCCTGGTCTGGAGTTGCCAACAAGTATTTGGAAACGAACGGTTTGAAAGAAACGCCGCAGCACACGGTATATAGTTTGAGGCACTATGTTGAAGACGCACTTTTGAGTGCAGGGATCGATGATCGAGTGCGTGCAGATATCTTGGGGCACAAATATGCCCGGCCAGTCTATGGAACTGGTGGAGGTTTAAAGATGCGAAAAGAAGCGTTGGCAATGATAGCATTTTAGAATGGCAACGAACCGTACTGTAATAAATTATCAATAAAATCTGCTATTATTTGATTGTTGCATACATACACGGAGGTCACTCATGACACCACTTGCAACGAAAGAACTCACCCAGACCAGAAAACTCAGAAGTCGAATAATCTTGCGATTATCGACCTGCTGACTTTCTGTCTGGTTTCTCCATTAGATGAGCATCGTTCTTCAAGTTTTGTCTATACCTTGAATGAACTTACGTCTCGGCGAAAGCACCTCCCCAAAGTGGCCAGCGGGCGCTGACGTAATTCGCACATCGAACTACGCATAAAACTGAAGGATTCAAAAAATGTCTATGAAAATAGGCAAGGGCGAAGCTGTGTCTGAAACCTCTGTTTCAAACCAATTTGCGACTGCCGCAAAACACCACCCGAAAAACGAAGCACCGGAACCCCTTCTACGCCAAAGAGACCTAGGATTAGCTCTGCCCGAAGATCATCTTGGTGCGTTGCGGGAAGCTACTGAGGCAATAGCATTCCTAACTGATGCGCCAATCGAAATTGCGTTCCAGTCGGTTTTGGCGATGGCATCACTTGCGACGCAGACTATTCGTGACGTAGAAACCTTGGCTGGTTCAGCTCCATTGAGTCTATTTCTGCTTACCATTGCATCCTCGGGGGAAAGAAAATCGACTTGCGATAAACTCGCATCCAAACCGATTCAGGACTGGGAAGAAGCTCAAGCCCCGGCCTATGAAGACGCTCGAAGAGCATACGAATTCGAGTTGTCCATATACGAAAACATGAAGCGACAAGCGCTGAAGGCACAGACAGAGGAAGGTTGCGTCGTCGAAAACGCCGCCCCTCAATCGCCTGTTCCACCTGTCGTGCCTCGAAAGCTACTGCCCGATATTACGTTTGAAGGCGTTCTTCGCCATTTCGAGGACGGCGATCCCTCGATTGGTATCTTCGCCGACGAAGGTGGCCAGTTCTTTGGTGGACACGGTATGGGCAAGGACAATCAGCTCAAGACCGCAGCCGGGTTATCAAAACTCTGGGACGCAGCGCCCCTAAACCGGACCAGAGCCGGTTCCCCGCAAGTCACATATCGGCGCAGGCGCGGAGCTCTTCATTTGATGATTCAACCAGGTATCGCGGAAAGTGTGTTGCGAAACGACGTTCTACGAGATCAGGGGCTTCTTTCTCGCATGCTTATCGTTTGGCCCCAAAGCCGAATTGGCAAACGGCTCATTGTCATTTCCGATGATTATCTAGAAAAACGGCGTTTGGCCGAAAGTAAGCCTACCAAATACCACAATCAGCTGGCTTCACTTCTACGCCGATCCAAAAATACTGGTGCAAATCAATTAGAGCTTGAGCCAAGAGTTTTGCCTTTAGATCCTGATGCGAAGACACTCTTGATACGATTTGCAAACAAAGTTGAAACCCAACAACTTCCAAATGAATCTCTGTCGCACATAACTGGCTTTGCATCTAAGGCAGCGGAGCAAGCAGTACGAATTGCCGGTGTTCTGGCGGTTTTTTCTGATCCAGACGCAGAGTCTTTGTCCATTCGCGACATGGCATGCGGTATCAAACTTGCTTCTTGGTACATTGCAGAAGCTCAGCGACTCTTGGATGCAGGTCCTGTCGATAAATCTTTGGAACTGGCGCAGGAACTGCTCGATTGGCTAAAGGCGCGGTATCCAGTTGAACCTTTCGATAAGAGAACGATCGTAAGGTTTGGACCAGGCGCGATTAGGGATACTAAGACTGTAAAACGCCTGCTGTGCATTCTGGCAGAGCATCGGCACATTTGTGAATTGCCGGTCGGAACTGTGATTAATGGGCATGAGACCCGTGAAGAATGGGGGCTGTGCCACAATGAGTAAGCTGTTCAGCTTTGACCTTGATGAAGATGTTTTGGATCCACGTGTAGCGTCTGTACGCAGTCAAACTCACAATGAACTCAATTCCCCAAAACCGGCGATAACACTCTCAACAGTCGGTTACAGTGCCCATCACCAAGGACATTTGCAGCACCAGTCGCAAATGTCGCTTGTCGCAAAGTACATGGCTCTAGATCCGATTGCACTTCACGCATTCGAGGAGAGAGCTGCAATTCTAGAATTTGATCAGGGATTATCCAGGGAAGAAGCTGAATTGGAGGCGTTTAGGACGGTGATGAAAGAATACCAGGAGAGGGCCTAGCGGTTTGGGTCCTTCTCGGTGGATGTAACGTGGGTTTGTTTGCGCCGTGTTGTGTTAGTCAGTTTCGAGGAATTGACGAGTGGGCATTTTCATTGGGGTTGTTGATATACGGGAGGACAACGAAGCTATTAGTCGCTGTGCTCCGCGATTTCATCCGCGCCGACTAGGTGGCCGAGGCGGAAGCCCAACGCAAAAGCTGATCTAGTCTCGTGTCAAGCTGGTCTCCATCGTCGATACCAGCTTGAATTATACCCGCTGAACGATGTGAACCCCTATTGTCAACACAGCCTAAAGGTCTGGTGGATGAAGAAGAATCTATTGAATTTGTCAAAAGCGAAGGAGGTCAGGCGAGTTTCATATTTGCTGCGCGAACCATCAGGGATATGCAATAAATGGTACAGCTCACGGCTTCGCCAAATCAAAAGGCGGAGAAGTAGTTGTGAGCGCGGGAAAGTTAATATTAGGGAACAAAAATCCACTTTGGGCGCTCAAGGCCTGATTGATTTCACAGGAAAAACTAGTTCCAGTATCTACTGCCGAGGCCGGCATAATTAGGAGAGATGCTATACCTTTTTAAAATTTTCTCCCTTTTTACCAAGAAATTATAAATCTCTTTATCGAAATCAGCTACTTCTTTATCTAATTTATTCTTTTTTTTCAAAATTGCCCCTAACCGTTTTCTTTTTTCTTCACTAAGGTTTTTTTTTGCATACACCAACGGTAACTCAACTTCCATTAAGTTGCTGTGAAGCTTTAAGTTGTTCCCCATTATTATCATGAGAGGTTTTGAGTTTCCTGCGAATTTTTTCGAAAGCCAAGCCCAAATTGTTTTTTCTTCATCTGGGCTAATAAGCCTTGCTCCTCTCGAGTTTTTCTTAGCTAGTGTTTCAATGTACTCGAACAAATTCTTCGATTTTACAGCGGAGTTGGATGGAGGTTTTATTCTTCTCAAAACGTCCGAAAGCATTTCTACTTTTTTTCTATCGCCCTGCTTAAGTCCAACCTCCGGGAAGCCTCTCGTAGGTATACCTTCCAATTTCTTCCAGACTTCGACACCACTAATTTTTCCATGATACAAAACCGCCTTGTCAGACTTAATCTTTGAAGAAATCTTTGCCAAATATACCATTAATCCTTCAAATGGGTCATCGATTTCTGCTGAAATAGCCATTTTGAACTCCAAGCCACTCAAAAACGAAACAGCTCCAAGCATAACAAAAATCTGGATTTAAGGAAACAAGGTGTTGTTAGTAGAACGGAGCTTGGGATGGGCAGGGAGCTTCAATAGCCTACAGATGTAATAAATGGTCATCATTCAAGTATTATTAGGGTAGCCCTTAAATCATTCGTCTATCAGCCACGTGGCTTTGTCGCAAACTCTGAATATACCTGCTAGGTCGAATGAAGTTTTGATAGACGCGTGCCCAAAACAGACAGGGGCATGCCGTGACAGTTTCATTCAAGGGAGTGCATTTCCGAAAAGTCGTGATCCTTCATGCGATCGTCTTCTATCTTCGGTATTTAGTGCCGTGCCGGGAGCCGGAGGAATCCTGGCTGAATGAGGCCTTTCGGTCGATCATGTGACAATGAACAATTGGGTCGTCAAGTATGCGACACTGATCGCCGACCGGGTGCGTCGTAAGAAGTGCTTATGCGATCGATCCCGGCGAATGGACGATTCCTATGTGCGGATCCAAGGTCAGTGAGTCTACCTGGATCGCGCGGTCGAGAAACACGGAAAGAATCATGATTGCATGCTGTCCGAGAGCCTGAACAAAGCTGCAGCAACAAAATGCTTCGCTCGTGCACTGGATCTAAACAGGCTCTTGAGAAAGAAGGTGATCGACAAAAGCAGAGCCAACTCGGCCACTATCAACAAGATGCTGAAGGGCTTTGGTTGTCCTGTTCCGATTGAGATGGTTGGACGAAAGTTCCTTAGCTATTTTGTGGACTAAGATCACCGTTTCATGAAACGTCGAGTCCGCCCGATGCTCGGGTTCAAATCGTTTGCGGTCGCCTACGCAACGCTTGACGGGATAAATATTGCGCAGATTGTCTGACGGGGCCAATCCGGAGTCGGAGACTGCCCATTCAAAAAGTTCGCGAAGTTAACCGCTTCAACGCAGCAGTTTCCAACCCGCCTTTATTCTTCAGAGAAGTCTGCGACAAAGCCCCTTGAGGTACGTTGCATCGAACAAGACCTTCTTTTCTTCGCTCCGCTTGGTGGCCAAACCGACAAACATCTGGAAGAAGATGCCTTTGTCACTCCGTAGCTTCCAACGAATGTATAGCGTCTTGTTTGATCCATATTCCCTGGGTGCATCGCACTACTGTAACCCTCTGCGATTGATCAATAATCCCTCTTATGACACGCCTGTCATCAACGCGAGGTTTGCCGTGGGACTTTGGGAAGAAGAACTCAAGACGCGCCATCTGCTCGTCGTTTAACCAGAAAAGATCAGGCATGTCCCCCGCTCGTTTCGAACGAGATGAATCACGCCACATTGTGGAAATCAATGGGTCCTAAGCCTATAGCTTTCGAACCCAATACGGTCGCTTGCTGAAGCCCCATGTTTTCACAGGCGTGCGTGAGAAACCGTTGATGCCTTTTCTATTGGTAAATTCGTAAACCATTCCATTTTTGACAACTACGACATGTCCTTGATCCCACATTATGTAAGCGCCGGATTTTCCTTTTGAGTTGAAGAAATCTATCAATTCACTTTTGAACTTGCATTCCATCTCACATTTTTTGGCGCCGAGCGCATTGGCCAACTTAGTTCCATAACCATTCATCCCATTTTCTTTACCGAATGCAGCGCCAACATAGGTGATGCAATTCAGGCCTCGGAATTTATTGCTAGTTTCTGCAAAACCCCCAAACTTAATAAGGTGCCATCCGTTGATTTTTTTTGTATGAAGCATCCTGCCCGTTTGAATTCCAGTATAGGAAAGATTTCGGTCCTTGCCGATTGCTTCAAGTGACAAAACGCCTTTATATGGCTCCACGGGAAGTGCCATCTTAACCGGTAGCGACCGAGTTCCGGGAGTTTCTTTTGTGCTTTCGTAGTTTATCGCGTACGCATTTACTGTTTTAGACCAGAGTTTATTTTGATCAATGACTTTCAGAAGACTCGGCAAATTTGAATAACTGTAGCCCTTGGATATGTCGATCACCGCGCGATTTGTGCCGAGACAAAGCGCAATTTTTGATCCTACACTTCCGCCAGAGCATTTAATTTTGTAGCAACCATTTGAGATTTTTGCTGTAGAAACTTGTAATTTTATTCTGCTTTTGGCCGTCTTTTTATCTGTTTCCTTTGATTCCTTTAACATCTTCACCTCCGAAATTACTCAGTGAAAAACTCCCTTGAGAAGTTAGGCCGTTGGCCTTAAGTCCCACCGCCGCGAAGCGCGTCCAACAGTCGTCGTTCTATCCCTGCAGAAAACAAATCCTGTCAGTCGCGCACGGACTATTTGCTGGGGCATTTGTCGCATGTCCGGGTCTTCGGTGGGAAAAGTCGTTCTAATTTGCTCATTCACTCCTTCAAGAATTGGTGAGATTACCCCAGGTGGTAATGCAAAAAAATAGTTTGAATTTCAAAAGCCCTGTGGACTAATGGAAGAAACGGGTGGACCAACACTGCGGAACAAGCAAAAGCGACGCAAAATACTGAAGCGAGGGCCAAGTATCCAAAGCAATATCTTGGCCAAACTGGCGCCGTCCTCTCGAATAGCGCCAGCTGTGGGGTGTTCATCTTGTTCCGATCATGTTTGCACCGAAGGATCCCGTCGCTTCATAACCTCCTACACCGTTGGTGATATCGAATGCACCTATCAGTCCACCGGGAACGAGGCTGCCGCTGTCCGGCAAACTGTTTGAATTGTGCACGAATTCACCCGAAACTGTTGCCGAATGAGATCCATTTGCGGTTCCTCCTATTCCTCCATACAACAGTCCCCCTGCGCCTGCGTTGAAGGCGGATGTTTCGCCAGAGTAAACCCTTTGGTCAAAGTCCATGTTGAATCGGCCCTGGTTGTTTTCAAAGTCAAAGGAGTCCGTGTAGGTTCCTACCACCAAGCGAGACGATCCATTGTCTACAACGGTTCCAACAGCATGCCCCTCATACACAGCCGTTACATTGGGTATGGTGACATTTGTCATGTCGATACGATCACCCGCAGTAAAGGCACCGGCATGAATGTGCCCGGTTTCGCCGCCAACAATTTGATCGCCCATGAAAAAGCCCCATTGGGTGTGTTCGGAGGACTTTGGTACGGGTATTGGATCACTACTATTGGTTTTCGTGAACTTACCCTCGAGCGCGTTGCTAATCGACGCACCGCCACTGTCGGCGCCCGAACCGACCTCGCCTGAAATCAATGCGAGGTTACCATTTTCGCCCTCGGACCAAGCGCCAAATTCCTTGCCGGACACATAGGCTGATTTGTCGGCGCCGAACGTAATCTTGCTGCCATCCGGCGAGTCCAGCACAATCCCGAAAGTTCTGCTGTCCGGATTTACTTCGGTGACATCCAGATTGGAAAACTTAAGCCCGAGGTTGTTGAAGGCGGCGATATCTCCTGCAAAGCTCAATATGCTTATATTCTGCTCGTCAGCGGCCTGTCTGTTCGCGCTTTGAAAATCGCTGAATCTTTGAACTGGAGTCGTACCAAATGGCACTGTGAAGCGCGAAAATTGGGCATTTCCGGCTGAATTCAACCGCTCTAGCATGCCAGTTGCATAGCCTATCGTCCGACTGGTTAACTTGAAATTTCCATTATCGCCCAGTGGATTTGCGTCATCCGTATCTACGCCAACGCCTATGCGAAGCAGACCAAAACTCTGAGTGTCACCTCTGAGGTTCTCAGCTGTGCCTCCGTTAAGAGGGGTATTTCCGTTCACGTCATCGACGATGATACCCGCATTCTCCCAGACAAAAAATCCGGCGCGTCCACCGCTCTCAAAACCAGTTGGATCGGAGGCAGGGCCTGCAATATCGCCTTCAAGTGCGATGTTGCCTCCGCCGACTGCCGAGCTTTTCAGCGGCCCATTGTAAACTGTAGAAGCTCCGCCAGCCTGAGACGTCCCGATCGTATACGCATCGATAATTCCGTCGACACTGCCGCGAGAGCCATCTTCCGTTGGCGCCGCGCCATATCTCAGCGTGCCGATGGTCGCTGAAAGCGATGAGACTTGCCGCCCACCAACAGTCTTCAGCCCAAAATCTGCATGCAACACCCGAACGGGCTTGGATCCGTCGCCGAGCACCGGGGCCTGAGGATAGGCTATGATAACGCCGCTATCCTGAAGCTCGCTTATCGCGTTCGCATTGTCTCCGCCAAGGTTCGTCCAGGTTGGACTTGGGAGCGTTGCTCGATCCAACATCGTGCCACTGACCGCATTTCGTATAGCGTCAACGCTGCCGCCAAGAACGAAACGATCGGTATTTGCGCCGTCGAGTACATTCGCCACTTCTCCCGACACGGGGAGACCATTCAAATCGCCTGTTGCGAGAACAATGCGGTACCCGGGATCTTCAAAGCGTGAAAGCACCAAAATACCTTCTTCAAAATCAAAATCAGCGAAGCCGGTAACCCATCCCGCATTGCCAGGTCTGTTGTTAAGCGCCTTCTCCAACTCTCTCCTAAGATCCTCTGGATCAGAAAAGTTCCCGCAATCTGGGTCCGCCAGGCATCGCGCCTCTAGGTCGGAAATATAAAACTGCATGGCGACCGCGGGTACAACTTCTGTCAACAGAAAATAGTCGCTGTTTGGGTCAAAAAACTCTTCGCCTCGACCGGAACCATCTCGAAACGAAGTGATCCCTTGGGCGAAGGCCCCGATACCTAAAGCAGGTGTCTCTTCGGAGCTCCCGCTGGATAATTCGCGTTTAATCGCCGCAAAATACCCATCAGGGACAAAGCTACTTAGTGGCTCATTCGTCGGTGAAATTATTCCAGGAAGATCTACGGGGTCACCAACACGAGAAAACCCTATTAACCTACCGTCTGGGTCGTCTTGAAAACGTTCTCGGATGCTCGTTGCATCAAAAAAGTACCACTTTTTTGTACCATCCCCGGTTACAATTCTTGGCAGAGTGGTCCCAACTCCGTCACTGACTAAGTCGTCAGTGATCAAGCCGAACACAACCCCGCCGTCAACCCCGGAACCGAATGTTACATTGGCGTCCTTGGCGCGATACCCCCACATACCATATCCACCATTGCCCTGGGCATCGATAGCACCACTTGTGAACCAAGCGAGGGGCACAGGGTCATAATCACCATCGCGTACTTCTTGTGGAGTGACAATATATTCAAACTCGGAGGTTTCTTCATTGAAAAAACCATAAGGGTAAAGAAGTTGTCCAGGTGTCGGAAGTGCGCCATCTGATGACCAAGACCCCGAAAAAAGTCCATCTCCCTTAGTCAAAATACGATTTGTGCTCGGCCCTACTGCGAGTGGAGAAGGCGTGCCACCATTTGGAAGTACGCCGTCTCTAAAATTCGTTTGGGGATCGTAGTTTTGGATTCTTGTGTAAGTGTTTCCAAAACTTGACGACGTTTCTGACTCGCCGACTGAAACAAGATTCCCACCAAGGGAGGCGGCGGGTAAGTTCCCAATTGCTCCAGCGCCCGGTGTGCCAAATGAGACCTGAACCCGTTCGGGAGGCGGAGGTATTGGCGTGGGTCGGTTATCGAGATCCCGACGCGCCAGCAGGTCTCGGTTTTCGCCCGGTTCCGCGTTGTTCGCTTCCGTGCGCAGCGACGCAACCCGTGGGGTAGTGGCGGTCGGCGTCACTCGTCCAGACGTCACACGAGGCCGCAATCCTGTGGTCAAACCGGTACTTAGGCCTTTTAGGTCAGCAATGACCGCTGACGACTCCATCCGACGCGGCGATGTGGCACGTGAGCCTGACGAAAAGATCTGAAAGCCGGGACGATAAAGCCGCTGCGTGCGCCCGGCCGCTGCCACGACCAGTTCCTGGCCATGCAAAAGATGACTGCGCGTGCCCTCCTGTCCAACGGCAATAATGGCTGAGCCATCTGACAGCCCCATTTCTGAATGGGGCGTGCTGATAAGGATGGGGACCGTATCATTCTGCTTGCCGCCCGCGACGCGAAATAGCCCCTGTTCGATGTTAACAATGACCTTGCCGTCTGCGTCCCGCGATACGCGCCCCTTACTTCCGGGGGAGAAAATGACCGAAGTCCCATCGGGTAGAATGATCTCAGCCGTTTGACCACTGTTGGTCGACACGTTGCACGGCGTATAGCAGGAATTAACAATGTGCCTGACTTCACCTCGCTCTTGCGCGAAAATCGGAGTTGAAGTGCCCATTGAAACCAAAAGCGCCACCGCCGAGACGGAGCGCAGTACTTTTGACCCACACATTATATATCCCCCGTGAAATCAATTATTAAGTTGTTTAAGTCCTTTTGTTTTTTTGAACTTACAGTCGTTCATTGGCTAACGGCCGTTAGAATCCGTTAGCGCTATTAATTTTTTAAAATTCCCTAAAATTATAGGTTTTGAGGCGTCTCGAAATCAAGTCTTAAGTTTTCGAGCCCATTGAGCGCGATTTTTAAGGCGTGCACTTAGTCTTTGATCAAAAGCGGCGATTTACCGTTACGGCCACAAAATTATTGTCAAACTCTCTAAAGTCGTAAGTCGATACCGCGCCGTTCGTGCCGATTTCTCCTATAACTTCAAACCGGTTCTCTAAAGGCACACGAGCACTGAGAACGACCCTGTAGTTGTTCGTTTCTTCGATGCCGAGCGCTGCGCACACCTGAGGCAGGCAGCCATCGTAGTCGCGCCACGCGTACCGGCCATTAATTGAATAAACCCACGGTTTGTCACTTAGTTTAAACGGCGCCGGGCCTAAGATTGTATAACCCAACGATACTCCGAATAAATCATAAGCTTCTGAATCTATCTCAGCTGTTTTACGCGAATAAAACGCTCCGTATCTTAAGGAATGTGTCTCAGAAATAACGTATCTACCAGAATACCCTATGAACAACTGATCGCCATCGCGTAAATCATTTACACGGTCGGTCGAAGTGTTCTTGAAGTCTTGATCACGCCAGCTCACCAAAGCCTGGCCAAAGTGGCTTGCGGAGTAGGCAAATGAAAGGGTCGCTGTCGGACCGTACTCATTCAGGAAACTCTCGCCGTCGCGGTCAAATTTTAAGGCATCAAAAGTAAGGCGTAAGGTTGTGGGTAGTTCACGTGTTGGCTGCAGATTAAAAAGAACGCCTAAACCCGCGACGTATCTATCCAAGTTGATATCACTGGTTTCATTGTACCTACGACCAAAATACTCCGCTTGACCTACGAGCCTGTGGCCAGCTTGAAAACCGAGGTCATAAGAAAATTCGCCGCCAAGCCTGAAAAACGCGGATGCAGACTCCTCGCCTTCATCCTCAGGAACAACGCCAGACTCCGGTCCGGCGTTTGCGTTTGTGTCGTACGAGAGGCCGAACGACGCTATACCACTGAATGTAAGTCGCTCATTTCGGTCATTCGCAGTAGCCAGGAGTTCTTGTGCACGCTGCCGCACTTCAGGAGGGACGCTGGGCGAATTCAATGCATCAGTAATGAAGCTTTCCGCCAATCGATTTTGACCGACCCTCAAGTACAACACGCCGAGCTCTAACTTAATGTTTGCAAGTTCTGGAAAGAGGATCAAAACACGTTCCAGAGCAGCGATCGCATCGTCAAACCTACCTTCTTGTGAGGCAACTTGAGCAAAATTAAACGAAGCCTCGGGATCTGCCGGATTAGCGAGGACGCGAGACAATGATTGCTCAAAAGCTCTATTCTCTTGAGCCGTGGCCGGGAGCACGTTCAGCGACATAAAACTCACTGCAGTTAATGTCAAAACTGCAGTCGCACGACCGAAAAAACGAAAATTTGGCATAGAAAATTAGCCCCTTGACCCCACGAAAATTTTTTTCAAATGTTACTGGGTGCCTACGATTTGAAGCAACAACGTTGCCATTATGCGTTATTTTTTGGTGGTTTTGTTGTGTCTTTTTTGCAGTGTTTCCAGCGCTTCGGCGGACGCACAGTCCAACTCAGAAGATCCGGCATTGATAATTGCCAGAGCAAGAGAAGCTGCTGCAAAGGGAGACAACTCTACCGCATTGGGTATCTATGAGGACTTGCTCGCATCTGTCGCGAATTCCAATCTGGCAGGTGATGAATTTCTTGCGTTTTTGAATAATGAGATTTCCGTTCAAGCCCGCGCAGTGGGCCGTCTGGAGTATGCCCAGACTTCATCCGAGATCGCGATTTTTCACGGAATCCGCTCCAACTTAAGCGCATCTACATTGGCGGTCTATTTCGCCAATCAAGCGTTTGTATTCGCGGATCAAAGAAAATACCAAATGGCAAAATTCAGCTTTATAGAAAGTCTTGCATTACTAGAAGGCGCTGAAACTACTTTAATCAAAATGCACATCCTTACGGAATATGGTGTTGTGCTTCAATCATTAGGCGAAGCATCCGCCGCCAGAAATTCATGGAACGAAGCAGAAGTCTTGGCACGCACCAGAGTTTCTACAATTGAACAACTGCGTCGTATCTTACAGTTGAAAGCGGGTTTGAGCTTGCAAGAGTTCGAATTGTCAGAGGCCTCTGAAGAGCTTTCACAGTTGGCGGAATTAGGTGAAGGCGGTTTGAAAGAAAAGCTGCTGAACGCGCGCCTGCAGCTGGTTACCGGCGAGTTAAACGAAGCGGAAGTCGCTTTGCGCGAAATCGCTGACGCTGCAGTCGGCCAAGATGAAGAAACCAAATTGATTAGGGCGTCCGCCCTGTACAACTTATCAGAAGTCTACTTCGCGATTGGTGACTTCCAAAACGCTGAAGCGACAAACTTTTTGGCAGAAGACGCCTATGTCGCTGCTTTGGGTGCGGACCATTACGTCATTGCGCAGACCACGCACCGTCGCGCTGTACTACTTCAGGAGACCGGAGATCTCGAGAACAGCATAACCTTGTACAAAGCTGCGCAAAGACACATAAAAAATGTATTCGATAACAAGCATCCAATTTGGTTGTCCACAACTCTTCAGCTGTCCACCGCCCAATCCTTGGCCGGATCTTATGATGACGCGCTGGAAACCATTCGGCAAGTTGACCCAAGTTTGTTGGAGGGTCGAAGCAAGCTTCTAGCCGTATCTGCGCTCGGTCTGAATCTCTTCCGCGCAGGGCGCTTGGATCAAGCGAAGCCGCACTTGCAAGAGGCAGTTGAGGCATGGGCAGAAGGCCATTACGGCCTGGTTGATGCACCGCCAACGCTCAACGCGCTAGCACAAGTAGAGATCGTTCACGGAAACTACGAAAACGCTTTGGACTTGGCTTCGAGGTCTAAAAAAATACTAACTGAAACTGGCGCAGCCACCATCGCTCGCATCGCAGAAGCCCGCAGAATTACGGCCGAAGCGCTCATTTCTTTGCAACGTATTCCCGAAGCCCTCGAACTCGCGTCACAAAACAAAGCCGATGCCGAAAATCAAATGAGGGAGGCAGCGTTTGCGTCAAGCGTGACCTCTGAATTCGAACCCAGGCAATTGAGGCAACAACTCGGACAGTATTTTAGGTTGGTCTGGGAAACTTCTGGATCGTCGGCAGCCTCGACATTGTTTGAAGCAGCACAGTTGCTACATCTCAACGAAACTGGACGCGCGGCTATGCAGACCAAAAGAGCCTGGATGCACAGCCAAGACGGAGACCTTTTCAATCGAAACGAGTTGATCAAGGAAATCAGGTCTGCTGAGAGACGACTTCATGATGAATATCGCCGAGAGCATATCAACAACAGTATTGTTGCTGACCTAACCGGTTCAATTGCAAAAAGAAAAACTGATCTTGCGGAAATAGATGCCAAAATCAGGAGTTCGCGACCCGACCTCATGGCATTTCTCGCGCCGCAGACCGTACCGCTATCAAAACTCCAAGCAGCCCTGGATAAAGGTCAGGCTATTTGGATGCAGGCTGTTTTTGACAATGAAAGCTACGTATTTTGGATAACTCAGGAAACCGTAGACATGCGTCGCGTAAGAATTGGCGCGGACGAGCTAAACGACTTTGCTATTGAAATACGAAAAAGCCTGGACATTGCAAACAACAATCCGCTCCCAGATTTTGCGAGTAAACCCGCCCATCACCTGTTTAGGGAATACTTCGGGGCGTTTGCGGACTCTCTGACAGAAACAAAGCACCTCTATGCTATGCCGGACGGCGCCATGCAGACCGTGTCACTTGCTACATTGGTAATTGACCGTAAGGACGGGCGTCCGCTTCAGAACAAAAACAGTAACCGTGATCTAAATTTCTTGGGGCATACTGTCCCTATATCCTTGCTGCCAAACCTTGAACTGCTAATGGGCGCGAACATTCCCGCTGGCGAGCAGGCAGACAAGTTAATCGGTTTCGGAGATCCGGTTCTGAGTGGGGATGGTGAGTTTGGCGCGAGAGGTTACTACGATGCATTCGATACAACTCGGGGCTTCGCCAACCCTGCGGTGCTAAAGGAGATGTTTGAGCCACTAGAGGACAGTCGCTGGGAGCTTGAGCAAATGGAACGCATGCATGGTTCCGAAAGCACTGAATTATACTTAGGCGACAAAGCCTCCGAAGCCGTGCTGAAGAAAATGGAATTTGAAGACATCGACACTTTGGTGTTCGCTACCCATGCAGTCGTTGCAAGCGATTTTGATGGCTTGTTGGAACCGGCTTTGATACTGACCCCGCCAGACGCTCCAACAAGGCAAGATGACGGTCTGCTTTTAGCTAGCGAAATAGCACAGCTGAAAATTGGCGCGCGATTGGTGGTATTGTCAGCATGCAACACCGGAGCGTCTTCTGGACGAGCGGGGGCGCCAGGTTTCTCGGGGCTTGCAAGTGCGTTTTTTCAAGCCGGATCACAATCTGTCGTCGCGACCCAATGGACCATCCTTTCCGTGTCGTCTTTGCTTATTACTCCGCAACTGATTGGCGGCAACTCGCGCGGTTATTCAACAGCTGAGGCTTTGCAAATTGCCATGAAAGCTATTGCTGAACGCGAAGGTCCAGAACAGCTGGCACATCCGGCAGTTTGGGGCCCATTTGTTGCTATAGGCGTGAATTGAAGACCATATATGGATATGGGCAGCAAACTGTTTCTCAGGCTTTGCTTGAAACATACGCGGAGAATAATTTTGCCCGGAACATTTGGCGCTAGGTTCTGGACTTATTTTTTTGATTGCCGCCGTCCCGGCTGCATGACTCAAGCTCTTGGGTTTCAGGCATGTATAATAAACAATATATTCTGGCCAACCAATAAGCGGACGGCGCGGCTTCAGCCTAACATTCCAAAGAGCTATAGCAAGGCGCAAACGCTTCAACAGTGCTGCCGATGCCCCAAATGAGGAAAAGAAGTTCCCGCAGCTGTAACGGGAAACGCCCCCCCAGTCTGGGCTTCGGCATAAAGCGCGCCTGTCAAAAACAGCTTTGTACGCCTTGTGTGAGCTCATCTACGCCCAAGCTTCGCAGCTGCGGTCAAATTCCGGTTTGACAGACCGCATCGCGAGAGGAGCCAAAATCGCAGCTTTCAGTAGCGAAGGAACGGCAAGCAAATACTAAAAGGACGACTATTGTCAGTTGGCATTGGAGGCATGCCGTTTGAACGCTTCCAGCTTAATTGGCCCCAAGTGCTCGGATTTAGTTTCCAAATTTTCCCGCATTAAATCCCGCATAGCTTCTAAGGCGAAAAATGATCAGTAACTTGTTAAACATCTGTTTTATATATAAATTATTGAACTTTATCGCTTTGTCTAGACTCCCTTCGTCTCCGCCATTTGTTTACATTGGGGCCAAAAATACCTTTGGTCAGCGATTTGGGGTTGCACCGGATTACCGGAGTCCGGTTACGCGTTGGTGCGCGGCACACAAAACATCTTACTGAGAAAAGAGTCATTTAATTCCGTCAAGTTGCCCGACCCAATCCACCACAGTTTGCGCCGTTTTGTTCCATTGAGCGTCAAACTGTATATAGTGGCAGGCCCCCTCGACGGGCATGAACTCGGCTGAGTCATAGCGGTTCGCCATCGCCTTGGCCGTGCTGGTCGCCACGGCCTTGTCTTCCGTGCCAGAAACGAACAAGAGCGGGCATGTCACATTGTGCGGGTCGATCAGGGTCGTTTGCGCGCTGTCATACATCCAGAACACGAATTCGAACAGCACCCGACCGGACTCGGTGCCTAACCGCTGGTGGATGTCGTGTTGCAGCGCCTCTGGCAGAGTGTTCAACCCGTAGGTTGCCAAAAGCTCGAAATCCTGACCCAAGGCTTGATCCCAGAAAGCTCCGGCAGAGATGAACAGTTTTCCAAGATCGCGCTCTCTGTCGGTGGTGGGCAGGACACCATCGACGATACTGCTGTTCAGCAGAACTCCGGCACGTATCAGACCTTGTGCCGCCAAAAGCTGAGCGACCACGCCTCCGAGCGAATGGCCAACGACAATCGGGGTTTGTCCGATCTCATTGATGGCGCGTCGTGCATCTTCGACATAGTCGGCAATGCTAAGCCCGATCAGCTTGGCGTCCCGATCCGGGCCCGGAGGCAGATCGTGGTGGCGATAGGTCAGGCTGTGACAGCTATAACCCGCTTGTTCGAAGACTTGGCGGACGGGCGCCATCGTCCAGGCAGCGGCATTTGTTCCGGTCAGCAAAAGGACGGGTGGCAGGGGTTCGTCGGTCATCGCGTGCTCGGATCCGCATGGGCTTGGGGCGTGATTTACGTATGCCCCAGAACTTTGCGCGCCACGCGGAAACATTCAAGGGCTTGGGGTACACCACAGTAGATTCCGATCACATGGATGATGGCGCGGATCTCTTCGGGCGTAACGCCGTTGTTGATCGCGCCTTTGCAGTGAATCTCCCATTCATGCATCTTGCCCAGGGCGCCGATCATCGACAGGTTCATCATCGACCGTGTTTTGGCGTCGATGACATCATCGCCCCATCCAAAACCCCAGCACCAGGCTGTCATCGCTTCTTGGAACGGGCGGGTGAAGTCGTCAGCAGCCGCGAGGTTCTTTTCCACATATTCTACGCCAAGAGTGCTCTTGCGTTGTTCTAGTCCTTTTAGAAACAAGTTTTCGTTGAACAGGTCTGACATTTTCACCTCGGGAGTCGTGGACAATTGTTGTGTGTTGAGCCGAGAAAATTCGTCGAATTTTCTTCGCCCTCGGGTAGGTCAGTCATCAATGGCGTCGCGCATCCATTGTTGCAACCGTGCGATTGAATGTTCGGACATAACCCCACAGCCGGGGTCCAGCACCAACGGTCCGGGGCGATAGCCGCGGGATTTCAGGCCGCGGTGGACGGATTCGACTAGACGGATATCCTCTTCGACCGTTGTCTCGCGGTCTTGCACGGCCAGTTGGCGGATGACGGCGCTTTCCGATCCGCCCTCGGTATACCATCCGCGCCAGACGGTGCAGTGATCGGCGTCATTCGCGCGCCAGTGATAGGTGTTGAGTACGTTACCCGGATAGCACTGGAACGAGAACATCGGCCACAGGAACCACGACTGGTAGTCGCCCGCATGAGGCACGGACATGTCGATAGGGTAGGTCATCTTGTCGAGGC
The DNA here is from genome assembly GCF_056531925.1 of Ruegeria sp. J8. Classification (NCBI taxonomy): domain Bacteria; kingdom Pseudomonadati; phylum Pseudomonadota; class Alphaproteobacteria; order Rhodobacterales; family Roseobacteraceae; genus Ruegeria; species Ruegeria sp. J8. Next base: position 347,726 of record NZ_JBQFMR010000003.1, read on the forward strand.
TCTGACACTCGGTCGTATGACGTAGGACATAGCCGCCGCTGGCGTCGGGCTGAATGTCGTAGGTCTCGGGCTTGACGACGCCTTCGGAAAAAGTCGGGTGGTTGGTCGGGCAGTGATAGCATTCCGAGTAGTTCTCGATACTGACCTTCCAGTTGCAGTTTTCCGGAATCTCGACCCATTCCAGCGGTTCCAGAGCGTCGATATGCGGCACAAACGCGCGGATTTCCTCGCGCACGCCAGGGTACCAGTCGTCCATGGGTGCGGCGTCATCGTCGAGGTTGACGAAGATGAAACCGTTGAACACTTCGGTCCGAACCGAGGTCAAGCAGATCGCGCTGCGGTCGAAACCGGGAACCGATTTGATATTCGGGCCGGCGCGCAATTGGCCCGTCAGTTCATAGGTCCAAGAGTGATAGGGGCAGACGACCACGCGGGTATTACCCGCGCCACTGACCATCTCGTGCGCGCGGTGTTGGCACACATTGTAGAATGTGCGGATTTCCCCGTCGCGACCCCGAATGCAGAAGAGGTTTTGCCCCGCGATCTCGAACGCAAAGTAATCACCCGGTTCGCGCACCTGCGCCACGTGGCCCGCGAATTGCCAGGTTCGGGCCAGCAGCCCCTGCAGCTCCTGCGCGAAAATCGCGGGGTCGGTATAGTATCGCGCGTCCAGTGAATGGGTCAGGGGTGCGTTCATTCGGGCTCCTCCGCGTAGAGGCCAAGTTGGTGTCTGCGTTGATGAAACCGCTCAACCCTCTCGACGATTTCGTCGCTGGAGACGGCCACCACGAAGGACAGCAGCGTTTCCAGCAAGGCGATGGTCGAGACGGAGGAGGGGAAGAATTGCGGTGTATCAGCTGCCACGACAAAGCCGTGCTGCGCGTTCAGAATGACCGGGCTGGCCGGGCTGTCCGAGATTCCTACGACAGTCATTCCCTGTTGCCGAGCCAGTTTGATGGCGTCGATCACCTCGGTCCGGTAGGGATGGCATGTGATGGCAATCAGCACGTCCTGTTCATCAGCCCAGGCTAGATCGTCCACAGGGGTTGATCCGGGGCGGGGAATAGCGTGGAATTGCTTCATCCCCGTTGACGCTAGATAGGTGAAGTTCCGTGCGTTCGCGTTATTAACGCCCACGCCCAGCGTGAAAATCTGGCGACAGGTCCAGATATCCTCGGCCGCCGCCTTTAGGTTGGCGGCGTCAATTCCGGCAAAGGTCTCTTCGATATTGCGGATCGCGGCACCGATCATGTCTGCATAGAGCCCGCCCAGCTCACCCGACTTGCCGATATCCTGCAGCCAACGTGCACGGTCGGGGAACGAGACGCCGCCCCGGCGAATCGCATCACGGAAGGGCGCGCGGAAATCTTCGTATCCTTCGAACCCCACCTGCCGGGCCATGCGGACAAAAGTGTTGGGCTTTACTTTTGCCGCCTCGGCGATCTCGCGCACGGTCGAAACCCCAACATCCGTGGGGTTTTCCAACACATAGCGTGCGGCCTTTTGCGCCTCGGGCGTCAGGGCCTCCCATTCCTCCGTGAGGCGATCGAGAACGATTGATGATACATTTGTGTCATTCATGATTGACGATGGTACAAATGTGGAATTAGCCTGTCGAGCAGAAAAGCGACTCGGGAAGAGGAAATGTCATGTCCGAGAAGAAATTGCCCACCCACGCCCGCGTGGTCATTGTTGGAGGCGGCGTCATGGGGGTCGGTCTGGCCTATCATCTGGCGCATGAGGGCTGGGGCGATGACACCGTCCTGCTGGAAAAGGCCGAGCTGACCAGCGGCAGCACGTGGCACGCGGCGGGCCAGATCACGCATTCGACCTCAAGCTTTGGGCTGGGCAAATGCGTGGACTACAATATCGGTCTCTATTCCGGTCAGCTGGAGGCCGAAACGGGTCAACCGGTGACATGGCATGGCTGCGGCTCCTTCCGCCTGGCCTATACCGAGGATGAGATGGACTGGCTGCGCCATACCCTATCGGTGGGGCGGTCGCTGGGGTTCAACATCGAACTCGTGGGCCCCGAGAAGGTGGCCGAGTTGCACCCGTTCTACAATCTCGACGGTGTGTTGGGCGCGCTGCATACACCCGACGACGGCCATGTGGACCCGACCAACGTGACCATGGCGATGGCGACGGGCGCGCGCCAAAAAGGCGTCCGCATCTTCCGCAACTGCCGCGCTACCAACATCACGCAGGCCGAGAATGGCGGGTGGGTAGTTGAGACCGAGTTGGGCACCATAACCTGCGAGCATGTGGTGAACGCAGGCGGCACTTACGCCCGTCAGATGGGTGAATGGTCGGGGCTGCAACTGCCGATGACCTCGATGACGCACCATTACTTCGTGACCGAGCCTGTGCCCGAGTTCCAGAATCTGGACAAGGAACTGCCGGTGATCCGCGACGACCGTAAGGTCTCTGGTTATATCCGGATGGAGCAACAGCGCGGGCTGATCGGGATTTACGAGAAAGAGAACCCAAACTCGGTCTGGCATGATCATTGCCCGTGGGAATACGAGAACTGGCTGTTCGACGCGGATTACGACCGGGTGATGCCGTGGCTTGAGGAAAGCCTGAACCGTATGCCGATCTTTGCCGAACTGGGCATTCAGCGTGACGTGCACGGCGCGATCTCGCACCCGCCGGACGGCAACCCGCTGATCGGGCCTGCGCCGGGTGTGCAGAACTACTGGTGCTGCTGCGGTACGCAGATCGGCATTGGTTGGGGGCCGGGTCTGACGCGTGAGTTGGCGCGCTGGATGGTGCATGGGGCCGCCGAAATCTCTATGCGCGAGTTCGATCCGCGCCGGTTCGGCAGCTATGCCACGAAGGACTGGCAGGTGATTAAGGCCGAGGAAGATTACTGCCTGCGCCACGAAATCCCCTTTCCGCATTTCAACCGTCTCGAAGGGCGTCCGATCAAGCCATCGCCCCTGTATGAATTGCTGAAATCCAAGGGCGCGGTGCATGAGGAAGTCTATGGGTTCGAGCGCCCCCGCTGGTTCGCCCGCGATGGGGTTGAACAGCGCGACCATTATTCCTTCCGCCGCACGCCCGCCGACGACATGGTCGCGGCCGAGGTCAAAGCGGTGCGCGAACGCGTCGGCATCATGGATGTCACCGCCTTTACTAAGGTCGAGGTTTCGGGGCCGGATGCCTACGCCCTGCTGGATCGGCTGACGGCCAACCGGATGCCGCAAAAAGTGGGCTCGATCACGCTGACCCATATGCTGAACCGCCGGGGCCGGATCGAGTTGGAGACCACGATTGTCCGCATGGCTGAAGATCGCTTCTATCTGGTATGCGCCGCGTTCTTCGAACAGCGCTTGCTGGATCACCTGACGCAACAGCGGGCGGATGAGGATGTTCAGATTACCGCCCTCTCGTCCGATTGGTCAGCCTTGTCGCTGAACGGTCCCCGATCGCGGGACGTACTGGCGCGCTGCACCGATGCCGATTTGACCAATGTCGGGTTCCGCTGGTTGTCCGCGCAGGAAATCACAATCGCAGGCCACAAGGTCTGGGCGTTCCGCATGTCCTATGCCGGGGAACTGGGCTGGGAGTTGCACATGCCCAACGCCGCTTGCCTCGACGTTTACAACGCACTTTGGGGTGCGGGTGAGCCGCATGGCATCGCCGACTACGGCAGCTTTGCCATGAACGTGATGCGGATGGAGAAAGGCTTCAAAGGCGCGGGTGAACTAACCAATGAAGTCACATTGGCCGAGGCGGACGTGCTGCGCTTTGCGCGCACCGACAAGGAGTATCTGGGCAAGGACATGACCCTGAACACCGACCTTCCGTGGATTTGCGCCTATCTGGAAATCGAACCGGATGGTGAGATCGACGGCCATGGCGGTGAGGCAGTGATGCTGAATGGTCGCGTGGTCGGCTCGACCGCTTCAGTGGTCTATGGGCATACCGTCGGCAAGATCCTCGCCTTTGCCTACATCAAGCCCGAGGCCGCCACGCCCGGCACCGCATTGCAGGTCGTGATCCACGGTCAATCCCGTGCGGCCCGCGTATTGGGTGAGTCAGCCTATGATCCGCAAAGCCTGCTGCCGCGAACCGACGCCGTACTGGAGGCCGCACAATGACTCTGCCTGATACAATGAAAGCCATGGTCACGATGGGCCATGGCGGTCTCGAGCAGATGGTGCTTCACCCAGACTGGCCTCGCCCCGAACCTGCGGCTCATGAAGTATTGATCAAGGTCGCCGCCTGCGGTCTGAACAACACGGACGTCAACACGCGGTCGGGTTGGTATTCCAAGACAGTCACCGACGCGACAACCGGTGGCGCGTTTGATGAGGTGGGTGAGGAAGACCCCACCTGGGGCGGCAACCCGATCACCTTCCCGCGCATCCAGGGGGCGGATATCTGTGGCTATATCGTAGCCGTGGGTGCAGGTGTCGACCCCGCCCGTATCGGTCAGCGCGTAATCACCGATGGCTGGTTACGGGACCCGGATGATCCCGGCAACAAGGACAAAACCGGCTACTACGGCTCGGAACGGGACGGAGGGTTTGCCGAATATGCCACCACTCTGGCCGTGAATGCAGTGCCGATTACCTCTGATTTGTCGGATGCGGAACTGGCGACGTTTTCTTGCTCCTACTCAACCGCCGAAGGGATGCTGACCCGCGCTAACGTCAACGACAAAGACACGGTTCTGGTGCCCGGAGCCTCGGGCGGTGTCGGCGGCGCCTTGGTGCAACTGGCCAAACGGCGTGGCGCGCGCGTTGTCGCAATGGCGTCCGAGGCGAAACATGCCGACGTCGCTGAGCTTGGTCCTGACATGATCCTGCCGCGCGCACCAGAAAACCTGCGTGCCGCGCTGGGTGGTGAAAAAATCACGGTAGTCGCCGACGTAGTAGGCGGCCCCTATTGGCCGACCCTGATCGACATCCTCGAGCGCGGCGGACGCTATACTTGCTCCGGAGCCATCGCGGGCCCGATGGTTGAGTTCGACTTGCGCACCTTCTATCTGCGCGACCTGACCTTTACCGGCTCGACCGTGATTGACCCGCAGGTCATGCAGAACCTCGTGAAATATATCGAGGCGGGTGAGATCAAACCGGCTCTTGCCGCGACTTATCCTCTGGAGGAGCTGCGCGAGGCGCAAGCAGCTTTCATCGCCAAGCAGCACACGGGCAATATCGTGGTGATCCCATGACTTTGATTGATGTGCTGAACGCCGCGCGACAGCTGCACCAAACGCATCCTGATCTGGCTGCGTTCGGTGATTGGCCAGATGATCTGTGCGCTGTTGACGTGTCGCCAAACGCGATCCCGGCGGTTCCTCTCGTGCAGGCGATCCAGTCCGATGCCGGGCCGACCCAAGCCCTTACGAAGGCGATCTGCGCAACCGCGCATCTCGCCAATTGGAAGCTGACTTACACTGAAGACGAAGTCGGTGCCGACTTCCTGAACCGTTTTGGCTATTATGAACTGTTCGGTCCCACGGGCCATTTCCACTCGACAAAGCTGCGGGGTTACGTGGCTTTTTGGGGTGAGGGATTAGCCTATGATTGGCACAGCCATCAGGCCGAAGAACTGTACCTCATCGCCGCCGGCCGTGCGAGGTTTCACGTCGCTGGCAATGACGCCGAACTAACACCCAACCAAACTCGTCTGCACACCAGTTGGCAAAGCCACGCCATGACAACCACCGACAGCCCCATCCTGACCTACGTGCTGTGGCGCGGCGAAGGGCTGGACGCCTTGCCCCGAATGGACGCCGCATGAAAATCACCCGCATCCGCATCTATCAGACCGGGCTGCCCTATGTCGGCGGGGCCTATGTCTGGGGTGCGGGCAACGCGATTGAGACGGCCATCGCCTCGATTGTGGTGATCGACACCGATGCTGGGTTGCAGGGTTGCGGTGAGTTCACACCTTGCGGCGAAAACTACATGGTCGCGCATTCCCAAGGCGTGCCCGCGCTGGCGCGTTTGGTGGCCCCATCTCTGCTGGGTGAGGACCCGCGTCAGATTGGGCGGATCGAACGGTTGATGGACCATCTGGTGCAGGGGCACGGCTATGCCAATGCGTCGTTTGATGCGGCGTGCTGGGATATTCTGGGGCAGGCCTGCTCGCAGCCCGTTTGGATGTTGCTGGGTGGCAAGCTGACGGACGGTGCCCCGATGTATCGGGTGGCACCTCAGAAGGCAGTGGATGAGACCGTGGCAGAGATGAACACCTATCGCGATCAGGGTTACCGTCAGTTCCAAATCAAGGTGGGCGTAGATTGGACCACGGATATCGACCGCATCAGGGCCACGGTCCCTTTGCTGCAACCGGGTGAGATCGCCATGGCCGACGCCAATCAGGGCTGGCGCATGGATAACGCGATCCGGGTGGCTCGGGCGACGCGCGACCTGGACTTTATCCTCGAACAACCCTGCAGAACGTACGAGGAATGCCAGCAGGTCCGCCGCGTGGCCGAACAGCCGATGAAGCTGGATGAATGCCTGACCGGAATGCACATGGCGCAGCGGATCGTCGCGGATCAGGGGGCCGAGATCTGCTGCCTGAAGCTTTCCAATCTCGGCGGGCTCAGCAAGGCTCGGCGGGTGCGCGATTTTCTGATTGAAAACCGTATTCCAGTGGTGGCCGAGGATACATGGGGCGGTGAAATCACCACTGCCACCGTCGCCCATTTTGCCGCCTCTACGCCCGAGGAATACCTGCAAAACACCACAGACCTGATGAACTACAACACCCGCTCGACCGGATGCGGCGGGGCTGTGTCGCGAAACGGCAAACTCTACGCGCCAGATGCGCCAGGTTTGGGTGTCACCCCGGATTTCAAAAGCCTCGGCGCGCCCGTGGCGGAGTACACTCTATGAAGATCAAAACCATCACCGTCTACCAAATCGACCTGCCGCTTGAGCATCCCTATTGGTTGTCTGGCGGGCGTTTGAAATTCGAAACGCTGGACGCAACGCTGGTGAAGATTGAAACCGATACTGGCTTGATCGGCTGGGGCGAGGGCACGCCCTGGGGCCATACCTACGTCCCCGCCCACGGCCCAGGCATCCGTGCCGGGATTGAAACCATGGCCCCCTTTATTATGGGCCTCGATCCACGTCGCGTGTTGGATGTGGAACGCGCCATGGATACGGCGCTCCCCGGCCATCTCTATGCCAAAAGCCCTATCGACATGGCCTGTTGGGATATTGCCGGGCAGGCTGCGGGCCTGCCAATTGCCGACCTGATGGGCGGCGGGTCCCGTACCCCGCGCCCGATTGCCTCGTCCGTCGGTGCCAAAACCGCTGAAGAAACGCGCGAGGTGATGACCCGCTACCGCGACCGTGGTTACATCGCCCATTCGGTCAAAATCGGCGGAGACGTCGAACGCGACATAGCCCGCGTTCAAGATGTTGAAAGCTTCCGCCGCCCCGGCGAAATTGTCCTTTATGACGTGAACCGGGGCTGGACTCGCCAACAGGCGCTGCGCGTGATGAAGGCCTGCGAGCCTTTGCAGGTGATCTTCGAACAGCCTTGCGAATCCCTCGATGACATCGCTGCGATCGCACCCCGCCACGCGTCGCCGGTGTCGGTGGACGAAAGCCTCGTCACTCTGCAAGACGCCGCCCGCATCGCCCGCGACGGGCTGGCCGAGGTCTTTGGCATCAAGCTCAACCGCGTCGGCGGCCTGACCAAGGCAGCCCGAATGCGCGATATCGCCCTGGCCCACGGGATCGACATGTTCGTCATGGCCACCGGAGGCACCGTTCTTGCCGATACCGAGGCCCTGCATTTGGCCGCCACCATCCCAGATCAGAACTGCCATGCCGTCTGGGCCTGCCAGGATATGATCACCGTCGACATCGCCAACGGTCGCGGTCCCCGCAACAATAACGGACATCTCCACCTGCCCGAAACCCCGGGCCTTGGCGTCCACCCCGACGAAGATACCCTCGGTCTCCCAATCGCAACCTACGAGGCCCCGCGATGATCCGCCCCTTCATCTGGCTAGAAATATCTCGGGGTGTGAAGTGGCCGAAGGCCAAGAGAGGGGCTGGCCCCTCAGACTGCACGACATCAACACCCCAAGGACGGCCTGAATGAAAATCACCGCCATCACCCTCTGGTCCGTCGACCTCACCAGCCACGAAACCTACCACATGGCCGAGGGCAAAACCTGCGCCACCGTCAAAACCCATGTGCTTTGCCTTGAAACCGATACTGGCCTTAAAGGATGGGGCGAGGTCTGCCCGATTCCCCACTATCTGCCCGCTTATGCCGATGGCGTCCCAGCGGCGATCACCGAAATGGCCCCGGAAATCCTCGGAATGTCGCCCTTCGGGGCCGATGCCCCGATGCGCAAGCTCGACGGGTTTCTACAGGGCCACAGCTACGCAAAATCCGCCGTCGATCTTGCCATATGGGACCTATTCGGCCAGGCCACAGGCCAGCCGGTCTATGCGCTGCTGGGCGGGCGCACGCGCAAGGACATGCCGCTCTATCACTCGATTACCTGCATAGACCCCGATGAGATGGCCCGCATCGCGCAGACCGCCTATCAGACCGGTATTCGCCAGTTTCAGGTCAAGCTGGGGGTTGAAGCCGACTGGCAGGCCGATGCCGAACGCCTGACCAAAGTGCGCGAGGCTGTGGGGCCAGGGCCTATCGTTTACGGAGACTGGAACTGCGGCGCATCGCGCTTGCAGGCCACACGCACGGGCCGCGCCGTGGCGCATCTGGATGTGATGTTGGAGCAGCCCTGCAAAACGCTGGAGGATTGCGCCGCCGTCCGGCAAGCCACCGGCCTGCCGATGAAGATCGACGAAAACGCCCATGATTTGGCCTCGCTGCTGCGTGCGCATGAATTGGGCTGCATGGATGCGGTGGCGTTGAAACTGTCCAAGTTTGGCGGGCTGTCGGCCATGCGCCGCGCACGCGATCTGACCGTGCATCTGGGGGCCGAGATCTGCGCCGAATGCACATGGGGGTCCGATATCGTCACCGCCGCCGCATTGCATTTCGCGGCTTCGACCCCGCATGGCTCGTTGATGAACACCTGCGATCTGTCCTCATACGTGGGCCCGCGCCTCTGCCCGGATGCCCCCAGCCGCAAAGACGGTCGCATCGCCCCGCCCGAAGGCCCCGGTCTGGGCGTGACGCCTGACCTGGAAATCCTTGGTTCCCCGATATTGGAGATCGCCTGAGATGCTCAAGATCAACACCCAATCCGAATGGATCGCCCGCGCCAACGCTGTTCTGCCCGCAGGGGGGTTTGGTAATTTCGACCCGGGTATCATCATCGCCCGTGGCGAAGGCAGCCGTGTCTGGGATGAGGATGGCAATGAATATGTCGACTATCTGATCGGATCCGGCCCCATGCTGCTGGGCCATGGCCACCCCGAGGTGATGGAGGCGGTGCTGGAACAATTGCCCAAGGGCATGACCTTCTTCGCCAACAACGCCAAAGGCATCGAACTGGCCGAAGCCATTGTCGAGGCCGTACCGTGTTGCGAACAAGTGCGGTTCGTGGCCTCGGGTGGTGAGGCCGATATGTACGCCATCCGCCTCGCCCGCGCTTATACCGGGCGCGACAAGATCTTGAAATTCGAGGGCGGCTATCACGGCATGAGCGCCGAGGCGCAAATGAGCCTCGCCCCCAGCCGACAGGTCAACTTCCCGCAAGCGGTGCCCGACAGCGCGGGTATTCCGGCTGGCGTGGCCGAGCAGATGCTGATCGCGCCCTTCAACGATTTGGACGCTGTCGCGGCGTTGCTGAGCGAACATGACGACATCGCCGCTATCATGGTCGAGCCGCTGCAACGGATCATCCCGCCTCTGCCGGGCTATCTGCAAGGGCTGCGCGACCTGTGTGACAATCACAAAGTCCTGCTGATCTTCGATGAGATCGTCACCGGTTTTCGTCTAGCCTACGGCGGCGCGCAGGAGAAATATGGCGTCACCCCTGATATCTGCACCATGGGCAAGATCATCGGGGGCGGCTTCCCCCTGGCTGCGCTGGGTGCCAGCACCGAGATCATGAAGCATTTCGACAAGGATCAGGTGGGCGAGGCTGGCTGGCTGATGCAGTTGGGCACGCTATCAGGCAACCCGGTGGCCTCGGTCGCGGGGTTGAAAACGATGGAGGTACTGCGGCGCGACGGCGTCTATGACCAACTGCGCGTGACCGGTGCGGCCCTGCAGAAAATGCATACAGATGCCCTGACCGACGCGGGGATCCCACATCAGATCTGCGGGGATGAGACCCTTTTCGACATCTATTTCACCGATAGCCCCTGCCGTGATTATCGCAGTGCCCGTCACGATGACCCCCAGCGCAACGCGCTCTACAATAACAGTTTAAGGGCGAGTGGTGTCTTCAAGTCACCGGGTAAGCTCTACCCGTCTTTGGCCGTAAAAGATGCCGATCTTGAGCTGACCCGTGATGCAGTGCGAAACGCGGTCGAGGTAATCCTTCGCGCAGGTTAATGGAAAGGAAACGGGCCGCTGTCATCGCTGACAACGGCCCTAACAGATCGGATATCAGGGTTGCGTCTCGCCCCCTCGAATACCACTTAAAATGGACAGACTTACAAAAAACTTCGACTTATTCGAGACCAACTCAACTTCTCAATCGGTGTGATCCCAATATGCGCGGATTTTTGCGCGCTGGCAGTGAACTAGATCACATACCGCTATTTTTTCTCAATTTTTCCAGTCGAAGAAACCAGGGCCAGCCCTTTGAAGCAGAGTACTTGCCATGGCGCGGCCCATTTCGGCCCCGTCCTCCACCGCGCCGGAGATCTCCTCGGCAATTGCCTCGGATCCATCGGGGCGCAGCACCTCGCCGCGCAGGCGCAATTGGCCGCCTTGTAGTTCGGCCAGACCCGCGATGGGCGTTTCGCAGGACCCGTCCAACGCCGCGAGCAGCGCGCGCTCGGCCGCCAGACGTTGTCCGGTTTCGGCGTGGTGGATCGCCTCAAGAATACACGCTGCGCGGGAATCGTCGCTGCGACGCTCGATACCGATCGTGCCTTGGGCGATGGCAGGCAGCATGTCCTCGGGCGCGATGGCGGTGGCGGGGACGTCCTCCATGTTCAGGCGGCGGATGCCGGCCATGGCCAGAAAGGTGCAATCAGCCACGCCGTCTGCCAGTTTTTTCAGTCGCGTTTGCACGTTGCCTCGGAATTCAACCACATTCAGGTCGGGGCGGCGGTTCAGCAATTGGGCCCGGCGGCGCAGGGACGAGGTACCGACGGTCGCACCCTGCGGCAGGTCGTGAATTGAATTCAAACTTGGCGAGATGAAGGCGTCGCGCACATCCTCGCGCGGAAGGAACGTGTCCAGCACCAGACCTGCGGGCTGTTCCACCGGCATGTCCTTGGTGGAATGCACCGCGATGTCGATATCGCCGCGCAGCATTGCCTCTTCGATTTCCTTGGTGAACAGCCCCTTGTTGCCGATCTCTTTCAACGGGCGGTCCGCGTCGATCATGGCGCGGTTGTCGCCGGTGGTCTTGATCACCACGATCTCGAACGCCTCTTCGGATAGATCAAATGCGGTGCCCAGCCTTTGGCGGGTCTCATGGGCTTGCGCCAGCGCCAGCGGCGATCCGCGTGTTCCGATCTTGAGCGGTGAGTCGGGGGAGGGCAGGGTCAGTGTCATGGCGCAAGCTTTAATCGCGTCACATTGCCCTGACAATGGGGGCAGAGCTTGACAAATTGCCACTGAGGGCCGACCCGTGGCGCAAACCGGATGATTGGGGGCAAAGATGGCCGAGACAAAGAAGATACTGCGCGCATTGGCAGGTGAAGTGCAGGATGTGCCGCCGATCTGGATGATGCGTCAGGCCGGGCGGTACCTGCCCGAATACCGCGCGACGCGGGCGCAGGCGGGGGATTTCCTGTCGCTGTGCTATAACCCCGAACTGGCGGCCGAGGTCACGTTGCAGCCGATCCGCCGCTATGGGTTCGATGCGGCGATTCTTTTTGCCGATATTCTTCTAGTGCCACAGGCGCTGGGCGCGGATTTGTGGTTTGTCACCGGTGAGGGGCCGCGCTTGTCGACCATCACCCAGCAGGCCGAGTTTGATGCGTTGAAACCCGTGGATGCGATTCATGAGACTTTGTCGCCGGTCTATGAAACCGTGCGTATCCTGTCGCGGGAATTGCCGTCCGAGACGACTTTGATCGGTTTTGCAGGCGCGCCCTGGACGGTGGCCACCTATATGATCGCCGGGCGCGGCACGCCGGACCAAGGCCCGGCCCATGCGCTGCGCGAGGGGAATGTGGCATTGTTCGAGGCGGTGCTCGAGCGGATCACGCTGGCGACGATCGAGTATCTCTCGGCCCAGATCGAGGCCGGGGCCGAGGTGGTCAAGATATTTGACAGTTGGGCCGGGTCACTGAAGGGCGAGGCATTCCAGAAATATGCGGTTGAGTCCTGCCGAGTGATCACACAGGCCATCAAGGAGCGCCATCCCGGTATTCCGGTCATCGGTTTCCCGCGCGAGGCCGGAGAGGGCTATGTTGGGTTTGCCAAGGCCACCGGCGTGGATTGTGTGGCGCTGGACAACTCGGTCGCGCCAGATTGGGCGGCGGCCAATGTGCAAGTGGATGGCTGCGTGCAGGGCAATCTGGCCTCGTCTCATATGGTGACGGGTGGGCAGGCTTTGGTGGATGAGACGCGAAAGATCGTAGAGGCGTTTTCCAAGGGACCGCATATTTTCAACCTTGGACATGGGATCACGCCGGATGCGGATCCCGAGAATGTTCAGTTGATGATTGATACGGTGCGCTCGCGGTAAGTTGGGAGGAAGGGGGCCAGCCCCCTTCTTGGCCTTTGGCCAATTCATCCCCCGGGATATTTTTAGCCAGATGAAGGGGCGGATTCGGGCTGTGTTTCGATCTCGGCGCGGATTTCGTCATTGTGTTCGCCGCGTTTGGGGCTGGGTCTAAGGCGCCAGTCATGGGTTGAAAACCGTGGTGCGGCCATGGCTTGCAGCGTGCCGTCTTGCGCCGTCCATGTTTGGCGGCTTTGGTTCATTGGATGGTCGAGCGCTTGTTCGGGACTGAGGACCGGGGCGACGCAGGCATCGGAGCCATGGAACAGGTGTGCCCAGTGATCGCGTGGGTGTTGGGCGAAAATGTCGGTCAGGCGATTGGTGAGCATTGGCCAGAGTTCCCTGTTGTATTGCTGTTGGAAATCCGGGTCGTCAGACAGGTTCAGTTTGCGCAAGAATTCGGCGTAGAATTTGGGCTCCAGGCATTGGACGGTGACGAATCCTGCGTCCGAGCACGCGTATGTGCGGCTCCAATGTGGGCCGTCCAGCAGGCTTTGCCCCCGCGTGTCATGCAGGTTGCCGGTCTGCCGCAAGCTCATGAGCAGGTTCATCATATGGGCCGAGCCGTCGTAGATGGCGGCGTCAACGACCGTGCCTTGCCCGGTTTTCTGCGCATTCAACAGCCCGGCCAGAAGACCCGCTACCAGATACATGGCGCCGCCGCCGATATCGCCCACAAGGGTGGCTGGTGTTTGCGGTGCGTCGCCGGGGGAGGATGCATACCAGAGCGCGCCGGACAGGGCGATGTAGTTCAGGTCGTGTCCGGCCGCCTGCGCTAGAGGGCTGTTCTGGCCCCAGCCGGTCATGCGACCATAGACCAGCGTCGGGTTCGCCTCATGGCACGGGGCGGGGCCGAGGCCCAGCTTCTCCATCACACCGGGGCGGAAGCCTTCGATCAGGGCATCGGCCGTGGCAATCAGGCGTTTGGCGGTGCTCAGGTCGTTGGGGTCCTTTAAGTCCAGCGCAATGGATCGCTTGCCTCGATCCAAAAGCGATTGTTCGGGCATACCTGGCGTTACTGCGCCGCCTTTGCGGTGGATGGTGATGACGTCGGCGCCCAGATCGGCCAGAAGCATTGCGGCGAAAGGGGCGGGGCCGAGTCCTTCGATTTCGATGATGCGTGTTCCGGTCAGCATGGTGTTTTCCCTTTCAGGGCAGGGTTTCCGGGGCTGGGCAGAATTGCAAGGCGGATTTTGAGCGGGCAGGGTTGTACCTCGCTTGTGAAATGGCTCTGTTCTGTTCCGGCGCAGCGCGATACTGTCCCTGCCAGAACGGGGAATATGTATGACACCAATTCTGTCGATCCGGGATTTGCGGAAATCCTATGCCGGAGGTTTTGAGGCGCTGAAAGGCGTGTCACTGGATATCGAGCAGGGCGAGATTCTGGCGTTGTTGGGCCCCAACGGGGCCGGTAAGACGACGCTGATCTCCACCGTCTGTGGAATCACCACTCCAACCTCGGGCAGTGTGACGGTTGGCGGTCACGACATTCAAACGGATTTCCGCGCCGCGCGTCGGATGATTGGCCTTGTACCGCAAGAGATCGCGCTGGAGCCGTTTGAAAAGGTTTGGAACACCGTGCGGTTTTCGCGCGGGCTGTTTGGCTATGGCACCGACAATGCCCGGATTGAGGAAATTCTGCGCAAGCTGTCGCTGTGGGACAAACGTAAAAGCGCCATCAAGGAATTATCGGGCGGTATGAAACGCCGGGTGCTGATCGCCAAGGCGCTGGCCCACGAGCCGCGCTTGCTGTTTCTGGACGAACCCACCGCAGGCGTCGATGTCGAGCTGCGCAAAGACATGTGGGAGATCGTGGCCGAGTTGAAGCAAGCGGGTGTGACAATCATCCTGACTACCCATTACATTGAAGAGGCTGAGGCCATTGCCGACCGCGTCGGTGTAATTGACAAGGGCGAGCTTCTGCTGGTGCAGGACAAGGCAACCTTGATGGCTCAGATGGGCAAGAAACAGATCGAGGTGATGCTGACCGCACCCATTGAGGCCATCCCAGATTGTCTGGCCGCGCATAACCTGACGCTGAATGGCAATGGGGACTCGCTGGTCTATACCTATGATACCAATGCCGACCGTACCGGGATCACTACCTTGTTGAACGACGTGGCCGAGGCGGGGTTGGTGTTACGTGACGTGCAGACCCGGCAATCGAGCCTGGAAGAGATTTTCGTCAATCTTGTGTCAGGAGATCCTGCATGAACTGGACCGCCATCGCCGCCATCTACCGGTTCGAAATGGCCCGGTTTTTCCGCACTCTGGCGCAGAGTTTTCTGTCACCGGTCCTGTCGACCTCGTTGTATTTCGTGGTTTTCGGCACCGCCATCGGCAGTCGTATTCAAGAGGTCGAGGGCGTGTCCTACGGGGCGTTCATCGTGCCGGGGCTGATCATGCTGTCAGTGGTGATGCTTTGTATATCGAACGCGTCATTCGGCATCTACTTCCCCAAATTCCTTGGCACGATTTATGAGCTGCTCTCGGCCCCGGTGAATTTCATCGAGATCGTGATCGGATATGTGGGAGCGGCTGCAACCAAGGCGTTGTTCGTGGGTGTGGTGATTTTGATCACCGCGACGTTCTTTGTGGACTTACGGATCGAACACCCGCTGGCCATGGTGGCCTTTTTGGTGCTGACCTGCCTTAGTTTCTCGCTCTTGGGGTTCATCATCGGCATCTGGGCCAGTAACTTCGAGCAGATGTCGCTGGTGCCGCAACTGGTGGTCACGCCGCTGATCTTTCTGGGAGGGACGTTCTATTCGATCTCGATGCTGCCGCCGGTGTGGCAAACGATCACGTTGTTTAATCCGGTGGTCTATCTGATCTCGGGGTTCAGGTGGTCGTTCTACGGTTTGGCTGACGTTCCGATCGTGTTCAGTCTGCTGGCCATTCTTGCCTTCACAGGTATTTGCCTTGGCATCATTTGGTGGATTTTCAAAACCGGTTGGCGCATCCGGAGTTAGCCAATGATCGACGTTGCATTTTTGCCCATCGACGCCGAGAAATGTGACCCTCCCGCATCCAAGGTTCAAACCGTCCCTTGTTTACCGGTGGGCCGCACTCTACATCGGCTCCCATGAAACTGCGCCTGCCCTTCGTCAAAAAACAACCCTGTGTGGCCGTTATTCGCCTGTCTGGCGCCATCGGAATGACGGGGCGCGGCTCGATGTCCGATACATCGCTAGCGCCAGTTCTTGAGAAAGCGTTTCGAAAAGGCAAACCAGCCGCCGTCGCGCTTGAGGTCAATTCGCCCGGTGGATCGCCCGTTCAAAGCTCACTGATCGGGGCGCGGATTCGGCGATTATCTGAGGAATTGAACGTTCCTGTCATAGCGTTTGTCGAAGATGTCGCCGCCTCGGGTGGGTATTGGCTGGCGGCAGCTGCAGATGAAATTTATGCCGACGACAGTTCGGTGCTGGGCTCGATTGGCGTGATTTCATCCGGTTTTGGCGCGCATGTGCTGCTGAAACGGCAGGGGATCGAACGGCGGGTTCATACAGCCGGAGCGTCGAAGTCCATGCTCGACCCGTTCTCGCCCGAAAAGAAAGAAGATGTGGCTCGTCTAGAACGTCTGTTAGGCGACATTCACGAAAATTTCATCACCCATGTGAAAACCCGGCGGGAAGGGAAGCTGGACGAAAGTCAGGACCTGTTTACTGGCGAAATCTGGCTGGCGCGGCGGGCACAGGAATTGGGTCTGATCGACGGCATTGCGCATCTGAAACCCAAGATGCAGGAGCGGTTCGGCGACAAGGTCAAATTCCGCCGCTATGGCCTGCGCAAGCCGCTATTGTCGCGGGTTGGTGCGTCGGTGGCGCAAGACGCGATTGCAGGGCTTGAGGAGCGCGCGGCCTATGCGCGTTTTGGTCTGTGACGTGATCATCAAGATTGTCACACTCTTCCTGATTGCCATGGGCGTGCTGGCCATGTTCGGCAAGCTGCGCTTTCCGGGTCAAAAGAGGCTGCAATCATCCCGGTGTCCGCGCTGCGGGCGGTTCAGGATCGGCAAAGGCCCCTGCGCCTGCGAAAAAGGAGGCCGTACATGACGGCATGGCTGCTTTCGGGGCTCGGGCTGCTGATCCTGCTGCTGGCGGGTGATGCGCTTGTGCGTGGGGCCGTGAACCTCAGCCTGCGCTTGGGCGTGCCTGCTCTGATCGTCAGCCTGACCATTGTGGCTTTTGGCACTTCGGCGCCTGAATTGTTGATTGCGATCAGCGCGATTCAGGAAAACGCACCGGGGATCGCGCTTGGCAATGTGGTCGGGTCAAACACGGCCAATATCCTGTTGGTGCTGGGCCTGCCTGCGCTGCTGGCCACGTTGCACACCAGCGAATGTGACAGCCGCAAGAACTATGTCTTCATGATCATGGCAACGGTGCTGTTCATCGGGTTGGCCTTTTGCGGCGTGTTCAACTTGCTCAGCGGGGCCATCCTGTTGACGGCGCTGGCTTTAGTCTTGTGGAACGCGTTCCGCGAGGCGCATGCACACCGCAAAGCCTGTGGTGACGCCTGCGCAGACGATGATGATCTGGACGGCCTGGAAGAGGCTGATCCGAATATGCCCTATTGGAAAATCTCGATCTATCTTGTGCTGGGTCTGATCGGATTGCCGATGGGTGCGCATCTGCTGGTCGACAACGCGACGGTCATTGCCCGCACCTATGGGGTCAGCGAAACGGTGATCGGGTTGACGCTGGTGGCGGTCGGGACGTCTCTGCCCGAACTGGCGACGACCGTGATGGCGGCGCTGCGCCGTCAGGCGGATGTTGCTTTGGGGAACGTCATCGGGTCGAACATGTTCAACCTGCTGGCCATTGTGGGGATTGCCACGCTTGTCGGGCGCATCCCGGTCGATCCCGAATTCTTGCATTTCGATTTGTGGGTGATGCTGGCGGCCTCGCTGCTGCTGATCCCCTTCGTCTTTTTCAAGAAAGATATCACCCGCGGGTGGGGCCTGTTGTTGACCCTGCTGTATGTGGTCTACATCGTCACATTGCTGGCCTAACCTGACGGAGACCCAATCATGACTCGTGCCCTCGTAACCGGAGCAGGCATTCGCCTTGGTCGGGCTATGGCCCTGTATCTGGCACAGCGCGGGTATGATGTGGCCATCCACTATGCGACCTCGGAACAACCAGCGCTGGATGTTGTGGCCAAGGCTCAAGCCATGGGCCGCAGCGCGATCGCCCTACAGGCCGATGTTCTGGATGAGACGCAGGTTCAGACCTTGTTGCCCCGCGCGGCTGAGGCGCTGGGTGGACCGATAACATGTCTGGTCAACAATGCTTCGATCTTTGAATATGACAACATTCAGACGGCCACTCGAACAAGCTGGGACCGCCACATGGACAGCAACCTTCGCGCGCCCTTCGTTCTGACGCAGGCCATGGCTGAACAAGGGTTGGAACCTGAAAAAGACGATGCAGGAGAACCGGTGGCGACCGGCCTGATCGTCAACATGGTGGATATGCGCGTGCGTAAGCTGACGCCCGAATTTATGTCCTACACTATCGCTAAGATGGGTCTCTGGGCGCTGACTCGTACCGCTGCGCAGGCGCTGACCCCGGCTATCCGCGTCAATGCGATTGGTCCCGGCCCGACGATGCAGGGACATCGTCAAAGCGCCGATCACTTTAGCGCGCAGCGAAGAAACACAGTGTTGGAACGCGGCGCAAACCCGTCTGATATCACCGCTGCGCTGGGCTATTTTCTGGATGCCCACGCCGTCACCGGACAGCTTTTATGCGTGGATGGCGGGCAGCATCTTGGTTGGCAAACACCGGATGTTTTGGGCGTTGAATAGGTAATTCTCAGATAAGTTTTGCACCGCTCTCATTTCTGTTACCAACGCGTTACAAAAATGTATTGTTTTTCATGCACTTGTCCTGTGTATGAAAAAATATCAATTAAAAACAAGAAGTTAGTCTACTGCCTATTTTTTGTGCAAATCAAGGAATCCTTAATGAATTAAGGGAAAATCGCGATACCCGGAAACTTATCTTCATACTTATCCACAGAAACCGTGGATTTGTTTTCTCTTGATCTGAGGCGCTCAAGATTGCAGCCATGGTGAGGGAATCATATTTCAGGCACATGACCGTCCAGAACGAATCGAACTCCGAAACCCAAAGCGTTGGATACGAATGTATACAGCGATATGTGAAAACGCTGGACAGCTCGCCCGGTGTGTACCGGATGTTGGATGCGGACAGTCGGGTTCTGTACGTGGGCAAGGCGCGAAACCTGAAGGCGCGGGTATCGAACTATACGCGGCCCGGACATTCGGGGCGGATCGAGAAGATGATCGCCGCGACGGTTTCGATGATGTTTCTGACCACGCGGACCGAGACCGAGGCGCTGCTGCTGGAGCAGAACCTGATCAAGCAGCTCAAGCCCAAGTACAATGTGCTGCTGCGCGACGATAAGAGTTTTCCGAACATTCTGGTCGCCAAGGATCATGGGTTTCCGCAGATCAAGAAACATCGTGGGGCGAAGAAAGAAAAGGGCGCCTATTTTGGCCCATTCGCCAGCGCCGGAGCGGTGAACCGGACGCTGAACCAGCTGCAAAAAGCGTTCCTGCTGCGTAACTGCTCGGATTCCATGTTCGACAGCCGGACGCGGCCCTGTCTGCTGTATCAGATTAAGCGCTGTTCTGGGCCGTGTGTTGGGTTGATCTCGGAAAGCGATTACGGCGAAAGCGTCAAGGATGCGGAACGGTTCTTGTCGGGCCGGTCAACCAAGGTGCAGGAAGAACTGGCCAAACAGATGATGGCCGCGTCCGAGGCGATGGAGTTCGAACGCGCCGCCAGCCTGCGCGACCGTATTCGCGCGCTGACGCAGGTGCAGACGTCCCAAGGCATCAACCCGCGCGGCGTGGCCGAGGCGGATGTGATCGGACTCTATATGGATAGTGGGCAGGCCTGTGTGCAGGTGTTCTTTATCCGGGCCAACCAGAACTGGGGCAACAAAGACTTTTTCCCTCGGGTCGGGGCGGATGTGTCACCTGCCGAGGTGATGGAGGCGTTTCTCGGTCAGTTCTACGACAACAAGGAACCGCCCCGTCAGTTGATCCTGTCAGATGCGATCGAGAATGCCGATCTGATGCAGGACGCGCTGTCGGAAAAAGCCGGACGCAAGGTTGAAATTCTTGTCCCTCAACGGGGCGAGAAACAAGAACTGGTCGCCGGAGCCCTGCGCAACGCACGCGAGTCACTGGCACGGCGCATGTCGGAAAGCGCCACGCAGGCCAAACTGTTACGTGGTGTGGCCGAGGCGTTTGATCTGGACACGCCACCCGAGCGGATCGAGGTCTACGATAACAGCCATATTCAGGGCACCAACGCGGTGGGCGGCATGATCGTGGCCGGTCCTGAGGGGTTCATGAAAAACGCCTATCGCAAGTTCAACATCCGGGGCGATGATCTGACCCCCGGCGACGATTTTGGCATGATGAAAGAGGTTCTGACTCGCCGTTTCACCCGCTTGCAAAAAGAAGACCCAGACCGAGACAAGGGTCATTGGCCCGACCTGCTGTTGATCGATGGCGGCGCGGGGCAGGTGAGTGCGGTGCATGAGATCATGGTCGAACATGGCGTCGAAGACATCCCGATGGTCGGTGTCGCCAAGGGTGTGGACCGCGACCACGGCAAAGAGGAATTCCACCGTATCGGCCAACGCGCCTTTGCGCTGAAGCGCAACGATCCGGTGCTGTATTTCATTCAACGCCTGCGGGATGAGGCGCACAGGTTCGCCATCGGCACCCATCGCGCCAAACGGGCCAAGGCGGTTGGGGCGACGCCTCTGGATGAAATCCCCGGCGTGGGCGCGGCGCGCAAACGCGCTTTGCTGACCCATTTCGGCAGCGCCAAGGCGGTCAGCCGGGCCAATCTGGCGGATCTGAAAGCGGTGGACGGGATCTCAGCCGGGTTGGCGCAGAAGGTCTATGATTTCTTCCACGACAAGGGCTAGGCCCGCCGCCCGCGCCACAGGATATACAGCCCCGAGGCCACGATCAGCGCCGACCCGATCCACATGGTCTGGTCCAGCCGCTCACCAAACATGACCACACCCAACCCGATGCCGAACAGCAGTCGGGAATAGCGGAAAGGCGTGACGGATGAGACCTCACCCGTGCGCATTGCCTTCATCAGCGAGGCATAGGCCATGACGCCCATCACGATTGCACCGGCCATGTGCAGGCTGACTTGCGTGCTTAGGGGCTGCATCGGTGTGCCCTCCCAGAACCGATAGGCCAGCCCGGCGACGATGATGCAGAGGAAACCGTAGAACCCCAGCACCTCGGTCCCCAGTGACGCGGGCGCGGCGCGGCTGGCCAGATCGCGGCCTGCGAACCCCAACATTCCCAGCACCGCAAGGATGGACAGGGCCGAGAAGCTGTCTCCGGTTGGTTGGATGATGATGACGACGCCGACAAGGCCGAACAGAATGGCGCTCCACCTGCGCCAGCCGACGGTTTCGCCAAAGACCAGAGCAGCGCCCGCAACAACGACCAGAGGCGTGGCCTGCAATATCACCGTAGCCGAGGATAGTGGCGTCAGTGCGATGGCCAACACATAGAACAACCGTCCGAGTATTTCGAACACCACGCGCACTTTCATTGGGCGCGACAACACATCCGGCTGAAACAGTCGCGTGCCGCGCAGCAGGGCCACCACCGCATAGATCACCGCGCCGCCTGCGCCGAACAGCACCAGCACCTGCCAGATCGGAATTGCTGCCGAGGCGGCCTTGATCAGCGCGTCCTCAAGCGCGAACAGAGCCATCGCAGCGATCATCCATGCACTGCCGATCAGGTTCGATCGTGGGTCGGTTTGAATGTGGGTTGTCATGTTTCGCTCTGTCTGAACCAGTCGCCAATCTGGCCGCAAACACTGTGCGCGCCAAGTCGCGGAAACGGGGTTGCGACCCTTTGACCGCAATCACTGCAACCGCCTGTGATCGGGGCAGATTTTCAACGGGCCATCTTTCATGTCCTGAACCGGCGATGTAAAGTTTTAACCATGAAGTGGAACCTGCCCAATATCCTGACCGTGCTTCGCCTATTGGCGGCGCCAGGTCTGGCCGTGATGTTTTTGTATTTCACCCGGCCCTATGCCGATTGGTTTGCCCTGATCCTGTTCATGTCCGCCGCCATCACCGACTGGTTCGATGGCTACTTGGCCCGTGCTTGGAAGCAGGAAACAAAGATTGGCGCGATGCTGGATCCGATTGCCGACAAAGCGATGGTGGTGATCGCGCTGATGATCCTTGTGGGCTATTCGACAGAACACTGGACGCCTTGGCTGGTTTTGCCCGCTACCGTGATCCTGTTCCGCGAGGTTTTTGTCTCGGGCCTGCGGGAGTATCTGGGCGATGTAGCCGGAACTTTGAAAGTGACCAAGTTGGCCAAGTGGAAGACCACGGCGCAGATGGTGGCGATTGCCATCCTGTTCTCGCAGGGGATATTCGAGCACTATTTCGTCATGGCCACTTTCGGCATGGACCCCACGATCATAGATCAGGTCCTGACTGGCGAGGTCGAGGACCACAACCACCTCCGCTGGCATTTGGAAGGCATGTTCTGGTCGGGCCGTATTGGGCTGTGGCTGCTGTGGATTGCTGCGACGCTGACATTGATCACGGGCTATGACTACCTACGTAAAGCCATGCCCCATCTGAAGGAGAGCTAAGCGATGGACGTGCTGTATTTCGCCTGGGTGCGCGAACGCATCGGCCTGCCCAAGGAAAAGGTCGAAACGCAGGCCGCGACGGTCAGCGATCTGGTCGCTGAACTCAGCGCGCGCGAAGACCGCTATGCTGCTGCCTTCGCTGATCTGTCGGCCCTGCGCGTGGCGCTGGATCAGGAACTGTCGGACTTTGACGCCCCGCTGTCGGGCGTGCGCGAGGTTGCGTTCTTTCCGCCCATGACAGGCGGCTGAGATGCGGATCGTCGTACAGGAAGCCCCGTTTGACATGGGGGCAGAAGCCAACGCCTTTGCTGCTGGGGATGATGCTTCCAACGGGGCCATCGTGACCTTTACCGGCGTTGTGCGCGACCTGGCCACGGGCGATCTGGACGTGATGGAGATCGAACACTACCCCGGCATGACCGAACGCGCCCTGACCAAGATCGCGACCGAGGCGCAATCGCGCTGGTCGCTGGGCGATGTGCTGGTGATCCACCGCCACGGAAGGCTGGCTCCAGGAGATCGGATCATGATGGTGGCCACCGCCTCGCCCCACCGCAAAGATGCGTTCGAGGCGGCCGAGTACCTGATGGACTACCTCAAATCCCGCGCGCCGTTCTGGAAGAAAGAGATCACCAACGCAGGCGCCGATTGGGTCGCCGCCAAGGACGAAGACGAAGACGCGCTGAGCCGGTGGTGACTTAATCCGCGTTGTTGATGCGTCCGCGCAGTTCCTCGGCCTCTTGCCGGGCGGCGCGTAGGCCTTCCATTGCGGCGGACAGCTCGGCCTCGGTCTGGGTCAGTTGATTGGTCAACTCGGCCTCGCGTTGCTGCAGATAGGTTATGGCCTGATCGCGGGTTTCCTCGGCCTCGTGCAGCTCTTGGCTCATGCGGTCCAGATCGGCCACGTCGCTTTGGCGCACGCGGGACAGACGGTGGGCCAGCCAATTGGCGAACCATCCCATACAGAACGCGCCGAACAGGATGATGGCCGTGGCGATGATGAATTCCAGTCTGTTCAACTTATTGGTCCCCCGCGCCGGTATCTGTGGCGTCTTCTGTCGGTTCGGCGTCCGTTTCCATTGCCTCAAGCCCGGTTTCCGTCGCAGCGACGGGTTCAGGACGGATCAGGCGAAACTCGATCCGGCGGTTTTCCTCGCGGCCTTCTTCGGTGTCATTATCGGAGATGGGTTGCGTTTCGCCATAGCCCACAGCGGTATAGCTTGAGGTTGGAACCCGGCGGCCGCGCAACTCGTTCAGGATGGATTGCGCCCGTGCCTGGCTGAGCTGCTGGTTCATTTCCTCGCGGCCCTGGCTGTCGGTATGGCCCTGAATCTCCATCCGGATTGGGCCGCAGTCCCGCAGGATTTCGGCGATCTGGTTGACCGTATCACGCGAGTCAGCGGCGACAGTGGCAGACCCAGGTTCAAAGGCGATTTTGCTGGAGGACTGGACCTGCGCGATCTGTTCTTCGCACTGTTCGGGGTCAGGAAGTGTGTCCTCGGGTTCGGGTGGGGCCTGATAGGTGATCGACAGGTTAAATTCCTGGGCGTCGCCCAACTTGTCCGACAAAAGGCTGGTGATCCCGGCCCGTGTGTCGGGGTCATGGGTGACGCCGCTCAGGGCGACGTCATCAGGTGTCACCGTCAGAACGCCGTTGTGTAGTTGCGCCAATGCTTCCAGCCCAGCCAGCACGCGCACGGGCCAGTCGGCAGGCAGGTCCGGTGCGATCCTTGTGGCGGTATAAACCTGTTCCGAGCCAAAGGCCGCGCGGGCAAAGCTGTCGACCATGTCGCGCAGGGTTTCGTCACCCAGACGTCCGCGCATCTGGACCAAACCTTCGGGGCTGCGCGTGGCCGAGAACTCGGGCGGGCCAGCAGGGGCGTCTTCTTCGGGTTCGGGCAGCACGGCATGCAGGGCAAAGACGTCGGGAAGGGCTGTCTCAAGCTCGCCTACTACCCGATCAAAAGTGCCTGGGTCTGTGCCCATTGCGGCCACAAGCGTGATGTCTGCGTCGGACATGGTGACAGACCCCTGACCGATCTGTGCCAGCGCCCGAATGCTGAGAATCGCTGCTTCGGACCACCGAGGAGACGGCTCACCCAGTCCGATCGTACAACTATAGGGCCCAGTCATGCCGGTTTCCTGCGCGGCGGCGATGATGGTGGTACGGGCATCTTCATCCTGCGCCGAGCAGGCATCGAACTGACCACCCTCGGCTCCGATCAAATAGCGCAGGGTAAAGGGCGTGATCACCGGGCGCGGGGCCGAGATTGCAAGCCCTATCCGCAAGCTGGGTGGGGCTGCGCGCGTCAGCTCTTGTTCCAGCCGCTCTTTTTCATGGCGACTATCCGCGATGGCGGTGATCTTGACCAGCCCCGGACTGGCCGAGATCTTGGCACGGGGCAGGCGGACCAGCGCTTCGATGGCAAAATCCAGCGCGTCGTCCCAACCTTTAGGGGTGGGATAGTCGGCCGTTTCCATCAGGTCCGATACGTTGTCGGCATCCAGGCGGCGCAACCGCTCGATCAGCGCATCGCGATCTTGGGTGGCGGGGATTAGGCCGATAACCGAGATGCCACTGTCATTGCGCAAAATCTCGGCCGAGAATTTCGGTGGGGCCAGCTGCGTTGTCGGCGCCACCTCCATGTCATCAATGACGCGCGAGGTATCAACCTCGGTCCCGGCGGCGGTCAGGGCGCTGAACCGGGTGGCCTCGTCCTGCGCGGTACCGGTCAGCACCACGCGCAACCCGTCCGATTCGACCTCGGCCCAGTCATGGCCTTTCAGGTCCAGCCCGCGGCGGACGGCAAATTCCGATGCTTCCTCGACCGCGGTCACCGCATAGCTAGCGGCCAGCAGGGACAACCCGGCCGAAACGAGGAAAATCAGGGCAGCAGCTAAGAAATAGGGCAGGCGCATGTGCGGGCAGACGACTCCTCGGGTGGTTGGGGGGACTCTTACAGAGCCCCGCGCCGAGGTGCAATCAAACCAACAGTGCCACGCACAGGAAGATCAGCGGAATAAGGCCGGTGTCGCGGTTGGCGCGGAACAGCTGCAGCAGCTTGGCGTTGTCCTCGGTGTCCAGCCCGCGCAATTGCCACGCCATGTGCCAGCCCATTGCCCACGGCCCGGCCAGCGCAACAAACAGCGCCATGATCGAGGCCTGCGTGGTTATTGCGTCAATAATCGCCAGACCCATCAGGGAAACGGTGGCCACAAGGAAGTATTTCAGCCACTTGGCCGTGTCCTCTCCGAACAGACGCGCGGTGGATTTGATGCCGATCAGTTCGTCATCTTCGGTGTCCTGATGGGCATAGATCGTGTCATAGAACAGCGTCCACGCAATCCCGGCCAGATAGAGCAAAATCGCAGGCATACCGATGGATCCGGTATGTGCGGCCCAGGCCAACAGAACACCCCAATTGAAGGCCAGCCCCAGAAACACCTGCGGCCACCACGTGAACCGTTTGGCGAAGGGATAGATCGTGACCGGCAGCAGCGACAGGACGCCCATTGCTATGGCCGTCTGATTGAAGCTGAGCAGAATGCCCAAAGCCAACAGGCATTGCAGCCCCATCCAGACCACCGCCTGCCGCACCGTGACCTGACCCGAGGGGATGGGCCGCGAGCGGGTACGCTCAACCTGCGCATCGAATTCGCGGTCGGTGATGTCATTCCATGTGCAGCCCGCGCCGCGCATCAGGAAGGCGCCGATGGCGCATCCGGCGGCGATCCATAGATCCTCCCACCGGGGCGAGCCGTCGCTGAGGACAGCCAGCACAAGGCCCCACCAGCAAGGGATTAGCAGCAGCCAAGTGCCGATGGGTCGATCCGCGCGGCTGAGGCGCAGATAGGGGCGGGTAAAGGCGGGCGCGTGAGTGTCGACCCAGTTGCCGCTGACGGCATCAGCGACCTGACCATCTGGTGTTGGGGCATTGCCTTGCATATTAAGGTCTCATGAGTGCAAAGATCAGACTGTATGTAGAGCACCCTTTGGGTGCGGGGCAATCGGTTCCTTTGACGCGTGATCAGGCCCACTACCTGTTCGGCGTCATGCGGCTGGCCGTCGGCGGACAAGTGTCCTTGTTCAACGGCCAAGATGGCGAGTGGCTGGCCGACGTTGCCGAGGCGGGCAAGCGTGGCGGTGTGCTGACTTGCGCCCGCCAGACCAAGCCGCTGCAACTGCCGCCCGATCTGTGGTTCCTATTCGCGCCGATCAAAAAGGCCCGTACTGATTTCATCGTTGAAAAAGCGGCCGAGATGGGGGCTGCGCGCATTCTGCCGGTACAAACCGAATTCACCAATTCCGAGCGTATCCGGCAAGACCGTCTTCAGGCCCACGCGGTCGAAGCAGCCGAGCAATGCGGCGGCACCTACGTGCCAGAGGTTGCCGATCTGCAACGTTTGGACCGACTGTTGGACGCATGGCCCGAGGACCGTCAGCTGATGTTCTGTGATGAGGCCGAGGTCGGCTCGGCCTTGCGTCTGGCTGCCCATGAGTCGGGCCAGCCCTGGGCTATTTTGATCGGGCCCGAGGGTGGGTTTTCGGATCGAGAGCGCGCGCGCCTGGCCGGGTTGTCCTTTTCCCATGTCGTCAGTCTTGGGCCGCGCATCCTGCGGGCCGATACGGCGGCGGTGGCGGCCTTGACCATGTGGCAGCAGGCCTTGGGGGATTGGTCATGAACTGGCGACCGGCTGATACGACGGACGTGCCTGCGATCCGCCGGTTTCTGTCGCGGCATGTCCAGACCTCGATGTTTCCGCTGGCCAATCTGCGCGAATACGGCTTGGGCGGAACCAGCCCGCGCGCGCTGAGTGCCTGGGTGTTGGGTGACGATCCGTGGGCCGTTTTTGCCATCACCAACGAAGGTATGATTCTGCCACAATGCCCCGATTGTTCCGACGCCGATCTGCTGGCCGCGATCGACCTGATCCGCGGCAGGCCGCTGTTCGGGATTGCAGCCGAGGCGACCCAAGCGCGGCGGATCATGCAGCTTGCGGGCTGGGCGGGCCGTCCCGCGACACTCAATAGTGACGAGCCGGGGTTCACTCTGGACCTGACCCAACTTGTGGTGCCCGATACCACCGGTGCGATGCTTGAGCCTTTGGGTGGGTTCAACGGAGACATCACCGAAGAATGGCGATGCGACTATTTGATAGAGGCGATGGATTTCGCTCCTGACCGCGCGCGGAAGCAAGCGCGTAAGGACTATGTGACCTATCTGGACCTAAATTCGCACCGGGTACTTGTGGTCGATGGTCAGCCCGTGGCGATGACAGGGTTCAATGCGCGCCTGCCCGATGTGGTTCAGATCGGCGGGGTCTATACCCCGCCCAAGCTGCGCGGGCGCGGCTATGCGCGGTTGGCTGTTTCCTTGCATCTGCTCGAGGCAAATGCCAGCGGCGTGTCGCGCGCGGTGCTGTTTGCGGCTTCCAATTCGGCGGCGCGTGCCTATATGGCAATCGGATTCAAACCAGCAGGACAGTTCTCGCTGATCCTGTTCAAGAACCCGAAGGACCCGGCATGAGTTTCATCCGAACCGAAGCCAAACTGACCCTGTGGCGCTGGCGCGAAGTGCTGGTTGCCGTGGCCGTCCTGCTGGTTGGCCTGAGCTGGATTGGCGGTCCCGGTGGCCTGCTGGGCTGGATGGGCTGGGTTCTGGTTGCCGTGGCCGTGGCGCTGGCCGTCATAGGTTTTCAGCGCGCGCGATTTCGCACGGGGGCAGGCGGCCCCGGCGTTGTCACCATCGACGAAGGTCAGATCACCTATCTGGGCCCGCTGGACGGCGGCATGGTCGCCTCGCGCGAGATCGAACGGCTGGCACTGGACCCGACCTCGAACCCGGCGCATTGGGTACTGTCTCAGCCGGGCCAGCCAACGCTTCACATTCCCGTGAATGCCGAGGGGGCCGAGGCGCTTTTTGATGTGTTCTCGAACCTGCCGGGGCTGAAAACCGAACAGATGCTGGCCGAATTGAACGGCGGTGCGGTGCATCCCGTGGTGATCTGGGAAAAGCGCCCGATGCGACCGGCGCATCTGCGGCTGCATTGACACTGGCGGCATTTCACCCCACGACTCACCCAAAGACAGACACATCAGGATCGGAGAGCGGTTCATGTCCATCCCCCAGTCCGGCGGCGGGCCGATCGAACGCCACGAACAGCTTGCGGAATATCTGGAATCGGGCTGCAAGCCCAAAGCCGATTGGCGCATCGGGACCGAGCATGAGAAGTTCGGTTATTGCAAGGACACGCTGAAACCGCTGCCGTTCGAGGGTAAACGCTCGATCGTCGCTGTGCTGGAAGGTCTGCGCGACCGCCATGGCTGGGCCGAGGTGCGCGAGGGTGACAACCTTATCGGTCTGGAAAAGGACGGCGCGAATGTCAGCCTGGAACCCGGCGGTGCGCTGGAACTATCGGGTGCTCCGCTGGAGACGATCCACGAGACCTGCGATGAGGTGAACACCCACCTGCGCGAGGTGAAGGATATCGCGGATGAGATCGGCGTGGGCTTTATCGGACTGGGCGCGGCTCCGATCTGGACCCATGACGAGATGCCGTTGATGCCCAAGGGCCGCTATCGGCTGATGAACGACTATATGGAAAAGGTCGGCACCATGGGCCGCGCCATGATGCGGCGCACCTGCACGGTTCAGGTCAATATCGACTTTGGGTCCGAGGCCGACATGGTCCAGAAGCTGCGCGTGGCGCTGGCGCTGCAGCCGGTCGCGACGGCGCTATTCGCCAATTCGCCTTTCTTTGAGGGCAAGCCCAACGGCCAGAAAAGCTGGCGCAGCCATATCTGGCGGCATCTGGATGATGCGCGGACGGGCATGCTGCCGTTTGTGTTCGAAGAGGGCTTTGGGTTCGAGCGTTATGTGCAGTACGCGCTCGATGTGCCGATGTATTTCGTCTACCGCGACGGTCAATATATTAACGCGCTGGGCATGTCTTTCCGCGATTTCCTGCAGGGCAAACTGCCTGCGCTGCCCGGTGAAACCCCGACGCTGTCTGATTGGGCCGACCACCTGACAACCGCCTTCCCCGAGGCTCGCATCAAGAAATACATGGAGATGCGCGGCGCGGATGGCGGCCCGTGGCGGCGTTTGTGCGCACTGCCTGCCTTCTGGGTTGGTCTGACATATGACCAAGGCGCGCTGGATGCGGCATGGGATCTGGTCAAAGGCTGGGATGCGGAAACCCGCGAAGAACTGCGCGTTCAGGCTGCCGTTCAGGGTCTTCAGGCGCAGGTTGGCGTTATCAACATGCACGATCTGGCGCGCGAGGTCGTGGCGATTTCCGAGGCCGGTCTGAAATCCCGCGCCTTCCCCGGCGCAGGCGGGCTGGTGCCGGACGAGACGCATTTCCTGAACGCCCTGAAGGAAAGCATCGATACAGGGAAAGTCCCCGCCGATGAGTTGCTGGATCACTACAATGGCGACTGGAACGGCGATCTGACCCGGATTTATCCCGAATACAGCTATTGATCCGCACCGTCCCGCTTGCATTCGCAGGGCTGGCCCGATAGCAGGTTGGCGACCAAATTCAGAGGGCGTCATGGACGATCTTAAGGCAAAATATCTGGGCCAAATCGCCGAGGCCGGTGACGAAAACGCGCTTGAGGCGATCCGTGTCGCTGCCGTGGGCAAAAAAGGCGAGGTTGCGCTGAAGATGCGCGAGCTGGGCAAAATGACGCCCGAGGAACGCCAGATCGCAGGCCCCGCGTTGAACGCCCTGAAGGATGAGATCAACTCGGCGTTGGCCGCCAAAAAATCCGCGCTGGCCGATGCCGCGCTGGATGAGCGTTTGCGTACCGAATGGCTGGACGTCACCCTGCCGACCCGCGCACGCCGTCAGGGCTCAATCCACCCGATCAGCCAGGCGACCGAGGAACTGACCGCGATTTTTGCCGAGCTGGGTTTCTCTGTGGCCGAAGGGCCCCGGATCGAGGACGACTGGTATAATTTCGACGCCCTGAACATTCCCGGCCACCACCCCGCGCGGGCCGAGATGGACACGTTCTACATGCACCGTGCCGAGGGCGACGATCGTCCGCCGCATGTGCTGCGTACGCATACGTCTCCGGTGCAGATCCGTTCGATGGAGAAACAAGGCGCGCCGATCCGTGTGATCTGCCCGGGCGGCGTGTACCGCGCCGACTATGACCAGACCCACACGCCGATGTTCCATCAGGTCGAGGGGCTGGCCATCGACAAAAACATCTCGATGGCGAACCTGAAATGGGTTCTGGAAGAGTTCGTGAAAGCTTTCTTCGAGGTCGACGAGGTCGAGCTGCGCTTCCGCGCCTCGCATTTCCCCTTCACCGAACCGTCGGCCGAGGTCGACATCCGCTGTTCCTGGGACAATGGTCAGCTGAAGATCGGCGAGGGCGACGACTGGATGGAGATTCTGGGTTCGGGTATGGTCCACCCCAAGGTGATCGCCGCCGGTGGTATCGACCCCGAGGTTTATCAGGGCTTTGCCTTTGGGATTGGGATCGACCGTCTGGCGATGCTGAAATATGGCATTCCGGATTTGCGGGCGTTCTTTGATTCAGACCTGCGTTGGTTGCGGCACTATGGGTTCGCGGCGCTGGATATGCCGAACCTGCATGGTGGTTTGTCGCGGTGACGGTGACATCAAGCGGCATTTTCGAAGGAATTGCTGCTATGAGCCAAGTAGCGATCGCAGTTTCAGTCGCCGCCGGCGTATGGGTAGCTTACCGCCAGCTTCATTCATGGAAAGGCGAAAAACTAACGCTGAAGCGTGCAGATCTCGGGGAAGAATTGATATCTCATGCTACTGAACTGATTGGTAAATTTCAGGCGGTTCGAAACCCGATGGGCTTTGCAGCACCGGCCGGTGAGGATGAAGACGGAACCTATGACTTCCGTCGTAGGCTAAATGAACTGGCTGATCTCAATGACGACTATGCCGAGTTGAGGCGGCTTGGGGTGCGCCAAAAAGCACTCGTTGGAGATAGTGCGGTTCAAGAGGCGATAGATGCAATATTTGATGCACGCATAAAACTGATTGTCGCTCTCAAAGGGAAGATTAGAGATGCGATGAGGGACAGCACACACTATGGGCGCACGTTATCCGAAAAAGATTTTCAAAGAACTGAGAGATACGAAGACGCAATATGGGACGGGTATGATCGGACGGCTAATTCATTGACAGAGAAACTGTCTACGGCTTTGGACACGATTGAAACTAGACTTTTGCCGTATGTTCGCCACTCAGCATCGGATTGAAGTAGGTTTTTGCGGTGTGTCGAATATAGCGTGACTTATTACAAACTCGCACACGGTTGTGACGTGACAGTCCGCGTCAGGCGGCTAGGCTCCGGCTTATGATCTACCGACTGCTGTTCCTGCTGCTGACCGCTACCCCTGCACTCGCCATGGGTCCGTGGAAATCCGATTGCCATGGCGACACCGCCTGTGATCTGGGTGACCGCTCGTACCATGTGTTAGAGCCCGAGGAATGGGACGGGGAGACCCCTCTTCCCGTTCTGTTGCACTTCCACGGCTGGGCGCGGCAGGGCACCGTGGTGGTGAACCATCAGCGCATCGCTGGGGCCACAAAATTGCGCGGCGTGTTGCTGGTGGCTCCGAACGGGTTAGGCAAAAGCTGGGACTTCTGGACATCGGACACGCGCGATGTGCCCTTTGCCGATGCGGTGCTTGAGGATGTGGCTATGCGCTATCCGGTTGATCCTGACCGTATCTACGTGTCGGGTTATTCCTTTGGCGGCGCGATGGCGTGGCGCTATGTGTGCCAGTCGGGCAATGACATTGCCGCCTTGCTGGCCGTTGCGGGTAGCATCCGCCAGACTGAAGAGTGCCCCGAAGCCCCGCGTGAGGCGCGCCATGTGCACGGCCTCAGCGATACGGTGATGGATTTTCCTTATGGCACCAACGGCGACACCACCTACCCGGTGGCGCTGTGGCGAGCGGCGTATGATTGCCACGATGCCACCCCGCGCGGAGATTGGAGCGTGGTGCCGATCCTGACCCTCAGCCGGATGGAGTGGACCGATTGCGCGCGCGGGCAAGTGACGCTGGACACGCATCCGGGCGGGCATTTCATCCCCCATGGCTGGATCGGGCGCCAATTGGACGAGCTTTTGGGCCGCACCCCCACCTATCCGTAACGCGCAGCGCTTGCACCTTGGCGCAATCTTTGTCATTGCCTGTGCCGACTGGATATCTGCCAAAAAAGGCCCCGAGCAATGAAATTCACTCTGTCCTGGCTGAAAGACCACCTCGATACCGATGCGTCGGTGGATGAGATCGCTGAGGCGCTGACTGACCTTGGCCTTGAGGTCGAAGAGATTGTGAACCCGGCGGACCGGCTGGCAGGCTTTACGCTGGGCCATGTGAAACATGCCGAGAAACACCCCGACGCCGACAAGCTGCGCGTCTGCACGGTGGCGACGGATGAAGGCGATCTGCAGATCATCTGCGGTGCCCCCAACGCGCGCGAAGGCATCACCGTCGTGGTCTGCAAGCCGGGCATGTATATCCCCGGTCTGGATATCACCATCAGCGTCGGCAAGATCCGGGGCGTCGAAAGCTTTGGCATGATGGCATCCGAGCGCGAGCTGGAGTTGTCGGACGAGCATGATGGCATTATCGAACTGCCCTCGGGCGAAGTCGGTGATCGGTTCGTGGACTGGCTGGCCGAGAATGATCCGTCCAAGGTCGATCCGATGATCGAGATTGCGATCACGCCGAACCGCCCCGATGCGTTGGGTGTGGCTGGCATCGCTCGTGATCTGGCAGCGCGTGGGGTTGGCACGCTGAAAGAGCATATCCACGCGCCAGTGCCGGGGGATTTCGAATGCCCGATCAAGGTGACGATTGATGACGACACACTGGACGGCGCGCCGCATTTCACCGGTCGTGTGATCCGGGGCGTCAAGAACGGTCCCAGCCCGCAGTGGCTGCAGGATCAGTTGAAGGCCATCGGTCTGCGGCCCATTTCGGCGTTGGTGGATATCACCAACTACATGACCTTTGACCAGAACCGCCCGCTGCACGTCTTCGATGCCGACAAGGTGCAGGGCAACCTGCGGGTTCACCGCGCCAAGGGTGGTGAAACGCTGGTGGCGCTGGATGAGAAGGAATACACTCTGCAGCGCGGTATGATGGTGATCTCGGACGACAAGGGCGCGGAATCCATCGCGGGTATCATGGGCGGCGAGGAAACCGGCTGTACCGATGAGACGGTCAATGTCTTCCTCGAAAGCGCCTTCTGGGATCATGTGCAGATCGCCCTGACGGGCCGCGCGCTGAAGATTAACTCGGACGCGCGTTACCGCTTTGAACGCGGCGTTGACCCGCAATTCACCCGTGAAGGGCTGGAGCAGGCGACGCAGATGATTTTGGATATCTGCGGCGGTGAAGTGTCCTCGGTTGTTGAGGCCGGGAAGGCTCCGAACCACGCGCGTGCTTATAAGTTGGATGCGGCGCGGGTGCAGTCTCTGGTCGGGATGGAGATACCCGAAAGCGAACAGCGCCAGACGCTGACCCGTCTGGGTTTCCGTCTTGAGGGTGAGATGGCCCATGTGCCCAGTTGGCGTCCCGATATCATGGGTGAGGCCGATCTGGTGGAAGAGGTCGCGCGGATCGCCTCCCTGACCAAGCTGCAGGGCAAACCGCTGCCGCGTGTGACTGATGGCATCCCCAAGGCGGTGATGACACCGACGCAGCGCCGTCAGTCGATGGCGCGCCGGACCTGCGCGGCGCTGGGATACAATGAATGTGTGTCCTATACCTTCATTGATCAGGCCTCGGCCGCCCTGTTTGGGGGTGGCGATGCCGCGACGCAGCTGGAAAACCCGATTTCCTCGGAAATGAGCCACATGCGTCCCGATCTGCTGCCCGGTCTGCTGCAGGCGGCCGCCCGCAATCAGGCGCGCGGCTTTGCGGATGTCGCTCTGTTCGAGGTTGGTCCGGTCTTCCATGATGGCGAGCCCGGCGATCAGAAAACCCAGATTGCCGGTCTCTTGGTGGGCCGCGGTGGCCCCAAGGATGTGCATGGGGCCGCGCGCGCCGTGGATGTGTTCGACGTCAAGGCCGATGTCGAGGCTGTGCTGGCCGCCATCGGAGCGCCCGCCAAGGTGCAGGTCCAGCGCGATGGTGATGCGTGGTGGCATCCAGGACGGCACGGAAAGATCTGCCTGGGGCCGAAAAAGGTGCTGGGTGTGTTCGGTGAGCTGCACCCGCGTATTTTGCAGGCGATGGACATCAGGGGCCCGGTGATGGCGTTTACCATCTGGCCGGACGAGGTACCTCTGCCCCGCAAATCCGGGGCGACCCGTGCGGCATTGGAGCTGCGCGATTTGCAAGCGGTCGAGCGTGACTTTGCCTTTGTCGTCGATGCGGATGTCGAGGCTTTGACGCTGGTGAATGCAGCGGCGGGGGCGGATAAGGCCTTGATCGAGGATGTGCGTGTTTTCGATGAATTCATCGGCGGTAGTTTGGGTGAGGGCAAGAAATCTCTGGCCATTACCGTGCGTTTGCAACCGACGGACAAAACCTTGAAGGAAGAAGATATCGAGGCGGTTGGCCAGAAGATCATCGCCAAGGTCGGCAAGGCCACTGGCGGCGTGTTACGCGGTTAAACCGGCCTTGATCCAAATGCAAAGCGCGCCTGCGGGCGCGCTTTTCTCGTTTCTGGGGATGGTGTTGCCGTGTCGCAACAGAAAGCTGTGGGCCCTTTCAGGGGGTTGAGCAGAATCGGCAAGCCACCCTATTTACGCGCTCCTAACGCAATCAAACCCCGGAGTCTGCCAGATGCCAGATCCCAAACGCGCCCAAGCGCCTTTCATTTTCTGATTGCCCGCCAGCATTCCGGCGGGCCTTTTTTCCCGTTGGAGAGCTGTCATGAAACGTCAAGACATCTCGATGTTCCGGCAGATATTGCCGCAAGAGATGCCCTTTCCCTATTATCCGGACCGGCAAAGCCCATGGTTGCTGTGCCAGTCGATGCAGGCTGAGATGCCGATCTCGGACCTTAAACAGTCCGACCTTTCCCGCTTGCTAACGCGCCCATTGGTGCAGCCGATTGTGGCGTCTTGTGGCGGGGTCCTGCGGCGGCACGATGTGATGGCCGTGGCCCATGCGGACCGCGCGATGCGGCTTGGGGCTTTGGGCCCGGCGGCGACAAGGGGGCTGGAGGTTGCGTATCAATCCGATTGGCTGGATTTCTGCCTGAGCTTCGACATCTGGTCCGGCGAGCAGACGACACGCAAAGACCACAATCTGGTGGTTCAGCTTGGGTTCCCAAGCGAACACGCGGCGTTACTGTGGCAATTCGAACAGCGTGCTGAGGTTGGCGCCTATCAAAGCAGCCTGCACCCGGTTCGCAGACACGGGCGCCCGACACTGGCTTGGTGTCGTCTGGATCTGGACCTGCAAAGCGGCCATTGCCTGATCGAAGAGATCCAGTCCGATTGGCTGCGTTTCGTAGGTCGCGCCCGGCGGCGGTTGCAACATCGTGCGCCCCGGTCGCGGGCATTGCGGCTGACCAGCGACTATGAGCAAAGCCTGCAGCAGAGATACGCCAAAATCTGGGCCGATGTGATGATGCTGTCGGTCCTGATGCTGCTGCGGGATGAGTTTGCCGTGCGTGATGTCTGGATGCACCAGCCAGAGTCCGGCGCTAAACTGAAAGGGATTACATGGGGTCGGCTACCGCCGCGTTCGATCTATACCCGACTGCCGCGTGCATTCGGGTTCCAACAAACGCGCGAGATGCCCCCAATGCTGGGCAGCAAACATCGCAGTACAGCCCGGCGGGCGGTGAAAGAGGATCAGCCGATTTTCTGGCGGTTACGCTTCTGAACGCCCCTTGGGTTGCCACCGATTTCTGACTAGGGTCGCAGACAAATAACAAGGAGTTAACTATGGGCCTGAACGTATACCTCTCGGGTGAAATCCATACCGATTGGCGGGAACAGATCATCGATGGCGCCAAGGGGCTGGATGTCACTTTCAACAGCCCCGTCACCGATCACGCCGCCAGCGACGATTGCGGCGTGGCCATTCTGGGGGCAGAGTCGAACAAATACTGGCACGACCACAAAGGTGCGATGGTCAACGCCATTCGCACCCGAAAGGGTATTGCGGATGCCGACGTGGTCGTTGTGCGGTTTGGCGACAAGTATAAACAGTGGAACGCCGCGTTTGATGCGGGTTACGCCGCCGCGTTGGGCAAATCGCTGATCGTGCTGCACGGCTCCGATCATCAGCACGCGTTGAAAGAGGTCGACGCCGCAGCGCTGGCCGTCGCCGAGCACCCCGCTCAGGTGGTCGAGGTGCTGCGCTATGTTCTGACCGGACAACTGCCCGGATAGCGGGCGTCGGGGCGGGGCAATGCCTCGCCCCCGATCTGCCTTAGCTTGTCGCAGGTATAGTTAATCCGCGCTGGACTGCTGGACGTTCCAGGAAACGGTCCACATAAGGCTGAAGATTGGCGAAATCCGACCATCCGAGCAGGTCTTTGACGCCGTAGTAGTCCAACCCGCGCAGCCATGGGACTATGGCGATATCAGCGATCGAGTAGTCCCCGGCGATCCAGTCCTGCCCGTCCAGCTGCGTGTTAACGACGTTCAACAGACGCTTGGCCTCGTTGATGTAGCGCTCGCGCGGGCGAGGGTCTTCGATCTCGCTGCCAGCGAATTTGTGGAAATAGCCAAGCTGCCCGAACATCGGACCCAGCCCGCCCATCTGGAACATCAACCATTGGGTCACACGTGCTTTGTCCGCCGCGGTTTTTCCGATCAGCTGACCGCTTTTCTCAGCCAGATACAGCAGGATCGCACCGCTTTCGAACAATGAGACCGGCTCGCCATCCGGTCCGTTCGGGTCGATGATGGCCGGGATCTTGTTGTTGGGGTTCAGCGAAAGGAATTCGAGGCTTTTTACGTCTGAGTCCGCCAGCGTGACCAGATGCGCCTCATAGGGCAGGCCGATCTCTTCGAGCATGATCGAGACTTTGACGCCGTTGGGCGTGGGGTAGGAATAGAGTTGCAGTTTTTCCGGTGACTGTGCGGGCCAGCGGGCAGTGATCGGGTGGTTTGCGGCGTCCAGCATAGGGGCTCCTGTATGAAGGTTCCGAACACAGTTAGGTGTTGCGGTGCCGATCTACCAGTGGCGCGCGCTGTGCGTTACTGGTCAGATATTGTGCATTCGGGAACAGGCGGGGAAAAGCAGAGAAATCCGCACCTAGACTGACGCGCATTTATCGCTCACAGTTTGGTGATCTCCGCGCGCGTCGCGGGTTTTCTTATGGCTTGTAGAAGGAGAAACGCGTGGATGAAGTTGCTACACAGGTCGGTGCTTTTGCGCCGCTGGTGATGAATGCCGTGAAGGCACTGGTTGTTCTGGTATTGGGCTGGACCGTAGCTGGGATGATCGCGGGCGTGGTGCGGCGTCGCATCAACGCAACCCCACAAATCGATCCGACGCTAGGGAATTTTGTTGCCAGCCTGGTGAAGTGGGCGATCCTGGCGATGGTGCTGGTCGCTGTTCTGGGCATTTTCGGGATCGAGGCCACAAGTATCGTCGCTATTCTGGGTGCCGCCTCGCTGGCCATTGGTCTGGCCTTGCAGGGGACGCTCAGCGATTTGGCGGCCGGGGTGATGCTGGTCGTATTCCGGCCGTACAAGCTGGGTCAGTATGTCGATATTGGCGGTACTGCCGGGACGGTGAAGGATCTGAACCTGTTCACAACGGAACTGGTCACCCCTGACAACGTCCAGATCATCGTGCCCAATGGGCAGGCCTGGGGCAGCGTGATCACCAATTTCTCGGCCCATGACACGCGCCGCGTCGATCTGGTGTTCGGGATCGACTATGGCGACAGTGCGGATGCCGCGATGCAGATCATCCTGGACGTGGCCAAAGCCGACAAGCGTATTCACAGCGACCCGGAGCCCTGGGTACGTGTGACAAATCTGGGCGATAGCTCGGTCGACCTGACAGCGCGCCTATGGTGTGACGCGGGAGATTACTGGGACGTGAAATTCGAGCTGACCAAAGCTGTGAAAGAGGCATTCGACGCCAAGGGCGTTTCGATCCCTTACCCGCATTCGGTCGAGATTCACAAGCAGGCGTAAATCTCCCGCCCGTCATACGGGCATTGAAATGCCCTTTTCCGGTTGGGCCCAGCGCCGCGCTAATCGCGCGGCGCTGTTGCGTTTTGCGGGAGCGTTCGTCTTGTGCCCTCCGCGCCGCGTCGCAGACGCGGCGCTATGCCCAACGCTGTAGGCGCCCTCGGGAGAGGGCGCTCTCAGGGGCGGGAGCCGTTCAGGCTTTGATGACCACGTTGGGGGAAACGACGTCAATCCCCAGAGCCTTGCCAACCGCATAGTAGGTTAGCTGACCTGCATGGACGTTCAGACCGGCCATCAAGTGCGGATCGTCCTGGCAGGCCTGTTTCCAGCCCTTGTCAGCCAGAGCCAGCATGAATGGCATCGTCGCATTGCCGAGGGCGATGGTCGATGTGCGCGCCACGGCACCGGGCATGTTGGCAACGCAGTAATGCATGACGCCATCGACCTCGTAGATCGGATCGGCATGCGTGGTGGCCTTCGACGTCTCGAAACAGCCGCCCTGGTCGATGGCAACGTCGACCAGAACCGCGCCGGGTTTCATGGTGGCCAGTTGCGCGCGGGTGATCAGTTTGGGTGCCGCTGCGCCGGGGATCAGAACCGCGCCGATCACCATATCTGCCGTCTGGATCAGCTCGGCGGTGGCACCAGCGGTAGAATACTGGTTCTTGAACTGCCCGCCGAACACGTCATCCAGATAGCGCAGGCGGGGCAGCGAGCGGTCCAGAACCGTCACATCCGCGCCCATGCCCGCAGCGATCTTGGCCGCATGCGTGCCGACCACACCGCCGCCAATCACAACCACTTTTGCGGGCCCGACACCTGGCACGCCGCCCATCAGCACACCGCGTCCGCCATTGGCTTTTTGCAGCGTCCAAGACCCGACCTGCGGGGCCAGACGCCCGGCAACCTCGGACATAGGAGCCAGCAGCGGCAGGCCGCCGCTCGCGTCCGTCACTGTCTCATAGGCGATAGCAGTACAGCCCGAGGACAGCAGGTCATGGGTCTGATCCGGGTCGGGGGCGAGGTGCAGATAGGTAAACAGCAACTGGCCTTCGCGCAGCATCTTGCGCTCACCTGCCTGTGGTTCCTTGACCTTGACGATCATGTCAGCGGTGGCGAATACCTCGGCGGCGGTGTCTACGATCTGTGCGCCAGCAGCGACATAGTCGGCATTGTCAAAGCCCGAGCCCAGGCCCGCGCCTGTTTCGATGATCACCTCATGACCCCGCGCAACCGCTTCCTGCGCAGCATTCGGAGTCATGCCGACGCGGAACTCCTGCGGTTTGATCTCTTTTGGGCAACCGATTTTCATTTGGTCTCTCCGTTCATAAACTGCCTAAAGAATGGGCAAACTGCGCTGCAATTTCTGTGAAACTCTGCCTGTCCTTGCGGTTTTTTTCGGGAGAATTTCCTGTATGATGCTCCAACCACGCAAAGGAGTTGCGCCCATGAGCCTAGATACGACGGATCGAAAGATTCTGGCCTCGTTACAGAAAAATGGCCGGATGTCTAATGCAGAGCTGTCCGAGCAGGTGAATCTATCGCCCTCGGCCTGCCATCGTCGAGTCCAACGGCTTGAGGCTGAGGGCTATATCCGCAACTATGTGGCCCTGCTGGACGCACGTAAGATGAACGTACCGACCACGGTGTTTGTCGAGATCACCTTGCAGGGGCAGGCCGAAGAAGTTCTGGACGCGTTCGAAAAAGCCGTTGCCCGTATCCCCGATGTCCTGGAATGCCATCTAATGGCCGGGACGGCGGATTACATTCTGAAAGTTGTGGCCGAAAATACCGAGGATTTTGCCCGCATTCATCGCCAATACCTTTCGCGCTTGCCGGGTGTGG
Organism: Ruegeria sp. J8; assembly: GCF_056531925.1. Lineage (NCBI taxonomy): Bacteria > Pseudomonadati > Pseudomonadota > Alphaproteobacteria > Rhodobacterales > Roseobacteraceae > Ruegeria > Ruegeria sp. J8. The sequence goes on from NZ_JBQFMR010000003.1 coordinate 388,215, forward strand.
CGCAGATGCAAAGCTCATTCGCGCTGAGAACTGTGTTCAAGACTACGGCGCTGCCGGTCTGACGTCAGGCGGGGCCGGGATAGGTGAACAGCGCCAGATGTGCGGCGTTGAAGGCGAAATGCATCAGAACCGGCACCCATAGCCTGTTGGTCGCGTAATATCCCAATCCGCATCCCGCGCCCAAAATAGCTGCGAACACGACAAGCGACGGGCCACCGGCAAAATGCACCAGCCCAAACAACAAGCTGGCCGCAGCGATACCAAAGGCCGCGCCGAGCTTTGAGGACAGGGCCGATTGCAGATAGCCGCGAAAAAAGGCCTCTTCCGCCAAACAGGTTAGGAACAGGTTGGACAGCGCAAAGATCAGCCACCAATGTGGCAGACCAACCTCGGGGCGCACCGCTTGCTGGGACAGGCCTAGCGCAAATAAAGCGGGCAAGGTCAAAATCCCCAGGATCAATGGCGTTTTGCGAATAGCGGGCAAGCCTGCATTCTGTCCGGGCCAGACCAGAAGTGCGGCGAACAGAACCAAAGGTTTGTCCAGATTCATATACATGGAGAAATCGGTACTTCCGGGTCCGGCCTGCACCTGATCAAGCACCAGAAGATTGTTGAACCCCGAAACGATATGCGCACCCAAGGCCACACACCATAAGATCAGCGCGAAATGGCCGGGCAAAGACCAAAGCCCGGATGTGCGGCGCAGCGCTGCGGCCCCCGCAAGCCCGGCAATCGCGACCATTAAGGCGCTGGCTGAAACCAGCCCCTGCGCGAAGGCGACTGTTCCGAACAGGCTCAGCAACGATGCGCCAAGACGCCATCGACCGGATATCGCGCTGATCTGAGCGGCGATCAGGATGAACCAGGGCCAAATAAGGGGCAGAAGGGAAAGGAAATACGCCACAGGCCTCTCGCGGTTTTGACCCGGCCTTGATGCAGCAACAGGGTACGTTGATGCAAGCCGGCGGAGTGCAACCCATTGGCAATGCGGCAATTCCGTTGCTTGCATTTGGGCGTTTTCAGGTCCACATATTTGGAAAGGGTGCCGTTTCCGTGTCCGACCCGCGACCTTGCCGTAACGGTCCGATGAGCATAGGAAAGGGCTTTCATCAATTCATCTGATGATATCAGGCGGTTACATGCGCCCGATAGGGTCCGAACCCGGTTACTAGTAAGGAGCAGACCTTGGCTGACGAATACAACGACGCCCCCAAAGACTGGCTTGAGGCCGAGCTGGAAGACACGCTAGACGAAGATTTCGAGATCGAGTTTAGCGAGCCCATGCTCTCGATGGAGATCCGCAAGATCTATAAGGATCAGCACCCTGAGATGCTGGACCGCAAGGTCTATTTCCGCAACCTGCTGCGCCTTCAGGCTGAACTGATCAGGGTGCAGGATTGGGTACAGCATACCGGGGCCAAGGTTTGTATCCTGTTCGAAGGGCGTGACAGCGCGGGCAAGGGGGGCGTGATCAAGCGGATCACCCAGCGTCTGAACCCTCGGGTCGCGCGGGTTGTGGCTTTGCCCGCGCCCAGTCGCCGGGAACAAAGCCAGTGGTATTTCCAGCGCTACGTTCCGCACCTGCCGGCGGCGGGCGAGATCGTGCTGTTTGACCGGTCATGGTACAACCGCGCGGGCGTCGAGCGGGTCATGGGTTTTGCCACCGAGGATCAGGTTGAACAGTTCTTTCAGGATGTTCCCGAATTTGAACGGATGCTGGTGCGCTCGGGCATCATTTTGCTGAAATACTGGTTCTCGATCACCGATGAAGAACAGCAATTGCGATTCTTGATGCGTATTCACGATCCGATGAAACAGTGGAAGCTGTCGCCGATGGATCTGGAATCCCGCATCCGGTGGGAGGCTTACACCAAGGCCAAAGAGGATATGCTGTTCCGCACCAATATCTCGGAAGCGCCGTGGTACATCGTCGAAGGCAATGACAAAAAGCGCGAACGTCTGAACTGTATCGAACACTTGTTGACCAAGATCCCCTACACCGATGTACCGCAGGAAAAGGTCAATCTGCCGGATCGCAAGTACAACCCCGAATATGAACGTCGTGTTCTGCCGGATGAGCTGCACGTGCCCAAAATCTACTGATCCTGACGCCCCTGATGTTCCGGGGCGTTTTTCTTTGGGCCAGAAACGACAAACCCCCGAGCGATGCGTCGGGGGTCGTCAAATAGTGTCATCCAAAGCTGGACGAGCGGGGTTTTAGAGCAAACCTTCGCGCTGTGCTTTCTTACGTGCCAGTTTACGGGCACGGCGGATCGCTTCAGCTTTCTCGCGCGCTTTTTTCTCGGACGGTTTCTCGAAATGTTGCTTCAGCTTCATTTCACGGAACACGCCTTCGCGCTGCAGCTTTTTCTTCAGGGCACGAAGCGCCTGATCGACGTTATTGTCGCGAACACTAACCTGCATGTGGTTGTCACCACCTTTCTAGATAGAGTTGCAAGGAAATTGCAGGAAGTGGCCGTATAGCAAAGCCGTTCTAACTTGTCTAGTACTGGTGCCAGAACCCGGAGAACCGCCATGACCACCACTTATGAAGACGCAAAAGAGCAGCTATTGAATGCGATGCTGGACCATGTCCCGTTTGACGGATGGTCGGAAACCAGCTTTCGCATGGCCATCAGTGATTGCGATATTGATGAGGCGCTGGCCCGCTCAATCTGCCCCCGTGGCGCGGCCGATATGGCGCTGGCTTTTCATGCCCAGGGGGATGCGGCCATGGTGGAACGCTTGAAAACCGAGGATTTGAGCGATCTGAAGTTCCGCGACCGTATCGCCGCTGCGGTCCGGTTTCGCCTACAGGCCGTCGATGATAAGGAATTGGTGCGCCGCGGCATGACGCTGTTTTCGCTGCCGATGCATGCGGCGGATGGGGCGAAGGCGATGTGGCAGACCTGCGACCTGATCTGGAACACGCTGGGGGATACCTCGAATGATGTGAACTGGTACACCAAGCGGGCGACGCTGTCGGGGGTCTATTCCTCGACCGTGCTGTTCTGGCTGGGGGATGATTCGCCGGATCATCAGAAGACGTGGGAGTTTCTGGATCGTCGCATCGATAACGTCATGCAGTTTGAAAAGCTCAAGGCGCAGGTGAACGGCAACCCTCTGTTCAAACCTTTCCTTGCGGTTCCGAATTGGCTGGCCGGTCAGGTGAAAGCGCCGATGAAGATGCGGGCTGATCTGCCGGGAATGCTGAACCCACGCAAGTAGCACGTAAGTGTCTGGGCCTTTCCGATTTCGCCTGCTAGGCATTGCGCCAAGGAGGACTTGCCTATGACCCAAATGATGCGCGCCGTTGAAATCACCAAGCCCGGCGGCCCGGATGTGTTGCAACTGACCGAACGCCCAGTGCCCGAGCCCGCCGCTGGTCAGGTGGTGTTGAAAGTGGCCTATGCGGGTGTTAACCGCCCGGATGCTTTGCAGCGTGCGGGCGCGTATGATCCGCCTCCGGGCGCGAGTGATCTGCCGGGGCTTGAGGCGTCGGGCGAAGTCGTTGCCCTCGGCGCAGGGGTCGAAGGTGTCGCCATCGGCGATCAGGTTTGCGCCTTGTTGCCCGGCGGTGGCTATGCCGAATACGTTGCCACGCCCGCTGCCCATTGCCTGCCGCTGCCAGAGGGGATGGGCCTTAAGGAGGCTGCGTGTCTGCCCGAGACCTTCTTTACCGTCTGGTCCAATGTGTTCACACGCGGCGGTCTGAAAGCGGGCGAGCGGTTTTTGGTTCACGGTGGGTCCAGCGGGATCGGAACAACGGCGATCCAGCTTGCAAATGCGTTCGGCGCACGGGTCTTTGCCACCGCCGGATCGGCCGAGAAATGTGCCGCCTGCGAGAAACTGGGGGCCGAAAAGGCGATTAATTACCGGGATGAGGATTTCGTATCCACCATGCGCGCCGAAGGCGGGGCGAACCTAATCCTTGATATGGTGGGCGGGGACTATATCCCGCGCAACGTTAAGGCTCTGACCGAGGATGGGCGGCTGGTTCAAATCGCCTTCCTGCAAGGCCCCAAGGTCGAGCTGAACTTTGCCATGATGATGGTGAAACGCCTGACCTTGACCGGCAGCACCCTGCGCCCGCAATCCGATCTGGCTAAGGCCAAAATCGCCCAGGACCTGCGCGAGGCAGTCTGGCCGCTGTTGGATGCAGGCAAGATTTCACCGGTAATGGACAGCGAGTTTGATATGGCCGAGGCCGCAGCGGCCCATGCACGGATGGAAAGCTCGGGCCATATCGGCAAAATCGTTCTGAAGGTGGGCGGCTAAACACCGCCAGCCTGTTCAGGCCACGGCGCGGCGGTAGAGATGCCAGGTGGCGTGGCCCAGAACCGGGATCACCACGATCAGCCCCAGCAGCAGCGGGATCGCGCCCAGGATAAGCATTCCGACGACGATGAATCCCCAACCCAGGATGACGGCGGGGTTCTGTCTCAGCACCCGGACCGACGTCACCACAGCAACCGGCAGCCCGACCTTGCGGTCCAGCAACAGCGGAAAGCTGACAACGCTGACCGCAAGCGCGATCAGGGCGAACAAAAAGCCGACCGCGTTGCCGAACAGGATCATGGTCCAACCCGCGCCGGTCGTGAAGGTCTGGGTCAGAAATGCGCCCAACGACTCTGGCAGATCAGGACCAAGGGTTCGCACATAGATGCTCTGCGCCACCATCAGCCAGATCAGAAACAACATAACCAGATAGAACCCCAGCGCGAGAATGGCGCCGAAGGAAGGTGAGCGGAATACAGACAGCGCGTCCAGCCAATGCGCCTCGCCGCCCTTTTCACGGGTGCGGCTGATCTCATAGAGGCCAACGGCGGCCACAGGGCCGATCAGCGCGAACCCTGCGACCAGAGGGGCCAGCAGAGGGATCATGTTGCGGTCCAGCCCCAACCCAAACATCAGCAAGCCCGCAATCGGATAGATCAGCACGACAAACACCGCATCCGCGCGGGTTTCCAGAAAGTCGCGACCCCCGGCCTTCAAACATTCCCGCAGGTCCTGCATGGTCAGATCTCGAACAACTGGCAGTTTTCGTGTGTCGGCACTGCCAAGGCTGTTGACGCTTTCCGCGATGTGATCGCTGGTAGCGCCAAGATTTCGCGCAGCCCAGCTTACCGGGTTTCCAATCGTTTTCGCCATCGTCATCCCCTCCTCTTTTGCGGCTTGGCGCAGCAGAGAGAATCCGGCATCGGTTGCCCTGGGCCGGACCCGCCGGCAACGCTTACCCCCGAGTATAGCACAGTTTTTCCCGATTTGCGCCGGGTTGCGCTTTTGTGCCGATTGCGCTGCGTCACAAGCGTGTTAGCTTGTCGTCAGGGTACAGGAGGTGAGTATGCAGCAAACGGCACGTACAGTCGTCATTCACAAACATGGTGGCCCCGAGGTTCTGACCCTCGAAGATCGCCCGGTGGGCGAGCCGGGACCGGGCGAGGTGAGCATTCGTCACCGTGCCTGCGGACTGAATTTTATCGACGTGTACCAGCGCGCGGGTCTTTACCCGCTTGAGCTGCCACACGCGCTGGGAATGGAAGCCTCGGGCGTGATCGAGGCAGTGGGCGAAGGCGTGACCCATCTGGAACCCGGTCAGCGCGCGGCCTATGCCGCAATGCCAGCCGGGGCCTATTGCGAGGCGCGGGTGATGCCTGCGGCGCAAGTGTGCCCGCTGCCTGAAAGCATCTCATTTGACACGGCTGCGGCAATGATGCTCAAGGGGATGACGGTCGAATATCTATTTCATCGCACGACGCCGTTGAAACGCGGGGATACGGTTCTGTTCCACGCCGCTGCCGGAGGTGTAGGCTTGATCGCCTGCCAATGGGCCAAATCCGAGGGGATTAAACTGATCGGGACCGCAGGAACGGACGAAAAATGTAGCCTCGCCAAGTTCAACGGGGCGGCGCATTGCATCAACTACCGCACCGAAAACTTCGCCGAGCGCGTGGCCGAGATCACGGGTGGTAAAGGCGTGGACGTGGTAATGGACTCGATCGGAGCGGATACGTTCAACGGCTCGCTCGACAGTCTCAAGCCACTGGGGATGATGATCTCGTTTGGCAATGCATCGGGCTCGGTACCGCTTATCGACATCGGCATTTTGGCCAAGAAAGGCTCGATCAAGATCACACGGCCCACCTTGTTCACGCATATTGCCGATCACAGCGTTTGCCAGGCGATGGCGCGCCGTCTGTTCAACAAAGTTGATGGGGGCGAGGTCAAAATCCACATCGACCAGCGTTTCCCGCTGGATCAGGTGGCCGAGGCGCATCGCACGCTTGAGGCACGCAAGACAACGGGCAGCACCATCCTGGAACTATGATCTGACATGGCCCCGACTTCTGGTCGGGACCAAGCTTGTGCGCAAGGAATGGGTCAGAACCGGTATGCGGCGCGGGCCTGAAAGGTGGTCGCATCGACGTCGACGCCGGATGAATTGAAGTCGTTGAACTCGTGATACAGGATTTCGCCACCGATGCTTACATTCGGGGCAACGATCTGTTCGTACCCGGCACCGATGAACCAACCATCGTCACTGCCCAGATTATCGGTTCCGGCTTCGGCAAAGCCGCCGATGCCATAAAGCAGCCCTTGCGATGTGACTTTGTAACCCGCGCGCGCTTTGATGCGCCAAACATCCTCGACCGTGGCTGCGCCACTCAGATCAACGTCTGTCCAATCGTAGTCGAAGCCGCCGCCAACAACCCAATCGCCAAGATCGTAGTCATAGCCCAGAATGATGCCGCCAATCGCACCGCCGCCGTCGATGCCCGAGATGTTTGTGTCGATATCGGCATATCCGACTTGCAGACCGCCATAGAACCCCGTCCAGTCGCCTGAAGATTGCGCAGCGGCTGATCCCGCCGCCAGAAACGCAAGGCCAGTGGCCGCCAAAATCTTTTTTCTCATGTCGTGCTTCTTTCCCTCAGCTCGGTTTATTGCGCCTTTCCCGGTTTGGATCGCGCACTTGCATATTTGAATACGTTTGAGCGAAGGGTTGGATCACTCGGTGATTTAGCGAAGGAGGGGGTTTTCACCGAACCGACGTGGCATAGGGGCGTCGTGCGGTTGAAAGTTTGCTTGCGGAAGGGAAACTATCTACAGATAGCTGTCCAACGAAAAACGGCGGCAGATTTCTCTGCCGCCGCCCCGAGGTAATCCGTGAGTGGATTATTGAGCTTGCAGCTCTGCCGGAGTTTTGCCGGCAATGTCTTTCCAGTTGGCGTCTGCGCGCTCGTTAAAGCCCGGGATGTCGCCTTCCCAGCGTTCCTGAATGTCGGCCGACAGGTTCAGGTACAGCTTGTTGTCAACGATTTTCCAGTAGTTCGGGTCGCCGTCAAACTTGAAGCCCATCGCGGTGCCGAATGCGCAGTAGCCGCCATATGCGGGCAGGTAAGCTTCGGGGTTTTCTTCAAATGCAACTTTGTTTTCTTCCGAAGCAAAGCGGTACAGCGCATCGTTGTGCAGTGTGGTGATGCGGTAGTCGCCCTTGGTGGCTTCGCCAACGGTGAAATAGGCAACCGGGTCATAACCCTGCAGCGCCAGGCCGGTCGAGCTTGCGTTCAGTTCAACGCCAGCGGCCAGAGCCGTGCTTGCAACTGCGACGGACAGCGCAACGCCGCCGATGAGGGATTTGATCTTGTTCATGGTGTTCACCTTTCGTGAATTGAGCCACCGGACGACACAGTAATTGTATCTGGGCAACCCTGTCGATTTTGTTCTGTGCGGTCGGTAATTGGCCGTCACGACCCCGAAGTGGGGGCCGGTCTGATCACGTTCAAAACAATCAAATGTGATCATGAGGTAACAAACGCGTTTCGCCCATGAATAAAGGGCGATGCTTACTTTTCGGGCTGAAAAGAAATCACGAATTCAGTGACTTTTTGTGCCGACATCTCACAGGGGCGCAGCAGGGCGCCGCTGTTTTTGGTCAGATAAAGGTTCAGGCTGATATAGTCCGGCCCACCGCGTTCACGGGCCACCAGTTTGTGGGATTTCCCACCTGCCAACTCGGATCGACTGACGACATAGGATTTGGCGCCGCTCTGCCCCTTAGACGTGCCAAGAGGGATTGCGAAGAATGCGGTCAGAAACGTGTCCGAGGCGGTCAAGACTGACCGATTTTTGGCTCGGTTCCAGCTTTGATGCGCGCGATATTGGCGCTGTGGCGCCAGTAGACCAGCAAGGTCAGGATAACACCCAGCCCAAATGTCGAGGACTCAGTCAGCACCATGATCCAGATTGTCGACATCGCCGCAGCCATCAGAGCCGCGAGAGACGAGATGCGCCAGATCAGCGCCGTCACCAGCCATGTCAGGCAACAGGCTACGCCGACGCGCCAATCCAATGCCAGCCACAGGCCGAGGAAGGTCGCGACACCCTTGCCGCCCTTGAACCCCAGCCAGACCGGAAAGCAATGGCCCAAAAACGCAGCCAGGGCGGCGATTTGAGCGGCGTCTTCTCCGGCCAGTGCGCGCGCCAGCAGGACAGCGACCCCGCCTTTGGCGGCGTCAAAGATCAGGGTCAGCGCAGCAGCGCGTTTGTTCCCGGTACGCAGGACATTGGTCGCGCCGATATTGCCCGAGCCGATATTGCGCAGATTTCCCAGCCCCATCACCTTGGCAAGGATCAGACCAAAAGGGATCGACCCTATCAGATAGCCAAATGCGGCCCAAAGGATCAGTTGGGCCGTGGAACTGTCAATTGGGGGCATCAGGGTCTCCGGTATACTTCTTGGCCTGCGACATAGGTTGCCGTGACCTTACCCTGCATCCGCTGGCCGTCAAACGGAGTGTTCTGCGATTTCGATTTCAGGCTGAAGCGATCCAGCACAAAGGGCACGTCCGGGTCAAACAGCACCAGATCAGCTGGTGCGCATTCGGCCAGTCGTCCGCTCTCCAGCCCCAGCCGTTTGGCCGGGTTCAAGGCCATGGCGCGGAACAGGGTCGGCAGGTCCAGTTGCTCGGCGTGATAGAGGCGCAGTGCGGCAGGCAATAACGTCTCAAGCGCCACTGCGCCCGATGCTGCCTCTTCAAACGGCAGGCGTTTGCTTTCCTCGTCCTGTGGCGTGTGCATCGAACTGATGATGTCGATCAGACCAGTGCGCACCGCCTCAATTACGGCTTGCCGGTCATCCTCGGACCGCAGCGGCGGCTTGACCTTGAAGAAGGTGCGATAGTCGGCCACGTCCAATTCGTTCAGCGTCAGGTGGTGGATCGAGGTGCCTGCGGTGATATTCAGCCCGTTCCGCTTGGCGCGCTCCAGCGCGGGCAAGGCGCGGGCGGTGGTGATCTGATCGGCGTGGTAGGCGGCTCCGGTCATCTCAAGCAGAGCAATATCGCGGTCCAGCCCCATGCGTTCTGCCATGGGCGAAACGGCAGGCAACCCATAAAGCGCGGCGAACTTGCCGCTGGTAGCGGCGGCCCCGGTGCTGAGTCCCGGTTCCTGCGGATGCGCTATCACCAGCACGCCGCAGGATTTGGCATAGGTCAGCGCGCGGGAAAAAACCTTGGTATTGGCGACTACGTGGTCGCAATCGGTAAAGGCCACAGCGCCTGCATCTTGCAGAAAGCCGATCTCGGTCATCTCGCGCCCTTCGCGGCCCTTGGTCAGCGCGGCCATGGGCAGCACATTGACCGGCGCATCCGCCTGCGCGCGGCGCGTGGCGAATTCCAGCGTTTCGGGTGTGTCGATGGCGGGCAGCGTATCGGGACGGGTAACGATGGTGGTTACGCCGCCCGCTGCGGCAGCCAAGCCGGCGGATTTATAGCTTTCCTTGTGCCGTTCGCCCGGCTCGCAAACCTTGACTCCGATATCGACGATGCCGGGGGCCAGACATTGCCCGCCGCAGTCGATCACCTGTGCGTCTGTGGCCGGAGCGGCACCTTCGCCGAGGCCAGCAATGCGGCCTTCCGAGACGTGCAGCCAACCAACTGTGTCTGTTCCGGCCTCGGGGTCGATCAGGCGGGCATTGGTGAAAATCTGGTCGGTCATGTCTGGGCCTCTCGGGCTTTGATCAGGGCTGCCATGGCGGCGTCCGGGTCGGGCAGGTATTCGAATACCAGAAACCGCAGCTGCGAAAAAACGATGTTGTGTCCGTTGCGATAGAATTTCAGGTCGGGATGAACGGATAAGGATTTTGCTTTGAATATCTCGCTGATCCACCAGACGTTGCGGTTGGTCACGACGTAGACGCGCCGCGTGCGGATCAACCGTTCCCACCACATGAAAAACGCCAACAACAACGTGCAACCGATAAGCTTCCAATAATCGCGCACAGTCTCCGCAAACCATGGGCTGGCAATCCAACTGAGCGCAAGGCAGGCAATTTGAATGCCATATGCCCATCTCAGGCGTGGAGGAAAATATCCCTGGTCAGGCCGCCCATGCCACAGCACCTGTTCAGTGTCGGGTATTTTCTTGCGCCACCGGTCGTCGCTCATCCCATGGCCCTTTCTATGGCGGCTTTGGTGGCGGCGGGGTCGGCTTGGTACTTGATCAGGTGCTTGTCGCCGCTTTTGGTGACGACCTGCACGAAACTGCCCATCGTGTTGACGGCTTCGATCTGGTTCAGCGCAACCTTGCGCGGGCCGGGACCGGTGAGGGTGCTGTCAGACATTTCCCACGCATTGCTCAGTTCCTCGGACGCCAGATACCACGCGCGGATGCCGATGGCTGCAAGCCCGGCGGGCGCTCCGGTCCAGACATAGGGGTTTCCGATCAGCCAAAGCACGATCATCGCGCCCGCCATGGCGATGGCGGCCAGGGTCAGGTTGGTTTGGATATAGGCGCGCTTGTTCGGGGTGAAGACTACAGGATCAGCCACAGGGCACCTCCGACAACAAACAAGATGATCACCGCCAACAGGGCCGAGCCGATGCGGTTGGGTGCGCCGGTCTCGATCGGGGATTGCGGGGCCGAGAAGGGCCGCGCGCTTTCAGTGTCGATCGCGCCGCCGGTCCAGTTGGTGGCCTCTTCGGTATAAAGTCCTTGCAGGTGAAGGCGGGCGTCAGGCGTCAAGTTGGCCGCGCGATCGTTAAACGCGGCACTGCGCACCACCATCACCCAGCCTTCGATGGCGTCCAGCGTGGCGCGGTTCAGCTGATCCTCGGACACACCGCAACCTTCGTGCAGGTATCCATAAAGCCCGAGGTCTTCGAGGTCTGAAACGGGAAAGATATCGATCTGCCCTGTATCCAGACCATCGACCCCAAGAACTTGATCGGCGGCACCGGGTTCGCGCAGGAACTTGGCCTCCTCAGCGCGCATATCCAGCGTGAATAGGCGGATCACGCCGCGTTCATGGGGGGCGACGGTCAGGTTGTTCATGCCGCCTCGCGCAGGTTGCGGGCCAGCAACTCCATCGCGGCCATGCGGACGGCGACGCCCATTTCGACCTGTTCCTGAATGACCGAGCGGTTGATATCATCGGCCAGCGTGCCGTCGATTTCCACGCCGCGGTTCATCGGGCCGGGATGCATGACGATGGCGTCGGGTTTGGCCAGCGCCAGTTTTGCCGAATCCAGCCCGTAGCGGTGGTAATATTCGCGCTCCGAGGGGATAAAGCCGCCATCCATCCGCTCTTTTTGAAGGCGCAGCATCATCACGACGTCGACGTCCCTCAGACCTTCGTTCATGTCGTCGTAAATCTCGGCCCCGAACTCGGCAAAGGTCGAAGGCACCAACGTCGGCGGGCCGATCAGGCGGATACGGTTTTCCATCTTGCCCAGCAGGATCAGGTTCGACCGTGCCACACGCGAATGCGCGACGTCCCCGCAAATCGCGATGTTCAGACGGTGCAAACGACCCTTGGCGCGGCGGATGGTCAATGCGTCCAGCAGCGCCTGCGTCGGGTGTTCGTGCTTGCCGTCACCTGCATTCAGCACAGCGCAGTTCACCTTTTGCGCCAGCAGGTCCACAGCACCGGAATGCGGATGCCGCACCACCAGCAGATCGGGGTGCATCGCGTTCAGGGTCATAGCCGTGTCGATCAGAGTCTCGCCCTTTTTGATTGAGCTGGCCTGCATCGCCATGTTCATCACATCCGCGCCCAGCCGCTTGCCCGCCAGTTCGAAACTGGCCTGCGTTCGGGTCGAGTTTTCAAAGAACATGTTGATCTGCGTCAGCCCTGACAGCACGTCGGAATGCTTGGTCGACTGTCGGTTCATGTCGACATAGGTCTCGGCCAGATCAAGGATGGCGGTGATATCGGATTGTGACAGATGCTCGATGCCAAGAAGGTGACGATGGGCGAAACGCATGGGCGGGCTCCTGTCTGACAATCGAGCCGCTTATAGAAACCTGCGGGGGCTAAGGCAACCTATGGTTCCGACCCCTCGGGCAGTTTCTCGCACCCGCCTTCGGGCAGGCAACGCTCGCCGGGTCTGCACCATTTGGCATTGCCGCAATCAACGGCCTTGACCGGGACGCAGCCTTGATTGGCTGAGCATTTGAATCCTTGCCGACATTGCGAGCCGGTTTCTTCGCATAGGAACCAGCCCGGACGGGTGCAGCCGCCGCCCGGCAAGCAACTTGTGCCGCTGGCGCAGGTGCTGCCGTCGTCACATCTGGCTTGTGGGCGGGGCAGGTTAAACTCCAGCTGGATCGCTTCGCATTCACCGCGCCCGTTGCACGAGGTGCCACTGGGACAATCCAGGCTTGTTCGGCACTTGTTCTCGCCTTTTGGGGCGCAACGGCGACTGCCGATGCAACGCTCGAACGGACCGCAGGAAAACCCGCCGCCGCAATAGGTGCCGCCGGGTGGGATGCAATGTCCGTCAAAACCGCAGCGTTGCCCGACCGGACAGCAGTTGCGCCCGCACCGCAATTGCCCCGCGCGGCATTGGTTGACGCGGTCCTGAACCCGGTTGCGTTGCGACAGGCCGTTGCGGTTATTGATGCCTGGGGTTTGAATGCCGAGGCGGTCATTTATCTGCGCAAAGCTTGGGCTGCTGAAGGGGATCAGCAACACGGCAACCAGAAAGAATCGCAAAAGGGTCAACATGAATGCGACAATGGTCGGCGCGGCAGGGCGGGCGATCAAGTGCTATTCGCTTTCCCTCGGTCAAAAGCTGGTTAGATTGAGGGGCATGGAATCGGCTTTGGACTATTACACCGCGCGGGCGCTGCTGGATTGGCAGATCGAACTGGGCGCAACGGATGCAATTGGCGACGCGCCGGTTGACCGATATGCGCTGCCCGATACCGCACCCAAAGCCAAAAAGCCGGAGGTGCAGGCCGCGCCTGCAAAGCCCAAACAGGTCGATCCTGTGGCGGTTGCCAAGGCCGCGGCCACAGCGGCGGGGTCGCTGGATCAGTTGCGCGCGGCGATGGACGGGTTTGATCATTGCGAGTTGAAGCGCGGCGCGCGACAGTTGGTTTTTGCCGATGGCACGCCGGGTGCGCGGGTGATGATCATCGGTGAGGCTCCGGGCCGGGACGAGGATCGTGAGGGCAAACCTTTCGTAGGCCGCGCGGGTCAGTTGTTGGACCGTATGCTGGCGGCGATTGATCTGGATCGGCGGGAAAACGTCTACATCACCAACGTGCTGCCATGGCGGCCGCCGCAGAACCGCGACCCCAAGCCCGAAGAGATCGGGATGATGAAGCCGTTTCTGGAACGTCACGTGGCACTGGCCAAGCCCGACGTGCTGGTGGTCATGGGCAATATAAGTTGTCAGGCAGTGCTGGGCAAACGAGGTATCACCCGGCTGCGCGGGCAATGGGCTCAGGCGCTGGATCTGCCGGTGATCCCCATGTTTCACCCTGCCTATCTGCTGCGCCAGCCGCAGGCCAAACGACAGGCCTGGGCCGATCTGCTGGAACTGAAAGCTCGGCTGGAGGGTAAGTGATGCGCATTCTGGCCTTTTCTGACTTGCATATGGCACGTCACCGCGCCTCCGAACTGGTTGCTGCGAGTACCGAGGCCGATCTGGTGATCGGCGCCGGGGACTATTGCAACATGCGGCAGGGTCTGGGTGAGGCGATGGACATGTTGTCCGGCATCACCGCTCCGCTGGTTCTTGTGCCCGGCAACGCCGAAAGCGCCGAGGAACTGACCGCTGCCGCGCCGCATGGCGTTCATGTCCTGCACGGGACAAGTATGACTGTGGACGGGTTGCGCCTGTTCGGTCTGGGCTATGGCGTGCCGCCGACGCCGTTCGGAGACTGGTCCTGTGACCTGTCCGAGGGCGAGGCCGCTGAGTTGCTGGACCGGTGCGAAGGGGCGGAAGTTCTGATCACGCATTCGCCTCCCAAAGGCTATGGCGATGTGACCTCGACCGGTGATGCGGTTGGGTCGACCGCGGTGCGAGATGCGATCGAACGGTTGCAACCGCAGATGTCGCTACATGGGCACATCCACGACAGCTGGGGCTATCGCGGCACGCTAGGGCAGACACAGATCGCCAATCTTGGGCCGCGCGTGAATTGGTTCGAGGTTGAGATATGATCGAAACAGTCACTCTATTGGCTTTCATCCCGGCGGCAATGGCGCTGAACTTTACGCCCGGCGCGGACATGATGTTCTGTTTCGGGCAGGGTTTGAAATCCGGAGCAAAACCCGCGCTGGTCGCTAGTGCCGGAGTTTCGACGGGGCTGATGGTGCATGTGTTGTTGGCCGGGCTTGGGCTTGGGGCTGCGGTTTCTGCTCTGCCATGGTTGTTCGACGTGATCCGCTGGATGGGTGTGGCCTATCTGCTGTATCTGGCCTGGGGTGCGATCCGACATGGGGCTGTGTCTGCGGATGCGCCTGCTAAACCGGCGCGCTATGCGTTTCGGGACGGGATGGTGGTGAACCTGACCAATCCCAAAGTGATCCTGTTCGTGCTGGCCTTTATCCCGCAATTTGTGAACCCGGCCATCGGACCGATCCTGCCGCAATTCCTCATCCTGGGCGTGATCATCGCGCTGGGTGGGTTCGTGGTGAACGGACTGGTGGGGATTTTTGCTGGAGGCGCTGGGCGAGTGCTGATTTCGAACCCGCGCGCCTCACGTATCATTGGTTGGGTGACGGGCGGGATTTTCACTGCTCTGGCGATCCGCCTTGCTATTCTGGAAAGGGCCTGACGCAAGATGTCACGCATTGATGAAACCATGGATTTCATTCCCGTTCGGATTGCGGTCCTGACCGTCTCGGACACCCGTTCACTGGATGAGGACCGTTCGGGCCAAACCTTGGTGGACCGGATCGAAAAGGCGGGCCATTCGGTGGCGGATCGCAAAATCATCCGCGATGAGCGCGCCCAGATCGCAGATCAGCTGCGCACTTGGATTGCCGACCCCGAGATCGACGTTGTGATCTCGACCGGCGGCACCGGGCTGACGGGGCGTGACGTGACGGTCGAGGCGCATCGGGACGTCTACGAAAAAGAGATTGAGGCCTTTGGCACCGTCTTCACGATTGTCTCGATGGAGAAGATCGGCACCTCGGCCGTTCAGTCCCGCGCAACGGGCGGCGTGGCAGGTGGCACCTATCTGTTTGCGCTGCCCGGCAGCCCCGGTGCTTGCAAGGACGCCTGGGATGCGATTCTGGAAAAGCAGTTCGATTATCGCCACCGTCCCTGCAATTTTGTAGAAATAATGCCCAGATTGGACGAACATCTGCGACGGAAGTAGACTGCTCGCACGTTCAACACTTTATAACCGCTTTGTGGCTTGGCATTTTTGACCGCCCGGCTACCTTTTGTAGGTGGCGGCTTGATGCAACCGGGGTAAGTGCAACATGCGATTTCTGAGGCAGAGCCTTGTCGGTGTGTTTCTGGCGTCCGTGACGCTGGCGCTGCTGTTTGTTGCGGCCCAGATGATCGCGGGGGCCGTGCAAGAAGTGCTGACCCGCGAAGATCGCCCGCCGCAGGCTCGTGAACGCATCTTTGCCGTATCCGTACGCCCGGCCGAGTTTGTAACCGTCACCCCTAATCTGGAAGCGTTCGGTGAGGTTCAAAGCCGTCGCCGGTTGGAACTGCGCGCGGCGCTGGGTGGGCGGGTCGTTGCCCTGTCTGAGGATTTCGAGGATGGCGGTGCGGTAACCGCAGGCGAAGTGCTGGTCGAGTTGGACCCGGCAAATGCGCAATCGGCCCTTGATCGCGCCAAATCGGATTTGCTGGATGCCCAGTTCGAAGAACGTGACGCCGAGCGTTCGCTTCTGTTGGCGCAGGATGAGTTGAAATCGTCAGAAACGCAGGTTGAATTGCGAAACCGCGCGATGAAACGGCAGCAGGACCTTCTGGCTCGGGGTGTTGGTTCTGTCGCGGCGGCGGATGATGCGGAACTTGCAGCAGCCGCGGCCGAGCAAGCAGTTCTGGCCAGGCGTATCGCATTGGCGCAGGCGGAATCGCGGGTGGATCAGGCGACGACACTGCTGTCTCGCGCCCGTATCGCGCTTGAAGCCGCCGAACGTGATCTGGGCGATATGACCATCCACGCCCGGTTTGGTGGAACGCTGACGGATGTCACGCTGGTCGAAGGGCGTTTGGTTGCGGCCAACGAAAAGCTGGCCGAACTTGTGGACCCCAACGCGCTGGAGGTCGCTTTTCGCGTCTCGACTGCGCAGTTCGTGCGTCTTTTGGATGCAAATGGCGATCTGATCTCGGCCCCGGTCACGGTCTCGCTTGAGGTCACGGGCGCGGATCTAACTGCACAGGGACAGATCAGCCGTGACAGTGGGTCTGCCGGGGAAGGGCAGACCGGGCGTCTGATCTATGCGCGGCTTGACGGGGCCTCGGGCTTCAAGCCGGGGGATTTCGTGACCGTCACTGTGCAGGAACAGCCGCTGGACAATGTGGTGCGCCTGCCTTCGTCTGCTTTGGATGCGGTGGGGACGGTTCTGGTACTGGGCCCCGATGACCGGCTTGAGGCGCTGCCTGTGCAACTGGTCCGCCGTCAGGGGGATGAGGTTCTGCTGCGTGGCGAAGGCTTGGAAGGGCGAGAGGTCGTAATTGGCCGCACGCCGCTGCTGGGCGCGGGGGTACGTGTGCGCCCGTTGCGGGTTGAGGCGAGCGCCGGAGCGGATGCGGGCTTGGTCGAACTGTCTGACGAACAGCGGGCACAGCTTGTGGCCCAGGTCGAAGCCAGCGACCGGATGCCCAAGGACATGAAAGAGCGCGTGCTGACTCAATTGAGCGAGCCTAAAGTCCCCGCCTCGCTGGTGCAGCGAATTGAAAACCGGGCCGGAGGATAGGCGCGATGATGCGCGAAATCCCCGGTGCGGCGAGTGGAATACTCAGCTATTTCACCCGCCATAGGACCGTCGCCAACCTGCTGTTGCTGGTCATGGTGGTTCTGGGCATCGCGGCGGCCCCAAACATGCGGGCGCAATTCTTTCCAGATGTGATCCTGGAACGGGTCGACGTGAATGTCGCGTGGGAAGGCGCGGGCCCCGAAGACGTGGATAACGGGATTGTTCAGGTGCTGGAGCCGGCACTGTTGGCGGTTGAGGGCGTGGCCAGCACAGATGCGACGTCGCGCGAGGGCAATGCCCGCATTCGGCTGGAGTTCGAGCCTAACTGGGATATGTCGCGCGCGGTCGAAGAAGTCAGAACTGCCGTTGATGGCGTGACCAACCTGCCCGAAGATGCGGACGAACCGACTATTCGGCGCGGGGCTTGGCGCGATCGGGTGACCGATCTGGTTGTGACAGGGCCGGTCGCGCCGGATCAGTTGGCAAAGTTCACCGATGAATTGATCAACCGCCTGTTTGCCGTGGGCGTCACGCGGACCACGATCCGGGGCCTTGCTGCGCCGCGTATCGTGGTCGAGGTGCCTACCGCGCAACTGATCGCCAATGACATCACCCTGTCCGAGATTGCACAAGCCGTCGCTGCCGAGGTCACAGCAAACCCCGCAGGCGATGTGACCGGGGCCAATGCGCGCATCCGCACAGGTACCGAAAAACGGAACCCCGAGCAGATTGAGGGCATCCCACTGCGTAATTTCGACGATGGCTCGAAGCTGTTGATCGGCGATGTGGCGCAGATCCGGGTCGAGGGCGTGAACCGCGATCGCAGCTATTTCGTCGGCGAAAACCCGGCCATGTCGGTGCGGGTTGACCGCTCGAACCTGGGGGATGCGATTGAAATTCAGCACACGGTCGAAGACGTGGTCGCCGAAATGCAGGCCAGTCTGCCCGAAGGTGTCACGGTCGAGCTGATCCGAACCCGTGCGCAGGCCATCACCGACCGTCTGGATATATTGATCGACAATGGGCTGGTCGGGTTGGGGCTGGTTGTGTGCCTGCTGTTTCTGTTCCTCAACGCGCGGATCGCCTTTTGGGTGGCTGCGGGGATTCCGGTGGCGATGTCTGCGGCGATTGCCTTCATGTATATCGGCGGGTTGTCGATCAACATGGTCTCGCTGTTTGGTCTGATCATCACGCTGGGTATTGTCGTGGATGACGCCATCGTGGTGGGCGAACACGCCGATTTCCGTGCCCGACGACTTGGCGAGCCGCCGATGGTCGCCGCCGAACGCGCCGCGCGGCGGATGGCCATGCCAGTCTTTGCCGCGACGCTGACGACGGTGATTGCCTTTTTCGGCCTGACCGCGATTGGAGGTCGGTTTGGCGAGTTGATCCGCGATATCCCCTTCACGGTGATTGCGGTGCTGATCGCCTCGTTGATCGAATGCTTCTTGATCCTGCCGAACCACATGGCCCATGCGATTGCGCATTCGGCCAAGGAGCATTGGTACGATCTGCCCAACCGCGTGGTCAATCGCGGCTTCCGCTGGGTGCGGGATCATGTCTTCCGCAAGGTTATCGCATGGGCCGTCGCCGGACGGTATGTGGTGGTGGCCGCCATGGTGATGGTGTTGGCCAGCCAGGTGGCTCTGTTCATCAAGGGCGACGTGAACTGGCGGTTCTTTAACGCGCCCGAACGTGGCTCGGTCACCGGTAATTTCATCATGGTCGAGGGTGCGACCCGCACGGACACGCTGGCGATGATGCGGCAGTTGCAGATCGCGGTCGAAGAGATGGGGCAGATCTACGAAGAGCGCCACGGCCGCAACCCCATCGAATACGTTTTGGCCGAGGTCGGCGGCACCGCCGGGTTCGGACTGGCTGCGGCGGACGGCAAGGATTCAGATCTGTTGGGCGGGATTTCGATCGAACTGATCGATGCCGACCTGCGCCCCTATTCCGGCTTTGAGTTCATCGGAGAACTTCAGGACTACGTCCCGCGCCATCCGAAGGTCGAATTGCTCAGCTTTAGGGGATGGCGGTCAGGACCGGGCGGCGATGCAATCGACGTGCAGTTTTCCGGAGCGGATGTGAACACGCTCAAGGCGGCGTCCGAGGACCTGCAACTTGAACTGTCGAAATACCCCGAAGTGTCCGCGCTGGAAGACAATCTGGCCTATGACAAAGAAGAATACATCCTCGATCTGACGGCACAGGGGCAAGCGTTGGGTTTCCGCATCGAAACGCTTGGCCGTGTTCTGCGTGACCGGCTAAACGGGATCGAGGCCGCGACCTTCCCCGATGGCCCTCGCAGCGCTGAGATCAGGGTTGAACTGCCTGAAGGGGAGCTAACCGCCGATTTTCTGGAGCGCACGCTGATGCGTACGCCGGATGGGGTCTATGTGCCGCTGGCCGATATCGTTTCGGTCCAGCGCAAGTCTGGCTTTTCCACCGTGCGGCGCGAGAATGGGCTGCGGGTGATTTCGGTCAACGGGGATATCTCGGAAGACGATCCTGCCCAAGCCGCCGAGATCGCGCGTGCCATGCAAGAAGAGATCCTGCCCAATATAGCCGCTGAACGGCAAGTGGAATGGACCATGGCTGGCCTCAGCGAACAAGAAGATGAATTCCTGACCGAGGCGCGCACCGGTCTGATCCTGTGCCTGACCGGCATCTATCTGGTTCTGGCCTGGGTCTTTGCCAGTTGGACGCGCCCACTGGTGGTCATGGCGATCATTCCGTTCGGTCTGGTTGGCACCATTTGGGGGCATTACATCTGGGATGTCCCGCTTAGCATGTTTACGGTTGTCGGTCTGTTGGGAATGACCGGGATCATCATCAACGACTCGATTGTTCTGGTTACGACCATTGATGCCTATCAGCAGGACAGGGGGCTTGTGCCCTCGATCATCGAAGGCACCGCCGACCGGTTGCGACCGGTCATGCTGACGACGCTGACCACGGTTCTGGGTTTGACACCCTTGCTGTATGAGGGCTCGCAACAGGCGCAGTTCCTGAAGCCGACTGTCATCACGCTGGTCTATGGGCTGGCATTCGGGATGCTGTTGGTGCTGCTGTTGGTTCCGGCGCTGCTGGCGATTCTGAACGACCTGTCGCGCCCGATGACCGCCATGCGCCGCGCCCTGCGTGCCCCGGATCGGGTCGTACAGGCGATGCTGACGGCAACGGGGTTTGTGTTGCTGGTCTGGTTCGGGCTGACCATGGTCTGGCCCGTGGCCACTGGAGCACCGATATCGATGTTGGCTGGTCTTTACGGGGCCGAAGATGGAATCGCGGCGTTGAATATGGGGCTTGGGGCCTTTGTCGCAGGGGCTGCTATGATTTTAGTGATAAGTATCGCGCTGTCCGGCCTGTTCTATGCGCGGCTCAAGGGGCGCATGGCCTAGCCCCGGCGCAAGGCGGTTGTCAGAAGGTCGGGGACCCGGTCGCTCATCGGCAGGTCGCCGCGTTGGATCTGATCCAGCGGAAACCACTGCGCATCCCGTGCGTCATCGCCTGGGGCAGGCTGACCCGAGATATACTCACAGGCCACACCGACCAGCAGATAATGGTTTAGAACCGCGCCTCGGGCATCCCTGCGCAGCAGGTCCAGATTGTCCAGATAGTGTAGTGGGCGCGCGTTGACCGAGGTTTCCTCCAGCAATTCCCGCCGGGCGGCCTCCAGAACGGTTTCGCCCCATTCGACATGACCCCCGGGAAACCCCCACATCCCGGCATCAGGCTGTTTGCCACGCTGGACCAGCAGAACCTGCCCGGCATGCACGACAACGGCCAGCGCACCGATTTTGGGGGTTTGGGTCATGCCGGGTCAGCCTGCGCTGCACCCCTGAATGTCGACGGCATGGTTTTCGCCCAGAACGGTGATCCGAATTGCAGACCGGTTCAGAGCAAAAGCGGCCCCATAGGCGCTGACGACTTCAGAGGTCGCAACCAGCGTATCGCCCTGACGCGAAGTGTAGGGCTGCGAAGCCCAGAGCGTTGGGTCGCCGGGCTCGATAACCGCGATCTCCTGCCCTCCGGCCGAGGGCATGGTCACGCGTGCTTCTATCTTGATCCCGTCCGAGGTGGGGGTCAGGCTGCAATGCGCACCGGACACCCGTGCCTCTTTCGCCGAATAAGGGCGCTGAGCCAGCGCTGCGGCGATGGTGGGGTTGCGCCCGGCATCAGCGTTCAGCGTATGGTCAAAGCCCAGCCGTTCGGGAATGCAGACATCCTTGCATATGCCCAAGTCCATTGTGCCTTTCAGATGCACGGGCTTTGCCGGGTTGGTAGGCGTGATCTCGACCGGCAGGACAAGTTGGTCCTCGTAGCCGATAGATTGAAGGCCGTTCTGGTCAAAGATATCCGGTGCGGGCCACGTGATCGACACATCCCCGACATTGTCCGAACTGGTCCAGTCGAACTGAGGCGGGATACCCGCATCACCTGGCGCGCGCCAATAGGTTTTCCATCCGTCCTGCAACGTCACCCGCACGGCGCCCAGATAGGTGCCCTTGGCGGTGCGTCCACCATCCAGAATGTCCAGTTCAGCCACAGGGCCATTGACCTCGGCCGTGGCCGCACCGGCCGCACCGAGGATGAGGGTCAAAGCGACCGCTGAAAATGTCATATGCGCGTTCATAATATATAAATGCGCGGTTGCAGCGCAGATTCCAAGTCACGTTCCGGTCACCTGAATGAAATCTGCGGAAAACTGCTGTGATCCCTTGCCAATGCCCGTCCGCAGGGGCCATTGTTGAAGGTGACTCAGCAAGAGATGTCGTTTTATGGACCTAACCGGAAAACTGTTGATTGCGATGCCTGGCATGGGCGATCCGCGTTTCGATCATTCGGTGGTGTTTATGTGCAGCCATGGCGATGACGGGGCGATGGGCCTGATTATCAACAAACCGGCAGACCTGCGGATCAAGACCCTGCTGAGCCAGCTCAATATCCCCTGCCGTATTCCGATTGTCGGCGAACGTCTGGTGCATTTCGGTGGTCCGGTGGAGATGTCGCGTGGCTTTGTCCTGCACAGTGCGGATTATGACGCCAATCTGCATTCGATGAAGATCTCGGATGATTTCAGTATGACGGCGACGCTGGATGTGCTCGAAGATCTGGCTTCGGGGCGTGGGCCGCTGAATTCGACCCTGGCGTTGGGTTATTCCGGCTGGGGTCCGGGTCAGCTTGAGGATGAGATCGCTATGAATGGCTGGCTGACCACGGATGCGACCTCGAAACTGGTGTTCGACGTGCCCGATGATGACAAATGGGAGGCCGCGCTGGCGACCCTTGGTGTTGATCCGCTGACGCTGTCGGCCAGCGCCGGGCGCGCCTGATCAGCTATCTCGCGGCGCGGCGGCGCGGCGCAGGCGGTCATTGATGGCTACACCCAGCCCGACAGAGGGGATCGGCGACACCGCAATCGGGCGTCCGGTATCGTTCAGCTTGTGCAGGGCGGCAAACAGGTTGGCGGCGGCCTCGGTCAGATTGCCAGTGGGCGACAGATTCAGATCGCAATCCACCGCGCCGAAACCCAGCAAAACCTCATCCCCCTGCGCCTGATCAGCCTCAAGGCGAACCGGGGAATCCGGCGCGTAATGCGATTGCAGCTGACCCGGCGCCGTCAAGATGCCACCGGGTTGATGGTGGTGAAGCTCAGTGCCCAAGACATGTTCTATCTGGTCCAGGGCCACGCCGCCAGGGCGCAGCAGGGTTGGCTCACCTGCAAGCCCGACAATTGTGGACTCCAGGCCTACGCCACAGGGACCATCATTCAAAATGGCCGCGATGCGCCCGTCGAGACCGGCGCGTACGTGGTCGGCGGTGGTTGGGCTGATCTGGCCCGAAGGGTTGGCAGATGGGGCGGCCACGGGGCCGTCAAACGCCGTCAAAATGGCGCGCGCTGTAGGATGGGCCGGAACCCGCACCGCCAACGTATCCAAACCGGCCGTGACCAGCGACGACACGCCATGATCTGCGCGCAGGGGCAGCACCAGCGTAAGCGGGCCGGGCCAGAAGGCATGCGCAAGTGCTTCGGCCTGATCCGACCACTGCACGAAGCGCTGTGCCGCCTCAACCGAGGCGACATGCGCGATCAGAGGATTGAAACTGGGCCGTCCCTTGGCCGCGTAGATGTTTGCGACCGCCTCACCGTTGCAAGCATCGCCACCCAACCCATAGACAGTCTCGGTCGGGAAGGCGACCAGCAGACCCTGCCGCAGCAGGTCCGCCGCCTGCGCAATTCCGGTCGGGTCGGCGGACAGTTCGAGGGTTCCGTTGGGGATCATGAGGGGTGACGCCGCGTTTCGATTGCTTGTATCATGGGGACAGGTACCTAATCGTCTAAATCCAGATGAATAACGGCGGGTGCCGGGTTTTCCAACCCTGCCGTTTGAGACCCATTGAAAGCCCCGAGGTGAAGCCATGCCCTATCGCGCTCCCGTTTCCGACTATGAGTTCCTGTTCCGCCACGGCGTCGCGTTCGATCAGATCGCGGCGACGGACCGGTTTTCGGAAGCCAGCGAAGATGTGGTGAGCGCAATTCTGACCGAAGCGGGCAAGATGTGCGAAGAGGTTATGGCCCCGCTACAACGCCCCGGCGATCTGGAGCCCGCGCGCTTGGAAAACGGCGTTCTGCGCACCTCGCCGGGCTATGGCGACGGTTGGAAAGCAATTGCCGAAGGCGGCTGGATCGGGATGAGCGCTGACCCGGAATATGGTGGTATGGGCCTGCCGATGACCCTGACCACGGCTGTTAACGAGATGATGTCGGCCGCCTGTCTGTCGCTGCAACTTGCCCCTTTGATGACCCAGGGCCAAATCGAGGCGTTGGAACATCACGCCAGCGACAGCTTGAAAGAACTGTATCTGCCCAAGATGATCGCAGGTGAATGGTCGGGCACAATGAACCTGACCGAACCGCAGGCCGGTTCAGATGTGGGTGCTCTGACCTCCAAAGCCGAGCCCAACGGTGATGGCACCTATGCGGTTTCGGGCCAAAAGATTTATATCTCGTGGGGCGATAACGATTTTGCCGAGAACATTTGCCATCTGGTGCTGGCGCGTCTGCCCGACGGTGTGCCCGGAACCAAAGGGATTTCGCTGTTCCTGGTGCCCAAGTACCTGCCGGATGAGAATGGGAACCCCGGCGTGGCCAATGACCTGAAGGTGGTTTCTTTGGAGCATAAAATGGGTCTGCACGGCTCGCCGACCTGTGTAATGCAGTATGACGGGGCCACCGGTTGGCTGGTGGGCAAGGAACATGGCGGTATGGCCGCGATGTTCACCATGATGAACAACGCTCGTCTGGGTGTCGGCGGGCAGGGCGTGGGTGCGGCCGAAGGGGCCTATCAGCACGCACTGGCCTATGCGCAGGAACGTAAGCAGGGCAAGACCACCTCGGGCACCATCATCGACCATGCGGATGTGCGCCGGATGCTGATGGGTATGCGTGCCGATGTTTTTGCGGCGCGTGCAATCATGCTGGCCAACGCTGCGGCCATCGACATGGCCACAGCCACCGGGGATGCTGATTGGGTGGCGCGCGCAGCGCTGCTGACGCCAATCAGCAAGGTCTTTGGCACTGAAACCGGAATGCGGGTTTCGGAAACAGGGGTTCAGGTGCATGGCGGCATGGGCTTTATCGAGGAAACCGGCGCGGCGCAGTTCTATCGCGATGTGCGCGTGACCGCGATTTACGAAGGCACGAACGGCATTCAGGCGATGGACCTTGTCGCGCGCAAGATGATGGATGGCGGCGAGGCGGCGGGTCGCCTGCTGGACGAGATCGAAGATCACGCCGAAAAGGCCCGCGCAACCATGCCCGAACTTGCGGGCCCGGTTTGGGAAGCGACCGAAAGCTTGCGTGAAACCACCGAATGGCTGGTTTCGCAGAGCGATATGAACACCCGTTTTGCCGGTGCGGTGCCCTATCTTCATGCGTTTGCGCGCGTGTTGGGCGGACATTTTCACCTCAAGGCGGCGCTGGCTGCGGCCGATGGACCTCGGTTCAAGCTGGCGCGTTATTATATCAACGCGCTGCTGCCTGAATGTGCCGGTTTGTTGGCGCAGGCGCAGAATGGCGCTGACGACATCTACGCAATGGACGTAGATGAACTGGTGGCCTGATGGATGGAGATACCGCGCTGACGATCCGCTATCCTTGGCCCGAGCCTCCGGCACCAGGTGAAGCGATCGAGATTGCCAAAGGCGTGTTGTGGATGCGTCTGCCTCTGCCTATGGCGCTGGATCACGTCAATGTCTATGCGCTGGATGACGGCGATGGGTGGACGGTGATTGACACGGGGCTGTCCTCGAACAAGACCCGGCGCATCTGGACCGGCCTGATGGCCGGTCCGTTGGCTGGCAAGCCAGTCAAACGGGTGGTCGTCACACATCACCATCCTGATCACGTAGGCAACGCCGGTTGGTTTCAGTCCGAACACGGGGCCGAACTGGTCACGACCCGCACCGCCTGGCTGTTTTCCCGAATGCTGCAACTGGACGTCCAGGAAACTTGGCCGAACGAGACGCTGGATTATTACCGCAGCGCCGGCATGGATTCGGATTTCCTGGCCAAACGAATGACCGAACGGCCCTTTAACTTCTGCGACACGGTCTATCCGATGCCACTGGGCTTTACCCGGATCAAGCAGGGCAGCGTGATCCGCATGGGTGGGCGCGACTGGGACGTGCATATAGGCAATGGCCACGCGCCCGAACATGCCACCTTCTGGAGCCGCGACGACAATCTGGTGATCACCGGGGATCAGATCCTCAGCTCGATCAGCCCCAATCTGGGGGTCTACGTCACCGAGCCGCTGGCAGACCCGGTGGCCGAATGGCTGGACGCGTGCGAGCGTTTGCAGGGCCTCGCGCAGCCCGATCATCTGGCGCTGGGCGGGCACAAACTGCCCTTTACCGGGCTGCCGCTGCGGATGAAGCAATTGATCAACAACCATCACAGCGCGCTGGAACGTCTGACCGATTTTCTGAACACGCCTAAAACCGCCGCCGAGTGCTTTCCGCCCCTGTTCAAACGAGAGATCGGCAACGGCGAATATGGGCTGGCGCTGGTCGAGTCAGTTGCACATCTGAACCATCTCTATCACATTGGAGCGGTGACCCGGACGCGGCGCGCAGACGGGGCGTGGGAGTTTCAGCGCAAAGGGTAAAACCATGGACAAGATCGATACCTCGGCCGAGGCGGCAGAATCCGCAGCCCTTCCCCGATGCTACGAGGTCCATGCCAATCCTGACGCTCAATCCGGGGCACAGGAGTTGCCCAACACGCTGCAGAAACCGGTCGAGACCAAAAGCCCCGCGCAATGGGCTTACGAGCGGTTGATCCTCTATATCCAGAATTTCGAAAAGACGCTGGATGCCGACCACGAAGTTGCCATGGGCTTTACCGGTGGCGACGCTGGCGTGATGCGGATCGAAGGGATGGGCTATTTCGACCCGGATATGATCACGTTTTATGGATCGGATGCGACGGGCGCGCGGACGCAACTGGTGCAACACGTCAGTCAGTTGAACGTGATGCTGCGCGCCCTACCCAAATCGGTCGAGGATAAACCGGCCAACCGGATCGGGTTCAGGCTGGCGGCTGATCTGGAAGATAGCTGATTACCTGACTTGCAATTCACGTTTGCGCAGCCTTGAATGAGTGCACCATTCAGGAGGGGCGCGGCATGACGACTTTCGTTGACGTTACAAATGCCTACAGGGGGGCATGGGCGCGATGGCACGTTTTTGTGCCGGTATACATCGCCGTACGGCTGCTGCTGGTGGCCCTGATTGCGCCCAGCGTGGCGATTGCGGTGAACTTGGCGGTCTCGCTGTCCGATCAGACCGCCCTGACCGATCAGGATATCGCGGCTTTCATCCTGTCTCCGGTCGGCTTCGTGGTCGCGATCGCAGTTCTCAGCATCTTTCTGCTGGCTGAAGTGTTGGTGTTTTCCGTCATGGCCGGATCACTGCGGATGGGGGAAAGCGACGCGTGGCGGGCGGGCAGTTCCGCGATCCGTTTGATCCTGTCGCGCTTGCCTGCGCTCTTTAGTTTTGCCGCGCGGTTTATTTTGCGGGTTTTGCTGTTGATTCTGCCTTTCGCGGCCGTCTCGGCCCTGATCGCGTGGTGGACGCTGACGGAATATGACATCAACTACTACCTGACCTTTCAGCCTCCGTCCTTCTGGATTGCGGTAGGGCTGATCGGGGCAGTTATGTTGGCGATGGCATGGGTGTTGATCCGCCGGCTGTCGGCCTGGGCGCTGGGTCTGCATCTGGTCCTGTTCGAAGGGGTTGCTCCGGCTAGCGCCTTTAACATCAGCGCCAACCGGATGGAGGGTAAACGCGGGCGGTTGAAAATTGAGCTGGCGATTTGGCTTGTCCTGCGCCTTGTCATTGCCGGTTTGATCGCAACCGTTGCAGGGCTTCTGTTCGATCTGGTTCCGTTGCAAGGAGCGGCGCATCTGCGGCTGGCACTGATCTATAGCCTGATCGTTGCGGGTCTGTGGTCGCTGGCCGGGCTGATCCTGGCGGCAACTGCACTGGGCGCTCTGGCCGTGTTGCTGGATGGGTTTTTCGAGATCAAGACCTCGGAACCGCCGCACCCAGAGCCGGGCAACCTGCGTGTGCCGCTTTTGGGCGCCGTCGGTGCGGCCGCTGTAGCGGTGCTGATCGGGCTATGGTTGGGGCAAGGCCTGCTTGAGAACATTCAGGCCCCAGACCGGGCCGAGGTTATTGGACACCGGGGCGCGGCGGCGTTGCGGCCCGAAAACACCATGGCTGCTGTTGAAAAAGCGATCGAAGATGGCGCGGATTGGGTTGAGATCGACGTGCAGGAATCGGCGGATGGCGTTGTAATCGTGGCCCATGACAGTGATTTCATGAAACTGGCCGGAGTGCCTACCAAGGTCTGGGATGCCACGATGGAAGACGTGGCCGAGATCGACATCGGCAGTTGGTTCGATCCTGAATACGCCGATGAACGCACCCCGACCCTGCGACAGGTTCTGGAGGCAGCCAAAGGCAGATCCAAGGTTATTATTGAGTTGAAATATTACGGCCACGACGTTGATCTGGAAAACCGCGTCGCCGCGCTGGTGGAAGAGTTCGACATGCAGGACGACATCGCCACCATGTCGCTTAAATACCCCGCCGTGCAAAAGATGAAAAAGCTGCGCCCAGATTGGCGCGCTGGTGTTCTGGCGGCGACTGCCGTCGGCGATCTGTCCGGGTTGGAGGGTGAATTTGTCGCCGTTAACGCAGCGATGGCAACGCCGGGATTGGTTCGTAGCGTTCAGGCGGCAGGCAAGGATATCTATGTCTGGACTGTAAACGATCCACTGCAAATGTCTGCCATGGCCTCAATGGGTGTGGACGGGTTAATCACCGATCGCCCCGCCATGGCAAATGAGGTCCTGCGCGTTCGTGCCGAGATGGGTCCGGCTGAACGCCTGCTGTTGTGGTTCGCCACCACCTTCGGAATGTCCGTCGATACCGAGACGATGCGCGATGAAAGCCCTTAAGTCAGCCATCCTTGTGGTATTGATGGCGGGACCTGCCGCAGCTCAGGACATCCTGCGCAATCTTGAAATGCCTGCCCACCGCGCGTTGATTTCAGTCGCGACCGGTGCTCCTCTGGCGCCATTTGAAACCGACGGCTGTTCTGGCGGTTTGTCATCAAGCTGGCGCTTCGTGGCCGAAACCTTTCCCAAGTTCCGCGCGCTCTATCGGGCGCATCCGCCGTGGGAATATTGCTGCGTGACCCATGACCGCGCATATCACAATGCAGGGGCCGGGCTTTTTGCTGAGGACAGCTATACCGCGCGCCTGTCTGCCGATGACACACTGCGCGCCTGCGTCAAGCAGCACGGCGCCGATCACGACCAAGAATATGCTGTTCTCTACGATATGACTCCCGACCAGATTCGCACCGCCCATTCGGTCACGGCCGAGGCGATGTATGCAGCGGTCCGGTTTGGGGGTGCGCCATGCTCGGGGCTGCCTTGGCGTTGGGGGTTTGGGTATCCGGGATGTTCGGTGTTTCCGTCTCTTGCACCTGCGCGCGAATGACGTGGTGACAGCCCTTGGATTTTCGATTATCCAACATTTCAAATACGCGAATTGGGAATCTTTCAGATGGCTGAACACAAGCACGGCGAAATGGACATCAAAGTTCAGGAAAAAACCTTTGACGGCTTTATCAAGGCCACCACCTGGTGCGTGGTTGCGATTGCCTTCCTGTGCCTCTTCTTGGCGGTTTTCGCCTCTTAAATTCAAGAATCGGGGTCGGTTGTGATCAGGATTTTTATGGCCTGCCTGCTGGCAGTGACAGTGGCCGGCTGCACCGGATCGCAACGCCCGCAAGCCGAGCAGGCCGAGATCGTGTCGCGAACTTATCGTGATCCCGGGCCGTCGACCCTGACCCTTTATACGATGATCAGCACCCGGACGGGTTCGGGTGCCCACACGTCGCTGATGATCAGTGGCAGTGAAAGGGTGATCTTTGACCCTGCGGGATCATTCCGGGCGGATGTGGTGCCGATCAAGGACGACGTCCTGTACGGCATCACCCCCAACGTGGAACGCGCTTATCGCAGCAGCCATGCGCGCGAAACGCATTATGCGCGCATCCAAACCGTCGAAGTGACCCCTCAGCAGGCCGAGATTGCCCTGCAGCTTGCCAAGCAGTCAGGGCCGGTTGCAGGTGCGTTTTGCGCCAATTCGACGGCTCAGTTACTGCAGCAGGTGCCGGGGTTCGAGCAGATCGAAACCACCTTTTATCCCGTCAAGCTGTCGGACCAATTTGCCCAGCTACCGGGTGTTCAAACCGCCGAGTACCGGGAAAACGACGACGCCGATCTGCAAACCGGTCTCGCCTTCAACAATGCGCGTTTGAACCAGTTGGAGGCTAGCTCAGCCCAATAGGTAGAGCAGTCCGTAAAGCGTTGCGGCCCCGCTGAAGATGGCTGCGATCACGTTCTTGGTGACAATCCCGACGGCCAGCGTGACCGCAGCGGCGGTCATTCTTGGGACATCTGGCTGCCCTTCGGTCGCGGTGGGCCAGACCACCAAGGGAGCGATCAGGGCCGGTACTATAGCCACCGCCGTGTAACGCAGGTGCCGCAGCAGCCATGCGGGCATCGGGCGGTCGCCAACGATGCCGATAAAAGTAAAGCGCAGGGCAAAGCTGCCCACGGCCAACCCGAGGATGATGATCCAGATGGTGGTCGTGTCGATGTGGGTCATGATTTCCTACGCTCCAGAAACAGCTCGGCCTGCGCACCTGCGATCATGCCCGCCGTGCCAGCAATCAACAGACCCAGATTAAAGGGCACAGCCACGGTCAACAGCGCGACCACGATGGCAACCAGAGCGGCGATTACATGCGCTAGCGTGCGCATCATCGGGCCGATCATGGCCAGAAAGGTGATCGGTAGCGCAAAGTCCAGCGCCCAGCTTTCGGGAATTTGCGTGCCCAGAACCGCCCCCAGATAGGTCGCCAACAACCACAACGGGGTCAGCGGCGTTGCGGTGCCAAAGAAATAGACCATGCGTTGCGGGATGGTCATGTTCGGCTCTTTTTCGAACCGCATGATCGAGCAGGCATAGGTCTGGTCCACCGTCAGATAAGCCGCACAGGCCCGCTGCCACAGCGGTGCCGCCCCCAGATACGGCGTCAGCGAGGCGGAATACATCGCAACCCGCAAGTTCACCGCCAAAGCCGAGGCCAGCACGATCGCAGTGGGTGTATTGTCCTGCAAAAGCTGCAAGGCGGTGAACTGGGCGGCCCCGGCAAAGACGGTGGCGGAAAAAGCCAGCGTTTGTACGACGTTCAGCCCGGCTTCGGTCGAAAAGACGCCGAACAGGGTACCAAAGGGGATCGCAACAAAGATGAACGGCGTCCCGTCGCGAAAACCCTTCCAGAAGTATGACTTGGATGTGGTGTCTGCCATGGCTAAATCCTATGGTGTTATCCGCAGCAGTAGCGGTCTTGGGAAAGGGTTGCAATTGGCCACCGAACAGAACCTGTCAGACTATCTCATTGCCCCTGATCCGGGCGCTGCCCGCCTGACCCGCGCGGTCGAGGGCGTGGACCAGAATGGTGAGGTCAGCCACATCTCGGTGGTCGAGGAACGCCCGCTGACCATTTTCCTCAACTCGCAGGAAATCGTGACGGCGATGACAATTGGTGATTATCCCGAATATCTGGCACTGGGCTTCCTGCGCAATCAGGGGATGCTGCTGGCCGATGATGACATCACCCGCGTTGACTATGACGACGATCTGGAAACCGTGGTCGTGCGGACCGCGCGTGAGACATCCTATGAGGACAAGCTCAAGAAAAAGACCCGCACCAGTGGCTGCGCAGTGGGCACGGTCTTTGGCGATATGATGGAGGGGCTCGAGGGTGTGCGCCTGCCACAGGTTCAGGTTCGGACCTCGTGGCTGTATGATTTGGCCGCCAAGATCAACCGCACGCCGTCATTGTACCTTGAAGCCGGGGCGATTCACGGCACGGTGCTGTGCCACGAAAGTCGCCCTCTGGTCTATATGGAAGACGTGGGTCGTCACAACGCGGTCGACAAAATCGCGGGCTGGATGCTGTCCGAGGGCGCGGTGGCCGAGGACAAGATCCTCTATACGACGGGCCGTCTGACCTCCGAGATGGTGATCAAAACGGCGATGATGGGCATCCCGGTGCTGGCGTCTCGATCCGGGTTTACGGCGTGGGGCGTCGAGATCGCACGCGAGGTCGGCCTGACCCTGATCGGTCGAATGCGCGGCCAGCGGTTCGTGTGCCTGGCGGGCGAGGACCGCCTGCTGCGCGACATCGACCCGGCCAGCGTGGCGGTTGAGGATAAGAAAAACAGGCGGAAGAGTGCGGAGTAGACATTGACTTACAAATATCACTTGTCAGAACAAATTGACGACAAGATCCTCGTTAGAGCCATGGGTAAGTGCAGGCAAAGTAACACCGGAAAAGGCGCTTACTGGGGCTACGTGGCATTGGATTCAATAAGAGGAATTTTGGCTGTTGTTGGCGGAATTGTTGTCGCTTTCATAGCGTTTCGTGCGCTTGGCGCTCTCCCTCTGACACAAGGTCTTTTTGCACCTGTATCCGGAGGGATAATTGGAGCTGGCGTGCTTTTTTTTGCGGAACGTTTTTCCAGAAGGCTGAAAGTCAGGCAGATGATGGCATCGCCGATTTACAACGGCGGAACTGACTTTACATTCACACCAGACGGTTTGGATATGCGGTCGCCCTATGTAACTTGGAATGTTTCTTGGCGTGCTGTTGAGAAAGTTATCGAAGATAAGGCTGGGTTCTTCTTTTACGCTGGTGCTTTCGTCTATGTGCTGCCCAAGAAACTTCTGAGCACAGGGGACGCTCAGAACTTCCTTGAAACGGTTGAAAACTGGCGTTTTGCGGTGAGGGCAGCTTGACCCGCCCCCTCGGCATCATCCTCGCAGGCGGTCTGGCCACCCGGATGGGCGGCGGTGACAAGGGCCTGTTGCAAATAGGCGGACAAAGCCTGCTTGGTCATGTGATCGACCGCTTGTCCCCGCAGGTGGACAGTCTGGCGCTGAACGCCAATGGCGATCCCGCGCGGTTTTCCGACCTGAACCTGCCGGTGATCGCGGACACGGTCGAAGGGTTCGCGGGCCCTCTGGCCGGTGTTCTGGCTGGGCTGGACTGGGCCGCCGAAGAAGGGGCCGATTGCATCGTCACCGCCGCTGCCGACACGCCATTTTTTCCGCGCGATCTGGTGGCCAGACTGGTAGACGCCGCCGAAGGGCAGACCCGTCCGCTTGTGCTGGCCACCACGCCGCGCGCGGGGGACGAGGCGCTGAAATCCGGCGGTGGCAAACGTGTCAACCGGCACCCGACCTTTGGCCTCTGGCCCGTTGCGCTGCGCGAAGATCTGCGGGCGGCGTTGCAGGACGGTTTGCGCAAAGTGGTGATCTGGACCGACCAGCATGACGGGCGCGAGGCGCTGTTCCCCGCCGACCCGTTCGATCCGTTCTTCAACGTCAACACGCCCGACGATCTTGCGCGGGCCGAACAACTGTTGGAGCAGGCATGAGGGTTTACGGCGTCACCGGCTGGAAAAACGCTGGCAAAACCGGGTTGATGGAGCGTTTGGTTGCCGAGATCACCGGGCGGGGGTTTTCTGTCTCGACCCTTAAGCATGCGCACCACAGCGTCGATGTGGATCAGCCCGGCACCGACAGCTATCGCCACCGAACGGCGGGCGCGTCCGAGGTGCTGCTGGCCTCGGGTCAGCGTCTCGCGATCATGCAAGAACTGCGCGGTGCGCCCGAGCCTTCGATGGCGGATCTGCTGGCCCGGCTGTCTCCGATCGATCTGGTGCTGATCGAAGGGTTCAAACGCGAGGATCACCCCAAGATTGAGGCCTTCCGGGCCGAGGCCGGGAACGCTCTGATGGCCCCTGGAAACCCGACGATCCGCGCCGTGGCCAGCGACACGCCGCTAAAGGTCGACCAACCGGTTTTTGACCTGAACGACACGGCGGCGATTGCCGATTTCATCCTGCAAGAGGTGGGGCTATGACCAAACCCGACATCACACCTCCGCCCTTGCGCAACGATTGTTTTGCCTTGCCTGCCGGGGTGAACTGGACCCCGGTCGAGGACGCGCTGTCCTTGCTGCGCGACCGGCTGACCGTGGTTGCGGGCGTGGAAACCCTGCCCTTGGCGCAGGCCACAGGGCGTATTCTGGCGCAGGAGGTTATCGCCCAACGTTCGAATCCGCCGCAGCCCAATACGGCGGTGGATGGCTATGGCTTTGCCGGGGCCGCGCCTGACGGGCCGCAAGTGATGCCGCTACATCCGGGGCGCGCGGCGGCTGGGATACCGTTTGACGGCTTGGTGCCCGCAGGCCATGCGCTGCGTGTGCTGACCGGGGCAGCGCTGCCTGCGGGCGTTGATACCGTCATTTTGGAAGAGGACGTGACCGTTCAGGACCGGCACATTGCATTTCACGGACCCCTGAAACGCGGCGCAAATACCCGCAAGGCAGGCGAGGATGTGGCTGAGGGCGACGCGGTTCTGCCCGCCGGACGTCGCCTGACCCCGGCCGATCTGGCGCTGTTGTCGGCCACCGGTCTGGCCGAGGTTCCGGTGCGCAAAGTGCTGCGCGTGGCGGTTCTGTCTACGGGGGATGAACTGGTCGAACCCGGTGAATCCGCCGGTCCGGGCCAGATTTACGATGCCAACCGTCCGATGCTGTTGTCCTTGTTGGAACGCATGGGGTTTGAGGCGGTCGATATGGGCCGGGTGCCCGACGACCGCGAGGCGTTGCGGACTTGTCTGAACCAAGCCGCTGAACGAGCGGATGTGATCTTGACCAGTGGCGGCGCGTCTGCCGGGGATGAGGACCATGTCTCGGCCCTGTTGCGGCAGGCAGGGGCGATACAGGAATGGCGGATTGCACTGAAACCGGGTCGGCCTCTGGCGCTTGGGATGTGGGACGGAACGCCTGTGTTCGGCCTGCCGGGAAACCCGGTGGCCGCGTTGGTTTGCACGTTGATCTTTGCACGTCCTGCCTTGGGTCTGTTGGCAGGCGAGGGTTGGCTGGAGCCGCAAGGATTCGACGTGCCCGCCGCCTTCGAGAAACGCAAGAAACCGGGCCGCCGCGAATACCTGCGCGCCCGTGTGCGCGATGGACGGGCCGAGGTCTTTGCATCCGAAGGATCAGGCCGGATCAGCGGGCTGAGTTGGGCAGAGGGCCTGGTCGAGATTGAGGATGGCGCGCGCCATATCCGACCGGGCGACCTCGTCCGGTTCATCCCCTATGGTAGTTTCGGTCTTTAATCGAAGGTCCCGGCAACCCGTCCCAACAGCATGAACGCCCGCGCGGTGCGCGTATCGCCCAAGGCCGTCAGATCAGCATCGCTGGCTTCGGGTTCAAACTCGATAATCATATGGTCGAACCGGCGCAGAAAGTGATGTGCAGCGTCCCGGAAAATCGGGTCTTGCTTCATCCGGGCCGAAGTCAGCGCCAGAGAGGAGCGGTCCCGGATGCCGCCCAAGGCCGCCACGGATCGGCCCCGCGCGCCTTGCGCAAATTGCCGCCAAATCTCGGGGCGCGCCATGTCGGGGCGCAGGTCATCCATGTAGATGCCTTCCTGACTAAGCAAGGTCAGAACATCCTGAGACGCCTGTACCAGTTGCGCCGCCTTGCGATCCTTCAGCGCCAGCCGCAGGGCGTTGAACCCTTCGGTATCTTCCTGGGTTTCCGGGAAATTCAGTGCGCGAATAAACACATCATTGCTGAGCGGGGGCGCGATATCTTCGGCCTGCGTACCCAGTTCCAGCGTGGTCTGATCCCCGTTTGCGTTGGGCGATTTCCCTCGCACCGGCTCAGTACGTTGGGTCGAGAATGTGGCCAGCGCGGTTTCGGTCTTCTTCGCGGTCTCAGCGATCTGGTCCAGCTTTTGCGTGACCGCAGGCTCATACCCGCTGGAGCTGCGCTGTTGCTGGGCGATGAACGTATTGCGCAACGCATCGATCGAGGTTTGCAGCCGCGTGCTTTCCTCGCGCATGATACGGCTGGCCCGCATCGCAGTCGCTGCAACCCAGATCATCGCAACGGGCATGAACACCGCCAGCAATGTCACCACAAAGCCGCCACCTTCGACCTTGTCGGGCAGCACCAGAAACACGACCGAAACGATCAGCCAGATCACGCTGAGCGCGATGGCCGCGATCTCGATCTCGGTCAGGGCAGGCAAGGCGGGCTTGTCATAGATACCCAGCGAAGTTGGCTGCTCGGCTTCCTGCTCTGTCGTGGGGTCGGACATGCGTGCGCTCCGGGGTCAGGCGTATTCGATAGTCAAGATCTCATACGAGCGCACGCCGCCGGGGGTGCGCACTTCGACGCTGTCGCCTTCATCCTTGCCGATCAGCGCGCGGGCGATAGGGGATTTGATGTTCAGCAGACCCGCTTCGATATTGGCCTCATACTCGCCCACGATCTGCCAGGTCTTTTCTTCGTCGGTATCTTCATCAACCAACGTGACCTTGGCGCCGAATTTCACAGCACCGGACAGCTTTGCCGGGTCGATCACGTCGGCCAGCGACAGGATGCCTTCAAGCTCTTTGATCCGGCCTTCGATAAAGCCCTGTTTTTCGCGGGCCGAGTGGTATTCGGCGTTTTCTTTCAGATCGCCCAACTCTCGGGCCGAGGCGATGGCCTCGATGATCGCAGGGCGCTCGACGGATTTGAGGTTTTTGAGCTCGGCTGCGAGCGCGGCATTGCCCGCAGGCGTCATTGGAATTTTTTCCATATTCTTGTCGTCCACGCGTAAAGTGATTAGCCCCGCCGCACGAAATAGGCGCCGGGGCGAATGAATGGGTCGTCAATTACCTGACCTAAATGGCGTGGAAAATGCAAGGGGGCTAAATCGCCCCGATGCGGATTACAGCCTAGGCGTAGCTGATCACCTCGAATTCGATGCCATTGTCATCGTCGAAATAGAATCGTTTGCCCGGTTCGTAATCCGCGTGGGATTTTGGCGTGAATCCGGCCTTGACGACTTTGGCCTCGGTTTCGTCGATATCTTCGACCAGAACACCCACATGGTTCAGCCCGCCCACGATGTCATAGCTGCTTTCGGACGACGGTTTCGGATCGCTGGGCGCATAAAGCGCCAGATAGGTGTGCGCGCTGCCAACATGGACGGTGTATCCTCCGGCAATGGCCGGACCCTCCCACCGGGTTTTCCAGCCAAAGACGTCGTGCATCCACTTGGCCGAAGCCTGCGGGTCGCGGACGGTAAAGTTGGTGTGTTCAAGCGTCGCCATCATGGGATCTCCTTTGCGAATTGAGGCTTGTCCCGACTCACCGTAATTTTTAAACCTAACTTTAGGTCAAGAGATTTATAGAGGTTGAAATGGCGGTATCCGAAGGACTGGCAATTGGAGCTTTGGCCCGGCGCACAGGATTAGCGGTGTCGGCCATTCGCTACTATGAGGCGCAGGGGCTGATCACACCGTGGCGCAATGCGGGCGGGCAAAGGCGCTATCAGCGTGCCGATATCCGGCGGTTAAGTTTTGTTATGATCGCCCAGCAATTCGGTCTGTCCCTGCCGGAAATTCGTCAGGTGCTGTCGGGCCTGCCCGGAAACCGCACTCCCACGCCGCAGGATTGGAAAGAGATCAGCGTCGGGCTGCGCGCGCACCTGGATCAGCGAATCGACACGTTGACCCGGCTGCGGGACAATCTGGATGGCTGCATCGGCTGTGGCTGTCTGAGCTTGCCCAAATGCGCGCTCTACAATCCCGATGACCGGGCAAAATCCAAAGGAAGCGGCCCCAGATACCTCATGGGGGACACTCCTGAGGGCTGAAGTGTCGAATAGCGGCATTGTTACGCCGTGTTTCGATTGACCTATGTCTTTCTCAGCATGTAATCAGCCGTGAAACAAAATTGCGCCAGCCAAGCTGAAACAGCGCCAATTCGGAAAGTTAGCTAAGGAGCCCACGATGGCCGATATTGAACGCGAAGCGATGGAATATGATGTGGTGATCGTGGGCGCAGGTCCTGCGGGCCTGTCGGCGGCCATCCGTCTGAAACAACTGGATGCCGATCTGAACGTCGTGGTGCTTGAGAAAGGCTCGGAAGTGGGCGCGCACATCCTGTCGGGCGCGGTGCTGGACCCGTGCGGCCTGGATGCCTTGATCCCGGACTGGAAAGAAAAGGGCGCGCCGCTGAACGTGCCGGTGCATGAAGACAATTTCTATATGCTGGGTGAAGCCGGTCAGATACGTATCCCAAACTTCCCCATGCCGCCGCTGATGAACAACCACGGTAACTACATCGTCTCGATGGGCAATGTCTGTCGCTGGATGGCCGAACAGGCCGAAGAGCTAGGCGTGGAAATCTTCCCTGGCATGGCCTGCTCGGAGCTGGTCTATGGTGAGAATGGCGAAGTCAAAGGCGTGGTCGCCGGTGTCTTCGGTCTGGAAGCGGATGGTTCCTATGGCCCCAACACCGAACCGGGGATGGAACTGCACGGCAAATACGTCTTCCTGTCGGAAGGCGTCCGTGGCTCGCTGTCCAAGGAAGTGATCGCCAAATACGACCTGCAAGCTGGGAAAGAGCCGCAGAAATACGGCGTCGGCATGAAAGAGATCTGGGAGATCGACCCGGCCAAGCACAAGGAAGGCACCGTGACCCACACCATGGGCTGGCCCTTGGGCAGCAATGCGGGTGGCGGATCGTTCATTTATCACCTGGAAAACAATCAGGTCTATGTCGGTTTTGTGGTGCACTTGAACTACAAAAACCCGCACCTGTATCCCTACATGGAGTTCCAGCGCTTCAAGCATCACCCGATGGTGGCCGAACTGCTGAAAGGCGGCAAGCGCGTGGCCTACGGTGCCCGTGCGATCACCGAGGGCGGCTATCAGTCGATGCCTAAGCTGGTGGCACCGGGCGTGGCGCTGCTGGGCTGTTCGGCGGGCATGGTCAACGTGCCGCGCATCAAGGGCAACCACAACGCGATGCTGTCGGGCAAGGCCGCAGCCGAGGCCGCCTTTGACGCCATCAAAGCCGACCGCTCGGGTGACGAACTGACCGCTTATGAGACCGACGTACGCGACGGCGCTATCGGTGCAGACCTGAAGAAGGTGCGCAACGTCAAACCGATCTGGTCGAAATGGGGCCTGACCGCATCGCTGATGCTGGGTGGTCTGGACATGTGGACCAATACGCTGGGCTTTTCGCTGTTCGGTACCGTGGGCCATGGCAAGAACGACGCCGAGGCGACTGAGGACGCCAGCAAACACAATCCCATCGACTATCCCAAACCCGATGGTGTGCTGTCTTTCGACCGTCTGACTAACGTCTCCTTCGCGGCCACCAACCACGAAGAAAGCCAACCCTGCCACCTGAAGCTGGCAGACCCGGCGATCCCAGTCAGCGTCAACCTGCCCAAGTTCGATGAACCGGCACAGCGCTACTGCCCGGCGGGTGTCTACGAAATGGTCGAAGACGAGAACGGCCCGCGATTCGTCATCAACTTCCAGAACTGTGTTCACTGCAAGACCTGCGATATCAAGGATCCCAGCCAGAACATCACCTGGACCACGCCGCAGGGCGGTGACGGGCCGAATTATCCCAACATGTAAGCAAAAAACAGGCAATGGCGGCGTCGTGAAGGCGTGGCCATTGCCTCTTTCCGACCGAAGCCCTAGCTTGTGTGGCAGTCAACAATAGCAAGGCAGGATTTCGGTGGCATCCCGTTTACGTCGCGCAGCACTGGCTGTGCTGTTTACTTCTACCTTTGCCATTCCGTCACTCGCAGACACGGGGTCCGGGGCGTATCTTGCCGGGCGTCAGGCAATTTTCCAAAGCGATTACGCGGCGGCCGAGCAGTATTATTCCGAAGCGCTGCAGGCTGATCCCGAAAATAACCAACTTCTTGAAAGCGTGGTCGTGGCCCGCTTGTCGCTGGGCGAGATCAAGCGTGCCCTGCCTGTCGCTGAGGCGATAGAGGAGCGTGGCATGCCTAGCCAGGCGGCGCGCATGGTGATCGCTGCCAATATGGTCGCAGATGGCGCGTTGGACGAATTCCTGGAGCGCGACCCGGAAACGCAGGGTGTTGGGCCGCTGGTCGATGGTCTGATGATGGGTTGGGCCCATATGGGTCAGGGCGCGATGACCAACGCGATGGAACAGTTCGACCGGGTCTCGACCCAGGAAGGCCTGCGCGAATTCGCGATGTACCACAAGGCACTGGCGCTGGCTTCAGTCGGGGACTTCGAAGGGGCCGAGGCGATCTTTTCGGCGGATAACGATGCGGTCGCGCGGTTCACCCGCCGTGCCGCGTTGGCCCGAACCGAAGTATTGTCGCAATTGGACCGCAACGAAGATGCGTTGCTTTTCCTCAGCACAGTGTTTGCCGCCGGAAGCGATCCGTCCATCGAAGGGTATGAGGCGCGATTGGCCGCGGGCGAGACCTTGCCATTTACCCATGTCCGTACCCCGAAGGATGGCATGGCCGAGGTGTTCTTTTCCGTCGGTGCCGCGCTTAGCAGCGAAGCCGCCCAAACCTATGTACTGCTATATGCGCAGGTCGCCGCGTTCCTGCGCACAGACCATGTCGACGCGATCTTGCTGACGGCTGAACTGTTGGATGCGTTGGAGCAATATGATCTGGCGGTTCAAGCTTATAGCCGGGTTCCCGCTGACAGCAGCGACTACCATGCCGCCGAACTGGGTCGGGCCGAGGTTCTAAGCCGGGCAGGCAAAACCGATGCCGCGGCCGAAGTGTTGCAATCCCTCGCCGCGCAAAGCCCGGATTTGCCCAGCGTGCATGTGGCATTGGCTGATTTGCAGCGGCGGCAAGAGGATTACGCTGAGGCCGTTCAGACATATGACAAGGCCATCGAACTGATCGAGGAAGGTGCGGGCAGCAATTGGTTCCTGCACTACGCCCGAGGCATCTCGCATGAGCGTCTCAAGCAATGGGATCAGGCCGAGGCCGACTTCCGCCGCGCGTTGGAACTGAACCCGGATCACCCGCAGGTGCTGAACTATCTGGGCTATTCGCTGGTCGAGCGGCAGGAAAAGCTGGATGAGGCGCTGGACATGATCGAACGCGCCGTGGCAGCCCGCCCGGACAGTGGCTATATCGTTGACAGCCTGGGCTGGGTTCTGTTCCGTCTAGGCCGCTATGACGAAGCCGTGGGCCATATGGAACGCGCGGTCGAGCTGATGCCGGTTGATCCGGTGGTCAACGACCATTTGGGCGATGTTTACTGGGCTGTTGGCCGCGCGCGCGAGGCTGAGTTCCAGTGGAAACGCGCCCTGTCCTTCATCGACCCCGAAGACACCGATGGTGAGGCTGACCCGGATCGCATACGCCGCAAGCTGGAAATCGGGCTGGACGCGGTTCTTGTCGAAGAAGGGGCCGAGCCGCTGAAGGTCGCCAATGAAGGCTGAGGCATTTGCCCCTGCCAAGATCAACCTGACCCTGCATGTGACTGGCCGCCGAGCGGATGGTTATCACCTGCTGGATTCGCTGGTGGTCTTTGCCGATGTGGGCGACAGCCTGCAGTTCACCCCGGGCAACGATTTGTCGATTGCTGTGACGGGTGAACACGCCGATGGCGTTCCCACGGACAACCGCAATCTGGTCTGGAAGGCCGCACAGGCAGCGGGCTGGACCGGGCATATCGACCTGAACAAGGTGCTGCCGCATGGAGGCGGCATTGGGGGCGGGTCCTCGGACGCGGCGGCGACGCTTCGGATGGCGGCAAAGCAGGGCAGGACAGTCTCGCCCGACGTGGCCTTGTCGCTGGGGGCCGATATCCCGGTCTGCGTCGCGGCTCAGGCCATGCGGATGCGGGGCATTGGGGGCGATCTGACACCCGCTTCGATGCCTTCTCTGCCAGCCCTGTTGGTTAACCCTTGCGTCGAAGTCCCCACCGGGCGCGTGTTCGCGGCATTGGAAAGCCGCGACAACCTGCCAATGCCCGCAGAGATCCCTGAATTTGAGACTGTCGAGCTCTGCGCCGATTGGTTGCGGGATCAACGCAACGACCTTGAACCGCCAACAACGGGCTTGGCTCCCGAAGTCGCCCGCGTTTTGGATGAACTTGATGGCACCAAAGGGGCCCTTATGGCCCGCATGTCAGGGTCGGGTTCGACCTGTTTTGCGCTTTACCCCACGATGAAAGACGCGCATTTCGCCGCTTA
The DNA here is from genome assembly GCF_056531925.1 of Ruegeria sp. J8. Classification (NCBI taxonomy): domain Bacteria; kingdom Pseudomonadati; phylum Pseudomonadota; class Alphaproteobacteria; order Rhodobacterales; family Roseobacteraceae; genus Ruegeria; species Ruegeria sp. J8. Next base: position 430,136 of record NZ_JBQFMR010000003.1, read on the forward strand.
TGAGATTGGCGCAGCCCATCCAAATTGGTGGTGCCGCGCGACTCAGCTTAATTGAGGCGCGAAACCACGTAGTCGGCCAAATCACGCAACAGCGTGCGGATCTCGTGGTCGGGCAGGGCGTCCAGCGATTCTTTGGCCTTGTTCGCCCAGCCAAAGGCATCCGCTCGCGTCGCTTCAAGCGTACTGTACTTGGCCATTAGGCCAAGGGCATGGTCCAGATCGCCCTCTTCCTGACGACCGCGCCCAATGGTGCGCTCCCAGAAGGCGTGTTCGTCGGGCGTGGCCTGTGCCACAGCTTTGATCACTGGCAGGGTCAGCTTACGCTCGCGGAAATCATCGCCCACATTCTTACCTGTGGCTGCGCTGTCGCCTTGGTAATCCAGCAGATCATCCGCAATCTGGAACGCAATCCCCAGCGCGTCGCCATAGTCATAAAGCGCCTTGACCTGTTCCTCGGTTGCGCCGGAAATTACGCCACCCACCTCGGTCGCGGCCGAGAACAGCGCCGCCGTCTTACCGCGCACAACCTGCAGGTAAATCGCCTCGGTCGTGCCCAGATCGGTCGCGGCGGTCATTTGCAGCACTTCGCCTTCGGCAATCGTGGCCGAGGCATTGGCCAGGATATCCAGGACCCGCAGCGATCCTGTCTCAACCATCAACTGAAAGCTGCGGGAGAACAGGTAATCACCGACCAGAACGCTGGATTTGTTGTCCCACAGAAGGTTCGCAGTAGGCCGCCCGCGCCGCTGGGCACTTTCGTCGACCACATCATCATGCAGCAGGGTTGCGGTGTGAATAAACTCGACCGTCGCGGCCAGACGCACGTGGTGATCTCCGGCATAACCAAACAGCCGCGCCGCCGCCAAGGTCAGCATCGGGCGCAGGCGTTTGCCGCCTGCTTCGACCAGATGCGCGGTGACTTCGGGAATGCGCGGCGCGTGTTCTGACGCCATGCGCGTGCGGATCAACTCATTGACCGCGCCCATCTCGCTCGTCAGGATTTCCGCCAAACGCTCATGCGGTTTTGTGACCGTGTCGATATTCATCACACCCTTGATACAAGGCTCGACATCCCAGTCGGCTTGCCCTTACATCCATCCCCATGAAAGAACTTTTGCGCAGCACTGATCCGACGATTCTGGCCTTTGCATCCGCTCTTCTTGAGGGCGAGGATATAGACTGCTTTCAGATGGACGTAAATATGAGCATCCTCGAAGGTGGTATCGGAATCTTCCCTCGCCGCTTGATGGTGCGCGCGGATGACCTGACCCGCGCCGAACGTGTCATGCACGACAATGATATCCCTTTGGGTCGATGACACTGTTTGCTGACGCCGACCTGACCCGAAATGACTTTTTGGGAGGACGTGTGCGCCTGCGGCAACCCCGTAAGGGGTATCGCGCAGGCGTGGACCCTGTTTTTTTGGCCGCATCTGTACCCTCAATGCCCGGCCAGACGGTTCTGGAATTGGGGTGTGGTGCTGGGGCCGCCGTTTTATGCCTGCTGGCGCGGGTGCCAGACCTGCAGGCTGTGGGGGTCGAATTGCAGCCTGCTTATGCTGATCTGGCGCGTCGGAATGCCGCTGAGAACGGCACCACGCTTGAGGTTTTTGAGGCTGATCTGACCGCTTTGCCGTCCGATCTCAAACAGCGCCAGTTCGATCACGTTATTGCGAACCCGCCCTATTATCGGGCCGGAGCGCACAGCCCTGCGGCGGATGAAGGCCGTAGCGCCGCATTGGGTGAAAACACGCCGTTGAACCTTTGGATCGAGACTGCGGCCAAACGCCTTGCCCCCCGGGGTTATCTGCACATGATTCAGAAAGCGGACCGGTTACCAGATATGCTGGCCGCCTGCGAGGGGTGCTTGGGGTCTGTCGAAGTATTGCCATTATCCGCCCGTGTTGGTCGACGTGCTGAACTGGTTATTCTGAGGGCTAGAAAGGGCGGAAAAGCCGCGTTTCAACTGCATGCCCCGCTGGTTCTCCATTCAGGTGAGCGCCATGAGGTAGACGGTGACAGTTACACTCCGCCAGTTTCGGCCGTATTGCGCGAAGGGGCTGGCTTGCCCGGATTTTCCAGCTGACAGGCATTAACCAGCCGATTTTGTCGGATTTGTTATATTTTCTATGCACCCGCAGCGTGACAGGGTGGAAACGATGTGCTCAACTTCTTACGTGAAACTCAGACATCAACAGAGGAGTACCGCCATGAGCGTGAGCGCACACCTGACCGAACTTAAGAAAAAGCACGAAAACCTCGGTCTTGAAGTTGAACAAGCACAACGCTCGCCTGGTATCGACGACCTTCACATTGCTCAGCTCAAAAAACAGAAGCTAAGGCTCAAGGAAGAGATTGAGCGATTGTCGAGTTAACGGCGCATACTGGCCCGGGCGGCAATTAAGGCGCCGCCAGTGATTAAAACGGCCGCGATCGCCAGACCCCAGCTTGGGGCGGCGATCCCGGCGACCACCAGAACAAGTGTAGACAGAAGCGGGGCCGCGTAAGATGACGTGCCCAGAATTTGAATGTCTCCCTGCTTGACCCCGATATCCCAGACATAAAACGCCAAGCCAACGGGCCCCAGCCCAAGAGCTATGACCGATCCCCAGCTCAGAATGGTTTCTGGCCAGACTGTCTCTTCAATGGCGATGTGCAAAAGGCCCGAGGCAACGGCCGTGGCCACACAGAACACAGCGACCGAACTGGTTGGCGTGTCGCCCAGACGACGCGACAGCACGGAATAGCCCGACCATGTCAGCGCGCACAGCAGTGCCAGTGCATAGCCAGGCAAATGTTCGGCCTGGAAACCGCTGCTACCCCCGCCCGCGATGATCACGGCGGCCCCGGCGAAACCCAGACAGGCTCCGATCAAATGGCCGATCCGCAGATGTTCTCCGGGCAAGAGCCCCGAGAGCAGAACAATCAGAAGAGGCCACAGATAGGCGATCAGCCCGGCCTCTGCAGCAGGGGCCATTCGCAAAGCCGAGAAATACAGCGCATGATAGCCAAAAAGACCGATTGTCCCGAACAGATAGGTGGTCCAGGGGATTTCTCGAAGCTGACTCAACCCGCCTGTGGCCCATGTCCAAACCAATCCCAGCGTCCCCCCGATGGAAAAGCATAGGGCGTTCAGCAGCAAAGGCGGCGTGGGCGCGGACCCAACCGTAAAGAGGGCCAGCAGGGCCCAAAGCAGGACGGCGACAAAACCGATTCCTGTTGCGTGCGTTCTTGTCACGGTGCGGGTACCTCTTCCACAGGAATGATTTCGAACTCATCCGATAAGTGCGCAGTCTTTTCAATCTCGGACATGAACCAATCGCGGAATGCCGCAATCTGAGGTCTGCTTTCGGCCCCTTTCAGACACAGGAACCGGAATCGTCCCATGGTCTCGATTGCGACCTTGAAGGGGGCGACCAACCGGCCCTCTGCCAGATCCTTGATAATCATAGCCCTTCGACCGAGCACGACGCCCACTCCGGCAACTGCCGCGTCAATCGCATGATCCGCGTTGGAAAAATGCGCGCCGTGCTGTGGGTTGAAGTCTACCCCGACGGCCCGAAACCAGGTGGGCCAGTCAGACGGGGGCCGCAGAAACGCAATCGAGTCGTCAAAGATCAATGGCGCCTCCCGCAGGCTTTCAGGCGTTGGGAATTGTTCGGCCAAATCCGGGGTCATCACCGGGGTCAGCCATTCCTTGCGGACGGGCACGGAATACAGGCCCTCATCCCCGCCATAGCCAAAGCGGATCGCCACATCCACATCGTCCCGTTCGAGGTCCATGTTACGTAATGTGGCCGAGAACTTCAGGTCGATCTCAGGATGCGCCCGGGCAAAGTCATATAGTCGGGGAGCTAGCCATTTGGCCGTCAACGCCGGGCCCGCCGTAACGGTCAGACTGGTATCATTCCCTTGCCGCCGGGCGGCCTGCCACGCGGCTTGCAATGTGGCGAACCCGTCTGCCGCGCCAGGGGCTAAGGCGCGCCCAGCCTCTGTCAATTCCACCGCCCGATTGAGGCGACGAAACAGGGGGCGTCCCAGATGTTCCTCCAACGACTTAATCTGAAAGGACAAGGCTGCGGGCGTGACATGCAGTTCCTCAGCAGCCTTGGCAAAGGACATGTGACGGGCGGCGGCATCAAAGGCGCGCAAGGCGGTCAGCGGCGGAAGGTAGTCGCTCATAGGGCAAGAAATTCTTAATTGAGATCAGAAAAAAGCTCGTTTGTCGCTCTAGAAAATAAGCCTCATATTGATCTCAAGTCAAACAAAGCTGAACTGAAAGGATACTTGTCATGATCGAGGCTACCTCCAGCCCCTCTGTCGCCCGCGCCTTTCGGCGTGCCCATTTCGAACGGTCCCGCGCGATCGGTGACTTGGTGAAGTGGCTATTTGGTTCCCGCTGAGCGCAGCGCGCGCGTTCTTACGGGATAAAAAAGGGCCGGTCATAGTGACCAGCCCTTTTTTGATTCTGAATTTGGGATCAGACGAAGAACTGCGCACCGTTGGCCGAAATGGTCGAGCCATTGATGAATTGCGAATCGTCCGATGCCAGGAAGGCCACGCAGCGTGCGATTTCTTCGGGCTCACCCAGACGTCCCGCCGGGATTTGGCCGATGATCGACTCGCGTACCTTTTCAGGCACAGCCATGACCATCTCGGTTGCGATGTAGCCGGGGCAGATGGCGTTTGCGGTGATACCAGCCCGCGCGCCTTCCTGTGCCAGCGACTTCACGATGCCCAGATCACCGGCCTTGGTCGCGGCATAGTTCACCTGTGCGAACTGACCTTTCTGACCATTGATCGAGCTGATGACGATGATGCGGCCGAACTTGCGCTCGCGCATGCCGGGCCAGACGGGGTGGACGGTGTTGAACACGCCGGTCAGGTTGGTGTCGATCACCTGATGCCACTGTTCCGGGGTCATCTTGTGGAACGGAGCGTCGCGGGTGATGCCCGCGTTGGCGACCACGATGTCGATGGGGCCAAGCTCGGCCTCAACCTTTTCGATACCCGCTTTGGATTCGTCATAATCAGCCACGTTCCACTTGTATGTGGCGATGCCGGTTTCCTCGGTGAATTTTGCGGCCGCTTCGTCGTTTCCGGCATAGGTGGCTGCAACATTGTACCCTTCGGCTTTCAGCGCCTTGGAAATTGCTGCGCCGATGCCGCGGGAACCGCCGGTGACGAGTGCTGTACGTGCCATTTAGGCTTCCTCCAATTTAAATCGTCTTGGTAATGCTGTTACTTTGATAGGTGATCTTGCGCAATATTGTTTCGTTGAGAATCATCGAAACCCATAGGGCAATATCGTCGCATCTTTGGGTCAGCCCCAATGTAACAAAAAAGGGCGCCTACGGGGCGCCCTTTCTATGTTCAGTGCTTAATAGCTTAGTAGCGCTCCACGCAGAGGGCGACGCCCATGCCGCCGCCGATGCAAAGGGTCGCCAGACCCTTCTTCGCGTCGCGGCGTTTCATTTCGAACAGAAGCGTGTTCAGAACGCGGCAGCCCGAGGCGCCGATCGGGTGGCCGATGGCAATTGCGCCTCCGTTCACGTTTACGATCGACGGGTCCCAACCCATGTCCTTGTTCACGGCGCAAGCTTGCGCAGCGAAGGCTTCGTTGGCCTCAATCAAATCCAGGTCGTCGACTGACCAGCCCGCTTTTTCCAGCGCTTTGCGCGAGGCGTAGATCGGGCCAACGCCCATGATCGACGGGTCCAGGCCCGCCGTCGCATAGGAGGCGATCCGGGCCAGAGGTTCAATCCTACGCTTCTCGGCGTTTTCTGCCGACATCAAAAGGGTCGCCGCTGCGCCATCATTCAGGCCGGATGCGTTGGCCGCCGTGACCGAGCCATCCTTGGTGAAAGCGGGGCGCAGCTTGGCCATCGCCTCCATCGTTGCGCCGTGCCGGATATATTCGTCGCTGTCCATCACGATGTCGCCCTTGCGGGTTTTGATGGTGAAGGGCGTGATCTCATCTGCGAACTTACCAGCTTTTTGTGCGGCTTCGGCCTTGTTTTGGCTGGCGACGGCAAATTCATCCTGCATATCGCGGCTGATCTGCCATTTCTCGGCTACGTTCTCGGCTGTCTGACCCATGTGGTAGCCGTTGAACGCATCCCACAAACCATCGCGGATCATGGTGTCGATATATTTCATGTCACCCATCTTGTGACCGGCGCGCAGCGCGGCAGCGTGAGGAGACATGGTCATGTTTTCCTGACCACCAGCAGCGACGATTTCCGCATCGCCCAGTTGGATATGCTGCGCACCCAGTGCAACCGCGCGCAGGCCCGAACCGCAGACTTGGTTGATCCCCCAGGCCGCGCTTTCCTGTGGAAGACCCGCATTGATATGCGCCTGACGCGCTGGGTTCTGACCCTGTGCCGCAGTCAGAACCTGGCCCATGATGGTCTCGCTGACCTCACCCTTTTCGATCCCAGCGCGTTCGACGACGGCTTCGAGAACGGCGGTACCCAAATCATGCGCGGGTGTGTTTGCGAACGAGCCACCAAAACTGCCGACGCCTGTGCGTGCTGCCGATGCGATTACTACGTTGGTCATTAAGACAATCCTTTACCGTCAAGGTTCTGTGGGAAACGTGACGGCGCAGGCGATAGGGAAAGGCCCTTATCGGTTCAGAGCGCCTCATGATCCCCCGCTCCAACTGTCCATGGAATAGCGCAATGCTGCACATGCAGCAACGGTCAGCTTGTCTCAGGCCGAAGTTGGGTAATGCCGCGCGGGTCAACCCGCTGATTGTTCAATGTTCTTTGCTGTCCATGGCGCCGATACGCTGGGTGCGCCGAACAAGAAACCCTGAAGGCAATCGACGCCATTTGCGACAAGAAACTCTGCGTCTTCTTTCCTTTCGACCGATTCGGCAGTGACAAGAATCTCAAACTCGCGGGCGACGGCGATCAGGGCGCGGACCAGGGCCTGATTGTCCCGGTTGGCGGCAATGCCGCGTACGAACTGGCCGTCGATCTTGGCGGCATCGAACAGAAACTCTCGGAAATGGCGGAAACTGAAATTGCTGGCGCCGAAGTCGTCCAGCGCAAAGGCAATACCGCGCGGTTGCATCCGATCCATGAAATCCATCACCAGATCGGGCAGGGTCATCGCCGAGCTTTCCGAAATCTCAAGGATCAGGCGGTCGCCGATGCTGGTGTCTTTCTTCAAGAACCGCTCCAGCACGCGGGACCATCGCGCGAAGCCGATCGAGCGCGCGGACATGTTGATGGACAGGCGGATATCGGGGTGTCGGGCCAGTGTGCGCAACCCCATCTCTAAGGCAATACAGTCCAGTTCCCGACCGATAGGCGTGTTTTCCAACTGTGGCATGAAATCTCGCGCGGGAATTACCCGGCCGGTTTCGTCCAGTACCCGGATGAACCCTTCGTAGAAGGCGACGCCGTGCGGCGCGTCGGCCTGCATCACCGGCTGAAAGGCCAGCTTGCATTGTCTGTGCTTCACGGCGTCCGAGGCCATTTGAACCGTTGAGGCATCGCGCGATGTCACAGCCGCGTCCAAAGGGCTGTCCGACCCTTCGGGCAAATCTGCCAGGTGTTTGTCCGCCATGATTGCCTTGCCTTTTGTCGCTTTAGGTCAAGGTTGGATTTCAGACGAAACTTGTGAATTTGAGGTTAATGAGGGTGCGATTGCCGACTAACGGGCAACCTCCCAGGCACGACCGACCGTAATCGCCGCCCCGATGACTGCGCCTGCAAATCCCAGAGCCATCATAATGAAACCAAACGCGATAAGAGGCGCTGCACCGCCGCTGAGCGCGGACAACATGGCCACGACCAGACCCGCCAATCCCAGAAAGGTCGAAAGGGTCGTGATGCGGGTCATATCAGATCTCCGGGTTAAGCGGCTGCGTATCAATGTGATATGGACCGCTCGGATCGGTATTCAAGAAACGAAACCGTGTGGATCGGCGGATTTAAGCCTGTTCTGCCTGCGATTTGGGCAGGTCGGCCCGGAAATGCTCGAATCCGGGCGTTCCGCGATCTTCGGGGTGCAGGGCGATGTGCTTGGCTTTGATCTGTTGGGAATTGTCCCGGCTTCCATCGTGGCTATACCCCGGTGGGGCAAAGCAATAGGCCAGACGCTGGCGTAGGGTCAGGCCCGGTTGCGAGGCATCGCGCCAGATCCCGACCCATTCGTGAAACGCCACGCGCAACGGATTGAATGTGCCGATATTGTGGACCAGTCCGAAATCGACGCGGTCATCCTCCTGCTCGGGGACGAAGGTCCCGAACATCTTGTCCCAGATGATAAAGACACCGGCATAGTTGCAGTCTAAGTAGCGCGCATTGCGGCCATGATGGGCGCGGTGGTGGCTGGGGGTGTTCATCACCGCCTCGAACCACCGGGGCATCTTGCCGATGGCTTCGGTGTGGATCCAGAACTGATAGATCAGGTTCAGACCGCCCACGAACAGAACCATGGCCGGGTGGAACCCCAACAATATCAAGGGTGCGCGCACGACCATCATGAAAGTGAAGGTATAGGTCCAGGTCTGTCGCAGCGCGGTCGTCAGGTTGTAATGCTGCGAGCTGTGGTGGTTCACATGGCTGGCCCAGACCCAGCGGATGCGATGGCCGAACCGATGCACCCAGTAATACCGCAGGTCATCCAACACAAAACACAGGACGATGACGGGGATCGAGGTGCCCAGATCCAACGGAGTGATCTGCCACAGCCACATGAAGAACGCATAGGCGATGAACCCCAGCAGCAGGCCCGAAGCGATATTCCCCGCGCCCATGATCAACGAGGTTACAGCATCGCGTGTCTCGTACCGGCCACCTTTGCCTTTGACGGCTATCCAAAGAAACTCGGCCAGAATCGCAGCGATGAAAAAGGGCACGGCCCACTGAACGGCATCCGGAAAGGTGACTTGGTCGGTCATGCGGGCTCCATCAGGTTGTGCCAGTGCTTGCGCTCGGTGTCATCGAGGTGGATCAGGACGCGGGGCGTGCCGAAGTCGTGAAAGCGGACCTCGAACCCTTTGGGGTGGTCCAGCCAATCGAAATCCTGAAGGTGTCGCGCGACCGTGTCGGCGCCGAAAGACCAAACAAGACCGTTGCCCGCAGGTGTGCGGATCAAAGCCGTATGGCCGTCATTGGTGATTGTTACATCAACAACCTCGTCGCCGGGTACATGTCGCAACCAAGCGGCTTTTGCGACGTCCGGGGTTAGCTGCGTGACACGAGACTTGCCCGCAAGATGCATCATCAAGGTGATCCCCGCGATCCCCCCGATCACCAGAACCAGCAATATTCCAAGCGGCATAACCATCCTCCCGCAGGACAGAGTGCAAGTCGGCTGCGGCAGTGTCAAAGGTGGCGTTGCGTAAGCCTTTCGCAGAAAACGACCGGCCCGCGAGGCACGGACCGGTTACTGCATTTTTAAAGTCGACTGCGATCAGCTTTCGCCGCCCACCAATGCGCCGACAATCGCCTTGGCACTGTCCGAGTTCCATTCGGCATCGCCGATCAGACGGGCAATCTCGTCTCCGTTGGGATCAAGGATCACAGTAATCGGCAGGGCAATCACGCCGAATTCCCGCGCCACAGCCGAACCGGGATCCTGATGGCGGGGCAAGTTGTCGATACCGGTTTCGTCGAAGAACTTCTTGATACCGGCAGGTGAGTTACGGCCAGTGGCAAGTGTCACAACCTCGAACTTGTCGCCGCCGAACTCTTCCTGAAGCTCAGCGATCTGGGGCATTTCCTTTCGGCAAGGCGCACACCACGTGGCCCAGAAGTTCACCAGAACATATTTGCCTTTGTAATCGGCCAGTGTCGCTGTACCGCCGTCATCTTCCAACTGAAACTCAACAGCGGCCTTGGGCTTGGGCTCTTTGTGCAGGATCAGCCGTTTCAACGTGCCTTCGCGCAATGGCTTAAGAGTTTCTATATCTGCGGCCAAAGCCGCATTTGCACCCAGCGCAAGGGCCATATAAAGGGGGATCAGACGAAATAGGCGCATATCAACTCCGGGTTTTCTTACATGACCGATCAATCCTCGAACCAGATGTGGGGCGGCCGCTTTGCCGCCGGTCCAGACGCGATCATGGAGGCAATCAATGCCTCGATCGGGTTCGATCAGCGGATGGCAGCCCAGGACATCGCAGGCTCGCGCGCCCATGCCGCCATGTTAGCGGCCACAGGCGTCATAAGTGATAGTGATGCGCAGGCTATTCGGGAAGGGCTGCTCACAGTCTTGTCAGAAATCCAGTCCGGTTCGTTTCAGTTTTCGACGGCGCTGGAAGACATCCATATGAATGTCGAGGCGCGCCTGAAAGCGGTGATCGGAGAGCCCGCGGGTCGTTTGCACACAGGGCGTTCGCGAAACGATCAGGTCGCGACTGATTTTAAACTGTGGGTGCGTGATCAGTTCGATGCGGCCGAAACCGGCCTGCTGGCGCTGATCCGGGCGTTGTTGACACAGGCCGAGGCTGGGGCCGATTGGGTCATGCCCGGATTTACCCACTTGCAAACGGCGCAGCCCGTCACATGGGGTCATCACATGATGGCTTATGTCGAGATGTTTGGCCGCGACCTTTCCCGTGTCCGTGACGCCCGCGCGCGGATGAACGAATCTCCCTTGGGCGCTGCTGCGCTTGCGGGCACGTCTTTCCCTATCGATCGGGACATGACCGCCCAGGCGCTGGGCTTTGACCGCCCAGCCGCGAACTCTCTTGATGCGGTCAGCGACCGAGATTTTGCTTTGGAATTCCTGTCCACCGCCTCGATCTGCGCAGTTCACCTGTCGCGTTTTGCCGAGGAACTGGTGATCTGGTCCTCGGCCCAGTTCCGGTTTGTGACGCTGTCGGATCGCTTCTCGACCGGTTCGTCGATCATGCCGCAAAAGAAAAACCCCGATGCGGCCGAGCTGATCCGCGCCAAAGTTGGCCGTATCTACGGCGCGAACACCGCGCTGATGATGGTGATGAAGGGCTTGCCGCTGGCCTATTCCAAGGACATGCAGGAAGACAAGGAACAGGTCTTTGACGCTGCCGACAACTGGATGCTGGCGCTGGCGGCGATGGAGGGCATGGTCAAGGATATGTCTGCCAACCGTGACAGTTTGGCGGCTGCGGCAGGGTCAGGTTTCTCGACGGCGACCGATCTGGCTGACTGGCTGGTAAGGGTGCTGGGCCTGCCGTTCCGCGATGCGCATCACGTCACCGGATCGCTTGTTGCCATGGCCGAAGCCCAGGGCTGCGACCTGCCTGATCTGACCCTTGAGGACATGCAATCGGTTCACGCTGATATCACCGACGATGTCTATTCTGTCCTTACGGTCGAAAATTCGGTAAACTCGCGTCAATCCTTTGGCGGCACGGCACCCGATCAGGTGCGGGCCCAGATCAAGCGGTGGAAGGCGCTGGTGTGATGCGGATTTTACGTGTGGTGCTTTTGGTCTCGGCTGGTGCGGTGCTGGCCGGGTGCGGTGCGGATGGCGAGCCGATCCAACCCACCATGAGCGCCAATATCGGCGTCGGCAGCAGCGGCACCTATGGCGGCGTTGGTGTCGGGTTGCGTAAAGGCGGTCTGGGCGTGTTCCTGGGGCTGTAATTAATCGTCAATCTCTATTCGGCACTTTCAAACCTGACCCGATCAGCAGGATCGGATCGAGATACATGAGACAAATATGAAATTCATCGCACTGTTACTGCCCGTTCTTTTCCTGGCCGCCTGTGATCCGTCCTACACACCGCGCCCCGAGCCTGAAGCGCAATCCAGCGGGTCCGGTATCTCGCTTTCGGGCTATGGTCGGGTCGGCGTCGGCGTTCGCAAGTAACGGCCCGCGCAGCCGTGTACGGAATCCATTGATCCGCAGACCTCTTTTGGTCTAAGCGCGCTTGTATGGATCACTTTCTCTACCGCGACGGCGCGCTTTTCGCCGAGGATGTCCCAATCTCCGAAATCGCAGCCGCGGTCGGAACCCCGTTCTATGTCTATTCGACGGCGACCTTGCTGCGGCATTTCAAGCTGTTCGATGACGCGCTGAACGGGATGGATCACCTTGTCTGCTACGCGATGAAGGCGGCCAGCAATCAGGCGATTCTGAAGACGTTGGCGCAGGCGGGCGCGGGGATGGATGTGGTGTCGGGGGGGGAATATCTGCGGGCCAAGGCCGCAGGCGTGCCTGGCGACAAGATCGTATTCTCGGGCGTTGGCAAGACAGCGGATGAGATTCGCACCGCGCTGACCGGTGGCATCCGCCAGTTCAACGTGGAATCCGAGCCTGAGATGGAAGTGATCAACACGGTCGCACTGGACTTGGGCGTGATTGCGCCGATCACCGTGCGGGTGAACCCGGATGTAGACGCGAAAACCCACGCCAAGATCGCTACCGGCAAGTCGGAAAACAAATTCGGCATCCCAATCGCGCGCGCGTCCGAGGTGTATGCCCATGCCGCCACCCTGCCGGGACTGGATGTGATTGGCATCGACGTTCATATCGGCTCACAACTGACCAATCTTGAGCCGTTCGAGCTGGCCTATACCAAGGTTGCCGAGCTGACCGAGCAGCTTCGCAGCGAAGGCCATAATATCCGCCGCCTTGATCTGGGGGGCGGTCTCGGCATTCCCTATACACGTGCCAATGACGCGCCGCCGCTACCTGTGGAATATGGAGCTTTGATCCAGAAAACGCTGGGCCATCTGGGCTGCGAGATTGAAATCGAACCGGGCCGTCTGATCGCGGGCAATGCGGGTTTGATGGTCAGTAAGGTGATCTATGTGAAATCGGGCGAGGGACGCGATTTCCTGATCCTGGATGGGGCCATGAACGACCTGATCCGCCCTGCGATGTACGAGGCGCATCATGATATCGTCGCCGTGACCGAGCCCGCGCCGGGTGTGGAACAGCAGCCCTATGACATTGTGGGCCCCGTGTGCGAAACCGGCGACACCTTTGCCAAACAGCGCAACATGCCGCCGCTTGCAGCCGGTGATCTGGTCGCTTTCCGCAGCGCCGGGGCCTATGGTGCGGTGATGGCCAGTGAGTACAATACGCGCCCATTGATCCCCGAGGTTCTGGTGCACGAAGATCAATTCGCCGTAATTCGTGAACGCCCGAGCTTTGACGAAATCATAAACCGGGATACCATACCCGAATGGCTCTGACGCGATAGGCGCGCGGGCCTGCTGACGGAGGCCCGCCTTAATGGCTAAACAGACCCTGCCGATCCCTAGACTGTCCCTGTGGCTGACCCACGCAGGGATGTTGGCTGAGCAGGTCTGGCGGGCTTTCTGGCCGTTTTTCTCGATCCTGATGGCGATTCTGGCGGCTTTGATGCTGGGATTGCAGGATTTCGTACGGGTTGAAACCGTCTGGATCGTCGGCGCACTGGCATTACTGAGTCTGTTGGGCGCGCTGGTCATTGGCGCAAGGCGATTCCATATCCCCAGCCGGGCCGAGGCGCTGATGCGGTTGGATGAGACGCTGCCAGGGCGACCGATTCAGGCTCTGATGGATGATCAGGCCATTGGTGCGATGGATGCAGATTCTGTGGCGTTGTGGCAGGCGCACCAATCCCGCATGGCCGCAAGTGCCGCGCAGGCTGAGCCGGTGAAGCCCAACCTGCGGCTTGCGGATCGTGATCCCTATGCCCTGCGCTATTCGGCCCTGTTGGCGCTGGTGATCGCAACGCTCTTCGGGTCGTTTTGGCGTATTGGTACGGTGGCCGAGATGACCCCCGGCGCCGCTGTCGCAGGACAGGGGCCGAGTTGGGAAGGCTGGGTCGAGCCTCCGCGTTATACCGGTCTGCCGACATTGTATCTGGCCGATCAGTCCGACCCGACCTTGTCGATTCCTCAGGGAAGCCGAATTACTTTGCGGTTTTACGGAGAAGTCGGCGCGCATAGCCTGACTGAAACCACCACGCCTCTGGGCACCGAAGGCGCGACCGATCCGGAACAAGAAATCGTTGTCGATAAATCGGGTGTTCTGAAAATCGACGGACCCTCGGGCCGGGATTGGGCGCTGGATATCATCGCAGACGCACCGCCCCATATCGCGGTGGCAGATATCGCCGAGTCCGAGGCGGGTGGGCGGATGAAGCTGCCTTTCGCAGCGGGGGATGATTATGGGGTCGAATCCGGCTCGGCCCTGATTGAACTTGACCTGGCCTCGGTCGATCGCCGCTATGGCCTGACGCTTGAACCCGAACCGCGCGAGGCAATTGCGGTGGAGCTACCGATGCCGATCACCGGCGACCGGTCTGATTTCATCGAAGACCTGATCGAAGACTTCTCGGAGCACCCTTGGGCGCATTTGCCGGTCAAGATCACCCTGACAGCGCGGGATGCGGCTGATCAGGAAACGCAGTCTGAGCCCTACATGACCGCTTTGCCGGCGCGCAGGTTCTTTGACCCGCTGGCGGCGGCAATCATCGAACAACGTCGCGATCTGCTTTGGACGCGGGACAACGCAACGCGAGTCTCCCAGCTGTTGCGCGCGGTTTCGCACCTTCCTGAAGGCTTCTTCCGCTCGGATACCGCATACTTGCGGCTGCGCGTGACATTGCGGCGGCTTGAGACCTTCAATGAATACGGTCTGAAACCTCAGCAGCAGGCCGAGATTGCCCAGGCCCTGTGGGATCTGGCGGTGCAGATCGAAGATGGAACGCTGGCCGATGCGCTGGAACGGATGCGGCGCGCGCAAGAACGCCTGACCGAAGCGATGCAGAATGGTGCGACAGATGAGGAAATCGCCGAGTTGATGCAAGAGCTGCGCGAGGCCACGGACGAGTACATGCGTCAGCTTCAGCGCCTTGCACAGGAAGGCGACAGCGAAGAGCGTCAGTCCGGCCAGAATGGCGAAAGCATGCAAATGACGCAGGACGACCTGCAACGCATGATGGACCGCATTCAGGAGCTTATGGAACAGGGCCGGATGGCCGAAGCCCAACAGGCGCTGGAGGAATTCCAGCAGATGATGGAAAACATGCGCGTCACCCAGGGGCAGGGTCAGGGCCAACAATCCGAAGGCCAACAGGCCATGGAAGGGCTGGCCGAGACGCTGCGCGAACAGCAGGGACTAAGCGATCAGGCGTTCCGGGATTTGCAGGAACAGTTCAATCCGGGCGCGCAGGCTGGTGAAAACCAAGGCAATGAAGGCCGCAACGGTGGTCAGGGGCGCGGCGAAAGCCATGAAGGACAAGGCGGCCAGGGTCAGGGCTCGGATCAGGCGGGCGAGGGCCAGCAGGGTCAGGGATCGCTGGCGGACCGACAACAGGCCCTGCGCGATGAATTGGGCCGCCAGCAGCAGAACCTGCCGGGTGGCGGAACGCCCGAAGGGGATGCCGCACGTGACGCATTGGACCGCGCGGGTCGTGCCATGGATGATGCAGAACAGGCCCTGCGCGGCGATGATCTGGCCGAGGCGATTGACCGTCAATCCGAGGCGATGGAGGCGCTGCGCGAAGGGATGCGCTCATTGGGCGAGGCATTGGCGCAAAACCAGCAGAACCAACCGGGTCAAGGCACGCAGGACGGTGATATGCAGGCCAATAACCGCGATCCGCTGGGGCGCAGTCCGGGGTCGTCTGGGTCAATCTCGACCGATGAAGGCATGCTTCAAGGCGAGGACGTCTATCGCCGCGCGCGCGAGCTTCTGGATGAAATCCGCCGCCGGACCGGTGAATCAGACCGCCCGCAGCTTGAGCTTGAATACCTCAAACGTCTGCTCGAACGGTTCTGATTTCTCAAGGTCTGATTTACTGCGCGCCTGAACTGGTCTGCGCTTGTAGCCACAGCCGCGCCTGATCAACTAACGAGACAAAGCTGTCCAGCACCGGATCGGCTTGAGGGACAGCTTCGGAAATCTGTTGCGCGTTGCCGTAGATCAGAAACAGGATCACGCCAATGACGACCATCAGCAGGAATCCGCGGCGGAACCCGCCGCTGGGGGCCTTGCGGGGCAAAGGCTGAACCTGTTCTTTCTTCTTTTTCTTGGGCTTCTTTTTCGCAACAGGTTCGTCGCTGCGCAGACTTGAATTTATGGCCTCCACGTCCGGCAAATCTTCTTTTTTAGCAGGGTCTTTGGCGGCCTCGGTGGCGGTCAGTTCGCGGATCGCCTGCTCCGGATCGGGTTCAGGTTCCGGCTCCGGCGTAGGTTTGGGTTCTGGCGGGGTCAGGGCCAGATCGGTCTGCGTTTCAAGGCTTTCTGCCTCTTGCGCCCGCAGATCGGCCTCGCGCGCGGCCTCTTCCTTGAGAATGCTCGAGACCGATGGGTCGACATGGCTGCCTGCGGGGGTATCCGCAGGTTTGGGCGCCGCCTGAGGCGTGGGTTGGGGTTCCGGTTGAGGTGGCGGCGGCGCGGGCTTTGGTTCTGGCTGTGGTGGCGCTGCCTCTGGCTCTGGCTGCGGCGCAGGTTGTTGTGCAGGCTGCGGCTCGGAGTCTGGCTGCGGCTCGGGTTCTGGCTGCGGCGCGGGTTGCGGAGCCGGTTGAGGCTCGGGCGCTTGTTCGCTTGCCTCTACCTCGGGTACAACCGGGTCAGGTTCGGGTGCGGTGGTCTTGGCCTGAAACCAGGTCTTTTCGCAGTTCGAACATTGCACATCGCGGCCTTCTGCCGGGATCACCTCGTCCGGAACCTCATACTGGGCGCTGCAATTCGGACATGTAAGACGCATACTGCCTCCTGGCCACAATATTGGCCCGATAATAGTTTTTTCAGGAATGATATTCCGTTAAGACCTGACCGCAAAGGGTGTTTTCGGTTTCACACGACAAGTGTCGCCAATTCGACCCGGTGCAGAGATTGAAACATAAACCGCGCTCGGGCAAGAAGGGCGGTGAACAACCTGGGGGCCCCTGTGATCGAGCTGGAAAATGTCAGCTATACCTATGGTGGTGACGCATTGCTGAGCGATGTGTCCCTGCATCTGCAACCGGGGTCCTTCCACTTTCTGACCGGCCCGTCTGGCGCGGGCAAAACCACGTTACTGAAGCTCTGCTATGGCGCATTGTTGCCAACTTCGGGACGGTTGACTGCCTGCGATCAGAATGTTGCGGAATTGGATCGGGATCAGATGGCTCTGTTACGGAGGCGGATTGGGGTCGTCCACCAAGATTGCCGGTTTCTGGATCACCTGACATTGGCGGAAAACATTGCTCTGCCACTGATGGTGTCCGGCAAAGGTGAAAACGCGCAGAAAGAGGATATGGACGAGTTGCTGAACTGGGTCGGGCTGGGCGCACGGCAGGATGCTTTGCCCCCCGAGCTGTCCGGCGGCGAACGGCAACGCGCCGCCCTGGCACGGGCGGTTATCCTGTCACCAGATGTGGTTCTGGCCGACGAACCCACCGGAAATGTCGATTGGGACATGTCGCAGCGCCTTTTGCGGCTGCTGGTCGAGTTGAACAAGATGGGCAAAACTGTGTTGATCGCGACCCATGATCTTAGCCTGATCCGGGCGGCCAAAAGCCAGGTGCAGGCACGGGTTCTGCGGATTTCGCAACGCAACGTGCAACTGGCGGGGGCTGATCTGTGACGCAAGACAGTCTTCGCAACATGCTGTTGCCCGATAGCAGGGCCGACCGGGTGGTGCCCCCGACCGGGTATACGGCGCATCTGACCCTGTTCGTGTCCGGCGCGATGGCCTTTCTGGCGGTGTTTGCACTGGCACTGTCGCTTGCCTCTGACCGATTGGCCGAACGATGGGCCACGGAACTGGCTGGTGCGGCCACCCTGCGTATCAATGCCCCGGCTGATCAGATGGCGGCCCAGACTAAGGCCGCGTTGGATGTGTTGTCACAAACACCGGGTGTGGCTTCGGCGCGCGCGTTGACTGCCGAGGAACAGATCGCGTTGTTGTCCCCCTGGTTCGGGTCCGACCTGCCACTGGACACGCTGCCCGTACCGCAATTGATCGAGATTATCGAGGGCGAGCCCGGCATGGATGTGGCCGGTCTGCGCCTGCGTCTGGGGGCCGAGGCACCGGGCGCCGTTCTGGACGACCACACCCGCTGGCGCGCACCGCTGGTCGATGCGGCCATGTCACTGCGGCGTTTGGGTTGGATCTCGATCCTGCTGATCGGAGGGGCAACGGCGGCAATGATTACTCTGGCGGCTAATGCGTCGCTTGCGGCCAATGCCCAGATTATCGAGGTTCTGCGGCTTGTCGGTGCCCGCGACCGGTTCATCGCCCATGCTTTTGTGCGCCGTTTCACCTATCGCGCTTTCTTTGGGGCTGTGGTCGGCGTTCTGTTCGGTATGATCGGGGTGTTGCTATTGCCCGAAGCCTCGGATGAGGGAGGGTTTCTGACCGGTCTGGGATTTCGCGGTTTGGGCTGGTTGTTACCGGCGCTGATCCCGATCCTCGGTGCAGCCGTGGCTTTTCTGGCGACCTGGACGGCGGCAACGCGCAAATTGAAGGAGCTTTCGTGATGGCGGCAGTTCAATGGGTTCGGTCACTGATCTTCATGATCGTGATCTATGTGTGGATGCTGATTCTTGGGATCGTGTTCGCCCCCTATGCAATCTTTGCCAAACAAGGTGCGCGACGGGCGTGCAAGACCTATGCGCGCAGCACCATGTGGCTGGCTAGCTGGATGGTCGGTATCCGCTGTGAAGTGCGTGGCACGCCACCGGTTGATGAAGTGGTTGTTGGGGCAAAACACCAGTCGTTTCTTGATATTATGATGATCTTCAATGCCATGCCGCAGGCCAAGTTCATCATGAAACGCGAGCTTATGTGGACACCGATCATCGGGATATATGCGCGTCGGCTGGGCTGTATCCCGGTGGATCGTGGCAAGCGTGGCGCGGCGGTGGCCAAGATGGTCAAGGATGTGGCCAAAGAGTTTTCCGAACCCGGCCAGTTGGTGATCTACCCGCAAGGAACGCGCGTCGCGCCCGGCGCGCGCAAACCCTATAAGGTTGGAACCGCCGTGCTGTATGAGGGGCTTAACTTTCCGTGCATTCCTGTGGCGACCAATGCGGGTGTTTTCTGGCCCCGCACGGGCATTATGCGCAAGCCGGGCCTTGCGATCGTCGATTTCCTTGACCAGATCGAGCCCGGCGTTGACCGCGATCCGTTTCTGGCCCGCCTAGAAGAGGTGATCGAAACGCGCTCGAACGCGTTGATGCAGGAAGTGGGGTTTGACCTAGATGCAGTACATTGACGATATCGAAACGCTCGATGCACTCTATGGCACGCCAGCGGCACCGTCTTTGCGCAAAGTTGCGCCTCGTCTGACTCCGCTTTACCGGCAATGGATCATGGCTTCGCGGCTGTGCATCCTCAGCACGGTTGGGCCGGAAGGCGTGGATGGCAGCCCGCGTGGCGACGATGGTCCGGTGGTTCTGGAGCTGGACGACAGGACACTTGCCCTGCCGGATTGGCGTGGAAACAACCGGTTGGACAGCCTGCGTAATATCGTCCGTGACCCGCGCGTGGCGCTGATGTTCATAGTGCCCGGTTCCAACAACGTGGTGCGCGTGAACGGAACGGCCCGCGTGACTGCGGATCCCTGCTTGACCGCCCGGTTTGACAAAAAGGGCAAGCACCCCGCCACGGTGATCGTTATCGACATCGCTGAGGTCTACACCCAATGCGCCCGTGCGTTGATGCGGGCCCGTACTTGGCGCAGTGGTGACGAAAGCGCCACCCTTCCGACGATGGGGGAGATCCTGGCCGAAGCTTCGAACGGAGACGAAGGCGGCGCGCGCTATGACGCCGAATGGGGCGCGCGCGCCGAGAAAACGATGTGGTGATCAGCCCACAATATTTCACGGTATCGCCACACGGGTGGACAAATACGGACGTAAAAATAGGATGAGCGAAACCGGAGGCTTAGATGCAGCAGTTGCAAACATATTGGCAAGAGTTCCTGATCCACGCAAAAAGCGTGTTGTTGTATCCGCTTAACCCAGATAACCGAGTTTATGTCCTGTATCTGGCAACTTCTTTCCTCATCGCGTTCTGGATCTATGCCCGGAAAAGGCGTGTGTCTTCAGAGGTTGACGGAGAAACGACGTTCTTCGGGTTTCTGTTTCCAAAGAAAGTTTGGCGACATCCGTCAGCGTGGCTGGACGTAAGATATTTCTTCTTCCACATGCTGATTGGGCATTTCCTATTGCTAGGTCTTCTGGCCGGCTCTGCGGCGGTATCCTATTATTGGGCCAGTGGTGGGTTTGATCCTTCCACCGTTGAGGATGGCAAACACCTCACAGGTTGGGTGGGGGCCACTATCACCATAGTCTATATGTTTGTGCTCTTTCTGTTGTTGGATTTCATTGGCTTTTACTGCCACTATCTACAGCACAAAATTCCACTGTTGTGGCAGTTTCATAAAGTTCATCACAGCGCCGAGGTCATGCATCCAATCTCGAACTTCCGCGAACACCCCATCGACAATCTGTTCTACCTTGTGGCTATTGGTCTGGGGGGTGGCGCCGTAACGGGTTTTACCTTCCGTATATTGGGATATCACCCGAATATCCCAGTTGTTCTTGGGGTGCCGCTTTTGATGTTCCTGTTCAATGCCGTGGGCTACAATCTGCGGCACTCCCATATTTGGCTGCGTTGGCCGGGCGTCTGGTCCAAAGTCTTCCCATCCCCGGCGCATCATCATGTGCATCACAGTTGTCACCCGGATCATCTAGACAAGAACTTTGCCTTCATGTTCCCGGTTTGGGACGTGTTGTTCGGCACATATGTCATGCCGGATGATAATCGTGACGTGAAATTTGGTGTAACCGAGAAAGATAATGGCCAGGAATTAAATACGTGTATGAGACTGTATTTCGTTCCTTTCCGGGATGCATGGAATCTTATTCGACGGAAACAAGACGCCGGGCAGGAAACTCAGCAGCCTCACAATCGCGAGCCTGCTGAATAGGATTTACGCTAAAACGAAACGCGACGCTGTACGAACAAGTCGCGCTTTTGGTTCCTAGCTGTGTATTGGACCGTCGCCACAAGCCAGAGCCGCTTCGCGCACGGCCTCGGAATAGGTTGGGTGCGCGTGGCAGGTCAGGGCCAGATCCTCGGCCGAGGCGCCGAATTCCATTGCAACGCAGACCTCGTGGATCAGGTCCCCAGCTGCGGGGCCGATGATGTGGGCACCCAGAATACGGTCAGTCTCTTTGTCGGCCAGAATTTTCACAAAACCGTCGGCGGCAAAATTCGCCTTGGCGCGGCCATTGCCCATGAACATGAACTTGCCAACCTTGTAGTCACGGCCTGCTTCCTTCAGCGTGGCTTCGGTTTCGCCCACATTCGCGACTTCGGGCCAAGTATAAATCACGCCCGGAATGACACCATAGTTCACATGGCCATGCTTGCCTGCGATCTGTTCGGCTGCGGCCATGCCTTCATCCTCGGCCTTATGGGCCAGCATCGGGCCTTCGGTCACGTCACCGATGGCGTAGATTCCGGGCACGTTGGTTTGCCAGTCACTGCCGACCTTGATCTGACCGCGCGGTGTCATCTCAACCCCCAACGCGTCCAGCCCCAGCCCGTCCGAGAAGGGTTTGCGCCCGGTGGCGACCAGCACGGTGTCGGCCTCGATCATATGCTCGCTGTCATCTTTCAACAGCTTATAGGTGACTTTGGCCTTGGTCTTGGTGGCTTCGGTCTTTTGAACCGCAGCCCCCATGACAAAATTCAGACCCTGTTTCTTGAGGATACGCTGGAAGGTTTTCTGAACCTCGGGGTCCATGCCCGGCGTGATCTCCTTGAGGAATTCGATCACTGTCACCTCGGCCCCTAAACGGCTGTAGACCGAGCCCAGTTCCAGCCCGATCACGCCCGCGCCGATTACAACCATCTTTTTTGGAATCTTGCCCAGCGACAGCGCGCCGGTCGATGTCACGACGACCTTTTCGTCCACCTCAACACCGGGCAGCGAGGACGGCTCGGACCCTGATGCGATGATGATGTTTTTGGCGGTGTGAACCTCGTCACCCACCTTCACCTGGCCGGCAGCTGGGATCGAGCCCCAGCCTTTCAGCCAGTCGATTTTGTTCTTCTTGAACAGGAACTCGATGCCCTTGGTGTTGCCGTCGATCACCTCGTCTTTGTAGGCCTGCATCTGTTTCCAGTCGACCGAGGGGCTTTTACCCTTGAGGCCCATCTTGGCAAAGTTATGTTCTGCCTCGTGTAGCTGGTGACTGGCATGCAGCAGCGCCTTGGACGGGATGCAGCCCACATTCAGGCAAGTGCCGCCCAGCGTTTCACGCCCTTCGACAACGGCGGTTTTCAGGCCCAGCTGGGCGCAACGGATGGCGCAGACATAGCCGCCGGGGCCGGCTCCGATTACGATGACGTCATAGTTTGCCATTCAAATGGTCCTTTGTTGTTCTCGGGGGAGGGCATGCGCCCGGGTCCGTAGGCTTCTTATACCAGCGTGAGATGCAAGATTAAAACAGCGCCGCAAGCAGCATTGCGACAGTTGCGAAAAAGCTAACAAGCCAGACGATTGTACGCCATGGTGTCCAACCCAGCGCATAAGCGGGGACATAGATGACGCGTGCAACCAGAAAAATCCAGGCAGCAGTGGCGGTGAATGAGGTCGATTGTCCTGTCACGGTAATCACGAGGGCGGCGATGGCAAACAGGGTCAGCCCTTCGGTCAGGTTGCTGAGCGCACGATGCATCCGCCCCGAGGCTCCGGGCCGTTCAATTTCCGTGTCGCGGGGCCCGATCGCCTTGTTCACATCCATTTTGCCGTGGCTGACGGCCAGATAGGCAATGAACTGAACGGCCCAAAGCAAGGCGGCCAGGGTCAGAACTGTGATTTCGGGGGTCATTTGGTTATCCGATTTTGCAGGGCCTGAGAGTGGCCGCGTCGCCAAAGCCGCGGCCGAAAACGCCTCAAAGCGCCTGGAGGTATAGATAGGCCGTTGCGAAAAATCCGGCCAGCCAGACGGTTGTGCGCAGGAACGGTACGGGAATGGCAAACGCGTAGATCGGAACAAAAACGATCCGCGCGATCAGGAATATCTGCGCGGCAAACAACGTACCGCCGGTAAAAGCGTCCTTGGCGGACAGGATCAGAATGGCAGGTGCAAACAGTGCCATAGCGACGACTGAATTGGCCAAAGCGCGCTCCACCCGACCTGCGACGCCGGTCAGCGGCGGCATGTCATCGCGTGCGCCGCCCAGCGTCATCAACCCGACCTGAGACATTGCAGTCAGGATATTCAGCAAAACCACAATAATGACCACCAGGCCATAGAGGGCAAGAATCGAAAGCTCGGAAGACATGATAGGTATCCTTTTGTCAATCTCAGTCCGGTCTTGCGACTACCATTCACCGGGCGCGAAGGCAGGCTGGGTTCACGGGTATTTGCGTGCCCGTGTGCGAGTTGACCCCGCACACGGTTTTTTTCAGATCAGACTGGTTTCAGCAGTTTCACTTGAATATGGGCCACGCCGCCGCGTTCGTGGTGCATCGCCAGTTCCTGCGAATCCAGAAAAGCACGGGCCTTGTCCAGATCGCGCACCTCAAACATGGCGATGGCGTGATCGCGCTGATCAGGATCGCGCCAGACGTGCAGGTCATGGATACCTGCCGCCTTGCGCATTGGCTGATCTTCGCGGAACACGGTCAGCCAGGCGTTGAAATCAGCCACATCGGCCTGCCAGAGAACATGGGTTGCCATGATTACAGATCCATCAGCAGGCGGCGCGGATCTTCCAACGCCTCTTTGACGCGAACCAGGAAGGTCACCGCACCTTTGCCGTCAACGATCCGGTGGTCATAGGACAGCGCCAGATACATCATCGGGCGGATCACCACCTGACCATTGATCGCCATCGGGCGGTCCTGAATCTTGTGCATGCCCAGAATACCCGACTGCGGGGGGTTGAGGATCGGCGAGGACATCAGCGAGCCGTAAACACCACCGTTCGAGATGGTGAAGGTGCCGCCCTGCATCTCAGCCATGGACAGCTTGCCGTCACGGGCGCGCTTACCTTTTTCGGCAATGGCTTTCTCGATCGCAGCAAAAGACATGCTGTCAGCATCGCGGATGACCGGAACCACCAGACCGGTCGGCGTGCCGGCGGCCACGCCCATATGAACGAAGTTCTTGTAGACAATGTCGGTGCCGTCGATCTCGGCGTTCACCTCGGGCACTTCTTTCAGCGCGTGGCAGCAGGCCTTGGTGAAGAAGGACATAAAGCCCAGACGCACGCCGTGCTTCTTCTCGAACTGGTCCTTATACTGGCTGCGCAGTGCCATCACTTCAGTCATGTCCACCTCGTTGTAGGTGGTCAGCATGGCGGCGGTGTTCTGGCTGTCTTTCAGACGCTTGGCGATGGTCTGGCGCAGGCGAGTCATTTTGACCCGTTCCTCGCGCGCAGCGTCATCGGCGGCCACAGGCGCGCGCGGCGCAGGGGCAGGTGCCGGAGAGGCAGCAGGCGCGGGTGCGGCAGCCGTTGCCACGGCGCGGGCCACGTCTTCTTTCATGATGCGGCCGTCGCGGCCGGTGCCGGTGACCTGATCAGCCGACAGACCGGCTTGTGCCATCGCTTTCTCAGCCGAAGGTGCGTTGGACACGTCCTTGCCCGTGGCCGCAGCTGCAGGGGCCGCCGCTGCCGGAGCAGCCGCCGGAACCGCAACAGCACCTGCGCCCGAGATCACGGCCAGTTTCGCCGATGCGTCAACGGTCGTGCCCTCCGGCGCGGTGATTTCCGCAAGAACACCTGCGGCGGGGGCTGGAACTTCGACTGAAACCTTGTCGGTTTCCAGCTCACACAGCATTTCATCCTGCGCGACGGCGTCGCCGACCTGTTTGAACCATGTGGACACGGTCGCCTCGGTCACGGATTCACCCAGCGTGGGAACCATTACGTCAACGCTGCCACCCGATGCGGCCGGAGCCTCAGCTGCCGGGGCCGCCGCCGCCGGTGCCGGAGCAGCGGCTGCGCCCTCTCCTGCGGTGATAGTGGCCAACAAGGCATCAACGCCAACGGTTTCACCCTCGGCGGCGACGATCTCGCCCATCACGCCGGCTGCGGGGGCGGGCACTTCGACTGTAACTTTGTCAGTCTCCAACTCGCACAGCATTTCATCCACGGCCACTGCGTCACCCGGCTTCTTGAACCAGGTTGCAACTGTGGCCTCGGTGACCGACTCGCCCAGCGTGGGAACACGAACTTCAATGGACATCATTATTTTCCTTCAATGCTCAGCGCTTCGTTAACCAGCGCTTCTTGTTGGGCTTTGTGTTGGCTGGCCAGACCCGTCGCGGGCGAGGCCGAAGTAGCGCGGCCGACATAGCGGGGCCGTGTATGTTTTGCTTTAATCCGGGTCAGAACCCATTCGATGTTGGGTTCGATAAAGGACCAGGCACCCTGGTTCTTGGGCTCTTCCTGACACCAGACGATCTCGGCCCCTTTGAAGCGCTCAAGCTCATTGATCAGCGAATGCGCCGGGAACGGATAATATTGCTCGATCCGCATCAGGTAGACGTCGTCGATCCCGCGCGCGTCGCGTTCTTCGAGCAAGTCATAGTAGACCTTGCCTGAACACAGAACGACCCGCTTGACCTTGTCATCTGCGACCAGCTTGGTGTCCGAGTTGCCATGCTGCGCGTCATCCCACAGCACCCGGTGGAAGCTGGATCCGGTGGTGAATTGATCCGCGGTGCTGACGGCCAATTTGTGACGCAGCAGTGATTTTGGCGTCACCATGATCAGCGGTTTTCGGAAAGTCCTGTGCAGCTGGCGGCGCAGGATGTGGAAATAGTTCGCCGGCGTCGTGCAGTTCGCCACGATCCAGTTGTCCTGCCCGCACATCTGCAGGAAGCGTTCCAGACGCGCGGACGAGTGTTCAGGCCCCTGACCTTCAAACCCGTGCGGCAACAGACAGACCAAACCGGACATACGCAGCCATTTGCTTTCACCCGAGCTGATGAACTGGTCAAACATGATCTGCGCGCCGTTGGCAAAGTCGCCGAACTGCGCCTCCCATAAGGTCAGGGCATTGGGTTCGGCCAGCGAATAGCCGTATTCAAAACCCAGCACCGCATATTCCGACAGCATCGAGTCGATCACTTCATAGTGCGACTGTCCGGCCCGGATGTTGTTGAGCGGATAGTATCGTGCCTCGGTCTCCTGATGCACAAAGCCCGAGTGGCGTTGGCTGAATGTCCCTCGCGTTGCATCCTGACCGGACAAGCGGACCGGATAGCCCTCGGTTAGAAGCGAGCCAAACGCCAGCGCTTCGCCGGTTGCCCAGTCGAACCCCTTGCCGCTTTCGAACATCTTTTTCTTGTGGTCCAAAAGTCGGCCGACGGTTTTGTGCAGCGCGATATCTTCGGGCACATGGGTCAGAGCGTTGCCGACCTCGGCCATGGTTTCCGGCGAGATCGCCGTGTCGCCCCGGACATACTCTTCTTTGTTTTTGTCCAGATGTGACCAGCGCCCGTCCAGCCAGTCGGCCTTGTTGGGTTTGTAATCTTTCCCGGCCTCGAACTCGTCATTCAGGTGGGCCTGGAAAGCGGCTTTCATATCCTCGATTTCGCCTTCGGGGATCAGGCCATCCTTGACCAAGCGTTCCGTATAAAGCGACAGCGTGGTCTTATGCGTCTTGATCTTCTTGTACATGATCGGGTTGGTGAACATGGGCTCATCGCCCTCGTTGTGACCAAACCGGCGATAGCAGAAGATGTCGATAACCACGTCCTTGTGGAACTTCTGGCGGAATTCGGTCGCCACTTTTGCGGCGTGAACCACCGCCTCGGGATCGTCACCGTTCACGTGGAAAATCGGCGCTTCAACCATCAGCGCGATATCGGTGGGATAGGGGCTGGAGCGGCTGAAATGAGGCGCCGTGGTGAAACCGATCTGGTTGTTCACCACGATATGCATGGTGCCACCGGTCTTATGCCCCCGCAGGCCGGACAGACCGAACCCTTCGGCCACAACGCCCTGACCTGCAAAGGCCGCGTCGCCGTGCAGCAGAATGCCCATCACCGCCGTACGCTCGTCATCCTTCAGCTGGTCCTGCTTGGCGCGGACCTTGCCCAGAACTACCGGGTTCACGGCCTCAAGGTGGCTGGGGTTGGCGGTCAGCGACAGGTGGACATTGTTGCCGTCAAATTCCCGGTCGCTGGACGCACCCAGGTGGTATTTTACATCGCCTGAGCCATCCACATCCTCGGGCTTGAAGCTGCCGCCCTGGAATTCGTTGAAGATCGCGCGATAGGGTTTGCGCATCACGTTGGCCAGAATGTTAAGACGGCCTCGGTGCGGCATCCCGATAACAATGTCACGCACACCCAGCGCGCCGCCGCGCTTGATGATCTGTTCCATCGCGGGGATCAGAGCCTCACCGCCGTCCAGACCGAACCGCTTGGTGCCCATGTATTTGACGTGCAGGAATTTCTCGAAACCCTCGGCCTCGACCATCTTGTTCAGGATCGCCTTGCGGCCTTCCTTGGTGAACGCGATTTCCTTGCCATAGCCTTCGATCCGCTCTTTCAGCCACGCGGCCTGTTCGGGATCGGAAATATGCATGTATTGCAGCGCGAAGGTGCCGCAATAGGTCCGCTTCACGATATCGACGATCTGCCGCATCGAGGCCATCTGCAGGCCCAGCACGTTGTCGATAAAGATCGGCCGGTCCATGTCGGCCTCGGTAAAGCCATAGGTCTTGGGGTCCAATTCGGGGTGGTTGGTCGCAGCACGCATCCCCAACGGGTCCAGATTGGCGGCCAGATGACCCCGGATACGATAGGCCCGGATCAGCATCAGTGCGCGCAGGCTGTCCAGAACCGCGCGCTTGATCTGATCTTCGCTGACCGCAACGCCCTTGTCCGCTGCTTTGTCCTTGATCTTTTTGCCCGCCGCCTTGGCGTCGATCTCGACCCACTCACCGGTAAGCGCGCCCGTCAGGTCATCCGCAGGCATCGGCGGCCAGTCAGTGCGCGCCCAGGACGGGCCCTCGGCCTCGCGCTGCACATCCGGCGAAGCATCGCCCATGGCGCGAAAGAACTCGACCCAGGCCGCATCTACTGCATTCGGGTCCCGCGTGTATTGAGCGTATAGCTGTTCCAGATATTCGGCATTGTGCCCCTGCATGAAGCTTGAGGCATGAAAGGCGGAGTTGGGCGAGTGCTCGGTCATTGGGTTACCTCATATGGGTTGGGACCGTATTGGTTGGTGCCTGGCTGGCTGGGGCGGGTCAGCCACCACAGCACCAGGAGGGGCGAGATCATCAGGACGAGAAGTGTGGGTATAACAATCAGTAAAGTCGCGCGGGTGAACAAGATATCCAGATTGCCGCCATGCTGGAAGCTGGACGCCATTCCAATGCCGAACACCAGCACCGCAACGGCCCCGGCCATCAGCAGCAGCGGAAACAGGGCATAAAGCCCGCTGCGTCCGGTATCATGCATCCGCCGCCATGCGACCGCGAGATGTGGGAAGAAGACGATTAGGCTGACAATGCTCTGCACCGGTTGACTCGAAGTGGCAGCGACGGATTTCGTCGTTTCGGTCTCGGTCGTGGCGACTTGCGTGAAAAACTGAAGGTCAATGAAACCTGCGATGAGGCTCCAGATCATGATGAACAGGAAAAAGAACCAGTATTCAGGCCGCGAGGCGCGACCCGAGAAGGTGAAGAACTTGGAGAAACAGGTGCGGATGGCGTGAGAGAAGGTCATGGGATCGCTCCAACAGGGTTCAAACCATATCGATTCGAGCTGTTCTCAGGTTTTACAAACCCAATCCAGAAACACCACAATACGCTTCCGTAGGGGATGAAGCCCAATAGCATGGCGGGAACAAGGATTTGCACGGCAGTTTCTGCACGCCCAGCCAGGAAAAGCATCGCGCAAATCGTGAGGGCAGCACCTGAAACGCCGTTTATCCATGCAGCAATGTAGAACCAGCCACCTCGCCAGCCATGGTCTTTGAACCTTCGGGATACCGTCGGGAGCATTAGAAAACAAAAGAGAAAAACGGAAGCTGAGACCATCAAGCCAAGCGGAAGGTTTTCCGCCGTTAGCGGACCGGATGCCAAAGCGCTTGACCCCAGTGACGCGACTATGAGGCTTGCCGAGAAAATCTGGAAGATCAGAGTGACGACCAAACTCGCGAGAAACATCCACCAGAATTCGGATCGAGAGGCGCGTCCCGAAAAATCAAAGACCTTTCGAAAACCCAACGATATAGCGCATTTTGGTCCCATCAGCACCCACCCGCCCGGCGACGACGCCGGGCAGTGCCCGACCCTCCCCCCGGGAGGGCGCTTGCAGCACCCACCCAGGGTCGGGCGCTACCCTCAGCGCCTGTGGAGAGTCGGTTTGTCATCAGCCAATCGCTTCCAGCACGGCCTCACCCAGCGTTGCCGGGCTTTCTGCCACAACGATACCGGCCGAGCGCATGGCTTCGATCTTGTCCTCGGCACCACCTTTGCCGCCGGCGACGATCGCGCCTGCGTGGCCCATGCGGCGGCCCGGAGGGGCGGTGCGGCCTGCAATGAAGCCAGCGACCGGCTTTTTGCGGCCCTTCTTGGCCTCATCCGCCAGGAACTGTGCGGCTTCTTCTTCGGCTGAGCCACCGATCTCACCGATCATGATGATCGAGTGGGTCTCGTCATCCGCCAGGAACCATTCCAGCACGTCGATATGCTCGGTCCCTTTGATCGGGTCGCCGCCGATGCCGACGCAGGTGGACTGGCCCAGACCCACATCGGTGGTCTGTTTGACGGCCTCATAGGTCAGAGTGCCCGAACGCGACACAACACCGACCGAGCCGCGCTTGTGAATGTGGCCGGGCATGATGCCGATTTTGCAGGCGTCGGGCGTGATGACACCGGGGCAGTTCGGGCCGATCAGGCGCGATTTCGAGCCTTCCAGCGCGCGTTTCACCTTCATCATGTCCAGAACCGGGATGCCTTCGGTGATGCAGACGATCACTTCCATCTCGGCATCAATCGCTTCGAGGATCGAATCTGCGGCGAACGGCGGCGGAACATAGATCACCGAGGCGTTCGCCTCGGTCACATGCTTGGCCTCGTGGACCGAGTTGAACACGGGCAGGTCAAGATGGGTCATCCCGCCTTTGCCGGGGGTCACGCCGCCGACCATTTTTGTGCCATAAGCAATGGCCTGTTCAGAGTGGAATGTGCCCTGCGAGCCGGTAAAGCCCTGACAGATCACTTTGGTATTTTCGTCGATGAGGACTGCCATTTTAGGAGTCTCCTATTTCAGTTTCTCTGCGGCGACAGAAAAGAAGCCCGTCGCCTTATCGAATTCTTGAACGCGCCAACCATATTCAGCGCGTTGTTTCGGCAGCCAAGGGTCGGCGGCGCCATATCCTTGTCCAGGGGTGCCATTCACGACGACTACGTCGACCCAACCATCAAACTCCGACACAGCTCGCTCCAAGTGGGCGGTGCGTTTTTTGTGACCGGGTAGGAATTCCCAATCGGTCGTGCCAGGTGTTGCCCGTTTCCAAAGATCAAGGCGCGGAGGTACAGGCGTCCATTGAACTTCGGATTTCCAGAGCGTGATGCAAATACCGTCATTTTTCTCGGCACTCCAATCTTGACGAGGATTGGGCACGTCGTAACCGAGGGAATTGAAGGCTTCTACATATTGCATCACATTCTCCGGGGCTCCGCCCGTTCGTGCCTCAAACGCTCCGCCGGAGCGTTTGCCGGAGCAAAGGCCCCGGAGCGGCCCTTACCCCTTAACCGCCTTCACGATCTTCTCGGCCCCGTCTTTCAGGTTGTCTGCCGCGATCACGTCCAAGCCAGAGGTATTGATGATCTCTTTGCCTTTCTCGACATTGGTGCCTTCCAGACGCACGACCAGCGGAACCTGCAGGCCGACCTCTTTCACGGCCGCCACAACGCCCTCGGCGATCACATCACAGCGCATGATGCCGCCGAAGATGTTGACCAGAATGCCTTTGACGTTCGGGTCCGAGGTGATGATCTTGAACGCCTCGGTCACTTTCTCTTTAGTGGCACCGCCACCCACGTCGAGGAAGTTGGCAGGCTCGGCCCCGTACAGTTTGATGATGTCCATCGTGGCCATCGCCAGACCGGCACCGTTCACCATGCACCCGATCTCACCATCCAGCGCGATGTAGTTCAGGTCGTATTTCGAGGCTTCGAGTTCCTTGGGGTCTTCTTCGGTCTCGTCGCGCAGTTCAGCGATATCGGGGTGGCGGTAGACCGCGTTGCCGTCGAAACCAACCTTGGCGTCCAACACTTTCAGATCACCCTTGTCCGAGACAATCAGCGGGTTGATCTCCAGCATCTCCATGTCCTTCTCGACGAAGGCGGAGTAAAGCTGGCTCATCAGTTTGACGCATTGTTTGACCTGTGCGCCTTGCAGACCCAGCGAAAATGCGATGCGGCGGCCGTGATAAGGTTGATAGCCGGTGGCCGGATCAACCGAGAAGGACAGGATTTTCTCGGGCGTGGCTGCAGCCACTTCTTCGATATCCATGCCGCCTTCGGTCGAGCAGACGAAGGAAATACGGCTGGTTTGGCGATCCACCAGTAGGGCAAGATACATCTCGGTCTCGATGCTGGAACCGGCTTCGATATAGATGCGGTTGACTTGTTTGCCCGCAGGGCCGGTCTGATGCGTGACCAGCGTGCGGCCCAACATTTTTTTGGCCTCTTCGGCGGCTTCTTCGACCGATTTGGTCAGACGGACACCGCCCTTTTCACCGGCATCAGCCTCTTTGAAGCTGCCCTTGCCGCGGCCGCCCGCGTGGATTTGTGCCTTTACGACCCAAAGGGGGCCATCCAGTTCACCGGCTGCGGTTTTGGCTTCCTCGGCGCGCAGAACCGCGCGACCGTCGGAGACCGGGGCGCCATAGCTGCGAAGAAGCGCCTTGGCTTGGTATTCGTGAATGTTCATCGAAATTGTCCCGTCTGACTACGATTGACCTTTTATAGGGGTGTGTAGGGGACAAGTTTAAAGGCTTTTTTGATAGCAAAGCGGTATTTCACGAAGATTTTCACTATTTGTGATCACAGTATTTTCAGGTGTGATCACAAAAATAAACTGATGTGGAAAGTGATTCGAGCACGCCATCTTCGCGATAGGTAACGCATTCAGAAACCGGTATTTACTCTGTTTGCGCCAACATGTGCGACCGATATGCGACGACACGCGACCAAAAGAAAACCGGCCCAGAATTGGACCGGTTTCAATTTGGATTGGGTCCGCAGCTTACGCCAGAGAGTTGTCGATGCCCTTACATGCTTCGATCAGGCCTTTCACGGCGTTGACCGAGTTGTCAAAGCCAGCTTGCTCTTCTTCGTTGAGCTTGATGTTGACGATCCGTTCAATGCCGCCGGCACCGATCACGGTGGGAACGCCCACATACATGCCGTCAACACCCAGCTCGCCATTGCAAAAGGCGGCGCAAGGCAGAACGCGCTTCTGGTCTTTCAGATAAGCTTCGGCCATTTCGATAGCCGAGGTGGCCGGAGCGTAGAAGGCCGAACCGGTTTTCAGCAGGCCAACGATTTCGGCGCCTCCGTCACGGGTACGCTGAACGATGGCGTCCAGTTTCTCCTGCGTGGTCCAGCCCATCTCGACCAGATCCGGCAAAGGAATACCGGCGACGGTTGAATAGCGCACCGACGGCACCATCGTGTCGCCGTGGCCGCCCAGCACAAATGCGGTCACATCGCGCATGGAGACGTTGAACTCTTCCGACAGGAAGTGAGCAAAACG
This sequence comes from Ruegeria sp. J8, assembly GCF_056531925.1. Lineage (NCBI taxonomy): Bacteria > Pseudomonadati > Pseudomonadota > Alphaproteobacteria > Rhodobacterales > Roseobacteraceae > Ruegeria > Ruegeria sp. J8. Next base: position 462,829 of record NZ_JBQFMR010000003.1, read on the forward strand.
GCCCGAGTCCAGAACGCCTGCCATACCGCAGACTTTGTTGTGCGGCAGGCCCGAGAATTCGCGCAGCGCCCAGACCATTGCGTCCAGCGGGTTGGTGATGCAGATGACGAACGCATCGGGCGCGTTGGCGGCGATGCCTTCACCCACGGATTTCATGACCTTCAGGTTGATGCCCAGCAGGTCGTCCCGGCTCATGCCCGGTTTGCGTGGGACACCAGCCGTCACGATGCAGACGTCCGCGCCCGCGATGTCTTCGTAGGACTGGGTGCCCTTAAGCTTGGCGTCAAACCCTTCGGAGGGGCCGGATTCTGCGATGTCCAGCGCCTTGCCTTCGGGGGTGCCTTCGGCGATGTCGAACAGGACGACGTCACCCAGTTCTTTCATTGCAGCGAGGTGGGCGAGCGTGCCGCCGATCTGACCTGCGCCGATCAGCGCGATCTTGGGTCTGGCCATGTGGAATATCTCCGATGGATTTTGAAATCGCGGTTGTGCTAGTCGCTAAAGCGGCAATACGCAAGGGTTTCACGACGTGGCATACAACCGCATACCGTTGCTGGGTCGCTTTGGTTGCGCTAAACGGCCTTTGAGATACGCTTTTTCGGAACCGCCGCATGTTTGAGTTAAATTTTTTGTTTTTTGCGGTGGCGATCCCTGCGGTGATCTTTGCGGGCATTTCCAAGGGCGGGTTTGGGTCGGGCGTCGCCTTTGCTTCCTCGTCGATTCTGGCGCTGATCTTGACGCCGGGACAGGCGCTGGCGCTGATGTTGCCCATCCTGATGGTGATCGATGTTGCCACGTTAAAGCCTTATTGGAAGCGCTGGAGCTGGCCGGATTCGCGCCTGTTAATCCTTGGCGCTGTGCCCGGCATCGCGCTGGGCGCGTGGCTGTACCGCGTGACAGATGACGATTTGTTGCGCCTGCTGATCGGAGGGATCTCGGTTGGGTTCGTGATCTGGCATATGGCGCAAAGCAAGGGCTGGATTCGCGGATTTGCCAACCGGTTGCCGCCCTCGGCCGGGCTGTTTGCGGGGCTGGTGGCCGGGTTCACCAGCTTTGTCAGCCATGCTGGCGGCCCACCCGCCGCCGTCTACCTGCTGTCGCAGCGCCTATCGAAGACCGAGTTTCAGGCCAGCACCGTGCTGGTCTTCTGGGTGATCAACGCGGCGAAATTTGTGCCCTTCGCCTATCTGGGCCTGTTCACCTGGCACACCGCGCTGGCGGATTTACTACTGACCCCTTTCGCCATTCTTGGCGCGTGGTTGGGCGTCCGGGCACATTTCATGATGTCCGAGCGCCTGTTCTTTGGCATCGCTTACGTCCTGCTGACCCTGACAGGCGGCAAACTGATCTGGGACGCGCTGACCTAGATGTTGGGCGGCAGCGCCTCGGCCATATCCTCATAGGACTGACCGGACGCGATCAGGCAGGTTACCCCGTCCGGCAGTGTGACAGTGATCGTCCAACTGCCGCTTGCGGCAGAGGCGTAGACCTCCATCACCGCACCCTGACGCGCGATGCCGATAACCTGCCGGGTCTCGCCATAGGTTTCGGTTAGCCGTTTGACCACGTTTTCGCGCGGGGCGCAGGTTCGAGCCTGTACCTGCTGGGCGGCCAGAACCATGATTCCTAGCCCAATTGTCATCGTGAACAGCGTCTTCTTCATCCTTGTACCCTTTCGATTCCATCTGTCTTAAAGGGTGCGGGCCAGGCACCGAAATCCGGTTAAACCAACGCACGTTGCGTCGCGAATGCTGCGATGCGGCGATTTTGCTCTTGAACTTTCCGAAAAAAAATGCCCCATTCTGCGCAACTTTATTTCTTTTTGGAGAGGCCAATGGACCCCCGTCAGCGCCCCTATCGCTCTGTACTGTATATCCCCGGCTCGCGTGACCGGGCGCTGGACAAGGCGCGCAGCCTGCCGGTCGATGCGATCATCTTTGATCTGGAGGATGCAGTTGCAGCGGATGAAAAAGAGAACGCGCGTGAAACGCTCAAGGCTGCTTTGGCCGCAGGCGGGTACGGCGCGCGGGTCAAGATCGTGCGCATAAACGGGCTGGACACCGAATGGGGTCGCGCCGATGCCGAGGCCGTGCGGGACATGGATGCCGACGTGGTTTTGCTGCCTAAGGTGAACTCGGCCGCTGATGTAGACGCGCTGGCTGCGATCACCGGCGATATCCCGATCTGGGCGATGATGGAGACCCCGCGTGGGATGCTGAACGCGGCCGATATCGCCGCACATCCGCTGATGGCGGGTTTCGTGATGGGCACCAACGACTTGGCCAAGGAGTTGCAGACCCGGTTCCGCCCCGACCGCTTGCCGCTGATGACCTCGCTGGGCCTGTGCCTGTTGGCCGCCAAGGCCGAGGGGCTGATCATCGTGGATGGTGTCTACAATGCCTTTAAGGATGACGAAGGTCTGGCCGCAGAATGCACGCAAGGCCGCGATATGGGCTTTGACGGCAAGACGCTGATCCACCCCGCTCAGGTCGAGATCACGAACGCCGCCTATGCGCCCTCGGACAGCGAAATTGATCTGGCGCAACGTCAGATCGCGGCCTTTGAAGCGGTCGAAGCGCAGGGGCAGGGCGTTGCTGTCGTGGATGGCAAGATCGTTGAAAACCTGCACGTTGCAACCGCCCGCGAAATTCTGGCAAAAGCAGAGGCGATTTCAGCTTTGCAAGCGGGGTAAGCCAGCATGGGCTTTGTACTTCTGATCTTTGGTGTGGCGCTTTGGTGGGCCGCACATCTGTTCAAACGCGTCGCGCCCGCGCGGCGTGCAGCTATGGGTAATGGCGGCAAAGGCGTGGTGGCACTGGCGCTGGTGGCTTCGATCTTGCTGATGATCTTGGGCTATCGCATGACCGATTTCATCTATGTCTGGGCGCCGCCCACGTTCCTGATCCACGTCAACAACCTGCTGGTGCTGATTGCCATCTTCCTGATGAGCCCCGCACCCAAGAAAGGCCGCCTGCTGAACAAGCTGCGCCATCCGATGCTAGGCGGGTTCAAGCTGTGGGCCTTTGCGCATCTGCTGGTGAATGGCGATCTGGCCTCGATCATCCTGTTCGGCGGATTGCTGGCCTGGGCCGTGGTCGAAGTGATCGTGATCAACAAGTCCGAACCTGACTGGACCTCCGGCGAACCCGGGACTTACGGCAAAGACGCGATGTTCTTTGTGGCCTCGATCGTTCTGCTGGGTTTCATCGGTTATATCCATGGGCTGGTCGGCCCATCGCCGTTCGGATCGTGAGGGGAATAAGATGGCAAAACTCTATCGTCTGCTGACCGAAGAGGACACCTCGGCCTTTTGCCACAAAGTGTCCGACGCGCTGGCCAAAGGGTGGGAGCTGTATGGCGACCCGTCTTATGCCTTTGACGCCGCCAATAACGTGATGCGCTGTGCGCAGGCTGTAACCAAAGAGGTCGCGGCCGACTATTCACCCGATATGAAACTGGGACAACAATAATGGCAAAAACCAACTCGGGCCGCTTTTTCGAGGACTATTCCGTCGGGCAGGTGCTGCAGCATGCGGTGCCGCGCACCGTAACCGATGGTGAGCGCGCGATGTATCACGCGCTCTATCCAGCGCGTCATGCGCTGTATTCTTCGGATGAGTTTGCCCGAGCCTCTGGCCTGCCGCAAAGCCCGCTGGATGATCTGGCGGCCTTCCACGTGGTGTTCGGCAAGACAGTGCCGGATGTATCGCTGAATGCGGTGGCCAATCTGGGCTATGCCGAGGGGCGCTGGCTGAAGCCGGTCTATGCCGGTGACACGTTGCGGTCGGAATCCGAAGTGATTGGGATCAAGCAGAATTCGAACGGGAAGACCGGGTTGGTTTACGTACGCACCCGTGGCCTGAACCAGCGCGACGAGGCAGTCATGGAGTATGTCCGCTGGGTGATGGTGCGCAAATCAGACCTGTCCGCCCCCGCGCCCCAAGCGGTTGTGCCGCAGTTGAAAAAGGCGTTGGAGCCAAGTGATCTGGTCATTCCGCAGGGTTTGAATTTCTCGAACTACGATTTTGCCCAAGCCGGTGAGGCGCATCGCTGGGCCGATTATGAGATCGGCGAAAAGATCAACCACGTGGACGGTGTCACCATAGAAGAGGCCGAGCATATGCTCGCCACCCGCCTTTGGCAGAACACCGCCAAAGTGCATTTCGACCTGACCTTCCGCCCCGAGGGGCGACTGATCTATGGCGGGCACGTGATCTCGATGGCGCGGGCGTTGTCGTTCAATGGCCTGGCCAACGCGCAGATGATCGTGGGTCTGAACGGCGGTGCGCACGCCAACCCGTGTTTCGCGGGTGACACGATCAAGGCCTGGTCCGAGGTTCTGGACAAGGCCGAAACCGGTGTGCCGGGTGTAGGTGCCATCCGCCTGCGTTTGGTTGCTACGAAAGGCGGCGAACCATTTGAATTGAAAAATGAGGACGGCCGATACATGCCGGGCGTGCTTTTAGACCTCGATTATTGGGCGCTGATGCCAATCTGATCTGTGCGCACATTCATGTGATCGCAGCTCGGCACAATCGTGCTAGGCTGCGCGCATGTTGCTTCGATCCTTAGCTGCCTGCATTCTGCTTTCGCCGCCCGCCTGGGCGTGTGATTTGGCATTGGCGCTTGCGGTGGATGTCTCGGGTTCGGTCGATTCGTCGGAATACCGTATCCAGATGGACGGGCTGGCGGAAGGATTGCGGGATCCCATCGTCTCAGAAGCTTTGGTGCGCGGAAACGCGCGCCTGATGCTGGTTCAGTGGACCGGCGCGTCGCGGCAAAGAATAACCATCCCCTGGACCAAAATCGACAGTTTCGAAACCCTCGACCGGTTTGCTGATCAGGTGGGTGCTGATCCTCGGGTCTGGCGCAACTTCTCGACAGCTATCGGAGAAGCACTTGAGATGACTCTGGTGAATTTTGACGAGGTTGCCACCTGCAAGCGGCATTTGATCGACATCTCGGGTGATGGAATTTCCAATGAAGGGGTTGAGCCGACCGAAATTCACGAGACCCTGCGCCGCCGCGGCGTCACTGTGAATGCCATTGCCATCGAAGAAAGCGAACCCGACCTTACGGCATATTTCTTCGAAAACGTCATCGTGGGTGAAGGTGCCTTTGTGGTGTCGGCCGCCGGGTTCGAAGATTACCCCGAGCGCATCCGCAAAAAACTGCTGCGCGAGGTGACGCAGCAAACCGCTGGATTGGAATAGATTCGAGGCTCGGGCGCTAACATTCCGAGCGCGTGATTAATTTTGTGATCACGTCATTATTTTGCGTGATCACAACTTGCCGATATCTGCCATATTGCGTCAATTTGCGGCTTTTTTGCATGTGCAGCACGTGACAGTGTCGCAAAAACCAGTAAAACGTTCGGTAGCCAACCGAAAAGGAGCCGCCATGGCCGATGTTAATCGGGGCAATCGCCCGCTTTCTCCGCATCTGTCGATCTATCGTCCGCAATTGACCTCGGTCACATCCATCCTGACACGCATCACCGGGAACGCCATGATCGTGGCTGCTTTGCTGATCGTCTGGTGGTTTCTGGCCGCTGCGACCTCGCCCGAGGCATTCGAGCGCGCGAACTGGTGGCTGACGTCGGTTTTGGGCGATCTGGTCATGGCGCTGTCTTTGTGGGGGCTGTGGTATCACACGCTGGCCGGTATTCGGCATCTGATTTGGGACAACGCGATGGGCCTGGATATTCCCACTGCTACTAAATTGGGTTGGGCTGTAGTTGGCGGATCGGTTGTCCTGACCCTTCTGACCCTGATTATCGTTGCTTAAAGGAGGCCAACCATGCGTTATTTGACAGACCGCAAACGCGCAACTGGTCTGGGATCGGCCAAAGCGGGCACAGCCCATTTCTGGCGGATGAAGGTCAGTTCGGTGGCTTTGCTGATCCTTGTTCCGCTGTTCATCTTCACCTTTGGTCCCGTGTTGGGGCAGCCCTACGATGTGGTCCTAGACTATTATTCGCGCCCGTTCCCGGCGATTGTTGCGGCGCTGACATTGGTGATCGGTATGAAACACTTCGCCGAAGGCGCACAGGTGATGCTTGAGGATTATGCCCACGGCACGACCGAGAAGGTCCTGATCATCCTGACAACCTGCCTGTCCTATGGCGCGGCTGCGGCGGGCCTGTTCGCCATCGCCCGCATTGCCCTCTAATTCCCGGAGCTGAAAGAAATGGCTGCATACGAATACGAAACGCATGAATATGACGTGGTCGTTGTCGGCGCCGGTGGGGCGGGTCTGCGGGCCACCCTGGGCATGGCCGAACAAGGGCTGCGCACCGCCTGCGTGACCAAGGTTTTCCCGACCCGCTCGCACACGGTTGCGGCGCAGGGTGGCATCGCAGCATCACTGTCGAACATGGGGCCGGACCATTGGCAGTGGCACATGTATGACACCGTCAAAGGCTCTGACTGGTTGGGCGATACCGACGCGATGGAATACTTGGCGCGTGAGGCCCCCAAGGCAGTATACGAGCTGGAACATTATGGTGTGCCGTTCAGCCGGACCGAAGAAGGCAAGATCTATCAGCGTCCCTTCGGCGGCCACACCACTGAATTCGGCGAAGGACCCGCAGTACAGCGTACCTGTGCGGCTGCTGACCGGACCGGCCACGCGATCCTGCATACACTGTACGGGCAATCGCTGAAGAACAACGCCGAGTTCTATATCGAATATTTCGCCATCGACTTGATCATGTCCGAGGACGGGCAGTGTCAGGGCGTCGTCTGCTGGAAGCTGGACGACGGTACGATGCATGTCTTCAACGCCAAGATGGTTGTACTGGCGACCGGCGGCTATGGGCGCGCCTATTTCAGCGCCACATCGGCCCATACCTGCACCGGTGACGGCGGTGGCATGGTCGCCCGCGCGGGCCTGGCCCTGCAGGATATGGAATTCGTGCAGTTCCACCCGACCGGTATCTACGGCTCGGGCTGCCTGATTACCGAAGGCGCACGGGGCGAGGGCGGATACCTGACCAATTCGGAAGGCGAACGGTTCATGGAGCGTTACGCGCCCCAGTATAAGGACCTTGCGCCGCGCGACTATGTCTCGCGTTCGATGACCATGGAAATCCGCGAAGGGCGCGGTGTTGGGGCCGAAGGGGATCACATCCACCTGAACCTGTCGCACCTGCCCGCCGAGGCACTGGCAGAACGCCTGCCGGGTATCTCGGAAAGCGCCAAGATTTTCGCGGGTGTGGACGTCACCAAAGAACCGATCCCGGTTCTGCCGACCGTGCATTACAACATGGGCGGTATCCCCACCAACTATTGGGGTGAGGTTCTGAACCCGACCGCTGAAGACCCGACCGCTGTTGTACCCGGCCTGATGGCCGTTGGTGAGGCGGGTTGTGCCTCGGTCCACGGGGCGAACCGTCTGGGGTCAAACTCGCTGATCGACCTTGTGGTGTTTGGTCGTGCAGCAGCGATCCGGGCCGGTAAGGTTGTGGATGCAGACACGGCCAACCCAGTTCTGAACCAGGCCTCGGTCGATAAAGCATTTGACCGTTTCGACACGGTCCGCAACGCCAGCGGTGCAATTCCGACCGCCGATCTGCGGCTTGAGATGCAGAAGACCATGCAGGCGGACGCCGCTGTTTTCCGTACCGCCAAGACCATGGCGGAAGGCGTCGAAAAGATGACCGCGATTGCCGCCAAGATGGACGATCTGCAAGTGACTGACCGCTCGCTGGTCTGGAACAGCGACCTGATGGAGACGCTGGAGCTTACCAACCTGATGCCAAGCGCATTGGCGACCATCGTCGGTGCCGAGGCCCGCAAGGAATCCCGCGGTGCCCACGCGCATGAGGACTTTACCGAGCGTGACGACGAAAACTGGCGCGTCCATACGGTGTCCCGTGTCGAGGGCAACAAGGTCGACCTCAGCTATCGTCCGGTCATCGTCGATCCGCTGACCACCGAGGACGAAGGCGGTATCAGCCTGCAGAAAATCGCACCCAAGGCGCGGACCTTCTGACCGCGCCGCGAACGGAGACGTCGAAGAGTGAGAGCTTCGTTGAGGCCAACGGAAACAAAGCATTCAAAGGTCGCAGCCCCTGTGTCTGCGGCCTTTGAGAAGGATATGTTTTGATGGGCCGTTTCTCCTCAACCGAATACTGGCAGAACCGCTATGCCAAGGGTAATAACTCGGGTGCCGGGTCGTATGGGCGTCTGGCGGTTTACAAAGCCAATTTCATCAACACATTCGTTGAAATTGAGGGGGTTCAGTCCGTCGCCGAGCTGGGTTGCGGGGACGGAAATCAGGCGCAGTTGTTTGATATTCCAAACTTTACCGGGCTTGATGTTTCAGAGTTGTGTGTGAGCAAATGCAGCGCTTTGTTCCGAAAACGTCCGGGATGGGCGTTCTTTCCGGCAGATACGGAAATCGAACCACATGATGCGGCCCTGTCTTTGGACGTCATATATCATCTGGTCGAGGACGATGTATTCGACGCATATATGAAGCGGCTATTCAGTCTGGCGAAGCGGTTCGTGGTGATCTATTCGTCCGATTTCGATCTTGAATCCCCAAATGTGCATGTGCGCCATCGGGCCTATTCGGACTGGATCGCCGAGAACCTGCCGGAGTGGCGCATGTATTGCGGCGAAACCAACCCGTTCAGTTGGGACGGCCACGGGCATTCGCGAACGAAAAGTTTCGCGTCGTTCAAAGTCTTTGAAAAGGAACAGGGCGATGATTAGGGCCCATATGGCATCCTACCCATTGCGGGAAAAAATGCTGCCGGTTGCGGTTCAATCCATCATCGACCAGGTGGACGTTCTGCACCTGTGCCTGAATGAATGGGGTACGGTTCCCAGCGAGTATCAGGATCACCCCAAGATAAATGCCTTCGTGCCGGAAGAAGATCAGAAGGACGTCGGAAAGTTCTACACGCATCCGGATCCGGACGATGTCGTGTTCTTTGTCGATGACGATCTGGTGTACAGCGACACCTTTGTGCGCCACATGACCCAGCGCCTTGAAGAAAAAGGTGCGGATGACGTGGTTTTCGGGACGCACGCCTCGACATATACCGAAATGACACCGTCCAGTCACCGACAGCGTGATGTCGTGAAAGTTGGACAGCCACTGCGCCGGATGTGCCGCGTCGATCAACTTGCCACCTGTGGGATGGTCGCGTTGGGCAAGAACGTCGCTCCGTATGACTATATGAAGGACAGCCAGAAATTCGTTGATGTGCGATATGCACGCTGGCTGTTTGAAAACGGTATCGAGAGCTGGGCTATCGACCGACGTCGTGGATTTGTTAGCCGTATCCCGGCGGATCGCGACCACGAGACAATCTTCAAAACGTTCACCAAGCGGACACCTCCAGCCGTGCTGGCGGAAATTGCCGTTTACGCCTCGCGTGCAAGTGAAGGAGCAGGATGAAAATGTGCCTGAATTGCCTTCCAACGCCAAAGCTGCAAGTTTCGTCCAAGCCGCTCGCCAAAGGATTTTAACTGATGGTACAACTGACCCTCCCCAAGAATTCCCGGATCACCACCGGTAAAACCTGGCCCAAGCCCGACGGCGCCACAAATGTTCGCAAGTTCCAGATCTATCGCTGGAATCCCGACGACGGTCAGAACCCTCGGGTGGACACATATTTTGTTGATATGGATAGCTGCGGCCCGATGGTTCTGGACGCGCTTATCAAGATCAAGAACGAGATTGATCCGACCCTGACTTTCCGCCGCTCGTGCCGTGAAGGCATCTGTGGCTCTTGCGCGATGAATATCGACGGTATCAACACGCTGGCCTGTATCTATGGCATGGATGAGATCAAGGGCGACGTCAAAATCTATCCGCTGCCGCATATGCCAGTGGTCAAGGACCTGATCCCCGATCTGACCCATTTCTACGCACAGCACGCATCCATCATGCCATGGCTGGAAACCAAGACCAACCGCCCGGCGAAGGAATGGAAGCAGTCCATCGAAGATCGCAAAAAACTGGATGGCCTGTATGAATGCGTGATGTGCGCAAGCTGCTCGACCTCGTGCCCCAGCTACTGGTGGAATGGTGACCGTTATCTTGGACCCGCCGCGTTGCTGCACGCATATCGCTGGATCATCGACAGCCGCGATGAGGCAACGGGTGAGCGCTTGGATGAGTTGGAAGATCCGTTCAAGCTGTATCGTTGCCACACGATCATGAACTGTGCCAAGACCTGCCCCAAGGGTCTGAACCCGGCCAAAGCGATTGCCGAAATCAAAAAGATGATGGTCGAACGCGCGGTTTGACCCGCGCTGCCATGCTTTGCCGCCTTGCGGTAAGCGCATGGCAAGATTGCAAAATCATGCACTGCGAAGGGTGCTGATCGGGCTTATAGTCTGGTCAGGGAGGAGTGATTGAACCAATTAGGGATCGCTCCGATGGAAAAAAAACCCTCAGAAAAACAAGCCGCTGCGGCAAAAGCACTGGAGTTGCTGGATCAGGCGTGGGCCTACTACATGCCCGAGCCGAACTCGACCCAAGAGCAGCATGAACCAGAGTTATTTGAATACGCAAACGCGGCTTGATCCGCCGATCGGAATGGGCGATGGAAGGCCATGCCCATTCTGTTGCTTTTGCTTGCTGCCGGAGTCTTCGCCTATCTGTTCTGGCGATCCCGCACAACGACTCTGACGCGTGATTGCCGTTGGCGTCAGCACCGCAAAGAAGGGATTTGGACTTGCGCTTTTTGCGGCGCGCGGCAGGAGGGCGAGACCTCTCCTACCGCATGCTTCAAGGGACGAGAGTGACGGTAGATCCGTCTGGATTCAGGTCTCATGAAACGCGGCCTGCAAGGCAATTTCGACCATGTCGCCAAAGCTGCTTTCCCGCTCGGACGAGGGGAGCGCCTCGCCGGTCAACAAGTGATCAGAAACTGTCAGCACCGCCAGCGCGCGGCATTTATGGCGCGCGGCCAGAATATAAAGCTCGGCGGCTTCCATCTCGACGCCCAGAATGCCGTGGCGCACCATCTGTTCGTTCAGATCGGGCCGTTCGTCATAGAACACGTCCGACGAATAGATGCCGCCCACATGGGTCGGCGTGCCTTTGGCAGCCGCAGCCTGCGCCGCTGCTTGCAACAGGCCCCAATCGGCACAGGGGGCAAAATTCAGCTCTTTCATGATGCCCCGCGAAGGCGTGCTGAGTGTGGTCGACGTCATCGCCAAAATCACGTCGCGGATATTGACGCTGTCCTGCATTCCGCCGCACGAACCGATGCGGATCAGAGTTTTTGCGTCGTAGTCACGGATCAATTCGTTCACGTAGATCGACAGTGATGGCATGCCCATGCCGCTGCCCTGAATCGTAACCGGGTTACCTTTCCACGTGCCGGTGAAACCCAACATGCCGCGCACGTTGTTGACCTGTTTTGCGTCGTCTAAAAAGGTCTCGGCGGCCCATTTTGCCCGATAGGGATCGCCGGGCAACAATACCGTTTCTGCAATTTCGCCTTTTTCAGCGCCAATATGAATTGTCATGTCAGGTCAATTCCAATCAGATTTCCAAATCAGCCATATTGGCGCCGGAATTCAGCGCATCATGCACCCATTGCGGTTTTCGGCCGCGCCCGGACCAGGTTTGATCGGGCGAAGAAGGATTGCGATATTTCGCTTTGGATTTGGCTTGTTTTCCAGTCACAGAACCGCCATCTGACAATTCAGCCAGCGAAAACCCGTATTCCGCCGCTGCTTTTTCAGCAGCTTTCAGAGCTTCTTGCCGCTCTCTTTTCTCTGCTTTTTTCAACGCCTTATCAACATTTTCACGCAGAGCGATCAGCTCTTTGCGCGACATGTTTTCCAGATTGGTTCCCATCTGATTTCCCTTGTATTCGAATCGAATTCCGGATGGTGTCAAAGCCAAACCGGAATTCCAATGACAGGCATTATCTATCCCTTTTCTCAAGGAATAGAAATTGAGAATCCAGAAAGAAACAGAACTGTTATTGCGCCGCCAGATTTTGCGGATCGACCAGAGTCACGATGTCACCCATAATCGCATTCAGTTCGAAATTTTTGGGTGTGTAGATTTCGGAAACACCCATCGCTTTTAATTTCTCGGCGTCGTCATCCGGGATGATGCCGCCTACGATCACAGGCACGTCCAATCCGGCCGCGTTCAGGCGCGTCATGACGTCCTCGACCAGCGGAATATGGCTGCCCGACAGGATTGATAGACCGATCACATGTGCCTTGTCTTCGATAGCGGCGTTGACGATTTCCTCGGGCGTCAGGCGGATGCCTTCATAGCTGATGTCCATGCCGCAATCGCGCGCGCGGAAGGCGATCTGTTCTGCGCCGTTGGAATGGCCGTCCAGCCCCGGCTTGCCGACCAGGAATTTCAGACGACGCCCCAGCTTGTCGCTGACCGCATCCACAGCGGCGCGCAATTCGTCCAGCCCTTCGGTTTTGTTCGAGACCGACCCTGACACACCAGTGGGTCCGCGGTAGGTGCCGTAGACCTTGCGCATCTCTTCGGCCCATTCACCAGTGGTGACGCCCGCCTTGGCGGCTGCGATCGAAGGCTCCATGACATTGGCACCGGTCTGCGCCGCTTCGCGCAAAGCCGCGAGCGCTGCGGAGACTGCGGCGTCGTCACGCTCGGACCGCCACTCGTTCAGGCGGTTGATCTGTTCCTGCTCGACAGCCGGATCAACTACCATGATGCCGCCATCTTCGGTTTGCAGCGGCGAGGGCTCGCCCTCGGTCCATTTGTTCACGCCGACCACGACGGTCTCATTTCGTTCGATCCGGTTCAAGCGTTCGGCATTTGAATCCACCAAGCGGGATTTCATGTATTCGATCGAGGCGACCGCACCGCCCATCGAATCCAGGTTGGCCAGTTCTGCGCGTGCACCTTCCTTTAGGTCTTCAACCTTGGCATCGACAGCAGGGTTGCCGTCGAACAAGTCGCCATATTCCAGCAGGTCGGTCTCATAGGCCAGAATCTGTTGCATCCGCATGGACCATTGCTGATCCCAGGGGCGCGGCAGGCCCAACGCCTCGTTCCACGCAGGCAGCTGAACTGCGCGGGCGCGGGCTTTCTTCGACAGGGTCACGGCCAGCATCTCGATCAGGATGCGATAGACGTTGTTTTCCGGCTGTTGCTCGGTCAGGCCAAGCGAGTTCACCTGCACGCCATAGCGGAAGCGGCGGAATTTGGGGTCTTCTACACCGTAACGGTCTTTCAGAATCTCATCCCAAAGATCCACAAAGGCCCGCATCTTGCACATCTCGGTGACAAAACGGATGCCCGCGTTCACAAAGAACGATATCCGACCGCAGAGCGCGGGGAAGTCTTCGGCCGGTACGCGCGGGCGCAGCTCGTCCAGAACAGCGATTGCTGTTGCCAACGCGTAAGCCAGCTCTTGTTCAGGTGTCGCGCCAGCCTCTTGCAGGTGGTAGGAACACACGTTCATGGGGTTCCATTTCGGTACGTTGGTATAGCAGTACTCGGCCACATCCGCGATCATCTTCAGCGACGGTTTCGGCGGGCACACATAGGTGCCGCGGCTCAGGTATTCCTTGATCAGATCGTTCTGAACCGTGCCCTGCAACTTGGACACATCCGCGCCCTGTTCCTCGGCCACGGCGATATACAGCGCCAGCAACCACGGCGCGGTCGCGTTGATGGTCATCGAGGTGTTCATCTGTTCCAACGGAATCTGTTCGAACAGTACCCGCATGTCGCCCAAGTGACTGATCGGTACGCCGACCTTGCCGACTTCGCCGCGCGCCAAAGTGTGGTCGCTGTCATACCCCGTCTGAGTCGGCAGATCGAAAGCGACCGAAAGGCCAGTCTGACCTTTGGCCAGGTTGCCGCGATACAGCGCGTTTGACGCCTTGGCGGTGGAATGACCGGCATAGGTTCGGATGAGCCAGGGGCGATCTTTCTGCATCTGCGTCATAGCTGGGCCTCGTGTCTTTCCTGGGCAATAAAATTACTCACGAAGCCTCTAAAGCGCAATTTTTGGGATATGTCAATTCGCTGCGTTGCGGCATATGTGGTTCTTGTGATTGTAGGACGCAACGTTTGCTGTCAGGGTGCGCGCATGACTGAGACCGTGGAGCTTCCGCTTTGGCTGTTTTTGCTGATCCTGGTATTTGCCGCGGTCACATTTGCTTCGCATTTCCTGTTCCCTTCGGTGCGGTGGTTCTTTCGCCGTCGTCTTGAACGCGCAGTCAAACGCCTGAACACCCGCCTGCAACGCCCGATCCAACCGTTCAAGTTGGCCGAGCGGCACGACATGATCCAACGTCTGATCTATGACCCGCAGGTGGGGCAGGCTGTGCAAGACCATGCCCGCGAAACCGGGGTGCCCGAGGCGGTGGCCTTCGAAATGGCCCGCCGCTATGCGCGTGAAATCGTGCCCTCCTTTTCAGCCGTCGCCTATTTCAGCATCGCCATAAGGTTGGCGCGGATGCTGAGTAATGCGTTTTATGACGTGCGGCTCAGCTATCAGGATGAAGAGGCAATCAAGACTATCGACCCGGATGCGACCGTTGTGTTCGTGATGAACCACCGCAGCAACATGGATTACGTGCTGGTCACATATCTGGCCGCGCAACATTCAGCGCTGTCTTACGCGGTGGGGGAATGGGCACGAGTTTGGCCACTCAGCCGCTTGATCCGGGCCATGGGGGCCTACTTTATCCGGCGCAGATCGGGCAGTGAGCTGTACCGGCAGGTACTGGCTTGTTACGTGCGACACGCGACCGAAGCGGGGGTGACGCAGGCCATGTTCCCTGAAGGGGGGCTTAGTCTGACCGGTGCCTTAGGGCGCCCCAAGCTTGGTCTGTTGAAATACATACTGGACGGAACCAAGCCGGGCGGCAAGGACGTGGTGTTTGTTCCTGTTGCGCTGAATTATGACCGGGTGCTTGAGGACACAATCTTGACCAAGGCTGCACTTGGGAGTGAGAGGCGGTTTCGGGCTCGGATCGGAGTGATCACCGGGTGGATTCTGAAGCAGATCGGCCGCCGACTGATCGGGCGCTATACGCGCTTTGGTCTGGCGTCGGTGCGCTATGGCCGGCCCATTTCGTTGCAGGACTTCCGGGCCGAACATGAACAAGACGTCATGACTGACCTCGCTCGTGCTTTGATGGGACGTATCAAGGATGCAATCCCGTTGGTGCCGCTGCCTGCGATCTGCAAGCTGATCCAAGACCGAACTGAGTTGCTGGAGGATGATGTGCGCAGCCTTGTCGAGCAGGCCATGCGACGTGACGGAACTTTGACCGACCCGAGTGAGGCTGCAATCACCCAAGCTTTGGATCAACTTGTCCAAAGGCGGATTCTGAAACAAGTGGACGGGAAAATATCTCAATCTGGTCAAAGGGTTGACCTGCTGGAGTATTATGCGGCCTCGGCTCCGGGTGATGTGGAGTTCGGAGATGCTGCGCTCGCAAAGAGAGTTTCTGCATCCGCTGGGTCATAAAATTACAAAATAGATACAAAATTGGTTGCAATATTTCTCAAGGCCCAATATTTCATCTGGTAAGGACTGCGATTCTGCATCGCGGCAAACATTGAGATGGAAGGAGGCCAACATGGCTTTGGACACCGAAAGCGGTATCGCGACCTACGACGCGCCGGAAAAAGACCTCTATGAAATGGGTGAGATCCCTCCGATGGGGTTTGTACCCAAGAAGATGTACGCGTGGGCAATCCGCAAGGAGCGCCATGGCGAGCCGGACACGGCCATGCAGCTGGAAGTGGTCGATGTGCCCAAGCTGGACAGCCACGAGGTGCTGGTTCTGGTGATGGCGGCAGGTGTGAATTATAACGGCGTCTGGGCATCTTTGGGCAAACCGATCAGCCCGTTTGACGGTCACGGTCAACCGTTCCATATCGCGGGTTCGGATGCTTCGGGCATCGTCTGGGCCGTGGGAGACAAAGTGCGCCGCTGGAAAGTGGGTGATGAGGTCGTGATCCATTGCAATCAGGACGACGGCGACGACGAAGCCTGCAATGGCGGCGATCCGATGTACTCCGACAGCCAGCGTATCTGGGGCTATGAGACACCGGACGGGTCTTTTGCCCAGTTCACCAATGTCCAAGCGCAGCAGTTGATGCCGCGCCCGAAGCACCTGACCTGGGAAGAAAGCGCCTGCTATACGCTGACACTGGCCACCGCCTACCGGATGCTTTTCGGTCACGAGCCGCATGATCTGAAACCCGGTCAGAACGTTCTGGTTTGGGGCGCTTCGGGTGGTCTGGGATCTTATGCGATCCAGTTGATCAATACGGCGGGCGCAAATGCGATCGGTGTGATCTCGGATGAAAGCAAGCGTGATTTCGTGATGGGTCTGGGCGCAAAGGGCGTTCTGAATCGCAAAGATTTCAACTGCTGGGGTCAGCTGCCTACCGTCAACACGCCGGAATATGCCGAGTGGTTCAAAGAGGCCCGCAAATTCGGCAAGGCCATTTGGGACATCACCGGTAAGGGTGTGAATGTCGACATGGTGTTCGAACACCCCGGCGAAAGCACCTTCCCTGTCTCGACCTTCGTTGTGAAAAAGGGCGGTATGGTCGTGATCTGCGCCGGAACAACCGGCTATAACCTGACCTTCGACGTGCGTTACATGTGGATGCACCAGAAGCGCCTGCAAGGTTCGCACTTCGCGCACCTGAAACAGGCGTCCGCTGCGAACCAGTTGATGGTCGAACGTCGTCTGGACCCTTGCATGTCTGAAGTCTTTGCGTGGAACGAGCTGCCCGAAGCCCACATGAAAATGATGCGCAACGAACATAAACCGGGCAACATGTCGGTTCTGGTTCAGGCACCGCGCACTGGCATGCGGACTCTGGAAGAGGTTCTGGACGCACGCGGATAACCGACCTGCTCTATCAGAAATCGCGCCCGCGAATCGTTAGTCAGGTTCGCGGGCGCGCTGCGTTTTATGCGCAGGTGATCCTTTTCAACGACTTGCAGAACCCGGCCCCGCTATTTTTGGGGAGTAGAAACCAGTGAATAGCCTAAAAAACACTGCACATGTTATGGTTGTGTTAACCCTTCGTTAACCGTTTCGGAGCGACTCTAGATGGCGAAAAATGAGTGGATACTGGACGTTTTGTCGGATCTCAACGCCTTTGCGGTTGAGAACGGTTTGACCGCCCTTGCCGAGCAGTTGGATGACACCAAGCTGATCGCAGCGGCCGAGATTGCGTCCTTGAAGGATGAGGCTCGGACGCCCGCGAATGGGAACAGATCTGGATATGGCTCAGGTCCTGGAGGACTTGGAAAACACCAGCACGCTTGATGAATTGGGTGCGGTCGCCCTTGGATTACGCGACCGATTGCACATCGAGCATCTGATCTATCATTGGGTCGACGGGGCCGGGGACCAGTACGGGTATACGACCTATCCCGACGCCTGGGCCGAAAGATATCTCGAGCGGAATTACCACCGTATTGACCCCGTCATCCTGGGATGCTTTCAGCGCTTTCATCCTGTGGATTGGAAATCTCTGGACTGGTCCGGCAAGGTGGCGAAGAATTTCCTACAGGACGCGTTGGAGCACGGGGTAGGCAACCAGGGCTATTCGATCCCGATCCGGGGCCCGAACGGCCAGTTTGCGCTGTTCACCGTAAACCACACCTGCGACGATGCCAGTTGGAAAGCTTTCATCGATACCCATGGGCGTGAGCTGATCCTGATTGCGCATTATTTCAATCGAAAGGCGCTGGAGTTTGAACGCGACCGTCAACCGGATGCGCCGCGCGGGCTGTCCCCACGCGAGGTGGATGCCATGACCCTTCTGGCGCTGGGCTATAGCCGAGCGCAAGTGGCGCATTCCTTGTCAATCTCTGAACACACGCTGCGTGTTTATATCGAAAGCGCCCGCGCCAAGCTTGGGGCACAGAATACCACCCACGCGATCGCAACGGCGCTCAGTCGGGGATTAATAGTCGTTTAACGACCGCGCGCCCCTCGAACCGGAAATTAACCACGACTTTGTACCCCCTTCGTTCTTGCACAGGACGACAAGGGGAAAAAGTCATGCTGCGCTATTTGTTTGCCGACGAACTTCACAAGTTTCCGGATCTCGCCGACGGAATGTTCCGCGACCGGGCCGATCAATTCAAAACCCGGCTGGGTTGGGACGTGCGTATAAACGAAAAGGGGGAAGAGAGGGATCAGTATGACGATCTGAACCCGCTCTACGTTATCTGGGAAGAAGAGGATGGTAGTCACGGCGGGTCCATGCGTGTGTTGCCTACCACTGGGCGCGTTATGGTGAACGAAGTATTCGGGCATCTGACCGGGGGTGAACCGATCAACAGCCCCCTGATCTGGGAGGTGACACGCTTTTGCCTGTCCCGAACGGCCAGCCCACATACCGCCGGTGCCATTATGCTAAGCGGGGGTGAAATCATGGAAGGGTTCGGCCTGACTCATATCGCGGGTGTGTTTGATGCGCGCATGATTCGGATTTACCGGCTGATAGGGTCGTCTCCGGTCGTTCTTGGCTCGGAAGGGAATGGGCGTGATCAGATTTCCGTCGGGTTGTGGCCTTATTCTTCCGACGATTGCAACCGTGTGGCCGAGCGTGCCGGTATCCCGCGTGAACTGTCGCGCCTTTGGTTCAAGACCGCGTTTGGCACCGGTCGGCAGCATCGGTTTGCTCTGTCGGCATAAGCTGTTGAAAACCGGAAACCGCATCTGGTGATGGCGGGCGCGGCCTTGTAGGGTCGCGCCATGTCTACGCCCTTAGTGACCTTCTCGGACGACCAAGCCGCTGCTTATGACAACATCGCCGAGATGTTGAGGTCGGCAGGCGTTGATCTGGATGACGATGCCCTTCTGAAACTGCCGGGCAATGGCAAATCCGGTGTGATGGCGGTGATCGGAAAGGCTGGGTCGGGCAAGACGCTGCTGTTGGCCGAGCTTTACAAGGCGCTGGCTGAAACTGGCGTTCAGATCGTCTCGGGCGATTTTGAAAGCCGCAAGGCGCGGGACAAACGCAGCCTTGCTATTCTAGCGCCCACCAACAAGGCGGCCAGTGTGTTGCGGTTGCGCGGCGTTCCTGCGACCACGATCCACCGTATTCTCTACACGCCGGTCTATGACCCCGAATATGAGCGGATTGCCGAGTGGCTGGCCGGAAACGACGAACGCCCCGAAATCGAAGGGTTGACGGACGAGGCATTGGACCGTGCCGCCGCGTTTTATGAAAACAACAAATCCATTCCGGGTGCTTTGGCTGCTGCTGGGCTGCGCGGGTCGGATTTCATTACTGGCTGGAAACGTCGGGAAGAACCTTTGGATATCGGGTTCGTAGACGAAGCCTCGATGTTGGACGACCGGCAGTTCGAGGACCTGCAGGAGATTTTCCCGACACTGTTGCTGTTTGGCGATCCGGCGCAGTTGGCTCCGGTCAATCAATCGGGCAGCATGGTGTTTGACGGTCTGCCCGAGCCGCGAAAACAAATCCTGCATCGCGTGCATCGTCAGACGGCAGACAACCCCATTCTGGATCTGGCCCATGCGCTGGCGGACCCTGCCATGGGGTTTGAAGATTTCGAGCGTCTGGTTGAACAAACGGCCCGGCAGGATGACCGCGTTCTGTGGGGGCAGCGGGTCGAGGTTGATCTGATGGCCCGCAGCCCGGTTCTGGTGTGGCGCAATGCGACCCGCATTCGTTTGATTCAGGCGTTTCGGCAGGTGCATGGTGCCCCGGATACTGAATTGCTGGAAGGCGAGCCGCTGATCTGTGATGGGATCGAACTGCCCTTGAAGCATCGCAAGAAGCGTCTGGACCTTGAGGCGCGCGGGCTGATCAAAGGGGCGCAGGTTGTTTATCTGGGGCCGGGTCGCAAGCCGGGTTTTTCGCGCCTGCATGTCATGGGGGCCGAAGACCCGCAGGTCAGCGCGGCCTCGATCGTCAAAATCGAAATGCCGGATGAGGAAGAGCCGTTCATCCCCTATGCCGCCCGCATGGGCGCGACTTTTCTGCATGGGGCGGCCGTGACTATCCACAAGGCGCAGGGGTCGCAATGGGACACAGTGCAGGTCTTTGCACCGGATATCTATGCCGCCGCTCGGATGGGCCGGACCGAGGCCGGGCAGCCTTTGTGGAAACGTCTGGCTTATGTGGCGATCACGCGCGCGCAGGAGCGGTTGATCTGGGTCGTGCGCAATCGTCTGGCAAAGCCGACCTATCCGTTACGCATTGATGACTTGCGGGCGGTTCCGGCGGCCTCGCTGACATTGGAGGCGGAAGAGACATGAAGACGATCATCGTAACCGGCGCAAGCTCGGGCATAGGGCGCGCCACAGCCGAGCTGTTTCTGAACAACGGCTGGACCGTCGGCCTGTTGGCCCGTAGCGCCGAAAAGCTGAATGAAATAGCGCAACAACATTCCAAGGCGATCGCGCTGGCGGCAGATGTGACGGATCCGGTCGCGGTCGCGCGGGCTTTTCGGACGTTTTCGAACCGGGCAGACAGGCTGGATGTCTTGTTCAACAACGCGGGCATCTTTGCCCCCGGTGGTACAATTGATGAGATCGCGTTGGACGACTGGTACCAAAGCGTCAACGTGAACTTGAACGGCATGTTCCTGTGCGCGCGCGAAGCCTTTCGGATCATGCGACACCAGTCGTCGCAAGGCGGCCGGATCATCAACAACGGGTCGATTGCCGCTTATGTCCCCAGGGCGAATTCGGTGCATTATTCGGCGACCAAACACGCGATCACGGGGCTGACACGCAGCCTGTCGCTGGATGGGCGCGACTTTGGCATTGCCTGCGGTCAAATCGACATCGGCAACGCGCGAACGCAGATGGTGCAGGGACTGGTCGACAGCGCCGTTGCTGCGGGACAGCAGCCGGATCCCACGATGGATGTTGAGGATGCAGCCCGGTCCGTGCTGCACATGGCGTCTTTGCCGCCCGAAGCGAATGTGCAGTTCATGACGGTAATGGCCACGACGATGCCCTATATCGGGCGCGGCTAGATCAGTTTTCGCGCAGCAGGCGGAAGGCCGTGGAGGCGCCCCAACCAGCGGCAATAGCGATGACCAGCGACATAAGCCCGTACCACACCGGTTGTTGGCGGGACATGTTGTAGAGGAACCGCTCTAACCCAACCTTGCGCACGTCAATCGTTGTTTCGAACTCAGAGATCACTTCGCGACCTCGGGTCAGGAAGATTCGCGCGGCATAGTCGCCCTCAGTCAGGTCAGCGGGCATGGCGATCGAGGTTCTGAACAAGGTTTGCTCATCCACCGCCACGGTGTTTTCGCGGATCGAATAGAGGCCTTCATCCTCGCGAATACGCACTACGGCATCCGCAAAATCCTGCGCGCCCTTGATGTGCATAGCGGCTCCGACCGAGCGGATGGCTCGTTCGATCGAGACGCGGTATCTCAGATCCTCGGTATCCGATAGGATTTCCTTCAGTGGTCCGCTTGTGGCCACGGCGTAAAAGCTGGGGGCGAGGTCGACCAGAACGCTGTCGGTGTTGACCCAGATGCCCAGCTTACGCTCTTTCCGCCGGACAGTTACGGGGCTGGACGGCCCGGCCACGGCGACGATCACCTCAAGCGGAGGGCCGTCCGGGATCGGTGTTTCGCGTTTGACGGCACCAAAAATCAGTATCTCGGACCCGTCGAAGGTTGCAGTGATTGCAACGCGGTCCTGGCTGAGGCCAAGCACTACGGATTCTTCTTCGGCCAAAGCTGGAGTGGTGCAGAGGGCAAGTAACAGGATCAGCCGTTTCAGCATGATCAATGCCCCCCTTCCGCGCCAAGCGAATACAGCTCGGACGGTTCCAGTAGCAGGTCCAGCGCCAGTTTACCGCACACCACCAAAACCAGCGCGGCCAGCAGAACCCGAAGCTGCTCAGCCGGCATACGCGCGCCAATCACGGTCCCGATCTGCGCCCCGACAACACCGCCCACTAGCAGTAGGACAGCCAGCACGATATCGACCGTGTAGTTCGTGGTTGCGTGCAACATCGTGGTGAAGGCCGTGACGAAGATGATTTGAAACAGCGAGGTCCCAACAACCACCTTTGTCGGCATTCCCAGCAGATAGATCATCGCGGGCACCATGATGAACCCGCCGCCCACGCCCATGATGGCGGACAAAACGCCCACGCACAGGCCGACCAGAACCGGCGGAATAACCGAGATATAAAGGCCGGACGTGCGAAAGCGCATCTTGAACGGCATCGCGTGGACCCAGCCGCGCTGACGGCGCGCTGCGGGCGCGGCCCCGCCTTTTTTAGACTTGCGCAGCGCATTCAGGCTTTCGATAAACATCAGGCTGCCGACTACGCCCAGAAATACGACGTAGCACAGTGTGACCAGCAGATCGACCTGCCCGAGGCTTTTGAGGTAGTTGAATACCACCACCCCAAGGGCCGCGCCCATTAAGCCCCCCGTCAGCAAAACAGTCCCCATTTTGAGGTCGACGGTCTTTCGCCTGAAATGAGCCAACACCCCGGAAAAGGACGAGGCGACGATCTGGTTTGCTTCGGTCGCCACTGCGACAGCTGGGGGGATGCCTATGAAGAACAGCAGCGGCGTCATCAGAAACCCGCCACCGACACCGAACATGCCGGATAGAATCCCGACCATGCCCCCGAGTCCCAGCAGCAGAAAGGCGTTGACGGAAACTTCGGCAATGGGAAGGTAAATCTGCATGATAAACTAGTACTTGAGGCCAGATGCGCCGTTCAACGCCGCAAAGCTCGTTTCAACAGAAAATGACGGAAGCCGGTTGTGACCCGCTAAGGCAATCCGCAGAAACCCGGCCACAGTGGGCTTTTTTCCAAGGACAGCTATCACAGGAAACACTCGCATACCTCTTTAGAGCGGGTGCGGCATGTAAAATCAACTCTACATGCCGCTCTGCAGCAAAAAGGACTGAAAGGAATCCTGAAACTGGACCTATCAGCGCTCTTTCACGTAGGGTTCGCCACCCGCGCGGGGCGGTACAGCCTTGCCGACGAACCCGGCCAGAATGACCACGGTCAGGATATAAGGCAGCGCGTCCATGACCTGTACAGGGATGATGACACCGCCAAGGTCGATATTCTGGAACCGCAGCGCAATTGCCTGAAGCAGGCCGAATAGGAGACAGGCACCCATCGCGTGCCAGGGCCGCCACTTGGCAAAGATCAGCGCGGCTAGTGCGATGAACCCGCGACCGGCGGTCATTTCTTTGACGAAGCCGGCTTGCAGGGCGGTCGCCAGATAGGCGCCCGCGATCCCGCACAGAACACCGCAAATTGCCACGGCAGCAAAGCGCAGTCCCACGACCGAGACCCCGGCCGTATCAACGGCGGCCGGGTTTTCGCCCACGGCCCGCAAACGCAGGCCAAAACGGGTGCGGTACAGAATCCACCACGTCAGCGGCACCATCAGGAAAGCGACGTAGACGAGGATCGAGTGCCCTGAAAGTAACTCGGAATATATTGGCCCAATGATAGGCACACTGCTCAACGCGTCGGCAAAGGGGAAGTTGATCGGCTCGAACCGGCCCCCGCCGAAAAGGGACGGGGTTCGCCCGCCCTGCTGGAACCAACTTTGTGCGACCAGAACTGTCATCCCCGAGGCTAGGAAGTTGATCGCCACGCCCGAGATCAGCTGATTGCCCCGGAACGTGATCGAAGCAACGCCATGCAGGGCCGACAGGATCAGTGAAGCCCCGATCCCAGCCAGAAGGCCCAGCCAGACCGAGCCGGTCACAGCGGCCACGGCGGCCGAGAAGAAGGCGGACATGAGCATCTTGCCCTCAAGCCCGATGTCAAAGATGCCCGCGCGTTCCGAATAGAGCCCCGCCAGACAGGCCAGCAGCAGCGGCGTTGCCAGTCGAATTGTCGAATCGAGGACTTGGATAAGAGTTACGAAGGCCTCCATCACTGCGCTCCTTTCCGCAGACTCAGGAACAGCTTTTCAAGCGGCATCCGTACCATGTTGTCCAATGCTCCGGTGAACAGGATAACAAGCGCCTGAATCACCACGATCAGCTCACGCGGGATCGAGGTCCACAGCGCAAGTTCTGCGCCACCCTGATAAAGGAACCCGAACAAGATCGCGGCAAGGAACACCCCGAACGGGTGCGACCGCCCCATCAGCGCCACGGCGATTCCGATGAACCCTGCGCCCTCGGTCGAGTTCAGGACCAGACGTTCCGCCTCGCCCATGACGTTGTTGATGGCCATCATTCCGGCCAATCCGCCCGAGATCAGCATGGCGATAATGGTTATGCGCACCGGGGAAATCCCGGCATAGACGGCCCCGGTTTCCGAATGGCCGTAGGCGCGGATTTCATAGCCCAGCCGCGTGCGCCAGATCAGCGCCCAGACCGCGACACAGGCCAGCAAGGCCACAAAGAACGAGATATTCGCGGGCGCGCCGCGGAACAGAGCATTCTCGGCGGTCGAGAACATGGATTGGAAGGTTGGCAAATGCACCGTTTCGGGGAAACGCGCGGTTGCCGGGTCTTGCGAGCCCTGCGGGCGCATCACGTTGACCAGCATATAGTTCAGGAAAGCTGCCGCGATGAAGTTGAACATGATCGTGGTGATTACGATGTGGCTGCCGCGCTTGGCTTGCAGGTAGGCGGGAATTGCCGCCCACATGGCACCGAACAGGGCCGATCCGACACAGGCGGCCAGCAGGGCAATACTCCAGTGTGGCCAGTCAATATAGAGGCACACCATGGCGACGCCCAGACCGCCCAGCATGGCCTGACCTTCACCGCCGATGTTGAACAGACGCGCGTGAAATGCCACGGCTACGGCCAAACCGGTGAACATGAAGTTGGTCGCGTAATACAGCGTATAGCCCCAGCCATAGGTCGACCCCAGCGCGCCGGTGACCATCAGGTTCACGGCCTCGATAGGGTTTTCACCTATGGCGAGGATCACCAGCGCCGAGAGGATTGCGGCCAGTACCAGACTGATCAGCGGGATCAGAACGACATCGGCCCATTTGGGCATTTTATCCATGCTTCACGCGGCCTTTCCCGCAACACCGGCCATCAGCAGGCCCAGCTCTTTTTCATCCGTCTCATGGGGCAGGCGTTCGCCCATGATATGTCCGTCAAACATCACCGCAATCCGGTCGGACAGCGAGAAGATCTCTTCCAGCTCGACCGAGACCAGCAAGATCGCCTTGCCCTGATCGCGCAGAGCGACGATCTGTTTGTGAATGAACTCGATCGCGCCAATATCCACGCCGCGGGTGGGTTGACCGACGAGCAACAGATCGGGGTTCCGCTCGATCTCGCGCGCGACGACGATCTTTTGCTGGTTCCCGCCCGAGAAGTTCTTGGCCGCAAGCCAGCCATCGGGCGGGCGGACGTCGAACTTTTCCATCTTGGCCTCTGTATCAGCGCGCAGGGCGGAGTTGTCCATGAACAGCCCCCGCTTGTAGGCCGGGTCGCGGTGATAGCCGAAGGCCACGTTCTCCCACGCGTGAAAGTCCATGATCAGACCTTCGCGCTGGCGGTCCTCGGGTACATGCGCAATGCCTTGCGCACGGCGGGTTTGACCATCCGAGCCCGCCCCGCTTAGCACCAAGGGCGCGCCGTTCAGGCGGATCGTGCCTTGACCCGGACGCATCCCGCCCAGAACCTCAAGCAGTTCAGACTGACCATTTCCGGCAACCCCAGCTATCCCCACGATTTCACCCGCGCGGACGGTCAGGTCGATGCCTTTGACCCGCTCGACACCCGCACCATCGGTGACACTCAGATTTTCAATCTCAAGCACGGGCTGGCCGGGTTTTGCGGGCAGTTTATCAACCTGCAACAGCACTTTGCGCCCAACCATAAGCTCGGCCAGTTCCTGCGGGTTGGTATCGGCGGTTTTGACTGTGGCCGTCATCTCACCACGCCGCATGACCGAGACGGTGTCGGTGTTTTCCATGATCTCGCGCAGCTTGTGGGTGATCACGATGATCGTCTTGCCCTCGGACCGCAGCCGGTCGAGGATGCGGAACAGCTGATCGGCCTCGGCCGGGGTCAGAACCCCGGTGGGTTCGTCCAGAATCAGAATTTCGGCCTTGCGATACAGTGCTTTGAGAATTTCGACACGCTGCTGCATGCCCACGCCGATCTCGTCGATACGCTTGTCGGGGTCGACGAACAGCTCGTATTCTTCTTCCAGCGCTTTCAGTTCTTTACGCGCTTTGGACAGCGAGGGGGCCAGCAGCCCTCCGTCCTCGGCGCCCAGAACGATGTTTTCCAGAACGGTGAAGTTTTCCACTAGCTTGAAATGCTGGAACACCATCCCGATGCCCGCTGCAATCGCGGCTTGGCTGTCCGGGATGTCGGTCTTGGTACCGTTAATCCAGATCTCGCCCTTATCGGCCTTGTAAAAGCCGTAGAGGATGCTCATCAGCGTGGACTTGCCCGCGCCGTTTTCACCGATGATCCCATGGATCGTACCGGGAGTGACGCTGATCGAGATGTCTTTGTTGGCCTGAACCGGCCCAAAGGCTTTGGAAATGCCCTTAAGCTCAATGGCGGGGACGCTCATGTCTTGTCCTCAGATTGCCGAAAAGGCCGCATGGCGCGCGGCAGGGTAGGAGGCCGGGCGGAGGCTAAAACCCCCGCCCGCGCGATATCAGAACTGCAGTGCGGGGCAGCTGTCGTTCTCGTAATAGCTGGTCACCGTGACATTGCCGTCAATGATGTCCTGACGCGCCTTTTCGACCGCGCCTTTCATCTCGTCCGAGACCAGCGACGCGTTGTTGTCGTCCATGGCAACGCCTACGCCTTCTTCGGCCAGACCCATGGCGAAGACGCCGGTTTCAAGGTTCTCACCCGCTTTCATCGCGTCATAAACGGCGACGTCCACGCGTTTCAGCATCGAAGTCAGTACCTTACCCGGATGCAGGTGGTTCTGGTTGCTGTCCACGCCGATCGACAAAATGCCTTCGTCGGCAGCGGTTTGCAGAACACCCACGCCGGTGCCGCCTGCGGCTGCATAGATCACGTCAGCACCCTGGCTGATCTGCGCCTTGGTCAGCTCCGATCCCTTCACCGGGTCGTTCCATGCGGCAGGAGTGGTGCCGGTCATGTTGGCAACAACTTCGATGTCAGGGTTCACAGCTTTGGCACCCTGGGCATAGCCACAGCCAAAGTGACGGATCAGCGGGATGTCCATGCCACCAATGAAACCAACGGTGCCAGATTCAGACGCCATCGCTGCCATCATGCCAACCAAATACGAGCCCTCATGCTCGGCAAAGCCGATCTGACGCACGTTGGGCGCGTCCAGCCAGTTCACGTCAACTGCGACGAATTTGGTGTCGGGATAGTCGCCCGCAACAGCCGACAGCGGATCGGCCATGGCAAAGCCCATGGTGATGATCGGGTTCAGACCGGCCTCGGCAAAGCGGCGCAGAGCTTGTTCGCGCTGGGCTTCGGATTGCAGTTCGATCTCGCGATAGCTGCCACCGGTTTCATCGGCCCAACGCTGCGCGCCATTATGGGCGGCCTCGTTGAACGATTTGTCAAACTTACCACCCAGGTCGAAGATCAGGGCCGGTTCAGCGAGGGCCGCACCTGCGGTCAGTGCGACGGCCGCGGCGGCGCCCATCAAGGATTTCATCAGGGTCATTTGTTACTCCCGTTGTTATTGTCGGTCGGGGCCAAGATAGCCCCGTTCACCCACTAAGAGCGAGCATATCTGTTGTGATGGCGGGAATTAAGGCCGTTTGCAACAGCCGGGGTCAACTGATTTTTGACCAACTGGTCGAAAAAAATTTGATACGTCGTTCAGGTCAAGTCACATTCCATCACAACGGCGTCAATTTTCTGATTGTTTTCGCGCACATAGTAGCCCCGTCGCAATCCGCAGGGGCGATAGCCGCAGGTTTCATACAGGGAAATTGCCGCAGCATTGTCTTGCGCCACTTCCAGAAAAGCTCGCCTCGCGCCCAAAGTTTTAGCCAAAGCGTGCCATTCTTCCATCCGCGCCCGCGCCAACCCCTGACGCTGCATCTGGGGGCAGGTCGCTATTGTCAGCAGTTCGGCCTCGTCTGCGATGACCTGAATCAGTGCGAAAGAGTGTTCGTTTCCAACCACATGGGTAAAGTGATTCTGTAGAAGGTCGTTGAATTCGGCCTCGGTCCACGGTCGCGACTGCGTGAAGGCCGCCGCGTGGGTGCCGGCCAACGCGCGGGGGGTCATTCGTCCAGCAGGACCGGAGGCAGGTCCTTGGACGGAGCGGCGTCCGCAGCCCGCGCATAAAGCGGGGCCGGAGGGCCGTCATTGCTCTGCCATCTCTGTCGGGTCACATGCGCGATGCCGCGGACCTGCAATTCAGCGTCGTCATTGAAGATCAACGGGCCGAGTGATTCTGCCTGATCAAGCGGGATCAGAGCGGGCGAGTGACCAGCAGGCGCAACATAAACTTGATCGCGGGGCGCGCGAATGGCGGGAACCGCGTCTTCTGCGCCATCGGCAAGCGCATCGAACCCCGAGACTCCGACCGCAGGGATGCCCAAACCCAATACAAGGCCACGTGCAGCGGATACCGATATGCGGATGCCAGTGAAATTGCCCGGGCCGATGCCGACGCCGATGGCCGACAGATCCTGCCATGTGCAGTCTGCCTCAGCTAGCAATTCCTCAAGCAGGGGCATCAGACGTTCGGCCTGGCCACGTGTCATCTGTTCAACTCGGGTTGCGACGATCTGGTCCCCGTCTAACAAAGCGGCCGCGCAATGCGCGGCCGATGTGTCAAACGCCAGAATGATCGGATCAGACGGCAACAGGGCGTACCTCGGTCACTTCGGGGATGTAGTGACGCAGCAGGTTCTCGATCCCCATTTTCAGTGTCAGGGTCGAGGACGGGCAGTTCGCGCAAGCCCCCTGCATGTGCAGATAGACGACGCCGCGGTCAAATCCGTGGAAGGTGATGTCACCACCATCCTGAGCGACCGCAGGGCGCACACGACTGTCCAGCAGGTCCTTGATCTGGTTGACCACCTCGGCGTCTTCGCCGGTATGTTCTGCGTGGCCCGACTCCGTCGCGGCATCTGCCGCCATGACCGGCTGGCCGGATTGGTAGTGCTCCATCACCGCGCCAAGGATAGCGGGTTTGATATGGTCCCACTGCACGTCTTCCGATTTGGTGACGGTTACGAAATCATTGCCAAAGAACACGCCAGTTACACCGCTGACGGTGAAAATCCGGTTGGCCAGAGGTGATTTCTCTGCCGCGTCTGCCGATGGAAAGTCTGCAGTTCCTGCCTCCAGCACGGTCTGGCCGGGCAGGAATTTCAGGGTGGCGGGGTTCGGCGTGGATTCGGTCTGGATGAACATGGCGCGGCTCCGTTTCAGTTGTTCCTGATATGCGGGTCCATGCGCGGGAAGTCAAGATTTGGAACGGTTCTAAATTTCAGCCGCCAACTTTATCGCATCGTCCAGACGGTCATCGCCCCAGAACAACTCATCCCCAACCAGAAAGCTGGGCGCACCGAATAGCCCCTTGGCCTGCGCGGTTTTGGACTGTTCGATCAGGGCCGTCTTGTTCGCCGGATCCTGTGCTTGGTCTATGAAACCCGCAGACAACCCAACCGCGCTCAAGCAACCGGCAAGTACGTCATCGTCGGCGATATTCTGACCGTCCGCAAACTCTGCGGAATAGACCGCCCGCACAAACTTGGCCTTTGGGGCCGCATCCTTGATCGCCAGTGTCAACCGCGCTGCTTTCAAACCGTTCTGAGGAAACATGCCGGGACGCTGGAACGGCAGCCCGCGTTGCGTTGTCAGCCGTTCCATATCACGCCACATGTAGTCACCTTTGGCGGGATAGAGGTTGAAAGGCGAGTCGTTCCAACCTTGCGCAGCAAATATCGGCCCCAGCAGAAAGGGTTGCCAATCGACCTTAACGCCATGGCGACCTGCGGCGTCTTCGATCCGCATCGCGCTGAGGTAGGAATAGGTTGAGGCGAACTCGAACCAGAACTGAATGCTGAGCGTCATGGTTGACCCTTAGGTAATCGCTTCCAGCTTTTCCTTGCTCAGGTCACCCGGAACGATAGTGATCGGAATTGGCAGGCTGCCCGAGTTCTTGGTCAGTTGCGTGACCAGCGGGCCGGGCCCTTTCTTTTCGACACCTGCACCCAGAACGAGTACGCCAATCTCGGGGTCGGATTGCACGTGTTCGATGATCTGCGGCACGGGGTCGCCTTCGCGAATGGCCAATTCGGGGTCGACGCCCTGCTTGTCACGCATCCACTTTGCGAAAACCTCATAATGGGCGTGGATACGTTCACGGGCTTCTTCGCGCATCACTTCTGCCACGCCGATCCAGTGGTTGAACTCATCGGGGGGAATGACCGACAGGATCGTCACGCCACCGCCGGTATGCGCCGCGCGCATAGCTGCAAAACGCATTGCGTTCAGGCATTCGCGGCTGTCATCCAATACCACCAGGAACTTACGCATGGGTGTCCTCATTCATTTCGGGCGATCATGCCCGACCAAATGCGCGCTGGCAACCGAAGCCTATCGCGTGCTGGCAGCCCAGTCCCAATACAACTCGCGCGCGCGACGGGCGACGGGGCCGACCTGATATTGCGTATCCTGCAACGCCGTGACCGGGGTGATCTTGCTCATGTTGCCGGTCATGAAGACCTCATCAGCTTTGTGGAAATCCTCGAAACTCAGGATCGCTTCGTGCACGGTCACACCGTCTACACGCAGGTTTTCGATGTGGCGTGCGCGGGTGATTCCGGCCAGAAACGTACCATTGGGGGTGGGAGTGAACACCTCGCCATCCCGGACCATAAAAATGTTCGCAGTCGCGGTTTCGGCCACATGTCCCAGCGCATCCGCGACCAGGGCGTTTGAGAAACCGTTGGACCGAACCTCTTGCAACATTCGCGCATTGTTGGGGTAAAGGCAGCCCGCCTTGGCGTTTACAACCGCCGATTCCAGAACCGGGCGACGGAAGCGCGTGTAGCCCAGTGTCACCGACGCAGATTCGGGCGCCATTGGGATTTCTTCGAGGCAAATCGCGAAGCCCGTACTGTTCTCCAGCGGTACGATTGCCGTGCGGTCGCCGTCGATGCCCCAATACATCGGGCGAATATACACCGCCGCGTCCGGCGCATAACTTTCCAGCCCTTCGCGGATGATCTCGACCATCTGCTCGGTGGTCACAAACGGCGTCAGCATCAAAGCCTCGGCCGAGCGATTCACGCGGGCACAGTGCGCCTCAAGATCGGGGACTAGACCGTCGAAATAGCGGGCTCCATCGAAGACGGACGACCCCAGCCAAGCGCCGTGATCGGCTGCCCGCATGATGGGCGCATCCCCGTCATGCCATTGACCTTCGAAATACGTGCGAATATTCTTGCCGACTGCCATCACGCCCTCCCAAGCTTTGCGGCAAACCTAGGAAGACGCCGCGGTAACGTCCAGAGCAATCAGCCCTGTTTTGCGCCAACCATGCCCACGATTTCGTAAGTTTGTTGCAGGATCGGGGCGGCAACAGCGCGCGCCTTTTCTGCCCCATTGGCCAGAATCCGGTCAATCTCGTCCTCTTCGCCCATCAGGCGGGCCATCTCGCCCGAAATCGGAGCCAGTTTCGACACGGCCAGTTCGGCCAGCATCGGTTTGAACTCGCCAAACTGCTTGCCGCCAACCTCGGTCAGAACCTGCTCGGCGGTCTGATCGCTGAGCGCCGCGTAGATATTGACCAGATTGCGCGCCTCAGGGCGTTCGGACAGGCCATCCACATCCGAAGGCAGAGCATCGGGGTCGGTCTTGGCCTTGCGGATTTTCTTGGCAATCGTGTCGGCGTCATCGCTCATGTTGATCCGCGTCATATCCGACGGGTCCGAGGACGACATCTTGCGCGACCCGTCCCGCAGGTTCATCACGCGCGGGGCGGGGCCGCCGATGACGGGTTCGGTCACCGGGAAGAACTCGACGCCATAGTCATGGTTGAACTTGATGGCGATGTCGCGGGTCAGTTCCAGATGCTGTTTCTGATCCTCACCCACCGGCACATGCGTCGCGTGGTAGGTCAGGATGTCCGCGGCCATCAGCGCCGGATAAGCAAACAGACCCAGTGAGGCATTCTGAGCATTCTTGCCGGCCTTATCCTTGAACTGCGTCATCCGCTGCATCCAGCCCATCCGGGCGATACAGTTGAAAATCCAGGCCAGTTGCGTGTGCTCGGGCACTTGGCTTTGATTGAACAGGATGGATTTTTCCGGGTCCAGACCAGCGGCGATGAAACCGGCGCAGACCTCGCGGGTCTTTTCGCGCAGGCGGGCGGGGTCCTGCCAGACGGTGATCGCGTGCAGATCGACCATGCAATAGATGGTCTCAAAATCGTCGCACTGCATATCCACGAACCGCTTGAGCGCACCCAGGTAGTTGCCAAGGTGCAGGTTCCCCGACGGCTGGATGCCGGAAAACACGCGCGGTGTGAACTGGGTGTCGGTCATCGAAGGGAACTCCCGTCTGGAAAAATCAGCCCCCGTCGCTTACCCATGAGGCAAAGGGACGTCAACAGCCGCGAAAGGCCAGCCCAATGAGCAGTGAGCATTATACACCCGCCGTGAACCCTTTGCCGCCCGTGGTGGTGGCGCTGGTCTTGTTCATTTTCGGGATCGAGGTGATCTTCATGCTGGGCGCGCGTGGTCTGGTCGGCGGACCAGGAGCGATTGGTTGGCGGCTGGATGCCTTGCAGCACTACGCGTTTTCGCCGGACATTTTCGATTGGATGATGAAAAACGGGCGCTGGCCGTTTGAACACCTGATCCGCTTTGTGACTTACCCGTTTGTCTCGGCCAATTTCACGCAGGCGGTCTTTGTCTGCGTTTTTGTTCTGGCCATGGGCAAGATGGTGGCCGAGGTTTTTGGCAGTGTTGCGATGCTTGTGATCTTTGTTGTCTCGGGCATTGGCGGTGCGCTGGTCTATGCACTGCTCTTGGACCCGCGCTATCCCTTGGTGGGAGGGTTCCCTCCGGTCTACGGCCTGATCGGCGCGTTCACGTGGATCTTATGGCGCAAGCTGTCGCTCGTCGGTGAGAACCAGTCGCGCGCGTTCAGTCTGATCGCGGTTCTGATGGGCATCCAACTTGTGTTTGGCCTGCTTTTTGGCGGAACGCTGGATTGGGTGGCGGATCTGGGCGGGTTCGCTACAGGCTTTGCTCTGTCATTTGTGGTTGGTCCCGGCGGTTGGACAAGGATCATTGGGGGTATCCGCCGCGATTGATCAGGACCGCCGCAGTGCCTTTTTGAACTCGGTGATTTCAAAGGCGCGCAGAAGGTGGCCCAGCACAAAATACAACGCTGCCGCACCGATGATGAGGGCCAACAGTGCCACATAACGCCAGCCTGGCAGGTGAAATGCCCACCCGAACAGGGAAAGCGCGGCAAAAAGGCCAACGCCCATCCCAAGCGATGCGGCCACGATCCGCCATGCCCGGCGTTTGAACCGGTCATCAAAGCGCGCCTCCTCGCCCATGCGACGAGCGCCCAGCGCCAGCAGTCCGACCATGGCCCACCCGGCGACCGAGGCCGCAATCGCAGGCGCAATCCAGCCCAGCAGCGGATAAAGCCCAAAGGCCAGCCCCGCATTCACCACCATCGCCACCACCGCATAGCGGAACGGAGATTTTGTGTCCTCGCGCGCGAAGAACAGCGGTTGCAGCAGCTTTTGCAGCATGAAAGCAGGCAGGCCGATACCATAGATCGCCACGGCCAGCGCGGTGGCGGCGGTATCCTCGGCGGTGAATTGGCCACGCTCGAACAGGACCGAAACCAGAGGGATCGGCATGATCACAAAGGCCACGGTTGACGGAAGGGTCAGCAGGAGCGCGAACTCTCCGGCGCGGGAAAAGGCGTTGCGGGCACCGTCTTTGTCACCCGCACGCAGGCGGCGAGACAGGTCAGGCAGCAACACGATTCCCACGGCGATGCCCACCACACCCAAAGGCAGTTGATACAGCCGGTCCGCGGCAAACAACCAACTGACCGCGTTTTCGGTTTTCGAGGCCACAAGCTGCCCCACCACCAGATTGACCTGTGTCACCCCCATCGCCAGCGCGGCGGGAACGGCTATACGGACCATACGCTTCATCTCGGGGCTGAGTTTCGGCAGGCCGGGGCGGATACGGATACCCGCGCGCTCGGTCGCGACCCAGACCAGTGCAAGCTGCGCCACACCGGCCAAGGGGATGATGGCGATCAGCCAGCGGATGACTTCGCCACCCGACAGTGCTCCGGCGATCATGGCGGTGCAGGCGAAAATGTTCAGCAGAACGGGCGCTGCGGCAGCGGCCGCAAAGCGGCCCGTGGCGTTCAGAACGCCCGAAAACAGTGCTGCCAGTGACATGAACAAGATGTAAGGGAAAACCACGTAACCATAATCCACGGCCAGATCGAACCGGTCGTCGCCGTAAAACCCTTCGGCGGTGATCCAGACCAGTGCGGGCATGAACACCATCGCCAGCCCAACCAGCGCCAAAACGGCCACAGCCAGCAGGTTGAAGGCGTCCTGTGCGAAACCTACGGCGTTCTCGTCCCCTTCCAGCCGTTTGGAAAACATCGGGACGAAGGCCGCGTTGAACGCACCTTCGGCAAAGAAGCGGCGGAACATGTTGGGCAGGCGGAAGGCGGCCACAAAGGCGTCCATCACCGGGCCCGGCCCGATAAAAGCCGTCAGCAGGATTTCCCGCAGGAACCCCAATGTCCGACTGGCCAGGGTCCAGAACCCGACCGTGAACAGGCCCGAGAACAGCCGGATCTGCTTCATGATTCCGCGCGCTCGGCGCCCTCGGTGATGGCTTTGCGCAGCTTGGCCTCAAGCCCACGCTGCTTGCTTTCGGAGTGGTATTTCAGCCCGAACATATCCTTGACATAGAACGTGTCCACCACCTGCTCGCCATAGGTCGCGATCACCGCGTTGGCGACATAGACATTCGCTGCGGCCAGCGTGCGAGCCAGATCATAGAGCAGACCGGGGCGGTCGCGGGTATCGACCTCGATAATCGTATAGATTTCAGACCCGTCATTGTCGAAGATGATATGTGTCGGCACGTTAAAGGCGCGTTCGCGTTTCTTGATCTTGTCGCGCGATTTCAGCGCGTCGCGCGCCACAACTTCGCCCTTTAGCGTTTTGTGTATCATCTGCGTCAGGCGTGGCAGGCGGCTGGCTTCGAATGGGCGGCCATCTGCGTCCTGTATCCAGAACGCATCCGTGACATAACCATCCTTGGTCGTATAGCTACGCGCATCGACCACGTTTGCCCCAACCAGCGCCAAGGCCCCCGCAATCCGTGCAAAGATGCCCGGATGGTCGCCCATGGCGAAACAGGCGCGGGTGGCGTCGCGGTCCTCGTCCGGTTGCAGGCGAATCTCCATCGCGCCCGCGTCGCCACTGCGGTCAAGTGCCTGCAGCATCTCGGCGAATTCCACATGGGTCGAGAGGTTGAGCCCCTGCCAATACGGGTCGTAATGCCGCCCGGTCTCGGTCTTGAGGTCGGCCTTGGACCAATCGGCCAATTCGGCGCGTAGGGTCTTTTTCGCCTCAGCCCCGCGATTGGCACGGTTGAGGTCTTCCATCCCGGTCTCAAGCGCGCGTTTGGTTTCCGCGTGCAGTGCGCGCAACAGGGTGGCCTTCCAGTTGTTCCAGGTATCCGGACCGACGCCGCGAATGTCACAGACCGTCAGGACAGTCAGCAGGTCCAGCCGCTTGACCGTTTTCACCGCCTTAGCAAAGTCGCGCACTGTGCGCGGGTCGGAAATATCGCGCTTCTGCGCCATGTCGGACATCAGCAAATGATAGCGCACCAGCCATTCGACCGTTTCCGCGTCAGCCTTGTTCAACCCAAGCCGAGGTGCAATTTTGCGGGCCAACTGTGCGCCGAGGATCGAGTGATCTTCAGGCCGCCCCTTGGCAATATCGTGGATCAGCAGGGCGACATACAGAACCTTGCGGTTCACCCCCTTTTTCAGAATCGAAGAGGCCAGCGGTAGTGACTCGATCAACTCGCCCCGTTCGATCTGGGCGAGGTTCACGATGCACTGGATGGTGTGCTCGTCCACCGTGTAGCTGTGATACATGTTGAACTGCATCATCGCGACGATGTGCTCGAATTCCGGGATAAAGGCCGACAGGACCCCCAACTCGTTCATCCGGCGCAGGGCGCGTTCTGGATTGCCATGTTTCAGCATCAGATCAAGGAAGATGCGCTGGGCTTCCTTGTCCTCGCGCATGTCGTCGTCGATCAGGTTCAGATTGGCTGTTACCAAGCGCATAGCATCCGGGTGAATCAGCATCCCCGTGCGCAACCCTTCTTCGAACAGGCGCAGCAGGTTCAGCTTATCGGCCAGAAACTTCTCGGCGTCGGCCACATCCAGACGTCCATGCACCACCTTGTAACCCGGTTTGGCCTTTGGACGGCGACGGAATATCCGCTCAAGCAGAGGCGCACCCTTGATATGGGTGGCTTCCAACTTAGTCAGGAAGATGCGGGTCAGCTCACCCACCTTCGTCGCTTCGCGGAAATAGCGCTGCATGAACACCTCGACCGCGCGTCGTCCCGCGCGATCCTCGTATCCCATGCGCTCGGCCACCTCGACCTGCATGTCAAAGGTCAGTTGTTCGGTTGCGCGCCCAGTGACCAGATGCAGGTGCGAGCGCACGGCCCACAGGAAATCTTCGGCCTGAACGAATGTGTTGAACTCATCAGGTGTGAACAGGCCAAGTGGCACCAGTTCGGCCACGTCCTGCACGCCATAAATGTACTTGGCGATCCAATAGAGCGATTGCAGATCACGCAGCCCGCCTTTGCCCTCTTTGACATTGGGCTCGACCATATAGCGCTGGCCTTGCTTCTGGTGGCGTTCGTCACGCTCTTGCAGTTTGGCTTCGATAAAGGCCCGTTCGCTGCCTTTGAACAGCTCATCCCGCAAGCGGGTGTTCAGTTCATCTGACAATGTTGTTTCACCAGCCAGATAGCGCTGTTCCAGCATCGCCGTTCGGATGGTGAAATCCTCGGCCCCCAGCCGCAGGCAATCCTTGATCGTACGCGAGGAATGCCCGACCTTCAGCCGCAGATCCCACAGGATATACAGCATGGATTCGATAACACTCTCGGCCCAGGCGGTGATCTTGTAGGGGGTCAGAAACAGCAGATCGACATCCGATGACGGGGCCATTTCACCCCGGCCATAGCCGCCCACTGCCAGAACCGCGATCCTTTCGCCCTGCGTTGGCGTCGCCAGAGGGTGCAGATCTTGGCTGGCCACCTGCATCGCCGTACAGACCAGCCCATCGGTCAGATAGGTGTAGGAATGGGTTAAAGGGCGCGCGTCGAACGGACGCTGGGCAAAGGCGTCGGCAATGGCCTGACGCCCAGCCTTTTGCGCAGCACGCAGGACGCGCACAGTCTCGGATCGCCGTGCGCTGTTGTCTGCGGTGTTTTCAAAGGCCTCCGAAAGATCGGCCATGACGGCGGCACTGTCGAAAATATCTTCGGCCGAGCAAATCAGCTCACCCTTGGGGGTCAGCGTCAGGGCCGGTCGATCAGAAACCGGCGCCAGAGAAGCTTTGTGGGGCAGGGTCAATCACTACTACCTGTTTATTCTGGATCGTGGCGACTGCCAGACCGCGTTCATTGGTGCCATCGGGGCGCAGGCGGAAGATGCCGCCGACACCTTGGAAACCGGCATTCTGGGTCAGGGCAGAAGCCGTCAGCGCGTCTGCTTTCCCCTGACTGACCAGAGCGCCGATCGCGGCAATACCGTCATAGGCCAACCCGCTGATCGGATGAGGCGCTTCGCCATAGGTGTTGTTATAACGCTGGCGGTAGGCTTGCGCCTTGGCAGGGTCGGGCAATGCGAACCAGCCCCCCTGCACACCCGGCAGCTCTAGTGTTTGTGCCGGGATGTCCCAGCGGGTCAGGCCAATATATTGCGTTGTGGTCGGTGACACGCCTGCTTCGGGCAAAAGCTGCGACAGCAGCGGCAGAGCCCCCGCCGTAGTCGCTGTCAGGATGATCGAATCCGCGCCTGCGGCATCGACGGTTGCTTTGATCGTCGGCACCGAGTTGATCACGCCCTGTTGTGACCGGTCATAGCCGACCGTGCCCGCATTATTCACCCGGCTGGTGCTCAGCGCGCGGGCAATTGCGGATTGGCCCAACTGGCCCGCGGCATCGTTGGAATGTACGATGACCATTCCGTTCTTGCCTTGCGATCCAGCGAAATTGACCAGCCTGTTGGCCGTGTTGTCAAAAGTCGGACCCAGAACAAAAACATTGCCACCTGCAATGCTTGTGTTGTTTGAGAAGGAGAGGACATTGACGTTGTTGTTCAAAACCGCCAGACCGGCCGAGTTTGCGGCCTGCGCATAAACCGGCCCCAGGATGATTTTGGCCCCCTCGGCAACCGCACGTTGCGCCGCAGCCGAGGCTGTGCCCGAGTTGCCTTGCGTGTCATAGACCCTCAGATCAATTTGCACATTCTGCAAGTCCGCCATGGCCAGGCGGGCCGCGTTTTCCAGGCTACGGGCCAGCGCTGCGTCACCCGAATTCGCTGAACCTGCTGGAACCAGCAGGGCCACGGGAACGGGTTTGGACGTGTTGATCGAGGGGCCACCACCGGTTCCGCCGGGGACGCAGGCGGTCAAAAGCGCCGCGGTTGCCAATGCGATGGCGGATTTCGCCAGTTTGCGAACGGGCTTGCAAACGCTAAACATCTAAAAGAAAACTCCCTGTCCCAGCGGCTTGATGCTCCGCCATTCTGTTAGGCCGCGATAATAAACGTCACGCTGTGAGGGTCCAGCTTTGAATCACCAAAAAGTCAGATTGGGCTCGGGCCTGTATTTTGTTGCCACTCCGATCGGCACGGCGCGCGACATTACGCTCAGGGCACTGGACGTGTTGGCCTCGGCAGATGTGATCGCGGCTGAAGACACCCGCAGCCTGCGCCGGTTGATGGAGATACACGGTGTTCCGCTGGAAGGCCGTCGTATTCTGGCCTATCACGATCACAGCGGCGCTGGCGCGCGACAGAAAATTCTGCAAGCTCTGGCGGATGGCAGCTCGGTGGCCTACGCGTCCGAAGCCGGGATGCCTTTGATTGCCGATCCGGGCTATGACCTTGGCCGCCAGGCGGCCGAAGCGGGGCACACCGTCACCTGCGCCCCAGGTCCCTCGGCGGCTTTGATGGCGCTGACGCTTGCTGGCCTGCCCACGGATGCCTTCTTTTTCGCTGGATTCCTGCCCAACTCATCGAACGCGCGAAAGTCAAGGATCGAGGCGCTGCGCGATGTGCCGGGCACACTGATCTTCTACGAATCACCCAAGCGCGTTGCGGCCTGCCTGTCGGACTTGGCCGCAATGTTGGGTGACACAAGACAAGCGGCAATGTGCCGGGAACTGACCAAGAAATTCGAGGAAGTGAAACGCGGAACTCTGGCCGAGTTGGCCGCTGATTTAAGCGGACAGACTGTCAAAGGCGAAATTGTCCTGCTTGTGGATCGCGGGCATTCGGAAACTGTTAACGAATTGGACGTAGAACAGGCTTTGAAGGAAGCCTTGGAAACCCATTCGGTTCGGGATGCGGCAGATCTGGTGTCGGATATGTTCAAACTGCCCCGTCGCCCGATCTATCAAAAGGCTCTGAAGCTGGGAAAGAGATGACATGTCCGCACGCGCTGTTCGAAGTTCAGTTTCTTATCAGGCAGGCCAATCCGCTGAATTGCAGGTGGCTACGGACTATGAACGTCGCGGCTATTCCATCGCACATCGCCGCTGGCGCGGGGCCGGAGGGGAGATTGACCTGATCGCGCGGGATGGTGACTGCCTTGTGTTCATTGAAGTTAAGAAAAGCAGCAGTTTTGACCGAGCTGCGGCACGGATCAACCAGCGTCAGATGAAACGGATCTGCGCCTCTGCTTCACAGTTTTTGGAAAATGAACCCGCAGGACAACTGACGAATGTGCGCTTTGACGCAGCGCTGGTGGATGCAACTGGCGCAGTCAAAATCGTTGAAAACGCCTTTGGGCAAGCCTGACCCCCATTGAACCCTCGGGCTCGCTGGGCCATGTATCTGGCGTGAAACTGAGGGACACGCCATGAAAATCGCCTTTCAGATGGAC
Source organism: Ruegeria sp. J8 (assembly GCF_056531925.1). Lineage (NCBI taxonomy): Bacteria > Pseudomonadati > Pseudomonadota > Alphaproteobacteria > Rhodobacterales > Roseobacteraceae > Ruegeria > Ruegeria sp. J8. Next base: position 502,945 of record NZ_JBQFMR010000003.1, read on the forward strand.
CCAATCGGGGCCGTGGATATCAATGCAGACAGCTCATTCCGACTGGCCGAAGAGGCGCAGGCACGTGGGCATTCGCTGTTTTTCTACGGACCGGATCAGTTGGCGTATCAGGAAGGGCGCATAAAAGCACGCGGCCATGACATGACGGTGCAGCGTGTGGCAGGAAACCCGGCTGAACTGGGGCCTGAGCGTGAGGTTGATCTGGCCGATTTCGATGTGGTCTGGCTGCGGCAGGATCCACCGTTCGATATGCACTACATCACCTCGACGCATTTGTTAGACCGTTTGAAGGGCAAGGCGCTGGTGGTCAATGATCCGTTTTGGGTGCGCAATTACCCCGAAAAGCTGCTGGTGCTGGATTTCCCCGATCTGACGCCACCGACAACGATTGCGCGCGATCTGCAGACAATCAAAGCTTTCAAGGAAAAGCATGGCGATATCATCCTCAAGCCGCTTTATGGCAATGGTGGTGCGGGCGTGTTCCGGCTGGATGCCAACGACCGCAACCTGACTTCGTTGCATGAGTTGTTCACCGGTTTCTCGCGCGAGCCGCTGATTGTTCAGAAGTTCCTGCCCGATGTAAGCAACGGCGACAAACGTGTGATCCTTGTGGATGGTGAGCCGGTTGGCGCAATCAATCGCGTGCCAGCCAAGGGCGAGACGCGGTCGAACATGCATGTGGGCGGTCGCCCTGAAAAGATTGGCCTGTCCGACCGGGATTTGGAGATTTGCGCCGCCATTGGTCCTTTGCTGAAGGAAAAAGGCCAGATTTTCGTCGGCATCGACGTGATCGGAGATTACCTGACCGAGATCAACGTGACCTCGCCCACCGGCATTCAGGAGCTGGAACGGTTCGACGGTGTCAACATCGCTAAAAAAATCTGGCAGGCGATTGAAGCCAAGGTTTAAGACGCCGCCCGGGCGCTGATACGAAAGCTCAGCGCCTCGGCCACATGGGGGCGGCGGATATCCCGCGCGCCCTCAAGATCGGCAATGGTGCGCGCGACCCGCAGGATGCGATGATAGGCGCGCGCCGACAGGCCGAACCGTTCGGCGGCTTTCAGCAACAGCTCTTTGCCTTCGGCGTCGGGTGCGGCGATCTCTTCCAGCAGCTTGCCCTCCATATCCGCATTCTGGCGGGGCTCCATGCCCTCGAACCGCTCAGCCTGCACGGCGCGTGCGGCTTCGACCCGTGCGGCAACGGTGGCGGAGCTGTCACCAGAAGGCGGCAGGTCCAAATCGGTGAACCCGACCGGAGGCACCTCGATCCGCAAGTCGAACCGATCCATCAGCGGGCCAGAGATGCGGCCCAGATAATCCTCGCCACAGACCGGCGCGCGGGAACAGGCGCGGGCAGGGTCGGTCAGGTAGCCGCATTTGCAGGGGTTGGCGGCGGCCACCAGCATGAAGCGGCAGGGGTATTTCACATGGGCATTTGCGCGGGCCACCATGACCTCGCCCGTTTCAATCGGTTGGCGCAGGGTTTCTAGAACGGTGCGTGGAAATTCAGGGAATTCGTCCATGAACAGAACCCCGTTATGAGCCAAGGAAATCTCACCGGGTTTCGCGCCTCGACCACCGCCGACAATCGCAGCCATCGAGGCGGTGTGATGCGGTTCTCGGAATGGGCGGGTGTGGCTGATCCCGCCTTCGTCAAGCAATCCGCAGAGCGACTGGATCATAGAGGTTTCCAGTGCCTCGGATGGGGTCAGAGGCGGCAGAATTCCCGGCAGACGCGCGGCCAGCATCGATTTGCCCGACCCCGGTGTGCCGATCATGATCAGGTGATGCCGCCCGGCAGCGGCGATCTCTAACGCGCGTTTGGCTCGCTCTTGCCCTTTCACGTCGCGCAGGTCGCGGACGCTGGGCGCAAGGCAGACCTCGCCGGGTTGGGCGGCGGATAAAGGGGCCTGACCTGAGAAATGCCGCACCACATCGCCCAGTGATGTGGCCCCAATAACCTGTGTAGCATCGACCCAAGCCGCCTCGGCGCTGGAGGCTTTGGGGCACAGCAGCGCGCGATCTTCGGCGGCGGCGGTCATGGCGGCGGGCAGGGCGCCGACGACGGGTACGAGCGATCCGTCCAATGACAGCTCACCCAGCGAAACCGCGCCTTCGGCAGCATCGGGAGGGATTATTTCCAATGCAGACAGCAGCGCGACGGCGATGGGCAGGTCGAAATGGCTGCCCTCTTTCGGCAGGTCGGCGGGCGAAAGGTTGATGGTGATGCGTTTGGACGGCAGCGCGATGGCCATGGAACTGAGCGCGCTGCGCACCCGGTCGCGGGCCTCGGACACGGCCTTGTCGGGCAGGCCGACGATGGAAAAGGCGGGCAGGCCCGGCGAGACGGCGCATTGCACCTCGACCGGGCGGGCCTCGACCCCTTGGAAAGCGACGGTATGAGAGCGGGCGACCATGAACGACCTTTTGGGTTAACAGGTCGTTGCTGGCACGCAGGCGGTTTAGGAATCGTTAACGCCTGCGACCATGTCAGAGAATTTCGGCCAAGCGCCAGGGTCTGCGGCGGTTTTGTCACGGCAGAACGGGTTGCAGAAGCCCCAGATGCGGCCATCCAATTCAAGGAAATCCGTCACAGGGTCGCCGGAATAGGGGCAGGTGGCGTTGACCGAGGGGCCTGCATCTACGGCGCGGGCTGGGAGCGACCCGACTGGCCAGGGTTGTGTTGCCAATCCCAGTGCGTAGGGGAAAGGGTCATAGGTCACAGTCAATCCCATCGCGCGCCATTGGCGTGCGGACAGGTCCGACAGCAGAGCTAGGCAATAGGCTCGGGTTGCGTCCGAGACCGGCAATCCATAGCCGATAATCCGCGCGGCCACCGGCGTATAGAAGACATCCGCCAGGGAATAGGCGCCAAACAGCGGACCGGTGGTGGCCCCGGATACGCTGCGAGAATGGGCCCGTAGGGTCTCGATCCGGTCAAGGTCGCGCAGGGTATCTGCCGAGGGTTCAAACCCGGTCCAGCAATGGTGCAACTGCATCGGGCATTCGCCGCGCAAGGCGGTGAACCCGGCCACCATCTCGGCGCATAACCAGCGCGCGGTGGCGCGGGCGGCTGGATCTGCAGGCCACAATCGGGCCTCGGGGTGGCGTTCGGCCAGCGTTTCGGCCATGGCGAGGCTTTCGCCCACCACCGTTCCGTCGGGCAGGCGTAAGGCGGGCACCAAACGGGCGGGGGCGAGTGGCTTCATATCCTCGGCCATGGTGCCGGAATAGAGGCCGATCATATGGGCTTTGTAAGGCAGGCCGAACCGTTCTAGCATCAGCCAGCCGCGCATGGACCAGCTGGAAAACAGGCGGTCCCCGATAAACAGATCATATGTCATGTGGACAGAATGGCGCGGCATGACGCGGCGGTAAATCAGTGATTTGTGCGCAGGTGCATCACGCCAGGTGATTGATCCGCCCGACCGACCAGCGATCCCCGTGATGAGTCAGTTCCGTGACCGAGAGGTTGTCGATCTTGTGGCTGAACGCCTCTTGCGCGGTCACGTCCAGCGCGCGCTGCACCTGCGTCAAGATCACGCCGAAATGCACCACGACGACCAGATCGTGCCCTGTATGATCGGCCATCAGCCGGTCGATCACGGCATCCACCCGTGCGCGCACCTCGTTCCAGCTTTCGCCATCCGGAGGGCGCACGTCGCCGGGATTGTCCCAATAAGCAAAGGCGAGGTCGGGGTCTTCGGCCTCAATCTCTCGGAACCCACGCAGCTCCCAAGTGCCGAAATTGATCTCGCGCAGGTCGGGGTGGTGGGGCAGGCGGGTGCGTGTCCCCTGAATGGCCGAAGCCGTATCGGCGGCGCGGGACAGGTCGGACGAGATCACAACCGCATCAGACGGCAGATGGTCATGCAAGCGCTGGAGCGCCACTGTGTCGCTGAGGTCAGCGGGCAGGTCGGACCAGCCGACCATGGTTTTCGCATGGGTCGGCCCATGGCGGACAAGGTGCAGCCGGGTCATGGAAGCTGCCCTTTCAAAACCAAGGGCAGGCCCACCGTGACCTGCACCACCAGATCGGCCTGCGCCGCCAGCGCGATGTTCAGCCTTCCCTGCGCCTCGCGGAACCTGCGGGAAAGGGCGTTGTCGGGGACAATGCCCTGGCCCACCTCGTTCGAGACGACGATGACCGGGGCCCGACATCCGGCCAGAGCATCCAAAAGGTCCGCCTGCGCCTGATCCAGATCGTTGTCAGCCAGTAGGTGATTGGTCAGCCACATGCTGGCGCAGTCGATCAGGCAAACTTGGCTTTTGTCCAGCGTGGCCAGCGACGGGCGCAGGTCCAGCGGGGCCTCAATGGTGGTCCAGCCATCGCCCCGCTGGGCGACATGCCGCTTCACCTTTTTGTGCATCTCGTCATCAAACACTTGTGATGTCGCCAGATAAATGCGGCTTTTTTCTGTTGAAACAGTAAGTTGTTCTGCAAATGCAGACTTGCCCGAGGCAGCTCCGCCTATCACAAAGGTTAAATCCGGATACACTATTCTTACCTTCCATGTGATCCACCCGGTTTCGTTCTGCGTATCGACCATAGGTCGGCAAGGCAAGGCCGGGGTGCGCCTGCGAAAAGGGGAGGTTTCCATGGCACTGGATAACGCAAACGATTTTTCGATGTCACGGCAGGCAATGAAGGCTGAATTGCTGGACGCGGAGACCGAATTGAAATTGGCCTATGCGTGGCGTGACCACCGCGATGAAAAGGCGCTGCATCGGTTGATCACCGCATATATGCGGCTGGCGATCTCTATGGCGGCCAAGTTCAAACGCTATGGCGCGCCGATGAATGACTTGATTCAAGAGGCCGGTTTGGGCCTGATGAAAGCCGCCGACAAGTTCGACCCGGACCGGGGTGTGCGGTTCTCGACCTATGCGGTCTGGTGGATCAAAGCCAGCATTCAGGACTATGTGATGCGCAACTGGTCGATGGTGCGCACCGGGTCGACATCGTCGCAGAAGTCGCTGTTTTTCAATATGCGCCGAGTGCAGGCTCGTCTGGAACGTGAAGCCGCGACTGAAGGAATGGAATTGGACAGGCACCAGCTTCATCAGATGATCGCTACCGAAATCGGTGTTCCTCTTCGTGATGTCGAAATGATGGAAGGTCGTTTGTCTGGATCAGATTTTTCGCTGAATGCGGTGCAATCTGCGGATGAGGACGGGCGCGAGTGGATTGACGCGCTGGAGGACGAGCGCGAGCAGGCCGCCGAAACCGTCGAGAACAGCCATGACACCGCGCAGTTGCGTGAATGGCTGGTAACTGCCATGCGATCCCTGAACGATCGTGAGCAGTTCATCGTGCGCGAACGCAAATTGCGCGAACCGGCGCGGACATTGGAAAGTCTGGGTCAGGAATTGGGTCTGTCGAAAGAGCGTGTGCGTCAGCTAGAAGCCGCCGCTTTCGTCAAAATGCGCAAGAACCTTGAAGCGCAATCGCGCGAGGTGCAACACTTCATCGCATGAGACAGTTTGCGATTCTGCTGTGCGCGCTTGTAGTTACAGCCGGTGTAGGCCGGGCCGATGGACTGATTCCTGATGATGTTGCCGACGCAATGCGCGCGGCGGATGTAGTGATTTTGGGTGAAATCCACGACAACCCACAGCATCACATCGTCCAAAAAGAGGCGTTGGAGATCATCAACCCCTCGGCCGTGGTCTGGGAAATGGTCACCGAAGAGGGCGCGCAACGGCTGGCTCAGAAAGCTGCGACCAACCCCGAGGAATTGGACCGTATCCTGAAATGGGCCGAGATGGGGTGGCCGTCTCTCAGCATGTATTACCCGGTCTTTCAGGCTACCGATGCGCCGGTCTATGGGGCGATGGTTCCCCGTGCGGCGGCGCGCGCTGCAATGGAACGGGGTGCTGCCACGGCGCTGGGCGCGGATGCGGCGCGCTATGGGCTGACCGTGCCTCTTTCGGCTGCGGATCAGGCTGAACGCGAGGCAGATCAACTGGCGGCGCATTGCGATGCGCTCCCGCAAGAGGCGCTGCCTCAGTTGGTGGCCATCCAACGTTTGCGCGACGCGGTTCTGACGCGTTCGATCTTGCGTGCCGATGACGAAACAGGCGGGCCGATTGCTGTGATCACTGGTAATGGGCATGCCCGCAAGGATCGCGGGATTCCGACATTCACGTCCCGGCTGCGCCCCGGCCTGAAAGTCTTTGTGTTGGGGCAGTCCGAGGATGGCGCGATCTCAGGCGAGTTTGACGCGGTGATCGACAGCCCTTCGGTCGAACGCGAAGACCCCTGTCTGGCATTCCAGACGCAGAATTAACCGCTGGAACTGTCTGGTCTGCTTGCCTAATGTCAGGGCCGACCGGGACGGGAAGGGCTGAACATGCTGGCATCGAAACGAATTCTGCTGATCATCGGCGGAGGCATCGCAGCCTATAAATCGCTGGATCTCATCCGCCGCCTGCGCGAACGCGGCGCGGCCGTAACCCCGGTTCTGACCCGCGCGGCTGAGGAATTCGTGACCCCTTTGTCCGTGTCTGCCTTGGCCGGAGAGAAGGTCTATCGCGATCTTTTCGATCTGACCGATGAGGCCGAGATGGGCCATATCCAACTCTCCCGCTCTGCCGATCTTGTAGTGGTTGCCCCGGGCACTGCCGATCTGATGGGCAAAATGTCCAGCGGGCTGGCCAACGACATGGCCTCGACCCTGTTGATGGCGACGGACACGCCGGTTCTTTGCGCGCCTGCGATGAATGTACGGATGTGGGATCACCCCGCGACGCAGCGCAATCTGACGCAACTGCAGGCGGATGGTGTCCGCTTTGTTGGCCCGAACGAGGGCGACATGGCCTGTGGCGAATACGGCCCCGGCCGCATGTCCGAACCGCTGGAGATCGTCGCGGCGGTCGAGGCGCAGCTGGGTGGCGGCCCCTTGCAGGGCAAGCGTATTCTGGTCACTTCGGGCCCCACCCATGAACCCATCGATCCGGTGCGCTATATCGCCAACAGGTCCTCGGGCGCGCAAGGAACGGCGGTGGCGAGGGCGCTCGCCGCGCTGGGGGCCGAGGTGGTGTTTGTCACCGGCCCGGCGGATGTGGCTCCGCCCCAAGGCGTACAGGTGGTTGCGGTCGAGACCGCGCAACAGATGTCGGATGCGGTGGACGCCGCCTTGCCCGTGGATGCGGGCGTGTTTGCGGCGGCTGTGGCGGATTGGCGGGTGGCCAGCGCCTCGGACCGGAAGCTAAAGAAAACCCGCGACGGCCTGCCCGCGCTGGAATTTGCGGAAAACCCCGACATTCTGAAACGCATCTCGCATCTGGAAACGGGTCGCCCCGCGCTGGTCGTGGGCTTCGCCGCCGAGACCGATAGTGTGATCGAACACGCCACCGCGAAGCGCGCGCGTAAGGGGTGCGACTGGATTGTGGCCAATGATGTCAGTCCCGCCACCGGCATCATGGGCGGGTCCGAGAATGCGGTCACGTTGATTTCGGACGCAGGGGCCGAAGAATGGCCACGTATGAGCAAGGACGCTGTGGCCGAGCAGTTGGCGCGCAAGATCGCCGACGCGCTGACCGCGTGAGGGAAAGGAAACAAGATGGTTGCAATTCGCGTGATCCGCGAGGACGGCTCTGACCCCTCAGTACCGTTGCCGTCCTACGAAACCACTGGTGCGGCGGGCGCGGATGTTCGAGCCAACCTACCGGATGGAGCGTCGATAACGCTGAAACCCGGACAGCGCGCCTTGGTTCCCACCGGCCTGCGGATCGAAATCCCGAATGGCTATGAGGTGCAGGTGCGTCCAAGGTCCGGGCTGGCGTTGAAACATGGGATCACGCTACCCAACACGCCGGGTACGATCGACAGCGATTATCGCGGCCCGCTGGGTGTGATCGTGCTGAATGCCGGGCAGGAGGTGTTCGAGATCACCCACGGCGAACGCATTGCGCAGCTTGTCGTGGCCCCGGTCGTTCAGGCCACGTTTGAGTCTACCGATACGCTCAGCGACACCGAACGCGGCGCGGGTGGGTTCGGCTCGACCGGGCGCGGCTGATGCTGTTGGTTTTCATTCTGGCTGCCGGGCTGTGGGGCGTTGGCTATCTGGCTGGCGTGTCGCGCACCGCGCGGATGACATCCGTCGGGGTGTTGCTGTTGGGCGTGATCACGGCGCAGCTGGTTCTACCGGACGGGCACCCCTTGCGTCAGGCGACTGGCGGCTCTGCGGCGATGTGGCTGATCCTGGCTGGTTTCGCGGTTCTGGTTCTGGTTTATGGAAGGGTGCTGAAAGCGTTACGCAACCGCGCGACGCCTGCCACGAAGGAGTCCGCCATGCCATCCGACCAATTCTCTGAAACCGAGCTGGAACGTTATGCCCGCCATATCGTGTTGCGGGAACTGGGTGGGCCGGGTCAGAAAAAGATGAAACAGGCCCGTGTGCTGGTTATCGGTGCCGGGGGGCTGGGCGCGCCAGCGCTGCAATATCTGGCTGCCGCCGGGGTTGGGACCATCGGTGTTATCGACGATGACGAGGTCGAAAATGCCAATCTGCAACGTCAGGTCATACACCGCGACGCGGATATCGGGATGCCCAAGGTTTTCTCGGCGCAGCAGGCCATGCAGGCGCAAAACCCTAATGTGATCGTGCTGCCTTACCACCGCCGTCTGACTGATGAGATCGCGCAGGATTTGTTTGCCGATTTCGATCTGATCCTCGATGGCACTGACAATTTCGACACTCGCTATCTGGCCAACCGCACGGCGGTAGCGCTGGGCAAGCCGCTGATCTCGGGTGCTCTGTCGCAATGGGAAGGGCAGCTGAGCGTCTTTGATCCCGCCCATGATGCCCCTTGCTATCAGTGTATATTCCCAGAGGCTCCGGCCCCAGGGCTGGCGCCTTCCTGCGCCGAGGCTGGCGTGATTGGCCCTCTGCCCGGCGTTGTGGGCTCGATGATGGCGGTGGAGGCGATAAAGGTGATCACCGGGGCTGGGCAGGCTCTGCGCGGTGAGATGCTGATCTATGACGCGCTTTATGGGGAAAGCCGCAAGATCACCCTGTCGCGCCGCGCCGATTGTCCGATTTGCGGTAAGTGAGCGCGCGCACTGGATCATCCCGCCCTGCGTTCCTAGGTTGTGCTCAAAGGAGAGTTTCATGACCAACCCGATCCTGTCCGACTGGACCACACCGTTTGAAATCGCGCCCTTCGACACGATTGCCGACACCGATTTCGCGCCCGCGCTGGATGCGGCCTTGCAGGCGCATAACGCGCAGATCGCCGCCATCGCGGACAACCCCGACGCGCCCAGCTTTGCCAATACGGTTGAGGCGCTTGAGGCTGCGGGTGAGCAATTGGACAAGGTCCTGTCCGTCTTCTTCACTGTGGCCGGGGCTGACAGCAACCCGGCGCGAGAAGAGCTGCAGCGTGACTTCTCGCCCAAACTAGCGGCGCATTTCTCAGGCATTTCGTCGAACAAGGCGTTGTTTCAGCGGGTGGCCGATCTGTGGGCGCGCAAGGATGATCTGGGCCTGACGGACGAACAGGCGCGGGTGTTGATGTTGACCCATCGTGGCTTCGTTCGCGCAGGCGCGGCGCTGACCGGGGATGCAGACGCGCGGATGCAGGAAATCAAGGCGCGGCTGGCCTCGCTGGGTACATCCTTTACCCAGAACCTGCTGGCGGATGAGCGTGAGTGGTTCATGGACCTGTCCGAGGATGATCTGGAAGGTCTACCAGATTTCGTCGTGGATGCGGCCCGCGCTGCCGGGCAGGAAAAGGGTGTAGATGGTCCCGTTGTCACCCTGTCCCGCTCGATCATCGTCCCATTCCTGCAATTCTCGCCCCGCCGCGATCTGCGCGAGGTGGCCTATAAGGCCTGGACTGCGCGTGGCGCGAATGGGGGCAAGACGGATAACCGCGAAAATGCCGCCGAAATCCTCAGCCTTCGCCAAGAGCGCGCCAAGCTTCTGGGCTATGACAATTTCGCGGCCTACAAGCTGGAAACCGAGATGGCCCGCACGCCGGACAAGGTGCGTGACCTGCTGATGCAGGTCTGGGAACCCGCCAAGGCCCGCGCCGATGCGGACGCCGAGATTCTGACGCAGATGATGCAGGCGGATGGGGTCAATGGCCCACTGGCCGCGTGGGATTGGCGCTACTACGCCGAGAAACGCCGCAAGGCCGAGCATGATCTGGATGAGGCGGCGCTGAAACCCTACCTGCAGCTGGACCGGATGATCGAGGCCGCCTTTGCCTGTGCCAACCGCTTGTTCGGGTTGGAGTTCGGGCCGCTGGACGTGCCGCTCTACCACCCCGATTGCCGCGCTTGGGAGGTCACGCGCAATGGTCAGCATATCGCGGTGTTCATCGGGGATTACTTCGCGCGGGGCTCCAAGCGATCCGGCGCGTGGTGCAGCGCGATGCGGTCGCAGGCCAATTTTCCAAAAGTGCAGGCTCCGGTCGTGATCAATGTCTGCAATTTTGCAAAGGGCGATCCGGCGCTGCTGTCTTATGATGACGCCCGGACGCTATTTCATGAATTCGGCCATGCGCTGCATCAGATGCTGTCGGATGTGACTTATGAAAGCATATCGGGTACGTCTGTCGCGCGCGATTTCGTAGAACTGCCCAGCCAGCTTTACGAACACTGGTTGGAAGTGCCCGAAGTTCTGGCCGAGTTCGCCACCCATGCCGAAACCGGCGCGCCGATGCCGCAAGACATGCTGGACAAGGTGCTGAAGGCCGCCAATTTCGATCAGGGGTTTCAGACGGTCGAATATGTCGCCTCGGCGCTGGTCGATCTGGAGTTCCATGACGGCGCGGCCCCGGTGGACCCGATGGCAAAACAAGCGCAGGTGCTGGACGGTCTTGGGATGCCTCCGGCCATCGGGATGCGCCACGCCACCCCGCATTTCGCGCATGTCTTTGCGGGTGACGGCTATAGCGCGGGCTATTACAGCTATATGTGGTCCGAGGTCATGGACGCCGACGCCTTCGCCGCCTTTGAAGAGGCCGGTGGCGCATTCGATCCCGACCGCGCCAAGGCGCTGGAGGAGAACATCCTGTCCACCGGAGGCTCCCGCGAGGCCGAAGACCTGTATCTGGCCTTCCGGGGCCGGTTGCCGGGGGTCGAGGCGTTGCTGAAAGGGCGCGGGCTAGTAGCCTAAAGCGCGGTCGACGAGGTGCAGGTAGGGTTCACCCGCCTCACCGCGTCGAATGTTTTCAACGATCACCTGCGCGGCTGTCACTGGCCGCGTTTCCGAGGCGATATGCGGCGTGACCGTCACGTTCGGATGCGCCCAATAAGGGTGGTCGATTGGCAAGGGTTCAACCCGGAACACGTCCAACGTGGCGTGGCCGATTTGTCCGGCGTTCAGCGCATCCAGCAGGGCGCTGTCGTCGATGAGAGGGCCTCGGCCCGGATTGATCAGACATGCGCCCTTAGGCAGCAGGGCGAGAGTTTCCGCGTTCAACAGGTTCTCGGTCGCCGGTGTGTCGGGCAGCAGCAGAACGACGATTTCAGCTGTGGTCAGCGCCGCGCGTAGCCCGTCTTCGCCGTGCAGGCAGGTGACACCGGGGATGTCCTTGGGCGACCGACTCCAGCCCGTGACGTTGAAACCCAATACAGCAAGTGCCCGCGCGGATGCCTCGCCCAACATGCCAAGGCCCAGTATGCAGACGGTGCGTTCAGGGGCCAGCGGTGGGGCCTCGGGTGTCCATGTGCCGTCCTGAACAGTGATATGGCGGTCCATTCCAAGATGGTATCGCAGCACGTGGCCGACCACCCATTCGGTCATGCCTTGCGTCAGGCCGAAATCCACCATTCTAGCGAGGGGAACGGTTAGGGTCGCGTTATCTGCGATGCTTTCGACCCCGGCCCACAGGCTGAGCACGGCCTTCAGCCGCGAATACGGCGTGAAGTCCAATAGCCCACCGTTTGGCGCATAGACCACGTAATCGACCTGATCCGGGTCCATCTGCGTTCCGATTGCCGCATCCACCCCCGCATTGGTCAAGCCGTCTGACAAGAGGGGTTCATACACGGGCCACAATTCAGGGCGCGCGGAAAACAGGACGTTCACGGGCATCGGAGGCCTTTCAAATCAGCGAGGACGATGGATATGCGCGCTTTGCACAATACCGAAGGCCGCCATCAGGACAAGCATGGCCGAGCCGCCATAGCTGACCATTGGCAGGGGCACACCCACGACCGGGGCCAGTCCCATCACCATCGACATGTTCACCGCGAAGAACAGGAAGAAGTTCAGCGCGATGCCCAGCGTCACTAGCGACGAAAACCGGTCCTTGGTCGACAACGCCGTCACCAGACAGAACACGATGATCAGGCCATAAAGGATCAACAGGGTAATGCCACCGACAAAGCCGAACTCCTCGGCCAATGTGGTGAAGATGAAATCGGTATGTTTTTCCGGCAGGAAGTTCAGCCGCGATTGCGTGCCCTGCATGAAGCCGCGCCCGTTCCAACCACCTGATCCAAGCGCGATTTTGGACTGAGTAATGTGATAGCCCGCGCCCAGCGGGTCGGTGGAGGGGTCTAGAAAGGTATCAATCCGGCGGAATTGGTAGTCCTTAAGCAACTGCCACTCGGTTCCGCGGCTGTTGAAAACGGTTGCGATCAGCCCGACCACGGCGGCGATGACAGCGGCGAAATAGGCCCAGTGGACCCCTGCCAGAAACATCATCCCGCCTCCAGCCGCCAGCAACAGGATCGAGGTGCCAAGGTCGGGTTGTTTCAGCACGAAGAACACGGGGATCAGGATCAGGATCACCGGAAGGATCACCCACAGCGGGCGCGAGGTTTTGTGCGAGGGCAGCCAGTCGTAATAGGCGGCCAGCACCATCACAAGGGCGACCTTCATCACCTCGGACGGTTGCAGGCGCATGAAACCAAGGTCGATCCAGCGCTGTGCGCCCATGCCAATCGTCCCGAACAGCTCGACCACGATCAGCAGGCCAATTGAGCCCAGATAGGCCAGAACCGACATGTTGCGCCAGAACCAGATGGGGACAAGCGCGATGATGAACATCACCGTCAGGCCCAGCCCGAACCGTTCCATCTGCGGTTCGGCCCATGGGGTCCATGACCCGCCTGCGACCGAGAACAGCATCAAGAACCCAGCACTGGCCACGCTGATCAGCAGCAGGGTCAGGGGCCAGTTCATATACAAGAACTTGCGGAACCCCGAGGGCGTGGATTTGACCGTATATTCAAGATAGCTCATGCGCGGTCCTTTTCGGACGGGCGCGCTTTGGGACGGCGATCGCCTTCAAGCTTCTTTTGCAGTTCCTTGATCCGGTCGCGGTCTGCCACCGGATAGGCGTCCAACGGCGGCGTTCCATTATAGAGCGCCTGTAACATGATATCCCTCGCCACAGGGGCTGCGGCTTTCGACCCGCCGCCGCCATGTTCCACCACCACGGCAATCGCGTATTTCGGCTTGTCATAGGGCGCGAAGCTGACAAACAGAGCATGGTCTCGACGCTCCCACGGCAGGTCTTCGTTGCGGATGACGCCGGCGGCACGTTCGGCCTTAGTGATGTTGCGCACCTGGCTGGTGCCGGTTTTGCCCGCCATTCGGAAATCATCGGCTATGATGCGGCTGCGATAAGCTGTACCGCGCCGGTCATTCGATACCGTCCACATCGCCTGCCGAACTTGTTCCAGATTACGCGGGTTGACGTCCAGCGGCTCACCTGCGCCCGAGGGTTGCTCGACCCCGTTCATCGACCGAACAAGACGCGGCGAGACAGATCGCCCGGTCGCAATCCGCGCGGTCATCACGGCCAGTTGCAGCGGCGAGGCCAGCATGAACCCTTGACCGATCGAGGCATTGGCCGTGTCACCCACCAGCCATTCCTGCCCATGCACACGCCGCTTCCAGTCTTGATTGGGCGCCAGCCCGGCGGCCACGGCGGACATCGGTATGTCATGCTTGATGCCCAGCCCAAAAGTCCGTGCCATGTCCGAGATTTTGTCGATCCCCGTGCGCAGGGCCACGTCATAGTAATAGACATCGCAACTGCGTTTGAGCGAGGTTTCCAGATCGACTGTGCCATGCCCGCCGCGTTTCCAGCAATGGAACCGGCGGCTGCCAACCTTCAGGTGGCCAGGGCAATAGACGGTGTTCGATGGTCCGATCACTCCGGCCTCCAACGCGGCCATGGCGGTGATCATCTTGAAGGTCGATCCCGGCGGGTAGGTGCCCTGCACGGTCTTGTTGGCCAGCGGGCGGTAATTGTCCTGCGTCAGGGTCCGGTAATCCGCGACCGAGATGCCGCGCACGAACAGGTTGGGATCAAAACTGGGGGCTGAACTTATCGCCCGGATATCGCCGGTTTCGCAGTCGATCACGACCGCAGCGGCGCTTTCGCCCGCCAGACGTGCCTGCGCGTATTGCTGCAGATCGGCATCGACAGACAGTTGCAGATCGGCCCCGGCGGTACCTTCCTGCCGGTCAAGCTCGCGCATGACGCGGCCAGTGGCGTTGACCTCGACTCGTTTGGCCCCGGCCTTACCCCGCAGGCTGATTTCCTGTTTGGCCTCTAGCCCGACCTTGCCGATCTGGAACCGAGGTATGCGCAGCACGGGTTCGGGGTCTTCGATCTGGCTGAGGTCATAGTCGCTGACCGGGCCGACATAGCCAACGACATGGGCGAAGTCCTCGTATCTGGGATATTGTCGTGTCATGCCGACCTCGGGCGTGACACCGGGCAGGGCGGGGGCGTTGACGGCGACTTTCGAGATATCTTCCCACGTGACCTGATCGGCCAGCGTGACCGGCAGGAACGGGGCCGAGCGGCGCATCTCGGTCTTGGCGCGCTCGATCTCATCATCGGTCAGCGGGATTAGGTCAGACAGTCTGGCGATAACGGCGTCTACGTCGCCCGCATCCTCGCGCACCATCACGATCCGGTAAGAGGGCGAGTTCTGTCCGATGATCTGCCCGTTGCGGTCGTAAATCCGACCGCGTGTCGGTGGGATCAGGCGGATGTTGATGCGGTTTTCTTCGGCCAGCAGGCGGTATTCATCCGCTTGATCCACCTGCATATACCGCATCCGTGCGGCCAGACCGCCAATAAACACGGCCTGCAATCCGCCAAGAACAAAGGCGCGACGGGGCAGTCTTTTATAGGCCAAACCCTGCGATTTCTGTTTGCGTGGCTTCATGGGCGGGCTCCTACTGCGCCGGACTCCGAGGTCGAAACCCGCCGCACGCCGAATCCGCTCTGGCTGAGCAAAACAATCAGCGGATAAACCGCAATCGTCAGAACCACTTGTATCACGACCGGACCCAATGCTGCCTGTTGTACGGACAGAATAGCAAGAATGACGCGGTTGAGGGCAAAAACAGCCGTGATGACGACGGCGGCGCTGGTCCATTCGCCCATGAACCCGGCGTCACGTAAGCCGGGTGCTGCGTTGCGCAAGTAGGACGCGCCCATCACAACCAGCGCGGCCAGCAGACCCGGAGGACGTTGCAGCAGCAGATCGGCCAGCAACATCACCACCGCGATTAGAGGGATGGGCACAAACTCGGGACGCCGCAACACCCAGGCAAATGTCAGCGCAATGATCAGATCAGGAAAGGGCCAGCGATCTGGCCGCGCGTTCAGTGGCAGCAGATGAAAAAACAGGATCAGAAGGGCTAGAAACAGATACAAGCCGCGTTTGGCCCAAAGCTGCGAAGTCTGACTATCCATCGCCGACCTCCGATGGGGTCAGGGCGGCTTCGGGGCGTCTGGGGCCGACGACATCGCCGGAATCTTCGATACGTGGAGCCGAATGGAAGCGCAGCACGCGTAAAAATTCCAGTCGTTCGAAATCGGCGGACAGGCGCACACGTAGGCGCCCACCGGGGTCGGCGGCGATCTGTCCGATCAGCAGGCCGCCAGGAAACACCCCGCCATCGCCCGAGGTCACGACCCGATCACCCGGTCGTACAAGCTCGCGGTTTTCCAGGAATTCCACAGCGGGCGAAGGCGTATTGTCGCCGGTGATCAGCGCGGTTTGACCCGAAGGCTGGATCGTTGCCGGAATGGCGCTGGACGCATCGGTCAGCAGAATGACCCGTGCTGTATCGGGGCCGACGCCGGAAATGCGCCCGACGACGCCGATCCCGTCCATCGTGGCCCAGCCATCCATGATGCCGTCCCGTTCGCCCACATTCAGCAACACCGATTGCCTGAAGGGCGAGCCGCTATCGGCCATCACAACCCCGGTAATATAGGTCAAGCGCGGGTCAAGCCGCACATTGTTAAGGTCCAGCAGGCGCGCGTTTTCCTGTTCAAGCTGTAGCGCGGCCTCTTTCCAGGCCCGCATCAGGCGCAATTCGCTGCGCAGCTCTTGGTTTTGTGCGCTCAGCCGCTGATAGCTTTGGAAATCGCGGACAAGGTTTACAACTGCGGTGACTGGCACCATCGCCCATTCCATCGACGGCACCACGCGGTCCACCACCTGCGCGCGAAACCGCTCGACCCGAGGGCTGTCAATGCGCCAGACCAGAAAGATTCCCAGCAAGCACAGCACCACGATCCCCAACAGCAAGCGGCGCAGAGGGGCCGTGTATTCATCGCGCTGTGATCGGTCGTTTGCCACAGGTTACCTTCCCGTGCTGCTCTTGCCCGAGTTTTTACCCCGAAAGGGTGCGCGCCTTAGCTTTCGTAGTCAATCGCGTGGCGCAGTTGTTTTTCATATTCCAGCGCTTTGCCGGTGCCCAAAGCCACACAATTCAGGCTTTCATCGGCAATCGACACAGCCAGACCAGTCTGTTCGCGCAGGGCAAGGTCCAAATCGCCCAGCAGCGCGCCGCCGCCGGTCAGCATCACGCCCCGGTCCACGATGTCGGCGGCCAGATCGGGGGGTGTGGTTTCCAATGCTGTCATTACCGCCTCGCAAATCTGTTGGACGGGTTCCGACAGAGCCTCGGCTACCTGAGCCTGGCTGATCTCAATCTCTTTGGGTACGCCGTTAAGCAGGTCACGGCCCCGGATATGCATCGACTGGCCACGACCGTCGTCAGGCATCCGGGCAGTGCCGATGGTGGTCTTAATGCGTTCAGCGGTGGATTCGCCCACGAGAAGGTTCTGCTGACGGCGCAGATACGAGATGATCGCCTCATCCATTCGGTCTCCGCCCACGCGGACCGAGCGCGCATAGACGATGTCGCCCAGCGACAGAACCGCAACCTCGGTGGTGCCGCCGCCGATATCAACGACCATGTTGCCGGTCGGGTCGGTGATCGGCATGCCTGCACCAATGGCGGCTGCAATCGGTTCGGCAATCAGGCCCGCGCGGCGCGCACCTGCCGACAGAACCGACTGACGGATCGCACGCTTTTCTACGGGGGTCGCACCGTGTGGGACGCAGACGATGATCTTGGGCTTCGAGAAGGTAGACCGTTTATGCACCTTGCGGATGAAGTGCTTGATCATTTCCTCGGCAGTGTCGAAATCAGCAATCACGCCTTCACGCATCGGACGGATCGCCTCGATCGAGCCGGGGGTTCGGCCCAGCATCAGCTTGGCGTCCTCGCCGACGGCCAGCACCTTTTTGACACCGTCCTTGACGTGATAGGCGACAACCGAAGGCTCCGACAGGATCACACCGCGCCCTTTGACATAAACCAGCGTGTTCGCTGTCCCAAGGTCGATGGCCATGTCCGCTGTGAACAAGCCGCCCAGATTGCCAAAGATTCCCATGTTTTTAATGATCCCGTTCGTCAAAATTACCACTGCCCGCGACTCGACGGTTCCGGGACGGATGTCTTATAGGGTGCCATCTCGCCCGGTAAAAGGGCTGATTCCGCGTCAATCAGCACCTTTCCGCCTTATTGATAGGGACTTTAGAAGGCAACATGCTCTCATATCAACATATTTACCATGCTGGAAATCTGGCTGACGTGCAAAAGCACGCTTTGCTGGCGTGGATGCTGGATTATCTGGCGCGCAAGGACAAACCCCTGACCTATGTCGAGACTCATTCGGGGCGGGGTTTGTACAAGCTGGACGCTGCTGAAGCGGTCCGCACCGGCGAGGCCGCTGCAGGAATTGAGCGCGCGCGGCGTGACGGGTGGTTTGGTGCTGATCATCCTTTGTCGAAGGCGTTGTCCAGCGTTCAGGCAACGCACGGGGCGCAGGCATATGCGGGATCGCCCCTGATTGCGGGCAATTTGCTGCGTGATCACGACAGTTTGCATCTGGCTGAAATGCATCCGCAGGAATATGAGGCGCTCTCACTGGCCGTTTCGCGGTTCGGAGCGAAGGTCTACAAGCAGGATGGCTATGCGCTGGCGCATTCATTGCTGCCGCCTACCCCTCGGCGGGGTTTGCTGCTGATCGATCCAAGCTATGAGGTGAAATCGGAATATGACCGCCTGCCGGGGTTCATTTCCAAGGTGCACCGAAAGTGGAATGTTGGGGTCATCGCGTTGTGGTATCCTATCTTGACCGATGGGCGACACAAGCCGATGATTGCGGCGCTGCGGGCGCAAACCCTGCCCAAAGCAGCATGCCACGAGGTGCGCTTTCCAGCCGCGCGCGAGGGGCACCGTATGATCGGGTCGGGAATGTTCATTCTGAACGCACCGTTTGGCATTCGGGACGAGTTTATGCGCCTATCCACCTTGTTTGAGCGGTTGTAGAAAGCCCTCCCGCCCCGATTGCCAGCATCAAAGATGCCGTCAATTGAGTTGGGCCCGGCAGCGCGCCGCAGGCGCGCTGCCGGGCCCAAAACCCAAGAAGGGTCGGCGAAGCCGGGCCGCCGCGGGTGCGGGAGCCTCTGCGCTCTCAGACGATCAGGTCAGGTCCTTATAGCTGATCTCACGTGCATCCGCGCCCGGACCGGCCTTTTCGCGTCGCATGATCAGGCGGTTCAGCGCGTGGATATAGGCTTTAGCCGAGGCAACGACGGTATCGGTGTTGGCCGATTGACCGGTTGCAATCATGCCATCCTCTTCCAGCCGCACCGAGACTGTGGCCTGGGCGTCTGTGCCTTCGGTCACCGCGTGCACTTGGTACAATTGCAGATGCGCCTTGTTGGGATAGATCGCACGGATTGCCTTGAAGGTCGCATCAACCGGCCCATCGCCGTGTTCTGTGGCGATGATGTCCTTGCCGTCCATCTCAAGTTCGACCGTCGATTCCGCCTGACCGCCTGTGCCGCAAGTCACTTTCATCGACACCAGTTGCAGATAGTCGTCATGCTCATCCATGGTCATCAGCGCGATGAGATCGTCGTCAAAGACTTCTTTCTTGCGGTCGGCCAGATCCTTGAACCGAACAAAGATGTCCTTCAGCTGATTGTCGCCAACATCAAAGCCTAAGGTTTCCAGCTTGTCACGCAAGGCCGCGCGGCCTGAGTGTTTGCCCAGGGGCAAAGACGTGCCGGACAAACCGATATCTTCAGGGCGCATGATCTCGAAGTTTTCGCGGTTCTTCAGCATCCCGTCCTGATGGATGCCGCTTTCATGCGCAAAGGCGTTCTTGCCGACAATCGCCTTGTTGAACTGCACGTTGAAGCCCGACACCGTCGCCACACGGCGCGAGATATGCATGATCTTGGTGGTGTCGATACCCGTGTGCCACGGCATGATGTCATTGCGGGTGCGCAGTGCCATGACGACCTCTTCCAGCGCGGTGTTGCCCGCGCGTTCCCCCAGACCGTTGATGGTACATTCGATCTGTCGCGCTCCGCCCGCGACGGCGGCCAGCGAGTTTGCAGTCGCCATGCCGAGGTCGTTGTGGCAGTGGGTGGCGAAGATCACCTCATCCGCGCCCGGTACGGTCTCGATCAGGCGCTTGATCAGGTCGGCGCTTTCCACCGGCGCGGTATAACCCACCGTGTCGGGGATGTTGATCGTGGTCGCGCCCGCCTTGATCGCAATCTCGATCACGCGGCACAGGTAATCCCACTCGGTCCGCGTGGCGTCCATCGGTGACCACTGCACGTTGTCGCACAGATTGCGCGCGTGGCTAACCGTTTCGTGGATTTTATCGGCCATCTCGTCCATCGTCAGGTTCGGAATGGCGCGGTGCAGCGGAGAGGTGCCGATGAAGGTGTGAATGCGGTTTTGCCGTGCGTGTTTCACGGCGTCCCAGCAGCGGTCAATGTCTGCGAAATTGGCGCGGGCCAGACCGCAGATGCGGCTGTTTTTCGACCGCTCGGCAATCTCGCTGACGGCCTTGAAATCACCTTCGGAGGCGATGGGGAAGCCTGCTTCGATGATGTCGACGCCCATTTCGTCCAGCAGCTCGGCAATTTCGAGCTTTTCGTTATGGGTCATGGTTGCGCCGGGGCTTTGTTCGCCGTCGCGCAAAGTGGTGTCAAAGATCAAGACGCGGTCTTGGTCGGTCACGTTGGTCATGGGAATCTCTTTCTTCTTCTGTCCTAAAGCCTATGGCGCGCGGGCGTCCTCCTCTGAGCGGGCGCGCCGGATGGCACGCTCAGAGGCGGATTAGGATCAGTAGGCCACGCAGCCACGTACCGCGAAGGGCGGTGTCGGCAACAAGGATATCTGCGTGGTTGATCATGGGATTGAGGTTATACAGAGCGGAACGCGAATGAAAAGACGGAATTTACAGGTCTTACACGCGCAGGGACGTTTTTTGCGATGCTTTGAAGTAAGCGCTTGGGCTGCTAGGTGATCGGCTATGAAAAAAGCACTCATCATTGGCGCGTCGGGCGGGATCGGATCGGCGCTTTGTAGGCGGTTGGAGAAACAATCGGTCGCGGTAACAGGTTTGTCCCGGTCTTCGGTTGGGTTTGACCTGACCAAGCCAGACACCGTCAGTACTGCTCTGGCAGCGCTTGGAGGACCCTATGACCTGATCTTCGTTGCGTCTGGTGCGCTTGAAATCAACGGGGCTGAGCCGGAAAAGACGATCCGCGCTTTGTCAGCCAAGGCGATGATGGATCAGTTTGCTTTGAACGCGGTGGGGCCAGCTTTGGTTTTGGCACAAGCTGCGCGGTTGTTGCCGCGGGACCGGCGGGCCGTCGTGGCGGTGCTGTCGGCGCGGGTCGGGTCGATTGGCGACAACCGTCTGGGCGGGTGGATCAGCTACCGCGCGGCCAAAGCTGCTGTGAATCAGATCGTTCACACCTCGGCGATCGAACTGGCGCGGACACACAAGCAGGCGGTATGCGTTTCCCTGCATCCCGGCACGGTGCGCACTGAGTTCACTCGAAAATACGCAGGACGCCACGCGACCGTTGAACCAGACGAAGCCGCGCAGAATTTGCTGTCAGTGATCGAGGCGCTGGCCCCGGACGATACAGGTGGTTTTTTCGATTGGGCCGGGCAGCCGGTGCCTTGGTGAACCTAGCCGTCCGAAGGCGCGTCGGATGTGGTGTTTTCGGCCGGTGCAGCCTCGGGCTCGGCGGCGGTTTTGCCCGGTAGGACACCGTTTTCCCACACGCCTGATTCTTCTTGGCCGTTGGCATAGCGCATGGTTCCGTCGCCGTGGCGTTTGTTGTCCAGAAAGCCACCCTCATAGACGTCGCCCGTGGCATAGGTGGCGATCCCAGTGCCGCTGATTTTGCCACCCGCCCAATCGCCGGTATAGGTAAACCCACGGGGAGTGGTGATCGTTCCGAGCCCTTCGCGGACGCCATCTACGAATTCGCCTTCGTACACGGTTCCATCCGGGAAGCTGGCGCGCCCTTTGCCGTGGCGGGCGCCCTCGATCCAATCGCCCTCGTACGTATAGCCGTTGGCAAAGGTCAGAACGCCGGTGCCATGGCTGAGGCCGTTTTTGAACTGACCCGAATACACGACGCCGTTGGGGTAGGTTGCCTTGCCGGTGCCTTCGAAGATGCCTGCGATCCAGTCGCCCTCGTAGATGATGCCGTCCGGGTAGGTGTGCAGCCCTTTGCCATGGGGCAGGTCGGCGCTGAAGTCACCCACATAGGTGGAACCGTCGGGATAGGTCATCTCGCCAAAGCCTTCGATCTGCCCGTCCTGCCATTCGCCGGTATATTCAAAACCGTCTGTGCCCACGAACCGGCCTTTGCCGTGGCGGCGGTCGTCGGTGTAGTCGCCCTCATAGGTCGCGCCATTGGCGTATGTGGCCTTGCCCTTGCCCTGACGCCGCCCGTCGACCAGATCGCCTTCGTAGACGTCACCGTTGGCCTGTACCATGCGCCCCTTGCCGGTCATGCGATCCTGCACCCAGTTCCCGGTATAGGTCATGCCGTCGGGCACAGTCAGCGTACCCTGTCCATGGCGCACACCATTGTCGATGTCGCCCTCATAAACGCTGCCTTGGGTCGAGGTGATCTTGGCCTTGCCCTGTTTCGCGCCCTCAACCCAGTCGCCCTCATAGATATATCCGCTGGGGTCGGTCAGAGTTCCTTTGCCGTGGTACTGCGCCTGCTTGAACCCGCCTTCATAACGCGCGCCATTGGCATAGGTGGCAATGCCTTGCCCGTTGATCGTGCCATCAGACCATTCGCCCTCATAGCTGCCACCATCGGGATAGATGATCCGGCCGCGCCCTTCCGGCTGACCCTTTGCGAACGCGCCGTCATAGATTGACCCGTTCGCATAGCGGGCAATACCCCGGCCTTGAATTTCACCTTCGGACCACTCGCCCTCATATTCGAAGCCGTCGGGCAGGCGATAAGTGCCGGTGCCGTGCCGTAGCCCGTTCAGGAAAGTGCCTTCATAGACGCCGCCAACCTCATCATCCGCAATGATGACCTGCCCGTCCTGCGCACTGGCGGGCAAGACCAACAGGGCCATCGCGGTAGCGGCGATTGAGGTGCGGATGACGTTCATAGGGTTTTCCTGCCTGCGGGTGGTTGTTCTACAGCGCAAAACTAAGATACCGCCGGGGGCAGGGCAACGGGTTTTGCCGCATTTGCCTTTTCCTCGCGGTGCGATCTGGTAAATGGCATAGGAACTGACGAGGGCAAGAGGGCACCATGGCCGACCGTTTCCGCATCACTCTGGCGCAACTCAACCCTGTTGTAGGGGATATCGAGGGCAACGCGGCCAAGGCCGTCGCGGCATGGGAACAGGCGCGCGACGCAGGCGCGGACATGATTGCCTTCCCCGAGATGTTCATCACCGGCTACAATACGCAGGATCTGGTGATGAAGCCCAGCTTTCACCGCGCCGCCATGGCTGCGGTCGAGGCATTGGCCGCCCAATGCGCCGACGGTCCTGCGCTGGCGATCGGCGGGCCATGGGTCGAGGATGACAACCTGTATAACGCCTACCTGATCCTCAAGGGCGGCAAAGTCGGCAGCAAGGTGCTGAAGCATCATTTGCCGAACGAAACGGTCTTTGACGAGGTTCGCCTGTATGATTCCGGCCCGTTGGGCGGACCGTATTCGGTGGGCAATACGCGGATCGGCAGCCCGATTTGCGAGGATGGTTGGCATCCGGATGTCGCGGAAACTCTGGAAGAGACCGGGGCCGAGTTTCTGCTGATTCCGAATGGCTCACCTTATTTCCGCAACAAATACGACGTGCGGCTTAATCATATGGTGGCCCGCGTGGTCGAGACCGGCCTGCCGCTGATTTACCTCAACATGGTTGGCGGTCAGGACGATCAGGTCTTTGACGGCGGCACGTTTGGCCTGAACCCCGGCGGCGCGCTGGCCTTTCGGATGCCTGTGTTTGACGAGGCCGTTACCCATATCGATCTTGAGCGGGGCAATGAGGGGTGGCGGATCGTTCCGGCCGAGGTCGCGCCTCTCCCAGATGAATGGGAGCAGGACTATCGCGCGATGGTGCAGTCCTTGCGCGACTATATGGGGAAGACCGGGTTCAAAAAGGCGCTGCTTGGTCTGTCAGGTGGGGTTGATTCCGCTTTGGTCGCGGCAATTGCGGTGGATGCGATTGGGTCCGAGAATGTCCGCTGTGTGATGTTGCCGTCGGAATATACCAGTCAGGGTTCATTGGACGATGCAGAGGCCGTCGCCAAGGCACTGGGCGTGCACTATGACTACGTGCCCATCTCGGACAGTCGCGCCGCCGTGACGGACACTTTGGCCCCGTTGTTTGCCGGGCGTGACGCAGACTTGACCGAGGAAAACGTCCAGTCGCGTTTGCGTGGGCTGCTGTTGATGGCGATTTCGAACAAGTTTAGCGAGATGTTGCTGACCACCGGGAACAAATCCGAGGTCGCGGTGGGATATGCCACGATCTATGGCGACATGAATGGCGGGTACAACCCCATCAAGGACCTTTACAAAACCCGTGTCTTTCAGACCTGCCGCTGGCGCAATGAAAACCACCGCGACTGGATGATGGGGCCGCAGGGCGAGGTCATTCGGTCCTCGGTCATCGACAAGCCCCCCAGCGCGGAATTGCGGGCGGATCAGAAAGACAGCGACAGCCTGCCGGACTATCCCGAGCTGGATGCAATCCTTGAAATTCTGGTCGACGGCGAAGGCTCGGTCGCGGATTGCGTTGGGGCCGGGTTTGATGCCGCTACCGCGCGCCGGGTTGAGCATCTGATCTATATCAGCGAATACAAGCGGTTCCAGTCAGCCCCCGGAACGCGGCTGACCAGCCGGGCTTTCTGGCTGGATCGCAGGTATCCGATCGTGAATCGCTGGCGCGACCCGTCCTGAGTCGCCTGCCGCTGCGGCGCCTGCAGATCGTATCGTATCTGTAATCAATGCCGCGGCTAGGGTGGCATTGTCTGCAATTCGTCGTGCGATGGGTTGCAAGTTGATCTTTTCTCAAGGGCTTGCTTGAGCGCGCGCCATTTTTCCGACACATTTTTGCTTGATTATCGCCCTAGCTGGGGCAGGTGTGACACATCCGAAATTGGGTGTCTGTGTTAACGATTTGGTATCGCTATGTATGAGGAATATGACAAACCTCTTCATGCTCCGCCGCCGTGGAAGACAATGGCAGACAAGGGGCAGGATCTGAACGAAGCCGAGGTGGATGCCGCCATCGCCGGTATTTTGAGCGCGGCTGAGCCGCCTCTGCCTAAAGTTACGCCTACCGAGTTGCGCGAAGAACTGGTCGATGTTGACCTGCCCTTGCTCAAAGCTGCGGAGGATGAAGCCGAGACTCCGGTTGTCGGCTTTACCCAGGTTCTGCGTCAGAAATGGGCCGAATTATGCGGTGTGGCTTAGTCTGAATATCCCCGAAAATGGCGTGATTGACACAGGTCGTTTAAATCTGTGATCTGCGCCGAATGTCGTATTGCCTTGGGCCCAATCCCGCGCCTTCATTGCATTTCATAGAATGCAGTATGAGCGGTTGATGCCCGGCCCCAAACCAACCCCCGTTGAACCTGATCTGAAACTTCCCAAAGTGGTAGACGTCGTCGTGATCGGGGGCGGAATCATCGGCGCGGCAACTGCATTGGAGCTGTCCGAACGGGGCGTCTCGGTTCTGTTGTGCGAAAAAGGCCAGATTGCAGGCGAACAGAGCTCGCGCAACTGGGGATGGGTGCGATTGGGGCTGCGTGACCCGCGCGAAATTCCGTTGATGTGCGTGGCGCAAAAGATTTGGGACGGGCTGGACGAGAGGACCGGGCGTAAAACCGGGTTTACGCGATCAGGTATCCTGTTTGGCGCCTCCGGCGCGCGGGATGCGCAAAATCTTGAACGTTGGGCGCGACATGTCGATGGGTTGCAGATTGGCGCTCGGATGGTATCGGGGGCAGAACTGGACGACTTACTGCCCAGTCATCGGACCGATCTGGAGTGTGCCCTGCACATGCCCCGCGACGGCCGTGCCGAGCCGCAATGGGCGGCCCCCGCCATCGCCGAGGCCGCGCGCGACAACGGCGCAGTGTTGATGACCAATTGCGCTGTTCGCAGTGTTGATGTGCAGGGCGGGCGCATTGCGGGTGTTTTCACTGAACGCGGTCGTGTCGCCTGTGATCGCGTGGTGTTGGCCGGTGGCGCATGGTCGCGTTTGTTTGCTGGGAATGCGGGCATTGACTTGCCGCAGCTCAAGGTGCTGAACACGGTGCTGCGCACCTCTCCGGTCGAAGGGCCCGAGGCGGCGTTGTGGTCGGATGACTTCGCCGTGCGCAAGCGTGCTGACGGTGGCTATACGATCGCGTCCGGCCATGAAAACACGGTTGATATCGTGCCCGACAGCTTTCGGTTGGCATGGTGGTTCCTGCCCGCATTCCGGCAGGAGTGGCGGTCGCTGCGATTTCGGTGGTCGAAAAGGTGGGCCATTGAAGCCAAGCAGGACCGGAAATGGTTGCCTACGGATGTCACTCCGTTCGAACAGTGTCGCGTTCTGGACCCTGAGCCGTCTGGCAAGGTGCTGCGGCGGGCGTGGGCGAACGCGCGAAAGGGCATACCCGCGTTGCGGAACGCCGAGTTGGTGCAAAGCTGGGCAGGGATGATTGATGTTACGCCGGATGCAATCCCGGTAATCTCGGGCGTCGAAGAAATTCCGGGCATATTCATCGCAACCGGTTTTTCCGGCCACGGATTCGGCATCGGTCCCGGAGCGGGACGGTTGATGGCCGATCTGGTCACAGGGCGATCGCCCTGTGTCGATCCGGCCGCCTTCCGCCTGTCCCGTTTTACGGATGGCTCAAAAGTGCGGCCGGACCCAGGATACTAGAGCTTAGCCTGCCATCTGATAGCTGACGGGGACAAAGCGGAACCCGTCGCCGCGGGTCTCGACATAGCCAGCGGCGGGGAAGGGCATGTGGTAGCCGATCATCGGAACCTTGTCGGCGGCGAGCATACCCAGAACATTGCGACGCGCTGCTGTCGCGGCCGCTTTATCCATATCAAAGCGGACCTCCCACTCGGGGTGTGCGAAGGACCAGACATAGTGGTTGGCAAGGTCGGCGGTCAGCACCAGACGCTGGCCGTTGCTTTCCAGGTGATAGACCGTGTGGCCAGGTGTGTGCCCATAGGCGGCGACGGCGGTGATGCCCGAGGTGACTTCTCCACCATCGGTGAGGAAGGTCATCTTTTCGGCCTGTGGGGTCACTTTGGCGGCAACCAGATCACCGACGCGGTTGCCAGCATCCTGTGCAGCCCAGAAGTCATATTCCGGTGCGGCGGTCACGAAGCGCGCATCGGCAAAGGTTGGTGCATCGTCGGTGGTCATGCCGCCGATATGGTCGGGGTGCATGTGGGTGATCACAACAACGTCGATCTGATCGGGGGTGACGCCTGCATCTGCCAGCGCTGCCTGAATACCGCCCTGACCCAGCCCGGTGTCGAACAGAACCAGTTCGGACCCGGTATTGACCAGCGTCGGGGTAAAGAAGAACTGCGCCTTGTCTGCAGGGATGAAGTTGTCGGCGGATACTTTGGCAAATTCTTCATCCGATGCGCCACCGCCGAAGATCTCCTTGGCACCATCGCGGGGCAGGCTGCCATCCAACAGGGTCGTGACCGTGAAATCACCGAGGTGGTACGATTTGGCGATGGTCGAGTTGGCTTTGGTCTCGGTTCCTGCGGCCAAAAGCGGGGTCGCAGCTGCAGCAAAAGGTAGTGTGGCCGCGGCGCCCAAGGCCGCTCTTCGCGTCAAATTGATGGTCATATCTAAGTCTCCCTGTCAGAACGCCAGCTTTAAAGCTAGGCCGGTGCGCGTCTCTTGGTAGGTTATAGACCCAAGATATGGGGTGCGTTGTTGAACAATACGTGTGAATTTTTGTTTAGGTTGTGTGTTGGCCATGTTTGAGTTCCTTGGTGGGCCTTTGCCCACGGCTGGACAAAACGCCCATCCTGTGACAAGAGCCGCGCCAACAGGAGACACCTATGACAACCACCCGTTTCGCCCCGTCGCCCACCGGTTACATCCATGTGGGCAACCTGCGTACCGCCTTGATGAACTATTTGATCGCCCGCAAGGCTGGCGGTACGTTCATCCTGCGCATCGACGACACTGATCCTGAGCGGTCGAAAGAAGAATATGTCGATGCGATCAAACAGGATCTGGAGTGGCTTGGGCTGCAATGGGACCGCGTCGAGCGTCAGTCCGACCGTCTGGATCGCTATGCCGAAGCGGCCGACAAGCTGCGCGAGATGGGTCGTTTCTATGAGGCGTTCGAGACGCCGACCGAACTGGACCTGAAGCGCAAGAAGCAGCTGAACATGGGCAAGCCCCCGGTCTATGACCGCGCTGCGCTGAACCTGTCGGAGGCCGAGAAAGAGGCGCTGCGGGCGGAACGCGGAAACGGTGTGTGGCGTTTCAAGCTGGATCACGAGCGGATCGAGTGGAATGACGGCATTCTGGGCGACATCTCGATTGATGCTTCTTCCGTGTCTGATCCGGTATTGATCCGGGGCGATGGGCAGGTTCTCTATACGATCGCATCCGTGGTGGATGATACCGAGATGGGTGTCACGGACGTGGTGCGTGGCTCGGACCATGTGACCAACACGGCGACCCAGATCCAGATTATTGAAGCGCTGGGCGGCGCTTGCCCGCGCTTTGCGCACCACTCGCTTCTGACCGGCCCGCAAGGTGAGGCGCTGTCGAAACGTTTGGGCACGCTGGCGTTGCGCGATCTGCGCGAGCAGGGGGTTCAGCCGATGGCTCTGCTAAGCCTGATGGCGCGTCTGGGCTCGTCCGATCCGGTGGAATTACGTTCGGACATGGCTGAATTGATAGACGGATTCGACATCGGGCGTTTCGGCGCAGCACCGACCAAATTCGACGTGCAGGACTTATTCCCGCTGACCGCGAAACATCTGCAGTCTCTGCCTCTGGCGGATGTTGCAGATGCGGTTACGGATGCGGGTGTCCCAGCAGATATGGCCGAGCCCTTCTGGGCCATGGCGCGTGAGAACATCACCACTCTGGCTGATCTGCAGGGTTGGTGGGAATTGTGCCGCGATGGGGCAGAGCCGCTGATCGACGAAGACGATCGTGACTTCATCACCGAAGCCGTGGCATTGCTGCCCGAAGGGCCGTTTGATGGCGAGACCTGGGGTGTTTGGACCAAGGCTGTCAAAGAGGCCACAGGCCGGAAGGGCAAGGGATTGTTCATGCCGCTGCGCAAGGCGCTGACAGGGATGGAGCGTGGGCCCGAGATGGCCGCGCTTTTGCCATTGCTTCAGGTGATCCGCGCGCGAGGGTGAAGGAACGCGCCTCTTGACGCAGACCGGGGTTCCACCCGTTTGGAGCTGAAACTGCCTATCGGACAGTTTCCCGGACGCCACTCACCCTGCGGCGGAGGAATTTTTGAACAGAAGAAGGGCCGGGGTTTGACCTCGGCCTTTTGCTATGAGGTATGGACGATGTTCGCAGCCAACTGTTGCAGGCGGGAGTCCACGAATTCAGTCTCGTGCGGTTTCAACTGCTGGTGTCGCGGATAGCGGGGCTCGGCGCGGTCATTCAGGATCGGAGCCTCCCAGCCGTCAGTGGTGGCAAAGAAGCGATCTGCCCCGGCCTCGCCATAGGCGCGCAGATAGCCCTGCACGACAACGTCGATATAGCTGAGTACCAAGGGGTGGTGGTTCGTGGGCTCGGTGTGGCGGCCATGTGGGACGGCATAGACGGCGATGTCGACGTCGTGGGTCAGCGTATGTGACACAGCCTGAGTTGCCGGGATGCGATCATAGGCCCATTCGCGTTCATCCAGCGCCGCCCAGTCGTTTTTCGGGACATGGGCGATCATCCCCTCAATCTCGCAATCGGGGTCGGGGATGGCTGTCAGAAAGGCCACCGGGCGCAGGTCTGTATGTCTCCAAGAGCGGCGCCAGCCTTTTAGTTTCGCAGGGCGGGGATCGGGGAAATCGTGGGTAGCAAGGTTCACCAAGCTACCGTAGCCAAAGAAATAGGGGTCTGCCATCTGTGCCGCGTCCTTTTCCGCCGATTGATGTATGTCAAACCGCTTTTTAGCCGGACATGCAATAAGGTCGCATCTTGAAATTTGGGAGGCGATCATGCGCATTACCAAACGGACGAATATCGCGGTGCGCTTGCTGATGTATTGCGCTGCACATCAGGACCGGCTTGTGACCAAATCCGAGATTGCCGAAGTGTGCAATATCTCGGAGAACCATCTGGCGCAGGTGATCAATCAACTGAGTCAGCTGGACTATCTCAGCACACAGCGAGGCCGAAATGGCGGCATGACCCTGGCGCGCCCTGCCGAGCAGATTCGCATCGGGTCGGTGTTTCGTCATGTCGAGGGCAACCTGCCGTTGGCCGAGTGCTTTGCGGATGCGGACAATACCTGCCCCTTGACCGATGCCTGCCGGTTGCGCCTTGCGCTGCAGGACGCGGCCGAGGTTTTCTATGCGTCGCTGGATGACATCACGTTGGATGCTTTGGTTTGTGACAACGACCAGTTGCTGCAAATCTTGCAGCCGGTTGCTTGCGTTCGGTAAGTTCAGTCGCTGGCCCGCAGGATGCGGGCCGGTCGAACCGCCAGCGGGCGCAGTGCAAAGAACAGGCCTGCACCGAGAGTCACGAGGAGGCCGGCGACAATAATTCCCAGCGCCGAACCCCAGATGATGCTGAAATTGGTGTCGAAGATATAGGTCGCCACTGCCCATCCGCCCAATATGCCGGTGAGCAGGGCCACCGCGCCCGCAGCGGCGCCGAGTAGGGCAGCGCGCAGGGCAAAACTCAGCAGGATGCGACCGCGGTCTGCGCCCAGTGTTTTCAGAATCGCTGCTTCATGCCTGCGGGCGGGCTCTCCTGCGGCGGCTGCGCCGATTAGGACAAGGAAGCCGGTCAGCAGCGATACACCTGCGCCATAAGATGTGGCTGCAGCCAACCCTGCCAACAGCCCCGAGATTCGGTCGATGGCGTCGCGGACGCGAATAGCAGTAATGTTGGGAAATTGCTCAGCCAGATCGCGTTGGATTGCGGCTTCGGCGGGCTCTTCGGCATAGACAGTGGCAATAAAGCTGTGCGGGGCTCCGGCAAGGGCCGATGGGTTCATGGACATGATGAACCCAATCCCCGCCGTCGAGAAATCAACCTCGCGCAGTGAGGTCAGTTCAGCGGTGATGTCGCGCCCCAGAATATTGACCGTCAGGGTGTCGCCCAGTTTCAGGCCCATCTCTTGCGCTTCTTCAGCGGCAAAGCTGACTTGCGGGGTGCCGGAATAGTCATCTGCCCACCATTCTCCGGCGGTGACGCGGGTGTTTTGCGGGGGTGCTGTGGAATAGGTTACGCCACGGTCGCCGTCCAGAACCCAGTGGTCCCCGGCGACGTCACGAGCCGGTTGGCCGTTGATCTGCGTGAGGATGCCACGCAGCATCGGTGCGCTTTCGACGCGGGTGACGGCAGGGTCGGTTTCAAGACGTTCGGAAAAGCCGGGCATCTGGTCTTTCTGAATGTCGACGAAGAAATACGAGGGCGCGACGTCGGGCAGATTGCCGGATATTGCGTTGCGCAAGGTACCGTCGATTTGCCCAACGGCGGCCAGAACGGACAGGCCCAGACCCAGCGACAACACAACCGAAGACGCACCCTCGCGCGGGTCGGAAATGGCGGAAAAGGCCCAGCGTAGCGCCGGGTGTCCACGCGCGGGGCGCGCGCCGAAGCGGGCCAGTCTACGAATTGCCATCGCCGCGACCGAGAGAAGAATCAGCGCGCCAACCAGCCCACCGCCCGTCCAGAGCGTCAGGCGGGCAGACCCGCTGAACCACGCCGCCGACGCGATCAGCAGCGCCAGCCCCACCCCGGTGGCAACGATGTAGCGCAGGCGAGGCAGGGCGCGGGCCGATGACAGCGCGTCCCGAAATAGGGTGGCAGCGCGGACCTCTTCGGTGCGGGCCAAGGGCCAGAGGGTAAACAGAAAGGCGGTCAGAACACCATAGAGCGCAGCCTCGGCCAGCGGTTCTGGATACAGCGAAAAGACGGCTGGGATGGGAAGCTGGGCCTCGATCAGCGGGGCGAGCGCCAGCGGTAGCAGCCCGCCCAGAGCAATGCCAAGCAGGACGCCTATGCCCGAGAGAATGCCGATCTGGATCAGATAGGTCTGAAAGATCGTTGCGCGGTCTGCGCCCAGGGTGCGCAGGGTTGCGATTGTCTCGGTCTTTTGGGCGAGGAATGCAGATACCGCGGCCGATACGCCAATGCCGCCCACGGCCAGACCCGAAAGCCCGACCAGGACCAGAAAGGCACTGAGACGGGAGACGAATTCGGCGATCCCCGGCGCGCCGTTTCGTGCGTCCGTCCAGCGCATTCCAGTTCCGTCGAACGTTGTGTTTGCCTGCAATGCAAGTTCTGCAAGGTCTGCCGATAGCGGTAGATCCAGCCGGTATTTGGTCGAATACAGGGTGCCCGGTGCCAGCAGGCCAGACGCTTGCAAATCCTGCGTGCGTACCAGAGTACGCGGACCCAGACCGAATCCATCCGCAGCCCCATCCGGTTCATGGATCAGCGCGGCGGTCAGCAGAAACTCTTGCGTGCCCAGAGAAAACCGATCGCCTACAGACAGACCCAACCGGTCGATCAGTGAAGGGTCCATGACGGCCCCGGGCAGATCGTCAGCCCCGTCAAGTGCGGAGGGCAGGGGTATATCGGGGTCCAGCACCGGCGTTCCCACCAGAGGATAGGCCACGTCCACGGCCTTGACCTGCGTCAACGCACGCTCAGGGGTTTCGCCTTGCCGCGCGACGGCCATTGATCGGAAATCGACGACTTCTGAGACGGCAGAGGCCACTTGGCCCATCCAGTCACGCTCGGCTTCGGTGGCAAAGCGATAGGTAAATTCCAATTGGGCGTCGCCACCCAGCAATGCGGCACCCTCTTGGGCTAGTCCGGTCTGGATGGCCTGACGCACGGACCCGACGGCGGCGATGGCGGCGACACCAAGGGCGAGGCAGGCCAGAAACACGCGGAAGCCACGCAGCCCTCCGCGCAATTCGCGCCGCGCCAGACGTCCGGCGAGGCGCAGGCTCATTCCGCGGCCTCTTGCTGGATATCTTCTGCAATACGCCCATCGCGCAACCGGACAACGCGGTCGCATCTGCGCGCAAGGCTGTGACTGTGCGTGACCAGAACCAAAGTTGCGCCGTGACGGTCACGCAGGTCGAACAGCAGATCAACAATCGCGGCCCCGTTGGTTTCATCCAAATTCCCCGTTGGCTCGTCCGCCAGCAGGATCTGCGGGCGCGGCGCCGATGCACGCGCAAGTGCCACGCGCTGCTGCTCACCCCCCGAAAGCTGCGCAGGATAGTGATCGCGCCGATGCGATAGGCCGACCGCATCCAGTTCACTTTCGGCCCGGTCAAACGCGTCCCGGAGCCCCGCCAATTCCAGCGGCGTGGCGACATTTTCCAGCGCAGTCATCGTGGGGATCAGGTGGAAATTCTGGAACACAACGCCCATCGCGTCACGTCGAAACCGGGCGAGGTTGTCTTCGTCCAAATCAGTCAGATCCCGCCCCAGAGCTTCGATCTTGCCGCCAGTCGCACGCTCTAACCCGCCCATCAGCATCAACAATGAGGATTTGCCGGACCCAGACGGGCCAACAAGGCCCAAAGTCTCGCCCTTTTGAACCGATAGAGTGATACCATGCAGGATTTCCACCCGTCCGGCATTGCCATTCAGCGACAAAGCCGCATCTTGGAGAGAAAGAACAGGTGTCGTCATAGGTCAATCCACACGGAGGCGTTCTTTTGGGATATGGAGCGGTTCGGATATTGCGCAAGGCTTTGGTGTCTGGCCTGTTTATGGTTTGCGGCTTTGCAGCCACAGCCGAACAGGTCGTGATTGCTGCATTGGGGGATTCGCTGACACAGGGTTACGGGCTGCCCGCCCAGGACGGGTTTGTGCCTCAGCTGGAACGTTGGTTACAGGATCAGGGCGTGGATGTGCGCCTGATCAATGCCGGAGTTTCAGGGGATACCACCGCCGGCGGCGCGGCGCGGGTTCACTGGACGCTGACGCCGGATGTGGATGGCATGATCGTGGCTTTGGGCGGGAACGACTTGTTACGTGGGATCGATCCGGCTGTGTCGCGGGCCAATCTTGAGCAAATCATGCAAGCCGCGCGTGCGTCAGAGGTGGATGTGTTGTTGGTTGGGATGCAGGCACCGGGAAATTACGGGCCCGACTACAAAGCGGCCTTCGATACGATCTATCCCGAACTGGCCGCTGGGTACCAATCCGGCTATGCACCCAGTTTTTTCGCCGGCCTGACCCGAGACGGCGATCCCGATGCAGCCCGCACCTATATGCAACCCGATGGCATCCACCCCAACGCCCAGGGCGTGGCTTTGATCGTCGCCGAAATCGGCCCCTATGTGGTGGAACTGGTCCAAGCAGCGTCGGACTAATCAGATCACAGTCACGACGGTTCCTATCGGCACCCGCGCGTACAGGTCGATGACATGGGCGTTCAACATTCGAATGCAGCCATTCGAGGCGGCGGTTCCGATGGTGCTGGGCTGCGTCGTGCCGTGAATGCGGAAATAAGTGTCTACGCCGTTTTGGAACAAATACAGCGCGCGGGCGCCCAATGGATTGTCGCCTCCGCCCGGTTGGACATAGTCGTTATCCTTGAAGCGTGCATAGGTGACGGGCTCGCGCTCGATCATCTCATTCGTGGGACGCCAGGTGGGCCACTCTTTCTTGACGTCGATCGTGGCGGTGCCGGTGAATTCCAGCCCGGCCCGACCAACGCCGCAGCCATAGCGGATGGCCTTGCGCGGCTCGGTCACGAAATACAGGTAGAATGAGCGTGGAACGACCAGCAACTGCCCCGGCAGGAAGTCTTTCTTGATCCGCACAAACTGCGGCGTGGCGTCGTATTCGGCTGTTTTCGTCTTGGCAGACGCCACCTGCGGAACAAGGCTTGTCGCGGCGGCGGCCGTCAGGAATGTGCGGCGTGTGAACATATCGGGTCTCTTCAATACAACAGGAAAATCATCACCATAGTGTCGGGATGATAGCTGATCCGGTCAAGCGGCTGCGAAGAGTAACTGAAATGTGATGTTGCGCTGAAAACGCAGCGCAGCTTGGCAAAAGGGCAGGGGATACCCCTGCCCTTGGACCGGCTTACGCCAGCTCGATATTGTCGGCGCTTTCGCGACCGTCACGACCCGAGCGCAGCTCGTAGGTGACTTTCTGGTTGTCTGCCAGACCGGTCAGGCCCGAGCGTTCGACAGCCGAGATATGAACGAAGATGTCTTTGCCGCCATCTTCGGGTGCGATGAAGCCGTAGCCTTTGGTGGTGTTGAACCATTTAACGGTGCCTGCGGGCATATCCGTATTCTCCTGTTTGGTGCTGCCCACGGATTTGCGGCAGCCTGGCGTCGTAGTCTGGATCGAATGACTGAGCGCCGAAAAAGGAGACAGTAGGTCGAAATAGAAAAACGTTAGCCCTTTGGATATGGCATTGGTGTGGGGATGTGGCAAGGGTGATCGTCCTTGTGTACCGCAATCGGTACAAACCGCGACGGGAATGGTTCGAGGGCAACTTCAGGATTGCGAAAAGGTCAAAAAGCACCGTCTGGGACCGGGTGCGTTCGGGCCCAAGCGGTTGAAGCATAAGACGTTTGCGTGGAAATCTTGACTTTCAAATCCCGAAGCACACCGGAAAGCGTCTGCATTGCAGGCGCTGTTGTCTTATTCTCGGCCCGCGACGGTAGTCTTGTCGCTAAAATGGCCTAGCCCGAAAGAACCTTGCATTTGCTCAGGCCGAAGCGGCGTGTGAGCTTTGCGGCCCTCAGCGCTTTGACAAGACGGTCGCTGAGGAAAAGGCTTCGGTGCAAGAGGGGATCAATCCACAAATCCGGCCAGTCCAAAGCGTCACCCGACACAACGAAATCGAAATCATCCGGTTTACCTCCCAAGTTCATCCAGATTTCAGGTGTGTTCCCTAAGAGTTCGATTCCTTTCGACTGCTTCGGAACAAGTGCTGTTTTCTGCTCTCCCAATGCCAGAGTGAAATACTCCCCCTCAACTGGAGTCACACGATCGTGCTGGCATAGTTTCAATGGGTAAAGCTGCGTCTTCCCAAGGTCCGCTTCCCGAAGAACATCAGCAACCGCGCGGGACACAACCAAGCCATATGGCCCGAAGAAAATATCGGGTTGCGCTTTCAGCTTTTGGTTCGGGTACTTCCCAAAAATCGCATCTGGGAACACGTCGGGAGATTGAACAAAACCCTCTAAGTTCTTCTTGCCGATTACTCCAGCTGCCGACAATTCGTTCAATACCTGATCTGATGTGAACGGTTTAATCAACGTTGACTCGAGCATAACCTGGCTATGCCAGACTCCTGTTTCACGCGTCACTTGCCTACCCTTCCCAACAAATACCTTTAAACCTCAGCAGGTTCTTACTCAGAACTTTCAAAAGCAAGCGAATAGGGGCGTCATCGATCGCCCGAGCTAGCGGGTTTGCGCTGGCCTTCCGCTTTGCATCTAAACCGGAAGCTTGGCGACAATATCAGCGTATTTGGGTGATGCTACAAAACACCTTGGCAGTTCTTCGACAATTTCATCAATCGAATCGTAAACATGGCTTGCCGCTGACCTGAGTTCAGCAGGAATCTCTTTGGGCGCGCGCTGTTCACGTTTCGGAAGCTTCATTTTCAGGCCGGTAAATTCCGATATGTCGCTTTGATGATCCCATATCGCATCATAGTGAACACATAAAACGGGGACGTCCTCAAATACGGCCCATTCTTTTATCTGCTTGGCTTGTTGCAGAATATCCCGCTGAAACAGATCGCAGTATTCGCCAGTCGCATGAAGGTGATAAAAATGCTGCCGGATCCATTCTTCCCCATACCGTTCTTTTGCCGAATAGACAGAAAAGGCCGAATCTTTGGTGGAACCGAAGCAAAAGATCACTCTGGTATCGGCTGGCCACTTCAACAACGCCTGCGGGAAATCATGGGTTTTGTAGACGAACGGCGCTTTGAACTCGGCGTCCCTGAGACGAGCAACGAAGGCCGAGCGTTCTGCCGCTGAAGGGTTTCTTTTTCTAAGTGCCTTGCTAAGAGCAAGATAAGTCACGGTACTTCCGGATCGACCGTTGCTTGCGACTATGACGCAATGGTCGCGGTCCGATGTCTTTCCAAACGGTGCAATGCGTCCAATCGCCTGAAACAGCGATTGGAACACACGTTTGAAAGTTCGGGTTCTCACCGGGCAAACTTCTTATGCTTCAAGCGCTTAGGCTCCAGCGCGTCCGGTCCCAGACGGCGCTTTTTGTCCTCTTCGTAATCCTCGAAGTTGCCCTCAAACCACTCCACATGGGCGTCGCCTTCGAAGGCCAGAATATGCGTGCAGATGCGGTCGAGGAAAAAGCGGTCGTGCGAAATCACAACGGCGCAGCCGGCGAAATCGACCAGAGCATCCTCCAGAGCGCGCAGGGTTTCGACGTCCAGATCGTTGGTCGGTTCGTCGAGCAGCAGGACGTTGCCGCCCTCTTTCAGCAGACGCGCCATGTGGACGCGGTTGCGCTCACCACCGGATAGCAGCGAGACCTTCTTCTGCTGGTCACCGCCCTTGAAGTTGAAGGACGAGCAATAGGCGCGGGAATTGACCTGAGCATCGCCCAGCTGGATGATCTCGGCCCCGCCGGTGATCGCCTCCCACACAGTGTCGTTGTCGGCAAGGTCGTCGCGGGACTGGTCGACATAGGACAGCTCGACCGTATCACCCAGCGTGATGGTGCCGCTGTCGGGCTGTTCCTGACCGGTGAGCATCTTGAAGAGCGTCGATTTACCTGCACCGTTGGGGCCGATGACGCCGACGATACCGCCGGGGGGCAGGGCGAAGTCCAGCCCTTCGATCAGTTGCTTGTCGCCCATGTGTTTCGACAGACCCTCGACCTCGATCACCTTGCCGCCAAGGCGCTGACCGTTGGGGATGACGATTTGGGCGCGGGTCAGTTTTTCGCGCTCGGACTGTTCGGCCAGTTCGTTATAGGCGTTGATCCGGGCTTTGGATTTGGCCTGGCGGGCCTTTTGGCCCTGACGCATCCATTCCAGCTCGCGTTGCAGGGTCTTCTGCTTGGATTTGTCCTCGCGGGCCTCCTGCTCCAGCCGTTTGGCTTTTTGTTCCAGCCATGCGGAGTAGTTGCCCTCGTAGGGAATGCCACGACCACGGTCGAGTTCGAGGATCCATCCCGTAATGTCATCCAGGAAATAGCGGTCGTGGGTGACGATCAGGATGGTGCCCTTGTAGTCGATCAGGTGCTGTTGCAGCCAGGCGATGGTCTCGGCGTCCAGGTGGTTGGTTGGTTCGTCCAGCAGCAGCATGTCGGGCGCTTCCAGCAGCAGCTTGCACAGCGCAACGCGGCGTTTCTCACCCCCCGAAAGGTTGGCGATGTTGGCATCGTCCGGCGGGCAGCGCAGCGCCTCCATCGAGACGTCGATCTGGCTGTCCAGATCCCAGAGGTTCTGGCTGTCGATTTCGTCCTGAAGCTTGGCCATTTCCTCGGCAGTTTCGTCCGAGTAGTTCATGGCCAGTTCATTATAGCGGTCGAGGATCGCCTTCTTTTCCGCCACGCCCAGCATGACGTTTTCGCGCACGGTCAGGGTTTCGTCCAGCTTTGGTTCCTGCGGAAGGTAACCGACTTTGGCACCTTCGGCCGCCCAGGCCTCGCCGGAGAAATCCTTGTCGAGGCCGGCCATGATCTTCATCAGCGTCGACTTACCCGCGCCGTTGACGCCGACAACACCGATTTTCACGCCGGGCAGAAAGCTCAGGTGGATGTTTTCAAAGCACTTCTTGCCACCGGGATAGGTCTTTGAGACACCCTGCATGTGGTAGACATATTGATAGGCGGCCATGTCGCGTCCTCTGGGTCGGGGAAATTGGGTTGATCCGCTTGATATCCAAGCGGGGCGGGCGGGGCAAGCTGGTGGTTTTGTGAATTTTGCATTCGGATGTGCGGCGGTAGTTGTCCGATTGTAGCAAAGGGGGAAGCATGGCGGATTTGGCGGCACTGATTGCAGGATGGGCCGAGCCGGGTCGTTTGGAATGGATTGGTCTGCGACCTGATCGCAGGGCCGAGGTTCAACCGGTCGATGCCGTTATGATCTCTGCCGAAGGTTTGGACGGAGATCGCGCCCGTGCGGGCAAGCGAGCGGTGACTTTGATCCAACAAGAACATCTGGCGGCGATTGGCTCTTATCTGGGGCAGGGGCCTGTTACGCCTGAAGTCTTACGGCGCAACGTGGTCGTGTCGGGAATCAATCTGGCTGCGCTTAAAGGACGTGAGGTGCAGGTGGGCGAGGCGATTTTGCGTTTTACCGTGATCTGTGCGCCGTGCAGCCGGATGGAGGAAGCGTTTGGTAAAGGTGGCTATTCCGCCGTGCGCGGCCATGGGGGGTGGTGCGCTGAGGTCGTCAAACCCGGATGGGTTAGGTTGGGTGATGTCGTGCAGCCGGTTGATTGACAAGCCGTCCCAGTTCTGAACATCAGCAGGGTATGGAGCGTTACGCGATACCATATGCGCGGCCCGGTCAGGTGATTGGGCTGTTCGGGGGATCATTTGATCCGCCGCATCAGGGCCATGTGCATGTCACGCGTGAGGCGATGAAGGCCTTTGGGTTGGATCGCGTGTGGTGGCTAGTATCTCCGGGAAATCCGTTGAAGGAGCGCGGGCCTGCACCCATGTCCCAGCGGGTGCAGGCGGCGCGGGATGTGATGCAGCATCCCAGGGTCGAGGTGACGGATATCGAAGCTCTGACGGGGACGCGCGCGACCGCGGATACGTTGGCGGCGCTGCGCAGGTTATACCCGAGGGTCAGGTTCGTGTGGCTCATGGGGGCTGACAATCTGGCGCAGTTTCATCGCTGGAAAGACTGGCGGTTGATCATGGACAGCATCCCGGTGGGCGTGGTCGCGCGGCCGGGAGATCGCATCTCGGCCCGAATGTCACCGGCGGCACGGGTCTATTCCAGCTACAGGATCGACGGGCAGGCGCGGCATTTGCTGGGGCGGGCCGAGGCCCCGGCATGGTGTTTCGTCAACATGCCGATGGTTGACGTCAGTTCAACTGATCTTCGCAATCGCGGCATCTGGGCAAATGGGGTGTTGCCGGAATAACCTTCGTGCGCACATAATCCTTTTTGACTGGTTGTTTGCCTGAACCCTCTGGGATTTTATTGACCCATGGCTGATCGTTTTTCACGACGTGGTTTTCTTGCAAGCCTTGGGGCGGTTGTGGCCCCCGGCATTGCGCTGGCGAATGCGCCCTTGGTTTCGTTGCGGCCTCAGATCCGTGGACCACAGAAAAACGGGGCCGAACGGCTGATCCAATCGGCGGGGCTGCGGGGCGAAGTGGCTTTTGCCGTGGCCGACGTCAAGACCGGTGTCGAGTTAGAGGCGGTGGGCGGAGATCTCGGGTTGCCTCCGGCCAGTGTGGCGAAAGCTCTGACCGCGCTTTATGCGCTGGACGTACTGGGGTCAGACTATCGCTTTGAAACCAAGTTGATCGCGGATGGGCCGGTCGAGAATGGCATTCTGAACGGAGATCTCATCCTCGTTGGCGGCGGTGATCCGCTGTTGGATACGGATGCGCTGGCCACAATGGCGGCCAATCTGCGAGAGGCCGGGATCACCGAGGTGCGTGGCGCGTTCAAGGTTTATGACGGAGCGTTGCCCTATGTGTTCAGCATTGATGCCGGTCAGCCGGATCATCTGGGATACAGCCCGGCGCTGAGCGGGATTGCGTTGAATTTCAACAGGGTTCACTTTGAATGGAAGCGCGAAGGCACGGATTTTACCGTGACGATGGATGCCCGAAGCGCGCGCTACAAGCCGGCTGTAGATGTGGCAACTATGCGGGTCGAAAGCAGGAAAGTCCCGATCTACACCTATGAGCCAAGCGCGCGGCAAGATCGCTGGACCGTTGCCCGCGGGGCGCTGGGCAAAGGTGGCGCCCGGTGGTTGCCGGTACGCAAGCCGGCGCTCTACGCCGGGGATGTGTTTCGGACATTGGCGCGGTCGAACGGGATTGTGCTAGACCGCGTGCAGGTCGCGAACCAAGCGCCACAGGGCAGTTTGCTGGTCACGCATTATAGTGACACGCTGGACAATATTTTGCGGGGAATGCTGAAATATTCGACCAATGTGACGGCGGAATTGGTGGGCATGACGGCGTCCAAGGCGCGTGGTGCCGATCTGCACACCCTGCAAGACTCGGCCGACGAAATGAATCGCTGGGCCGCCGAGGCATATGGGGTCAACGGCATTGAGATGGTTGATCATTCGGGGCTGGGGGATGCGTCTCGGGTCGCGCCGGGTGATCTGGTCAAGGCGTTGATCGCAGCGCAGAAAGCCGGAGCGCTGCGGCCTTTATTGAAGAATTTCAGGTTGTTGGACAGTCAGGGAAGACCCGTCAAAGACCACCCGATCAAGGTGGACGCCAAGACAGGGACGTTGAATTTCGTCTCAGGTTTGGGAGGTTTCATCACCACGCCAGACGGGTCCGAACTGGCCTTTGCTATCTTCACAGCTGATGTCGACCACCGGGCCACAATCCCGCGCGCGAACCGGGAGCGCCCGGCGGGCGCACGCAGTTGGAACGCGCGGTCGCGCAGGTTGCAGCGCGCTTTGATCGCACGTTGGGGAACGCTGAGCGGCAGCTAGGATCAGGTGGTGTGACGTGCCCGTGCGCCGCGTTCAATTGCAGCGGCGTGCAGGCGGTCGACGTTCAGCTCGTAACGGATTTCTTCCAGCAGGCGCAGTTCGGTCTCGGCCAGGGATCCGTCCGCAGCGGCCACGTCGCAAGCCAGGGCATATGCGGTTTCGTTCAGCCGCTCGGGCAGGTTTTCCCGGATCAGACCAAACAGCGCATCCAGCCCGTCCTCTTGTTCGAACAGGTCGAACACGATCTGCGAGACTCGGCGGGTGCGGTCGATGTCATACTCGGCAAAGACCGGCAGCATGTTCACAGCGGCTTCGATTTTGACCAGTTCAGCCGTGCGAATGGTTTCGTCCGATGCTGAGATCGCCACCATGATCGCAACAAGGCAATCCTGCGGAGACATCGGGTGAGGCACTTGATCGGTCATGGTGTGGTCCTGATAGAGCTGTTCTGAACGCGCACGATAGGAGGGACCGGGATCGGGTTCAACGGATTTCGGCGGCCAAAGCGTCACAGGATGGGCAACGGCCCACGCGTTTTGGTCTGGCGCAGCACGAAATTGCTGCGTGTGTCGCGGACAAGGCCGGATTTCAACAGGCGTTGCATGATGAAATGTTCAAGGTCCTCGGGGGTGCGCGCGTAGACCTTCAAGATGAAATCGTGATCCCCGGTGATCGAGGCGCATTCGACGATCTGGGCTTCGGTCTCAACCAGACGCAGGAAGGACGCGATGCTGTCCTCTTGGTGGTCTTTCAACGCGATGTGAACGTAGGCGATCGCATTCAGCCCCACCGATTTTGCGGGCACCCGCGCGGCATAACCGGAGACGACACCCGTTGCCTCAAGATCTCGTACTCGCCGCCAGCATTGCGAGGCCGACAGCCCGGTCCGGTCGGCGAGATCCTGCATGGACAGACGTCCGTCTGACTGAAGCTCTTGCAGGATAGCGATGTCAGCAGGTTGAAGGGTTTGGGTCATAATCAGCACATTATTGAAATGTTTGGGCCAAAAATCCAGCAATTCCTCACGCCATTAAGTCAATTTTACCACGAGTAAGGGCTAAAATTCTATCAAGGAGGACGTTCCATGCCCAAATCCACCAAATACGTGGCCAAACAGGCCGACGCGCGCGGCCATATTGCTTATACCGCCGAGGAGGACGCGGTTTGGGCGGACCTTTATGCGGCGCAGCAGGAAAATGTGCAGCGCTACATGGCGCGGGAATATCTGGACGGGTTGAAGCGGTTGGAGATGCCCAAGACCCACGTGCCGTCCTGCGCAGATATATCCGAGCGTCTTCTGGACCTGACCGGGTGGCGCGTTCAGCCGGTTCCGGCGCTGATCGGGTTCAAGACCTTTTTTGGCATGCTCGCGGACCGGGTTTTTCCTGCTGCATCGTTCATCCGGTCGCGCGAGGATTTTGACTATATTGAAGAACCCGACATCTTTCACGAAATCTTCGGTCACACGCCCCTGCTGAGCGATCCGCGTTTTGCGGCTTTCAGCCATGCGATCGGCAAGGCCGGGGTTGAGGCGGGGGATAAAGATTATGCCTGGCTGATCCGGTTGTATTGGTTTTCGATTGAATTCGGATTGCGCCGTCAGGATGGGCAGATCAAGGCGCTGGGCTCGGGGCTGGCGTCTTCACCTACAGAGCTGGTTTATGCCGTGGAAAGTGACATACCCGACCGGGACCCGTTCGACGTGATGACGATCTTGCGTACGCCGTATCGGATCGACATGCATCAGATGGGATATTTCGTGCTGGACGATCCCGAAGAGCTGTTTGCCGCTGCCGATCGGGATCTGCTGGCCGATGTGCATCAGGCGCAGCGAATGGGTTTGCTGCCGAACAAGTTCCCGCCGAAAGTGACGGCAGCCGAATAAACCGCAACCGGGGTTTCCGCTCAGAAAAACAGCGCGCTTTATTGACTCATGCTGCACCGGCACAATAGGAGGGGTCGGTCGGGTCGCAAAGGGCGTCCGGCGCTGTATTTCCCGATGGAGCACCTGAGAACATGTCTGAACTGCGTGAAACCGCGATGTCGTCCAAGGCCTGGCCTTTCGAAGAGGCGCGCCGGGTCCTAAAACGCTACAGACAAGGTGCGCCGGAAAAGGGATATGTTCTGTTCCAGACCGGCTATGGCCCGTCGGGCCTGCCGCATATCGGCACCTTTGGCGAGGTCGCGCGGACCTCGATGGTACGGCATGCGTTTGAACAGATCAGCGATATTCCGACCAAGCTGATCTGCTTTTCGGATGATATGGACGGCTTTCGCAAGGTTCCGACCAATGTGCCGATGCAGGACGAGCTGAAAGAAGACCTGCATCTGCCGCTCACCAAAGTCCGCGACCCATTTGGCACGCATGAAGGGTTCGCGCAGCACAACAACGCGATGCTGTGCGATTTTCTGGACAGTTTCGGGTTCGAGTATGAATTCGCCTCGGCCACAGACTACTACACCAGCGGCAAGTTTGATGAGACGCTGCTGATCGCGCTGGAGCGCTTCGACAAGATACAAGAAATCATGCTGCCGACCCTCGGGCCCGAGCGGCGCGAGACTTATTCCTGCTTCCTGCCGATCAGCCCGAAAACCGGTCATGTGCTGCAGGTGCCGACGCTTGAACGCAACGTGGCTAAGGGCACGATTGTTTATCAGGAGCCTGATGGCGAAAGGGTCGAAATCCCGGTTACGGGCGGCAACGTCAAGATGCAGTGGAAGCCCGACTGGGCCATGCGTTGGGCCGCGCTGGGCGTGGATTATGAGATGTCGGGTAAAGACCTGATCGACTCCGTCACGCAATCGTCGAAAATCTGCCGGGCGCTGGGCAAGCAGCCGCCCGAAGCGCTCAGCTATGAGTTGTTCAATGATGAGCAGGGGCAAAAGATCTCGAAGTCCAAGGGCAATGGTTTGTCGATGGAAGAGTGGCTGACCTATGCCGCCCCCGAAAGCCTGTCGTATTTCATGTACCAAAAGCCCAAAACCGCCAAACGTCTGTATTTCGACGTCATTCCCAAGGCGGTGGATGAGTATCACCAGCAATTGCGCGCCTATCCGGGGCAGGAATTGAAGGCGCAGTTGAACAACCCGGTCTGGCATATCCATGGCGGTGACGTGCCTGCATCCACGCTTATGGTGCCGTTTGCGATGCTACTGAACCTTGCATCAGTGTCTGGTGCCGAGGACAAAGAAGCGCTGTGGGGTTTCATCCGCCGCTATGCGCCCGAGGCGACCGCAGAAACGCATCCCGATCTGGATCAGGCGGCGGGCTTTGCGGTGCGCTACTTCAACGATTTCGTCAAACCCACCCGACAGCACCGCGCGCCGACTGATCAGGAACGTGAGGCACTGGAAGCGTTG
The DNA here is from genome assembly GCF_056531925.1 of Ruegeria sp. J8. NCBI lineage: Bacteria > Pseudomonadati > Pseudomonadota > Alphaproteobacteria > Rhodobacterales > Roseobacteraceae > Ruegeria > Ruegeria sp. J8. The sequence continues at coordinate 547,763 of NZ_JBQFMR010000003.1, forward strand.
AAGGCCGCGTTGCAAGCCTATGATGGCCCGCTTGAGGACGAGGCGCTGCAATCAGTGGTTTACTCCATCGGGCGCGAGCGATTCGACCCGATGCGCGGATGGTTCACAGCGCTCTACGAGGTGCTGCTGGGGGCCTCGCAAGGGCCGCGCTTTGGTGGGTTTATTGCCCTTTATGGTGTGCCCGAAACGATTGCGCTGATCGACAAGGCTTTGACCGGAGAGCTTGCCTGATTTGACCTGACATGATGTGGGGCTACCCTTGCCAAAGGAGGTAGCCCCATGCGTCGTATCTTGCTTGCCCTTTCGTTGAGTGCCTGTTTGGCCACGGGTGCATTTGCCCAAAGCACCGAGATCGAAGCCAATATCGCGGCGCAGATACAGGCGTTCAAAGCGGATGATTTCGCCACCGCCTTTACCTTTGCAAGCCCCAACATCCAGAGCATTTTCCGCACGCCCGAGAATTTCGGGAACATGGTGCGCAACGGCTATCCTATGGTCTGGCGACCCGCTGATATTCGGTTTCTGGAACTGCGCGAGATCGCGGGCGCGCTGTGGCAAAAGGTTCTGATCGTTGATGGTGCCGGACAAACTCACATTCTGGATTATCAGATGATTCAGTTAGAAAATGGCTGGAAGATCAATGGCGTGCAGTTGCTGGGCAACTCGGACCCCGCGGCGTGACGCAACACCAACGTCACGGTGACATGAGCAGCGATTAACACCCTTTCTGTACTCAGGCTTTTGCGCTCGGGGTGGCCCCGAGCCCTGGGTTAATGCGCGCTGATGGGTGCGATTGGGAAAGGGATTTCTATGAATAAGGCAATCACCGACGGCATCGTGTTCATGCCGGCTGCTTTTGCAAACGGCCTGAACGTCTGGTCCAGCGGCGACGGAACACCCGGCTCGCCGACCTATGAAGGCTCGGGCACCGGCGCTTTTGTTCCGGCGGATGCGGATTTCGGCGGCTGCCTTGAAATCCTCAAAGTCAGCGCCACGCAAAAGCTGCGTTATATGGGGCAGACCCCGTTGCAGCCGGGGTGCTATCTTCAGATCAAGGCGCGGGTGAAGGCAATCAGCGGGCCTTTGCCCGAGGTTCGGATCGCGGCCTGGGCTGGTGGCGCGGGTGAGACACATTTGGATGGGGTGATCGAGCAAGGCCCCGCAACCCAACTGTCGGGCTATGGCGCCGTCCATGAAATCACCGCGATTGTCGGGGCGGGGCAGCGCACCGGCGTGGATATGCCCTGGGGCGTGACCGCGATTTATGGCCATTTCGGACTTGATCTGATCGGAGCGAATGGCTCGATCGTGCGGGTGGATGATATCGAGATCACGGATGTGACCGGTGTTTTTCTGCGCGACATGATTAGCCTTGTGGATGTACGCGATTTTGGCGCGGTCGGTGATGGGGTTGCAGATGACACGTCCGCCTTTGTCGCGGCGGACCAGGCTGCGGGTGGACGCCGGGTTTTTGTGTCTGAAGGCACTTACCTGCTGACTGAAAATACCACCATCGCGTCCGAGATCGAGTTTGAGGGCACCGTCACGATGCCTGACGATAAGATGCTGCTGTTGACCAAGAATTTCGACCTGCCAGCTTATATCAACGCGTTCGGGGATGAGGAGTTGGCATTTAAAAAGGCATTTCAGGCGCTGTTGAACAATGCGGACCATGAATCCCTGGACATGGGTGGACGCAAGATATCGGTAAACGGCCCGATTGACATGGCCGCAGCCGTTCCGAACCGGCAGGGTGGTTTCTCCACCCGTCGCGTCATTCGCAATGGCCAGTTCGATGTCAAAGACAATGCAGCCTGGGATACCGAGACCTTCACTTCGGTCGCAACCTACAACCCATCCGATCCGACTCGGCTGACCAATGTCGCCAATGTTGCGAATATTCCGGTTGGGTCCTTGGTAGGGGGCAATGGTGTCGGGCGCGAGATTTACGTGCGGTCCAAGAATGTTGGTGCGGGCGAAATCACTCTGAACGCCCCGATTTATGATGCGGCGGGCACGCAGTCGTTCTCGTTTTTTTCGTTCAAGTACCTGCTGGATTTCATGGGTTTCAGCACCCTGCGCAAATTTGGCATGGAAGAGATCGAGTTTCAGTGCAACGGGCGATGCAGCGGCATCCGTCTGGCACCGTCTGGCAGTACATTTGCGATTACCAACTGCTTTGTCAGCCGTCCGAAGGATCGCGGGATTACTTCAATCGGTACCGGCTGTCAGGGGATGTTGATCGACAATTGCCAGTTCCTGTCGGCTGAGGAGTCTTTCAACGTCTCGGATCGCAGATCCATCGCCCTGAACGCGACAGCGAATGATATCAAACTGCGCCACAATCGTGCTGTCAGGTTCCTGCATTTTGCCGTTCTGGGTGGGACGAACAACCTGGTGCTGGGCAACCACTTCTTCCAGGGCGACAGCATTGCTCAGGGCGTGCGCAGCGCCGGGTTGGTTATGATCGGGACCTATAACAGCTCGACCATTTCCGAGAACTATGTCGATAATTGCTTTTTGCAGTGGACTAATGAGCGGGACGCCAATCCGGCGTACACGGCGGGATTTTCGTTCAGCGCGATGACCATAACCGACAATATATTCTACTGTAACGAGGTCGCACCCTGGTTCAGCAATATTGTCATTCGGCCGCACGGGCCTGGCCATTTCCTGAATGGTGTCGTTGTTGCTGGGAACAAATTTCGCTCCGTCAACGGCGCGATCGACCGGGCCGAGCGGGTGGATACGACTTTCGCGGATTTCAACCATTTCGCGCATCTGAACGTGAGTTTCAGGGACAACACGTTTCATGGCATCTCGGCCAAGGTTGAAAACCCGCTGCGTCTGGTTCACGCGCAAAGCTCGAATTCGTCGGTCTGGAGTATTGGGTCGCAAGCGCGTCTTCCATTTGGCGGAAAAGCCCGTGGGTGTGACGCGGTTACGGTGTTGGGTCCATTGAAGAACGCTTTTGGCGGGACTATCCACGACACACCTTATGTGGAGCTGGAACAGGGCAGCGGGAAGGACGTTATTAACCTGCGCTGGGCGCAATCCTTGCGCGGATCAGTCTCGACCATCATCCGAATGGAGCGCTGAGCGGCGGCGTCAGAACTCGGACCAGATTGCCAGTTTGATGCCCGTGTCATTGCGGGCATCTTTCCGCTCCAGCCCCAGAACCCAGGTTGTCGGGCTGTCCTGCCACCGGATCATGGCCGATGGCCGGACCCGCCAGAACAGAGAGCTTCCGCTGCGATAAGCGGTCTCGACCTGAAGCAAAGGGTTGATCAGCCGCGCTGAATTCAGGCCCGTTGTCAGGTCCAGTTTGCGATAGAGCGCGTCGTGGGTGCGGTATTCCAATGATGCATCCAGGGCCACCCAGCCATTGCCCCATCCGGTCGAGTACCCCTTTCCATAGGACAGGGTTGCCTTGTATAGCGCCCATGCTCCACGATAGCGGTGATGCACACCAACCCCGAACTCTGCGGCAAACCGCCCCTTTTGCTGCAAATCGGCAACCGGGATGCGGGCAAAGACGGTCGCATGACCGTAGAGGTCTCGGTTCTCTTCAAAATCGAACCCAATTGTCAGATTGTCCCGAGTACCCCATTCGGCATAAAGCGCGGATGCATAGTCATACCCCTGGTCGGGTTCCTTGAACACCGTCACCGACGCCGCCGCAAAAGCGGAATCCTTGCCGCGCAACCATGCGCCCGACCACGCAGGCGAGGCCAACAGGATAATGAACAAAAGGTAAAGAGCCCGGTACATGGGCGCAGCATCGGTCAGCATGGTTAACGGATCGTTAGTGAAATGACGAATTCCCGCAGCCGTGGCAAAGTGCTGAATTCGCCAACAAAGGCGGGACCTTTGGAAATCCTATGCTAGGCTGGGCTCAATAACAGGAGATTCCAGATGCCGAACATTGCCAAGAACACCAGCGTCCAAACCGTGATCACGACCTTCGAGATGACGCCCGGTACCTGTCAAGACCTGCTTGAGGCGCTGACTGACGCCTATGCCGATTTCATCTCGAAGCAGCCCGGCTTTGTGGCGGCGGGGCTGCATGTCAATGACGCTCAGACGCGGATCGCCAATTACTCGCAATGGGAACGGCGCGAGGATTTTCTGGCGATGCTGCGCACCCCGGAAATGCGCGACCGGAATCGCAAGATCAACGAGCTGTGCAAAAGCTTTGAACCGGTGATGTATGATGTTGCCGAAACTTTTAGCGGATCGTGACCTAAATCAAAGCCGTGCCTTGCGAATTGGCGCATCCTGACCGCGAAATGAACGGAGGTGCGCGTCATGTATCACAATATTCTGGTCCCGATTTCCTTTGATGCAGAGCGGGATATTTCCGGCCCGCTGAAACTGGCCAAGGTGTTGGCAACCCCGGATGCACAGGTCACGCTGCTGCATGTGGTCGAGCATATCCCGAACTACGCGATTTCCTATATGCCGCCCGAATATCTGCGCGAAGCCCGCAAGGCTCTGCAAACCGAATTGGACAGCTTGGCCGCCAAACTTCCCAATGCCAAAGGTGTGGTTGTCGAAGGGCATTCCGGGCGCACCATTCTGGATTGGTCCGAAGAACATAAGCCCGACCTGATCATCATGGCGTCGCATCGTCCGGGGATGCAGGACCTTCTGTTGGGATCGACGGCCAACCATGTGGTTAGGCACGCCGCTTGCGCGGTGCATGTGGTGCGCTAGCTGCGCCGCGGATCGGGCATATCCGTCCGGACGAAATAATCGACCGTATTCGACGCGGAATTCCGCACAGATACGTGAGGGCGGGAACTCGGGTCTCGATATTGCCACAAAACGGTATTAGCCTTTTGTTATGTCAACACATGCGCCTGAGCGGCGTCCACTTCTTACTGATCCGAATGCACCGGCCCGCATCCGACGGGCTGAGGCGCTGCGCAGGCGGGCGCTGTCTCCGATACGTATCCTGCTGATGATCCTGATGCTGCCGGTGACAACCGCCGTGATTGGATTCAGTGTTTATTTGCGCACCTCGGATTTCGAACAGGAAGAGGCGGTGCTGCATCTGATTGCCATGGCTGGATGTCCGACAGCGTTGAAAGTGATTCCCGGCCCCTATTATGCGGGTGAGCTCGGCTATCACTTGCGTAACGACCCCGATGGGAATGGTGTTGCCTGCGAAACGCCTCAGCAGCTTGCCGTTCCGGTCACGGCCGAAGCCCCGCAACTGGCGCAACCGGTCGAGCGCTCTGTCGGCAGCGCCAAATTCCTGCGGCCCTAGTTCAATCCGCGATGATGACCCGAGATGCGTTTAACGCGTTCTGCGCCAGCCTCAAAGCCACAACCCATGTGGTGCAATGGGGCAATGCGGATGTGTGGAAGGTAGGCGGCAAGGTGTTTGCGATCTGTGGCTGGCATGAAGGGCGCGACGCCGTCACCTTTAAAGCCACCGATCTGACGTTTGAGGTCCTGAGCGACGTTCCCGGCATCCGCCCCGCGCCCTATCTGGCCTCACGCGGGATGAAGTGGTTGCAGGTCTATGAGGAACGCGGGATGAGCGATGCCTCGCTGCGCGAGCATATCGTGACGTCTTATGACTTGGTGGTGGCGAAGCTGACCAAGAAGGTACGAGCGGAGTTGGGCGTTTAACCTAGGCGGCAGCCCTGCAACATCTCGGTTCTATGCGCTGGGTTGCAACTTTGGAGTGTCAGTCAGCATGCTCGGGTAAGGCGCATAGTTGAAAATGCGCCGAGTTCATAAGTATCAATACGAGATTTGTGCCTGCCATGCTACCTTCTGCGCGGCGAGATTTCTTTGATCGCGCCCTACGGCAATTTCGCCAGACGAGGGAGGAAAGTCATGTTTGCACGTATTACTCAATTCAAAATGAAGCCAGGCACGCGCGAGGCTGCGACAGCGAAAATGAACGCGTTGAAGTCAGAAATCATGGGCATGCCTGGCATGCACAGCTTTACCAACGTGATGAACGAAGACGGCTCGGGCTACGTGATCTCGGTGGTCGAGAGCGAGGCGACGTCGAACGCGAACGCGCCCAAAGTGGCCGAGCTGTGGGGCCATTTCGCCGAGTTCATGGAAGGGCCGCCGACGCCGGTTGGGTATGATGTGATCGCCCATTGGGATAAGGGTTAAAGGTTTGGGTGAGAGGAGCCTCGTTCTTATAGATAGTGCTGGATGGGTGCGAACACCCATCCAGCACTATCTAAGTTTCTTCAGAGAAAACCGCGCTAAGAAACAATTTTCCGAACTTAGAGCACTCTATTTTTTCATAGTTGGGAAGCTTCTGATCTACTGAGATAAACATTCTAGCATTACCGTGTGAGTGGATATTGGCTGTGTCTATCTCGGCGCGAGAGAACTCAAGAATTCCCAGTTTTATCAGATGCTCAATCTCGTCGGAGCCTACATCCAATTTGTTCTTGAACTCATAGGGCGAGAACGTTCTCCAATAGTGTTCGAATTCGTCATCGCCCCAATCGGAAACCTCTGCAAGATTTTCCAAACCCCATGCCCGGTTCTCCCAAATGAATAACAGAATCCGAAAACTAACCGTGGTAAGTTGCTCCATTACGTGAACGAAGCGTTTGTCAATCTTTGCTCCGTTGGGGTCCATCGCTTCGGCTAGTAGTTTGGCCCAGAGTTCGTGGAGTTCTTCGTTATCCTCCAAACTAGCGGCCTCTAAAAGAGGCACGGCAATTTTTGGAGGTACCGATCTAGTTTCTTCAACCTTCCTTTTGGTCAAGGTACTTTCAGTTCTCTCTTTGAGTTTTGCCAATCGTCGCGTTCTAAATTCGCGAAGCGGATCAGTCAGAAAGGTTCCAGCGGCGATTTCAATCGGCTCGCCAATTACTTTGTAAATGAAAGAACCAACCGCAGAGGTTTGATCAAGTGCTTTCGAAGTAGTTTTAGCCACTTCGGCTGCAGCTCCTGAAACTTCCTTTATCGTTTCTTTATCCATAAGTTACCTAATTCGATTTACCGTTTCCGTCGCTTCACATTCCCACCGCGTTGCCCCGGACGTCCAGCCGTTGACCGACCACGCGATTTCACCGCATCCTCGGACGCTTTCTCGACCGCCCATTGGCGCGCCATGGGGTCGTCGGCGACGGCCAGATCGACCGCCTCCAGACGTTTGATCTCATCCCGGATATTGGCGGCTTCTTCGAATTCAAGGTTCTCGGCGGCTTTGCGCATCTGTTCGCGCAACCCGTCCAGATGCGCTTCCAAATTCGCGCCATGCATCGGTTTGTCGATGGTGGCGGTGACGCGGTTCATGTCGACGTCGCCTTCGTAGAGACCGGCCAGAACGTCCTCGACATTCTTTTTCACCGTCTCGGGCGTGATGCCGTGTTCCTCGTTATAGGCGATCTGTTTGGCGCGGCGGCGGTTGGTCTCATTCAGCGCACGCTCCATCGAGCCGGTGATCTTGTCGGCATACATGATCACCCGGCCCTCGGCGTTCCGCGCGGCGCGGCCGATGGTCTGGACCAGAGAGGTCTCGGACCGCAGGAAGCCTTCCTTGTCGGCGTCCAGAATGGCGACCAGCCCGCATTCGGGAATGTCGAGCCCCTCGCGTAGAAGGTTGATGCCGACCAGCACGTCAAACGCGCCCAGCCGCAGGTCGCGCAGGATTTCGATCCGTTCGATCGTGTCGATATCCGAGTGCATGTAGCGCACCTTGATGCCCTGTTCGTGCAGGTATTCGGTCAGGTCTTCGGCCATGCGTTTGGTCAGGGTCGTGACCAACGTGCGGAAGCCATCGGCGGCCACCTTGCGCACCTCATCCAGCAGGTCGTCCACTTGCATCGAAACGGGGCGGATTTCGACCTCGGGGTCCAGCAGGCCGGTAGGGCGGATGACCTGTTCGGTGAAAACGCCACCCGATTGGTCCAGCTCCCACGCCGCCGGGGTGGCTGAAACAAAGACGGATTGTGGGCGCATGGCGTCCCATTCTTCGAACTTCAGGGGGCGGTTGTCCATGCAGGACGGCAGGCGGAACCCGTGTTCGGCCAGTGTGAATTTGCGCCGATAGTCGCCCCGGTACATGCCTCCGATCTGCGGGACAGACACGTGAGATTCGTCGGCAAACACGATGGCGTTGTCGGGGATGAATTCGAACAGGGTCGGGGGCGGTTCGCCCGGCGCGCGGCCGGTTAGGTAGCGCGAGTAGTTTTCGATCCCGTTGCAAACGCCGGTCGCCTCAAGCATTTCCAGATCGAAATTGGTGCGCTGTTCCAGACGCTGGGCTTCCAGCAATTTGCCCTCGCCGACCAGTTGGTCCAGCCGGATGCGCAACTCTTTTTTGATGCCGATGATCGCCTGCTGCATCGTGGGCTTCGGCGTCACGTAGTGCGAGTTTGCGTAGACCCGGATCTGCTCCATCGTATCAGTTTTCTCACCGGTCAGAGGATCAAACTCGGTGATTTGTTCCAATTCTTCACCGAAGAATGACAGCTTCCACGCACGGTCCTCAAGGTGGGCAGGCCAGATCTCCAAGCTGTCCCCACGAACCCGAAAGGACCCACGCTGAAACGCCTGGTCGTTGCGGCGGTATTGCTGAGCCACCAGATCTGCCATCACCTGCCGCTGATCATATTCGCTGCCGACTTTCAGGTCTTGCGTCATCGCCCCGTAGGTTTCGACTGAGCCGATGCCGTAGATACAAGACACCGACGCCACGATGATCACATCATCACGCTCCAACAACGCGCGAGTGGCCGAGTGGCGCATCCGGTCGATCTGTTCGTTGATCTGGGATTCTTTTTCTATGTATGTGTCGCTGCGCGGCACATAGGCCTCGGGCTGGTAGTAGTCATAGTAGCTGACGAAATATTCGACCGAGTTTTCGGGGAAGAACCCCTTGAACTCACCATAGAGCTGCGCGGCCAGCGTCTTGTTGGGCGCAAGGATGATGGCGGGACGCTGGGTTTCTTCGATCACCTTGGCCATGGTGAAGGTCTTGCCCGTGCCGGTCGCGCCTAGCAGAACCTGATCCCGCTCGCCATCCTGAACGCCGCCTGCCAGTTCCTTGATGGCCGTTGGCTGATCCCCTGCGGGGGAAAAATCGGTATGCATGACAAATGCCTTGCCGCCTTCCAGTTTCAGGCGGGCGCGGACGTCTTCGGCAGTCAGCTGGGTCTTGTCGGAATGTGCATAGGCCATAAGGGGAGATTCCTTTCGGGCCTGATTTTGATCTGTTTTTGTTCTTGTTCAAGAGGCCATTTCAATCACACCAAGTTGCGACATTTACGGACTTGTCCACGCAGCAGCTCTGACGCATAAACATGCCCAGCCAAGTGAGTACGGAGAGGCGACATGCGCGCACGGATTTACCAGCCTTCGCGAAATGCGATGACCTCGGGGATGGCCAAAACCCGCAAGTGGGTATTGGAATATGCTCCTGCGTCATCGCGTGAGGTTGATCCGTTGATGGGCTGGACGTCCTCCAGCGACACGCAAACTCAGGTGCGCCTGAAATTCGACACCAAGGAAGAGGCGTTGGATTACGCCAAGGACCACGGAATTGATGCGCAGGTGACCGAGCCGCACAAGCGCAAACCCAACGTTCGAGCAGGTGGATATGGTGAGAATTTCGCCACCAACCGGCGCGCACCCTGGACGCACTGAATTGATCGACATCCGCGAAGCTGACCCAACATCGGACGCGCTGCGCCCGGTGATCGAGGCGCATTTTGCCCATAGTGAAACTGCGGGACCGGCGGAAAGCAATCATACGATGGATGCCAGCGGTCTTGCGGGGCCTGGTATCCGGTTCTGGGCGATGTTCGACGCCGAACAGGCCATCGGCTGTGGTGCGCTCAAGGCGTTGCCGGATGGCACGGCTGAAGTTAAATCCGTGCATGTCGTCGCAGCGGCGCGCGGCCGGGGTCTGGCGCGCGCCATGATGGCGCATCTGGCGGATGTCGCGCGGTCTGAAGGGATGCAGGCACTGGTTCTGGAAACCGGGGCAGCCCATTTGTCCGATTATGACGCGGCGCGTAAGCTGTACGAGGCGCTGGGCTATTCCTATTGCGGCCCGATCTTTGGTTACTCCCAAGACCCAAACAGTGCCTTCATGCGCTTGGCCCTTGAACCCCGCGCATAAAAACCGCAAGAAGGGCGCAGCGGTCCCTTAGCTCAACTGGATAGAGCAGCTGACTTCTAATCAGCAGGTTGAGGGTTCGAGTCCTTCAGGGATCGCCAAAGCCATCTATTTATCCTTATTTTTCAGTGATCTATCTTCATTTTTGGCGAACATATCGACTAGGTTCGCCAAGGTTTGTTCCCCATTTGGCCGCGCAATCAGCTTAGCCATGCCGGAGTCAGCCATCACTTCGCGATTTGCATCCGCGATGTAACGCTGCACTTCGGATAGGGTCTTATGCCCCGTGATCGATTGTATCTCGGGGGCAGACGCACCGGCCTCGGCCAGACGTCTTGCACAGGCCTTTCTAAGGCCATGCGCGGAGCAAGCAGGCACACCGGCTTTATTGCACCATTCGCTCATATCGTTGCCCAGACCATCAGGGCTGCGTTGTTTGTCGTACTTGGTCTGCAGGAATGTCCCGATCTCAGGCAGGCGGTCGATGACTTCCCGCAGGTCCGGGTGAATCGGAATACTAACCAGTTGTCCGTTCGTTTTCTGGGTCTTCTGGCGGCGGTAAACCAGCCGTTCGCCGTCTTCGGTCTGTTTGATGCTAAAGCGGCCAAGTTTGACGGCATCCACCAGCGCTGCGCCCGTATACAGCATCAAGGTTGCCGCAGTGTGTGCGATTTCACCGGCCTGGTAGTGGTCAAAGAACTGCGCAATCTCAGCCTCAGACCACGTATGGATTCCTTGGCTCTCTACCTTGAAAGGCTTTGTGGCCCTAACTGGGTTTGATGGCATCCATTCCAGATCGACGGCCAAGTCTAAAAGCTGGCCTAGGCGCTTACGGAAGTTGTTTGCCGCGTTCGGCGTGTCCACCTTCTCGGCCATCATGTCGTTGATGTGGCGAGGCATAATCCCCTGAACGCGCTTGCCGCCGTGTTCGACGCGGAATCGCTCAATGATGCTGCGATAATTCCGCTTTGTGCTGTCAGACAGCTCCTTGAAAGTGCGCGACTGGTAAAACCGCGCGCACAGGTCATCCACCGTACCAGGCCGAACCCGATTAGCCCCGGCCATACCTTTGACGCTACCCAGTGCCAGCGCGGCTTCATACCGGCGCTGAAACTCATCTGATCCCCAGTCTGCGCCCAACTCGGAACGCTTGCCGTTCACGTTGATACGCCAGCGGCGCTTGCCACGCGCGTCGGTGTAGGGCTTCGCCAGAGGATACGGTTTGCGACCAGCCATCAGTCCCAGTCACTCTTGGGCTTATTGTTCGATTGATCGTCCTTTGCCCAAACCACGATTTTGCCGGTGTCGGGTTCAATCTCAAAGCGCCCAACCTCCATATTGGCTGCTGCCGCGCCTTTAAGGGCGCGGGTCACATCAACCTGTTTGAAGGGGGCAGGGTAGGACATGGTTAGTTGGCATCCTCCGGGTAGGCTTGGTCCAGTACGACGCGGTAATCCTCGAAGCCCCGACCAACCTGCTTACAAACCTGTCCAAAAAGACTCGTAACGTTCACTGAGGTGAAGCTATCGGTCAAAAGGAAGTTTTTAAGTCGCCCATGCGTGTCATAGTCCTTCCCTGGCTTCCAAAGATCCTCACAAGAGCATTCGCCAGCAAAAGCAAAAATCGTTTCGCCGTGGTTATGATGAAACGGAAGCGCTGGAATGCGATCAGGGAGACCTTGGGCGCTGCCTCCCCCGCCTTGGTGGGAGAAATGCGCGGCAAATTCAAAGGCCTTGCTCGGTTGAAATCCCATTGCTTCAAGGCGATAGGCCAACGCGAATTCCATGAGGGTGAAAAAGCCGAAGCGAGAGTGCTTCCCAGCCGGTTTGTTGCCGCCACGACTGCGCGGCCCCCAAGCGGTTACGTAGCCACGGTTGATGTGCGTGCGAAGGGTGGCCGGGTTCTTGCCGACGATTTCGGAGATTTTTGCCAAGGTAAATTTCTGCTCAAGGATCATGCCTGCCTCTCATACTTTGGTTCACTGTGGATCAATACGATCCGAAAGTCAATACTTTGATCCGCAGCGAACCAAAGTGAAGTAAGAAGTTCTATGCAGCCGCCTGCGCTGCCGCCCGACCCAGCGCCCCTAGCGCAAGGTTGGCCTTGCCGAGTTCCCGCATCAGTTTATCTGCTCGGTCAATCGACTCAGTAAGCATCAGTTGTGCTGCGTTCCGGGCTTGTCTGCCGACATCGTCAATACGGTCACCTTCATCGATCAAGATTTGCAATCCCTCCAAAAATCCTAGCAGGTTCATTGCGTCGGTCTCGAACTGGCCGAGATTTTCAGCCACGCTAGGATTGTTCGCGCAGACGCGTTCGTTCGTCATAGTTTTGTTCCCTTTGATTAGTGGCTGAGTTTGGCAAACTGGGCGTTATAGAGCGCCAGCATTTCACGGGCCGCTGCTTCGGCCCTAGTTGGTGGTAATACAAAGTCACCCGCGATCTGGTCGCTTTTAGCTAGCCGTTCGCAGGTCATTTCTTTGACGCAGTCTGACAGCGTCGCAAGCACCTGTTCCATTTCCCTGTGCAGTTCAGTCATGGCTGTTGCTCCGGTTCTCTTCCAGGCGGTTCATGCGTTCCCTAACGGCGCGAATAACTTCGGAATTCTGAGATGAGCCGTTCAGACCGGCCTGCTTCTCGATCCAGGTCTTTAAGTCTTCCGGCAATCTAAGCTGCATGGGTTTCATAATGAATCACCTGGGATGTCACGGTGACTTCAGTATGGCACCGTGACACCATTGAAGTCAACTTAAAAATGATGTCACGGTGCTATCAGCTTGTAGAGGTGGGGAATAATGAGTCCAACTGGCAGAGAAAGTGACAAGTTTATGCTGCGTCTCCCAGATGGGATGCGCGACCAGATCAAAACCTTCGCGGAAGCGAACCATCGAAGTATGAACGCTGAGATAATTGAAAGACTGGAGAAGTCTTTTGAAATCAGTGCCGAGGGTCGGGCCGTCCTAAAATTAAACAGCAGAAATGAAGAAATCCTTGGCATTAGGGAACTGCTGGTGGACGTAATTTTGCGTTTGGACGAAATGGGATCAAACGACGATTGGCTCGAAGACGACAAGCCATAGGGGGCACCCGAATCTTTAGGGCGATTTCGCCCATACCCACGCGCCCCCGAAAGATAGAGATTTCCCCATTTGAGAATGCGAGAGGGCGGCCTAAGCCGCCCCGCCGTCAACGCAATAATGCAATAACGGTCAGCAGAAGTGACAGCGTCGAAATAACATCCGAGTAAGTCACCTTGCCCTCTACCTTCAGAGTGAAACGCATAAGATTTCTCCTATCGCGCCGCTCGTCCGGACGAGCTAGTTAAAACCAGCTCAGTACTTGTATCCCGCCCTAGCGAGGCGGATTGGGCGTTCCTATGTACAACTCGTCACACCCATCGATTTAACGGGCTTAAGGATAGTGAGAGCATCACGCCCAAACGTCCATACCTCCGCCAACCTTAGCAACCAGCCGCTAAGCCAGTCACATAGCGCTGCTAGGCACTTCCTGGATTGTGAGTACAACTCACTAGCGGCACTGCCGCACCCAAGCCCCGTCTAGATAGTAGGAAAAAATTATATTCCAACAGCTTAAACGGTTTTCCTGCCTAATTTTTGACTATTCTTTAATCTGATCGACGTAGACCCCTAGAGCTTCAGCGGTCATGTCTGCAAGGTCACCCTCGTCGTTGCTTTGCAGGGCGAAACTATTTCGAGCCTCCATGAGAGCGCTTGCGACTGAGCCAGTTACATCCTGACCGGCTGCATGTGAGGCCGCTTGCGCCAATAGGTCGAACGCAGTCGCGTTTGCCAGTTGGCAAGCCTCAATACGTGCCAAAAGGTCTTTCATAAGACCAATTGTAGCCTCTTCAGTTGCGTATATTGAATCGTGTGCCATCGGTTATCCTTTCTAACCCTGCTCGTTGTTAAGTTGTGCAAAAATCATGCGTCCTTGTGGTGATTTCATGTACTCCCCAATTCTGTCGAGGTCATCAACCACCACAACCTGAACCTTTGGTTCCGCCGTTACGTTGACCTGTAGAGCAGTGTTTCTGCCTGCGTTGAGATCCGTGTTGAATCCAGACGGATTCAAAACGTTCCCGCTTACGAAGCCGCCGCTTGAATAGCCGCGTAACTGGCGGTGCAACGTCTCAAGGTTGCCCACACCCATTCGGGCCGTCGCCTCTTTGGAAAAGACGTATTCCCCGCCGTGGACAATGCCCTTTGGTTCGTACTTGCCTCCGGAACCGGTATAACCGCCATTGGAAAAGCCAAGCCCAGATAGAATCCCGACCCCCGGCGTTGCACCAAACAAACCCGAAAAAGGACCACTGCCGAACAGAGCCGCTTGCAATGCCGCCTTGTCATTTGTCGGATCGAGCAATTCACGAACGTCCTGGATTGCTGCCGCGATTTGTTCCGGACCATCGGCTTCACCGATCTGATCCAGTGCCGCCAGCAACTGCCCTGCTTGACTTACTGTGAGGCCGAATTCCTCATTCAATTTCCGAGTGATGCGCGGCGTTTCAGGTCTGTCGCCTGACAGAACGTCATCCACCAACAACTTGACCCGCCTAAGTGAATCCTCCGCTGTATCTGACGCGTCCGCAAGAGCGGCCAACGCATCTAGGCGGGCAAGTTCACGCTGAACATTCAACACCCGCTGCATTTCGTCTGCATACGCGCCAAAGTCCCGGATTAAGTCCCGTGGTGAGGCATTGGCTGCATCAACCGCGCTTTGCAGATTTGCGGTGGCCTTTGCTAGTGCTTCAACTCGCTTTCGGTATTCCTCTGCGCCATCCGCCGCGCCTAGAAATTCCAGCGCCATTGGTGCCAATATCCCAAGCAGCGCGCCACAAAAAGCATTGTTCTATCAGTGCCTGAAGCAAGAATTGTGCATTGCATGCGTCATCCACCTGACGAGATGGTCTCGCGTTTCTTTCACGAACGTACGCCGCTGTTGAAAAATCTTGGGTTAAGATGTCGTGGGATCGGGTGGACTATATTTACCGTATTCAATGTCCGAGCGCCAAAGTTCACCTATGATTGAGATGCTTTGTTCGTCAAATTCAAACTGAATTTTTTGGTCCGGTGCATGACCAAACCGTTTTACAAACATCTCGTCGCCGATATTTTGTTTTTGTGCTGAATTTTGTTTCCAATGGTCAAAGAAGCCTGGGATACGGTTGTCAAATGCTCTCGCCATTTCATCCCCCTGGTCTTCAATGCGAAACACGTGGACGTCCTCTTGTGTTCTCGATCTTCGTGCATACGCGGATAACTCGTAATATCTAGACCAAATTCTTAGATACCCTCCTTGACAACCCTTCAAGGGCAGCGAGGGTGGGAGACGAAGCAAAGTTCGAAACGAATATTTAGATCGTGGCGGATTTTCGTTTATCCAGCTTTTCTGGGTTAGATAACCGCGTGACGGATCATACTTCTGTTCATTCCACCAAGGGTGGCAATCTGCGTCAAATCGAGCAAATCTGAAGAACGAACGACATCGACTCCAAGGGTTTCTGATAGTCGTGCAAATTAGTGCGCCATCCAGATTTTCACCGGCATTCTTAAGAACCGCCTCAATACCTCTTAGATCTGGGTGGTCGATAGTGTCGTAGTCGTTGCTCCGCTTAAACTCCAATGAGTTCATTATACAGTACTGGATCAAGGAGTTAACGATCGAGACACTACCTGTTTTGGGTGCGTTCAAATAGAGTATTTTTGCGGATGGTATCCAGAACACTTTATTTTTCCATACATCGGTTGCCAGATGTATTCACTGACATCTAGCAATTTGAGAAACAAAATCAGACGTACCTGAACCGGCATGTTTTGCAAGCACATTCGGGCAACGTATGTCTTTCAGCCAGTATTATGGCGCCGAATTTGGATAAGGGTGGGTGCCCGTTCGTTGAACCCGCCCTGTTTCGCTTGGGCCGCGCCTATTACGCCGCTTGAGCTGCGTGCTGTCATCGGACGCTATTCGTCGGATGACAGTCTCTCCATGCTTGGCGCGCATCGCTATAACGGATACCGTCATTTCTTGGTCGTTATATCATAGGCCTTTGTATGTTTAGTGCGCCCTCGCAAACTTAGCGAACGGGTCGTTGTCTTCGTCTTTTTCTGTGAAATGAATCCCGTGGCGGCTTGTTGGCGTCGCTCCCATCGCGGTCAGATGCATCCGAAATTCACGGATGTGTGCTGCTGTCAAATCAGCGCCAGACAATACCCCAGAACGAAGAATACAGGCCGTCTCCAACAGCGCCCGATCAGACGCCACCAGCCAGGGCAACTCATCAACAAATATCGCCCATGATTCCTTTTGGGCTTCTGTAAGCCACTCAGGGGGGTCACCGACTTTATCCAAGCCCTTGGGCGCGGACACGTCCTTATAGCGTTCAGGGTGCTTCTGCAGAGCGCCTGTCAGCCGAGCTTTCTCTATCGAGTTCTTGCGTCGTGCCATGTCTGCCTCTGATTTCTCAAATGGGGATGTGAACAAAAGACGGGGCGGTCGGTTTCAGGCGGTAAGGCCCTGAAGATTGAACCACCCCGGCTAGGCCGGAGCCGTGACCTTGGAGAAGCCACGCTCCGGCTGCGGGTGTTTTTCATGAATGCCCACCGCCCGCTGGGACATCCCCACCGAAACAGAAGTAAAATCCGGTGGGGCTGAAAACTCATGACGCCGAGAATTTCAGCAGTTTGATGGCGTTGCTGTCCGACACCTTGCCGCCAGTGCGACGCGCTAAGTACAGCTTGATGTAACCAGGCCGTGTGACTTCATCCCTGACCACAGTGAACGGGCCTCGGTCTGCAATGATGTAACCGCGTTGGAAGTTGCCGAACGCAACACCGAACGAGTCGGCTGCAGCATCAGGCATGTCTTCAGCCTCAACGACTGGGAAACCCAGAAGTGTGGAAGGCTGGCCAGCGCGTACATTCTCGTTCCAGATTGGTCTGCCGTCAGCGTCTTTGACCTTCTGCAAGAAGGCCGCAGTTGTGCTGTTCATCATCCAAACCGCGCCAGCCCGATATGATGGCTTAAGCGCGTTCTTCAAATCGACAAGGTTGTCGAAAGGACTTGACCCAAAGCCACCTGCAGAGCCAGTCGGGACATATTGCAGTGTTCCGAATGCGCGGCTAGTATCGGCAGTTGTCACCGGAGTGCCCGTCAAGAAGCCCGTTGGTTTGTTTGTTCCGTTGCCGGAAATGAACGCTGCGCCCTCTTGGACCGCAAACTCTTCTGCCACGTTTTCCCGAAGCCACGTGTTGAGGTTGAATGAGCTGTCCTCGAACACCCAGCGAGACATGGAAGGGTAGGCGTAGATCTCACCCATTGTTGGGATAACGGCTTCCATCTCGGGAGTGTTGGTTTCGGTCCTGGTGTCGGTTTCGCCAACCCATCCAGACGATGCACCGCGAGTGCCGATCAATTTCTTATAGTCGCTGGACATCGTGTTAACGACATTTGCAACGCTGCGAACCGGCGAAATTTCGACCAGTTGGTCCTGCAAAACACGATCAATTTCTTCTGGAACCGAATGACCTCCGCTCGTGGCAGTGCCAATGGTCATTTCTTTTTGCTCCAACCCATCGCCGGTGCGTAGAAAGTTAACCATTTTGGTTTCGGCGTCGCTAACACGCGCTGTGCCGCCACCCATGCCGGGCCGGTTCAGCTTGGTTTCCAAGTCAGAAACCGTCGATTTAAGTTCGTCAACTTGGCCACGCAGATCATTTGCGGTCTGCATACCTTCGTCGAAGAGGGATTTGATTTCAGCTAGGTCTGTCATCGCAGACTCCTTTTCTAGGAAAGGCCGTCACCATCTCGGTGGGGCGTTCGGCACTCAGGTTAGTGCCATCAGTTTTTCGGATTTCCTCTCAGTCGCCAACGTCCCGCTTGGCTTCGTGGAGTTGCAATCATCGTCCCGCATGACTGACGGTATCAATATACCCCAAATGAGATTCCCAATCAAGTTTTTCAAGTAATCCGAGGTCATTACTTCGCCCCTTGCTGCGCTTCTGCTGCGTCAGCCAAATGGCTAATCCAAGCGGCTAAATTCTCGCCAACTTGCCGCAAAGCGTTTCCGGCACCATTTGGTCCAAATGCGCCGACAAGTATCCCAGTGCCTTCCAAAATCATGGCCTGGG
Organism: Ruegeria sp. J8; assembly: GCF_056531925.1. Classification (NCBI taxonomy): domain Bacteria; kingdom Pseudomonadati; phylum Pseudomonadota; class Alphaproteobacteria; order Rhodobacterales; family Roseobacteraceae; genus Ruegeria; species Ruegeria sp. J8. Next base: position 566,021 of record NZ_JBQFMR010000003.1, read on the forward strand.
CTGCTTCGTGTGGCTGGATGCCCGCTGCCAAGAGATCCGTGAACAAATGCTCAATGTGAGGATGAGCCAGTTCTCGAACCTGCTGCTGCCGCTCCTGTATCCCGCTGGTCATTGCCCGGCCTCCTTTGCTGCTGGATGTTGGATTGGTTTTCCGTCGCCCTGAATAAGAAGGGGGGAGGGTGTATAGTGATTGTGGTCAGAATTTTGCATTTTATCTGACAGCCGATACCGGCCCGATTTTCTGCGCCCGCGCTCCGGTGCAGACAGCTCTTCAATGAAGCCGCGCTCAATTAGGATGTCTCTGGCGTTTACAATTCGGTGCCGAGACCAAGGAGGCGTCCCGGCTTCGCTCATGGCTTGCGGTGCTATGGCGAAGGACGGTCGATTGCCATGAAAGCGCAGGAACATCTGATACAGGGCGAGGGCTTCAGGCTGGTCAATCAGTTCGTCCATGATCCTATCTCCTTCCGTGATTTGAGGTTTGCGCAGCCCCAGGTAGTTCCGGCCCTTGGCCTCGTAGCCCCATGCCGATTTTGCGCAGCGGTCGATCTCGCTGGTACTCAAAGGCGTTGGGAAAGCACTGGCCCAAGTTTGGGCAACGTCGATAAGGCCCGCGACATCGTCGCAGTGGCGCGCTTGGGTCATGCAGTAGCGAAAAAGCCTGTCGTTCCGCTCACCAGCCGCTACTGACCCGGAAACACCCCCACAGACCGCTTCTAAGGCCGCTGAGGGGATTGTTGGAAGGTTTGCAACGTCATCAATGCTGCCGGAGAGGAATTCATAAGATGCCGCCAGATCTTCGCGCCATGAAGGTGGGGCAATCGTGAACCCGTTCCCAAGCACGTCTATGGGTTGGCCCTGGATAGGCCGAATGCGACGCCCTTCGCCGTTGTGACGATACCAGAGCTTAGCCTTGCCGCTTGCTGTTCGGATAACCACTGGAGTTTCACCGAACTGTTTCACGGCTAAGGCCAGCCAAGCTTCGCCGACGCCGTCAACGTCGATCTCAGTGACACCCGAGGATTGACCCATAGGGATACCTAGACCATCAGCCGCACCCAGCTTGTCGACCGAAGCCCAAGCCCTTGTGTGCCTCGGCGTGGCGTCCTGCCAGCCCTTTATGGCAGGCCGTTTGTTTCGTGTATCCACCGGGAACGCAGACAGCCCGGCTGCGGCATAAGCCTCCGCGTGTCGAGCAAAGACACCTGATGAAGAGGCCATATCTCAGCCCCCCCAGACTAGGGTCGCCAACGCACTTGCCTGCGCCTCGGTGAGACCATGGAGACGCATGAGTAGTCGGATCTGAACCTTTTTCATGCCGACCCCCAATGCGCTTGGATGATCGGGCCGGGATTGCTATATTCATTTGAGAGAGTATTTGAAGTTTCTTCTGCGAAAACGCCCTGATCCGCTGCAACGGACGGGGCGTTTTCTTTTTCGGAAGTGTTCGCCAAACCGTTTTTTTTGCCAATCATATCAATGGCAGGGTTTGGGTATGTTCGCCGAGCTACCAGATTGGAATCGTTGAAGGCACTGTGTCCTTCAGGGATCGCCATTTCTCACCGGTTTGGCCCGACAGGCCCGAGCATCGCGCGATCACCGCGCCAGAACATACCGCGCGACCAGAAAGATGCCGACAAGTGCGGCGATCATGATCTCGGGGTTCTGTTCGAAATATCCGACCCAGTACGAGATATTCGACCCTCCGCCGCCACCTCCGCCGCGGTAGCCACCGCCACCGCCGACAGAACCGCCAACCGTACCCGTGGCAATTCCATATTCAACCATTGCAACACCCCCCGGAACTCGCAAACAGGGCTGCATCTTATCATGAAACCCAAGAAAAATCCTCTGTCGGTCGAACCGGGTGCTGACACTGGAATACGCAACAGCAAAAAAATTCTTGCAACCGGTTGCAAAAACCAACACTGTGGCTTGGAATAAGGATTCGAGGAACCCTCATGCTGAACGTCGGATTGATTGGCGCGGGACGGATTGGCCGTGTTCATGCTGAGGCTATAGCCGGGCATGCGCAATCCAAGTTGAGCGCCGTGTCTGACGCTGTGGCCGAGGCCGCCGAAGCTCTGGCAAGCGCATATGGGGCGCAGGCATGCACCTCCGAGGCGGTGATCAATGACCCGGCGATTGATGCGGTGCTGATCGCGTCACCGACGGACACCCATTCGGACCTGATCGAAGCGGCGACCCGTGCCGGGAAGGCGGTTTTGTGCGAGAAACCGGTTGATCTGGACCTGAAACGGGCAATTTCCTGCCAACAGGTCGCGGCCGCAACGGGTCAGCCCGTGATGGTCGGGTTCAATCGCCGCTTCGATCCCAGTTTCGCGTCTTTGAGGCAGGCTTACACCAGCGGAGATATCGGCAAGGCCGAGTTATTATCGATCACCTCTTTCGATCCAGCTCCGCCGCCCGTCAGCTATGTCAAAACCTCTGGCGGGTTGTTTCGGGACATGATGATCCATGATTTCGATATGGCGAATTACCTTATGGGGCAGGCGCCGATCACGATTTCTGCGGTTGGATCCTCGGTTGTGGATCCCGAAATCGGGGCTGTTGGAGACGTGGATACCGCTGTAACCACAATGACTTACGCCAATGGTGCCATCGCGGTGATCAAGAATTCGCGGCGTGCAGCCTATGGTTATGATCAGCGGGTTGAATTGCTTGGGGCCGCTGGGTTGCTTCAGGCCCATAACGTTCTGGAAAACACGGTCGTCAAATCCACGGTCGATGGCGTGGTTGGAGCAAAGCCAACGTATTTTTTCCTGGAGCGCTACATGCCAGCCTACCGGGCCGAATGGGATGCGTTTGTCGGCGCGGTGCAAACCGGCATGGCGATGCCCGTCACGTTGGAGGATGGCGTGACCGCCTTGGCAATGGCCGAGGCTGCGACCCGCTCGGCAAAAACCAGGCAACCGGTCGCTTTGGAGGATGTGTTTTGAAACCGGTTGCAAAATTGCCGGATATCCTCAAACTGAGGAAAGCCCGGTGCCGAACCGGGGCAGAGGAGATTCGGTTTAACCGAATGGCCGGGCAAACCCGGCACACAGATTGACTGTTCTATTGGGAGGAATGGAAATGAAGAAGTTTGTAAAGGGCGTGCTGATGGCCAGCGCCGTTGCGTTCGCGGGCGTCACTGGCGCTGCGGCCGAGGGCGAGAAGTACATTCTGGTCAGCCACGCTCCGGACAGTGACAGCTGGTGGAACACCATCAAGAACGGGATCGCTCTGGCGGGCGAGCAGATGGGTGTCGAGGTTGAATATCGCAATCCGCCTACCGGTGACTTGGCCGACATGGCGCGGATCATTGATCAGGCCGCTGCTTCGGGTCCGAACGGGATTATCACGACGCTGGCGGACCCCGACATTCTGGAAGGCCCGATCAAAGCTGCCGTGGATTCGGGCATCGACGTTATCATCATGAACACCGGCACGCCGGAAAAGGCGCGCGAAGTGGGTGCGTTGATGTATGTCGGCCAGCCTGAATATGACGCAGGCTACGCCGCCGGTCTGCGCGCCAAGGGCGACGGTATCGGCTCGTTCCTATGTGTGAACCATTATATCGTGCAGCCCTCCAGCCAGGAGCGTTGTCAGGGTTTTGCCGACGGTCTGGGGATCGAACTGGGTGAGCAGATGATCGACGCTGGTCAGGACCCGGCCGAGATCAAGAACCGCGTTCTGGCTTATCTTTCGGCCAACCCCGATACGGATGCCGTGCTGACGCTGGGGCCGACCTCGGCTGATCCGACCATTCTGGCGCTGGAAGAGAACGGCATGGCCGGTGACATCTATTTCGGCACCTTCGATCTGGGTGGTGAGATCGTGAAAGGTATCAAAAGCGGTGTGATCCAGTGGGGCATCGACCAGCAGCCTTTCCTTCAGGCCTATCTGCCGGTTGTTGTGATGGCCAACTACCACCGCTATGGCGTTCTGCCGGGTAACAACATCAACTCGGGCCCCGGTTTCGTGACCGCAGACGGTCTAGGTAAAATCGAAGAGTTCGCGGGCGAATACCGCTGATCTTCAATTTCGGTGCGGACGCGGTTGCTGCGTCCGCACCCTAGCAAAATCTAAGCATTCTATAGAGCGCGAGGGGAGGCACCTATGGCTGAATCAGCGCAATCCGCAATGGGCGGTGACGAACGGATCAAAGAGATCTCGCCGTTGCGTCGTGCCCTGATCCGTCCAGAACTGGGTGGCATGGTCGGCACCGTCGCCGTGTTCACATTCTTCCTGCTATTCGCCTTTGACAGTGGGATGTTCAACGCGCAGGGCGTAATGAACTGGTCAATTGTCTCGGCTCAATTCATGATCATTGCCGTGGGCGCCTGCCTACTAATGATTGCAGGTGAGTTTGACCTGTCCGTAGGCTCGATGATCGGGTTCGCGGGGATGATGATCGCAATCTTCTCGGTCACGCTCAGTTGGCCGGTCTGGATGGCGATCATTGTGACCTTCGCGCTGTGCATCTTTATCGGTGCGGTGAACGGCTACATCGTTGTGCGTACGGGATTGCCCAGCTTTATCGTAACGCTGGCCTTTCTGTTCATTCTGCGTGGCTTCACCATCTACTTGCCCCAAACCATTGAGCGTAAAACCATCATAGGTGGCATTCGCGACGTGGCCGAGGGCGATTGGCTGGCTGCAGTCTTTGGTGGCAAGGTCGGGCAGGGTCTGTTCGTCTGGTTGGGCGATGCGGGCATTATCGAGACCTTCGAGCGCGGTACGCGTGCCGGTCAGCCTGTGGTCGACGGCATTCCGATGCTGGTCATTTGGGCGCTTGCCATCATCCTCTTTGGTCACATCCTTCTGACCAAGACAAAGTTCGGCAATTGGATTTTTGCTGCGGGCGGTGATGCCGAGGCGGCGCGAAATTCTGGTGTACCGGTGAACCGGGTCAAGATTCTGATGTTCATGTTCACCGCCTTCTGCGCCACGGTTTTCGCCACCTGTCAGGTGATGGAGTTCGGATCAGCCGGGGCGGATCGCGGCTTGCTGAAAGAGTTTGAGGCGATCATTGCCGTGGTCATTGGCGGCGCGCTGCTGACCGGAGGTTACGGTTCGGTGCTGGGTGCGGCCTTGGGCGCGCTGATCTTTGGCGTTGTTCAGCAGGGGCTGTTCTTTGCGGGGGTCGAAAGCTCACTCTTCCGGGTATTTTTGGGTGTGATCCTGCTGGGTGCGGTGATCCTGAACACCTATATCCGCCGCATCATCACAGGAGAACGCTGAGATGACCGAAGATACCAAATTCCATCACGGCGACGCGCAGGAACGGGCCCCAATCATTCGGATGGTCGATATCCAGAAACACTTTGGCTCGGTGATCGCTCTGGCCGGGGTCAGCTTCGATCTGAGGCCAGGTGAGTGTCATTGCCTGCTGGGCGACAACGGTGCAGGCAAATCGACCTTCATCAAGACCATGTCAGGGGTGCATAAACCAACGGCGGGTGAGATCTTTTTCGAAGACAGGCCGATGCATTTCGAAGATCCGCGCGATGCGATTGCGGCGGGGATTGCGACGGTGCATCAGCATCTGGCCATGATCCCGCTGATGAGCGTCAGCCGAAACTTCTTCATGGGCAATGAACCGACGAAGAAAGTCGCGGGCATCAATTTCTTCGACAAGAAACTGGCCGATGAGATCACCATGGAGGAGATGCGTAAGATGGGCATCAACCTGCGTGGGCCTGATCAGGCGGTCGGCACCTTGTCAGGGGGGGAACGCCAGACGGTTGCCATCGCCCGTGCGGTGCATTTCGGCGCGAAGATTCTGATTTTGGACGAACCGACCTCGGCCCTTGGGGTGCGCCAGACCTCGAATGTTTTGGCCACGATCGACAAGGTGCGCAGTCAGGGCGTCGGCGTTGTTTTCATCAGCCATAACGTGCGCCATGCCTTGGCGGTTGGCGACAGGTTCACTGTGCTGAACAGGGGACAGACGCTTGGTACTGCTAAACGCGGTGAAATCTCGCCCGAAGAGTTGCAGGATCTCATGGCCGGTGGACAGGAACTGGCCGAACTGGAAGGGTCGCTGGGCGGGACCGTCTGACACGGACCCGTCACGCATATTGGTAAAACTGAAATTCAACGGATCGCCCATAAGGGCCTTGTGTTGAAAGGAAACACGAATGAGCAAGACAATCCGACTGACCGCGGCGCAGGCTCTGGTCCGCTATCTTGGCGCGCAGATGAACGAGGCTGGAGAACCGTTTATCGCAGGCGTCTGGGCCATCTTTGGCCATGGGAATGTGGCTGGGCTGGGCGAGGCGCTGCATGCCGTCAAAGACAGCTTGCCCACTTATCGCGGCCACAACGAGCAGACCATGGCCCATTGCGCGATTGCCTATGCCAAGCAAAAGCGGCGGACGCAGACGATGGCGGTGACGTCCTCGATCGGGCCGGGAGCCACGAATATGGTGACGGCGGCGGCGCTGGCCTATGTGAACCGGCTGCCGGTCTTGCTGTTGCCGGGTGATGTGTTTGCGACGCGCGGGCCCGATCCGGTTCTGCAACAGCCCGAGAATTTCAGCGACGGTACAGTCAGCGCCAACGACTGCTTCCGCCCGGTCAGCCGCTATTTCGACCGCATCACTCGGCCTGAACACCTGCTGACCGCCCTGCCGCGCGCCTTCCGCACCATGACGGACCCCGCCGATTGCGGGCCGGTCACACTCTCCTTCTGTCAGGATGTGCAGGCCGAAGCCTATGACTATCCCGAAAGCTTCTTTGAGCCCCGAGTCTGGTATCAGCGCCGCATCCGCCCGGATGAAGGTGAGCTGGCCCGCGCGGCGGCGGCGCTCAAGGCGGCCAAACGGCCGGTGATCATCGCCGGGGGCGGCGTGCACTATTCGGATGCGACAGAAGCGTTGCAAAGCTTTGCTGAAATGCACAACATTCCCGTCACCGAAACGCAGGCGGGCAAGTCCGCGTTGGCCTGGGACCATCCGTTGAACCTGGGCCCCGTTGGCGTGACCGGGGGCGAACCGGCCAATGAGGTCTGCGCCGAAGCTGATCTGGTTTTGGCAGTAGGGACGCGGTTGCAGGATTTCACCACCGGATCATGGGGCCTGTTCTCGAACCCGGATCGCGAGATGGTGTGTCTGAACACCAACGCCTATGACGCTGAGAAACACAGCGCGATGCCGTTGCAATCGGACGCGCGAGTCGGATTGACCGAGCTGGGCGCTGCCCTTCAAGGCTATCGCGCCGATCCTGTTTCGGACACGCTCAAGGCGGATTGGTACGGTAAGGTCGACAAGCTCACGGACGCGCCCGGCGACGGGAATGCTCTGCCGACGGATATGCAGGTGGTGGGCGCAGTCCAGCGCGCCTCGCATAACGATACGGTGGTGATGTGCGCGGCCGGGACCATGCCGGGTGAACTGCACAAACTGTGGAAAGCCCCGCGCCCTGGCGCATATCACATGGAATACGGCTTCAGCTGCATGGGGTACGAGATCGCGGGCGCCATGGGCATCAAGATGGCCGAGCCCGAGCGCGACGTGATCTGCTTTACCGGCGACGGCACCTATATGATGGCCAATTCCGAGATGGCCTCGGCCGCGATGATGGGCGTGTCCTTCACCGTGGTGATCACCGACAACCGGGGCTTTGGCTGCATCAACCGCCTGCAGATGGGCACCGGTGGAGCCGAGTTTAACAACCTGTTGGACCACGCGGTGCATGAGAACCCGTCCAGTATCGACTTTGCGGCTCATGCGGCAGCGATGGGGGCGACTTCGGTCAAGGCCGGCTCGATTGCCGAGCTCGAGGACGCGCTTGCCAAACGCGCCGATATCAAGGGGCCGTATGTGGTTGTCATCGACACCGATCCCTACCCCTCGACCGAATATGGTGGCACGTGGTGGGAAGTGGCGGTGCCCGAAGTCAGCATCCGCCCTGAAGTGAACGAAAAACGCGCGGCTTACGAGTTGGCGATCAAGGAAAGAAATACCAAATGAGCGTGAAAATCGGAATCTCTCCGATCGCGTGGCAGAATGATGATCTGCCGGATCTGACGGCCGCGTACACCATGGAGCAGGCGCTGAAGGAGTCGCATGAGATTGGCTATACCGGCGTCGAACGCGGCCAGCGGATGCCCGGCGATACCGAAGGTCTGCGCGCTTATCTTGAGGCGAATGACATTGCGCTTTGCGGTGGTTGGTGCTCGGGCGCGTCGCTGGTGAATGATTTTGCCACCGAACGCGAGGCCGTGCGCGAACAGGTCGAACAATTCGTGGCGCTGAACAGCCCCTGTATCGTATACGCCGAATGCTCGAACACCGTTCAGGGTCAGATCGGAATGCCGGTGAACGACCGCCCGAAATTGTCGAAGGATGAGGTTCTGGCCTACGCCGCCAAGATCACCGAATTGGCCAAGTGGATGGCGGATCAGGGTATGCCAATGGCCTATCACCATCACATGGGCACGATCATCGAAAGCGAAGATGACGTGAACTGGCTGATGGAAGGGTCGGGCCCCGAGGTGAAGCTGTGCTTTGACACCGGTCACCTGCTGTTCGGGGGTGGCGATGTGCTGGCCACTCTGAACCGTTGGGGCGACCGGGTGCATCACGTGCACTTCAAGGATATCCGCCCGCAGGTCGTGCAGGAAACGCGCGAGAACAATGGCAGCTTTCTGGATGCCGTCATTGCCGGCGCCTTCACCGTGCCCGGTGATGGCTGCATCGACTTCCAAGCCGTCGCAAACGCGCTGAAGACGATGGATTACCGCGGCTGGATCGTGGTTGAGGCCGAACAGGACCCCGCCAAAGCGCCACCCTACGAGTATTCGAAGAAGGGTTACGAACACATTGTCGAAGTCTGTGAGGAGGCTGGGCTGACGATCACTGCATGACTCACCGCCCGATGGGCAACACCAAAGCCATGAGAAAGGAGAAAATCATGGTAAGCCAAGAGCTTGGATATGTCGGATATTTTGACCGGGAATCCTGTGATCTGGATGAATTCAAGGTGTTGACCTCTCAGGCCCTACAGGCGTCAGCGGTGCCGCATGCGGCGGGCATTGAAAAGAACGTACCCGTTTATGACATGAGTGCCCTGCGGCCTGCGCTAGAGGATGGCGCGCGACGTCAAGCTCTGCTTGCGGAATGGGGGCAGGTGTTGAACAGCTCGGCCGGGGTGATCGCGCTGAGAGGTGCTTATGCGGATACCACCGTTATCGACCGGGCGACGGAGGTGTTTCAACAGATCATCGACGAAGAGCGCGAAGGCGGGGCAGGCGAAGGCGATCACTTTGCGGCCTCGGGTGCCAATGACCGGGTGTGGAATGCGCTGCAAAAGCAATGCATGAAGGATCCCGAAGGTTTTGCGCTCTACTTTGGCAATACCTCGATTGCAGCCGTGTGTGAGGCGTGGCTGGGACCGAATTATCAGATGACCGCACAGGTCAATCAGGTTCGTCCTGGTGGCAAGGCACAGCAAGCGCATCGGGACTATCATCTGGGGTTTCAAAGCGCGGATAGTGCTGCGCGGTATCCCGTTCACGCGCATCTGGTGACAGCGACTCTGACCTTGCAGGGCGCGGTGGCGCATTGCGATATGCCGGTCGAAAGTGGTCCGACCAAGCTGTTGCCGTTTTCGCAGCTTTATGCTCGGGGCTATCTGGCGTTTCACGATGAGGCGCATCGCGACCATTTCGAAGCCAACTATATCCAGTTGCCATTGGACAAAGGTGACGCTGTTTTCTTCAACCCGGCGCTGTTTCATGCGGCGGGCGAGAACTGCAGCGCGGATATCAACAGGATGGCGAACCTGCTCCAGGTCTCTTCAGCCTTTGGGCGCGCGATGGAGGCCATAGATCGACGTGCCATGTCGCTGAGGGCGTTCCCGGCGCTGGTGGCGCTGAAGCAGCGTGGCGATCTGTCGGGGCCGGAACTGGATGCGGCCATTTCTGCCACTGCCGAGGGGTATCCGTTTCCAACCAATCTGGATACGGACCCACCGGTTGGCGGGAATGCCCCCGCCAGCCAAGCCGATATCCTGCGCAGCGCGGTATCCGAAGGGTGGACAGAAGAACAACTGGCACAAGCGCTTGCAGCGCTGGAAACCCGACAGGCAGCATAAGGCAATATCGGGCGGGCGAACGTGCCCGCCCAACACGGAGAACACGAGATGGCAGACCTTTTGAAAAAACCCTTTGGCACGCGCGGAAAGGTGCATGACATCACCCCGGCAAATGCCGGATGGCGCTATGTCGGGTTTGGCCTCTACCATCTGCGCGCGGGCGACACAGCTTCCGAGGTGACCGGTGATCGCGAGGTCATCCTGGTCATGGTCGAAGGTAAGGCGCAGATCACCGGGGCGGGGCAGGATTGGGGCGTGCTGGGCGACCGGATGGATGTGTTCGAAAAGACCCCTCCGCATTGCCTTTATTTGCCCAACGGGACCGATTGGCAGGCGGTTGCGGAAACTGATTGCGTTCTGGCCGTGTGTTCCGCCCCCGGTCAAGGCGGACATCAAGCGCGTCGTATCGGGCCGGACGGCATTACTTTGACTGAACGGGGCAAGGGCACCAACACGCGCCATATCAACAACATCGCGATGGAGGCGGAAGACTACGCCGACAGCCTGCTTGTGACCGAGGTTTTTACGCCAAACGGCAACTGGTCATCCTATCCAAGCCATCGCCATGACGAGGATGACTATCCCCGCATCACCTATCTGGAAGAAACCTATTATCACCGCCTGAACCCCGCCAACGGGTTTGGCATTCAGCGAGTCTACACGGATGACGGCCAATTGGATGAAACCATGGCCGTTTCAGATGGCGACGTGGTCTGTGTCCCGCGGGGCCACCATCCCTGCGGCGCGCCCTATGGGTTCGAGATGTATTATCTGAACGTCATGGCCGGGCCCTTACGCAAATGGCGCTTTGTCCCGGCCCCTGAGGTCGAATGGATCATGGAACGCGACGCCTGAGCTTAGCGCTGAGGTGGTGCGCCAAAGGCCCGAATGACGGTACGAGCGGCGGCCTCGACCGGTTCATGGGTCTCTTTCAGGATGGTCACGCGGTCGAACCGCTCCGGGTCACGGTTCACGGCTTCTCGCATGGCGGCGCCAAAGGCCATGCGCAGCTCGGTTCCGATGTTGAACTTGCAGATCGACGTCTCGCGGGCCAGGCGCGCGCGTTGCTCGACCGGCACGCCCGAACCACCATGGATCACCAGCGGCACCTCGGTCATCGCGTCAATCTCGGCGATACGGGCCTCATCCAGCCCGCCCTCTTTGTCTTGTTGCAGATGCACATTGCCGACCGAGATTGCCATCGCGTCGACACCGCTTTGCCGGGCGAATTGGGCGGCCTCGGCAGGATCGGTTCCGTTTGACCCCTCACCCCCAGAATAACCGACAAAGCCAATCTCACCCTCGCAGGAAATCCCTGCGGAATGGGCCATTTCGGCGATGGCAGCGGTCTCATCGATATTCTGCTGCAAGGGCTTGCGCGAGCCGTCAAACATCAGCGAGGTAAAGCCGCTGTCCAGTGCGATCTTGCAGTCCTCATACGTATAGCCGTGATCCAGATGCGCCACGACCGGGACTGAGGCATTTTCCGCCAGATGCCGGAACATCTTGCCCAGAACGGGCAAAGGGGTGTGCTCACGACAGCTTGGGCCCGCCTGCAGAATAACCGGGGCGTTTTCCGCCTCGGCCGCGGCCACATAGGCGCGCATGTCCTCCCATCCCAGCGTCACAAGCCCGGCGACGGCATAACCCTGCGTGTAGGCCGGTTGCAGGACGTCTTTCAGCGTAACGAGGGTCATTTGAACTTGGCGATCATGTCTTTGATGCCCGGAATCGTCTCAATCTGATAGGCATGGGTGGGTTGGAAATACTGCACCAGAGACCGCTGGGTCAGACCGCCAAGGATGGTGAAATAATACATCTCATAGCCCGGCAGGACGCAGCAGGGGTGATACCCTGTATCAATGCAAACGGTCGAGCCATCGACGATGTGATAAGCATCCCCCGGTTCGTTATCCTCGCGTTGCAACATCTGCAGGCCCGAGCCCCAGTTGGGTTTGAATCGGAAATTATAGGTCTCATCATGCCGCGTCTCATCGGGCAGGCGGTTGGTGTCGTGCTTGTGGCTGGGGAACCCGGACCAGCCGCCCTGACCGACGGTGAACAGCTCGCTCACCAACAGACGGCCCACTTTGTCGTGCTGCTTTTGACCCAGAATGTGCTTGATCTTGCGATGAGTTTTGGTGTCGTCACTGCCATATTGCACAAGGTCATGCTCGCGCACATCGAACGGGTCCAGCACCTTGTCATATTTGGCTCCGGCCACGAAGACCTCAGCACTATTGGACAGGCAGACCATCTGCGCCTTGGCGCCTACCGGCACATAGGCCCCTTCGGGCTCGCCGTCCCAAACATCCTCGCCCCGGTTTCCCAGCGCCGGGAATTGTACGCCCTCGACCTCGATATCGACACTACCGGTGGCGGGCACGATGCAGGTCTCATAGCCGGGCACCTGGTATTCGAACGCCTCGCCCTTTTTCAGTTTGACGATGTTGAAATAGTTCAGCGGCACCGTCGGATCGTCGACATCCACGATGGGTTTGTTCTGGTTGTCAAAAGGGGCGATATGCATTGAACCTCCTAGGTCGTCGGACCGGGGTGGGACGCAAGAAAGGCGTCCAGTTGAGCCGTGGTGGGCATGGCGGGCGCACAGCCGGGTTGCGAGACCACGATGGATGCACAGGCTGATCCCCGCATCACCGCGTCGCGCTGCGAATGGCCCGCCGCGATCGATGCCAGTAAACCGGCCATGAAACTGTCGCCTGCGCCCACGGGTTTGATGGCGTCAACGGCATAGATGCCGGTTTTGTATTCCTGCCCATCCGCCAGCGTGATCGCACCCTTTTCACCCATTTTATAGATGACGACGCGCCCTGGCTTGCGGGCCAATTCCTGAGCTTTAGCAAAGCCTTTCTCGATACCGCCGGCCATGAATCCGAACTCTTCGTCGTTGCCCACGATCAGATCGCTGGCTTCGCCCGCACGGGACAGCACGTCAGCGGCCACTTCGGGCGAGGGCCAACTATAAGGTCGGTAGTCAATGTCAAAGATGATCGGCAGCCCTGCGGCGCGCGCATTGTCGAACGCGCGGAACGTCGCGCTGCGCGAGGGTTCGGCGGCAAAGACTGTTCCGGCCGAAATCGCGGCGGAAAATCGGCCATAGTCCACCCGGTCCATGTCCTCTTCGGTAACTTGAAAATCGACCGCACCGTTGCGGTAGATGACGTTCTGGAAATTCTCAACACAGCTTTCATAGACCGCCAGCGAAATCCGATATTCACCGCCAATCACGCGAATGAACGAGGTATCCACGCCGTAATGCGCAAGCCGGTTCAGGCAGAACCGCCCCACCGCGTCATCCGAGACCGAAGTGATCAGCGACGCCTGGCTGCCCAGCTTGACCAGCCCGGCGCAGATATTGGCGGACGAGCCGCCCAGATCAGTGCGAAAGGTTTCGGCATGTTCGCTTTTGGTGCCGATGGGGTCGGCAAACATATCCATGCCTGCGCGTCCGAAAACGGCAAATCGGTTTCCTTTGATCCCATCCATCAAAGTGCTCACGTCTTGTCCTCCGGCGAAAAGGGGCGGGCAGGGATCGTTGGTCCTTGCGTTAAATCGATTCTCACGATACTGATTTTGCAACCGGTTGCAAATATATTGTTCGGAGCCGTTGCAAATGCCTGAAATCGGAATTGGAATCGTCGGTGGCGGCTATATGGGCAAGGCCCATTCGGTTGCGATGGCCGCTGTTGGCGCCGTGTTCAACACAGCCTTACGCCCGCGTCTTGAGATGATCTGCGCCTCGACCCCTGCCAGTGCGGAACGCTATCGCGCAGCTTACGGGTTCGCTCGTGCGACGGATGACTGGCAGTTATTGGTCAACGACCCAAAGGTCGAGGCGGTCGTGATCGCTTCGCCCCAGTCTACGCATCGTCAGATCGCCGAGGCGGCCTTTGCGCTGGGCAAGCCGGTGCTGTGCGAAAAACCTTTGGGGGCTTCTTTGGAGGACAGCCACGCAATGGTGGCGGCCGCCGAAGCAGCGGGTGCCATCAACATGGTTGGCTTCAACTATATCCGAACACCTGCCAGCCAATATGCACGGCAGTTGATCGCGGATGGAGAGATCGGGGACATCACCTGGTTTCGGGGGGAACATACCGAGGATTTCTACGCCGACCCCCAAGCCCCAGCGACCTGGCGCACGACGGGCATGGCAAACGGCACGATCGGTGATCTGGCCCCACACATGGTCAACGGTGCGATGGCCCTGATCGGGCCTATTGCACAGGTGATGGCCGATGTAGAAACCGTCCACCGGCACAGGCCGGGCGGAGAGGTTACGAATGACGACCATGCCCAGATGATGTGCCGGTTCGAAAACGGCGTCATGGGGAACCTCTATTTCAGCCGCGTCGCGACGGGACGAAAGATGGGTTATGCTTATGAGATCACGGGAACCAAAGGCGCGATCCGCTTTGATCAAGAGGATCAGAATGCCCTGTGGCTGTATCGCCGGGAAGGCCCCGAGGCGTCGCGGGGTTTCACCAAGATCCTGACCGGACCCGCGCACCCGGATTATGAACCCTTCTGTCAGGGACCGGGTCATGGAACTGGCTATCAGGACCAGATCATTATCGAGGCGAAGGATTTTTTGCACGCCATCGACACGGGTGAAAACATCTGGCCGACCTTCCGCGACGGGCATGAGGTGAACCGTGTTCTGGCGGCGGTGCTTGCGTCTTCGGACCAGCGGAAATGGCAGGACGTCAGTCAATTCTGACCGAACAAACGACAAGATAACAGAGAGACTAAGATCATGGCAAAGCTGAAATGGGGCATGATTGGTGGCGGCGAGGGCAGTCAGATCGGGCCCGCCCACCGGTTGGGTGCGCTGGCCGACGGGATGTTTGAATTCGCCGCAGGCGCGTTGGACCATCGCCCAGAAGTCGGGCGAGAATATGCGCAGCGTCTGGGCGTGGCGCAGGACCGTGCCTATGGCGATTGGCAAGAGATGCTGGCTGGTGAAAAAGACCGCCCCGACCGAATTGATCTAGTGACGATTGCCACTCCGAACGCGACCCATTTCGAGATCGCCAAAGCCTTTCTCGAGGCCGGTTTCCACGTGTTATGCGAGAAGCCGATGACCATGACCGTGGAAGAGGGCGAGGAGATCGTGCGTGTGGCCAAAGCATCGGGCAAAATCTGCGCGGTGAACTATTGCTATTCCGCCTATCCGATGGTGCGGCAGGCGCGTGCGATGGTGCGGGCGGGCGATATTGGCACGGTGCGTCTGGTAGTGACAAATTTCAGCCATGGCCACCACGGTGACGCGACCGACGCGGATAACCCTCGTGTGCGCTGGCGCTATGATCCAGCGATGGCGGGCGTATCCGGGCAGTTCGCCGATTGCGGCATCCACGCACTGCACATGGCAAGCTTCATCAGCGACGATGAGGTGAAAACCCTGTCTGCCGACATGGCCTCGACCATCGTCAGCCGTGAGCTGGAGGATGACGCCATGATCAACTTCCGCACCGAGGGCGGCGCGGTTGGTCGGCTGTGGACGTCATCTGTGGCTATCGGGCGGCAGCATGGGTTTGATATTCAGGTCTTTGGTGAAACCGGAGGTCTGCGCTGGGCGTCCGAGCAGCCCAATCAGTTGGTCTATACCCCGGTCGGAGGGCGCACGCAGATCATCGAAAAAGGCGAAGGCGGGTTGCATGACGACGCGCAGCGCCTGTCGCGCGTAGCGATTGCTCACCCCGAAGGATTCCCGCTGGCGGTGGCCAATATCTACTGCGATCTGGCCGATGCCATTCAAGGAGAGGTCCGAGACGGGCTGCCAACCCCCGCCGACGGCGTGCGGTCGATTGCCGCCGTTCACGCGGCGGTCGCGTCGTCCAAAAATCATGGTGCCTGGACCGACGCGCGCCCGCCAATGTTTCGCTGATCAGGGGCGGGGCCGTAACGTGCCCCGCTCGATCACCCGGCAGGGAAAGATACGGGCCTCGGGGTAACGCTCGGGGTCTTTCAGCATCTCTTCGACCAGATCGACGGATGCGGTGATGATCTGCTTGATCGGCTGGTGAATCGTCGTCAGATCGACGCTTTCCCAGCGCGACATCTCCATATCATTCAGACCAATAATACCAATATCTTTGCCGGGTTGCAGGCCGTGGTCGGACAGGGCCGACAGCGCACCGATCGACAGGATGTCGTCGCCGCAGAAATACCCTTCGGCCGGGGTGCCGGCCAGCAGGCGCAGCATTTCGGCGCGGCCAGCCTCGAACGAATATCCGGTCGCGAAAGAATGTGAGACTTTCAGGTTTGGGTGTTTTTCAACCTCTTCCATGAACCCGTGATAGCGATCCATTGCCGATGTAGCATCCTTGGGACCACCCAGATAGCCGATGTGCCGATATCCCCGCGCCAGCAATTCCCGCGCCGCCATTCGCCCACATTCGACATTGTCGATCCCGACTACATGAACCTCGGGCGAGGTGGCCGACCGTCCGAATGTGTGCACCACCGGAACGCCCGCATCATGAAACGCCTTTGCGAAGCTGGGCGGCAAGGTAGATGAGGCCACAATGACGGCATCCACCGAATATTGCCGCAGCATTCTGACCGAGTTTGCGGGCTCGGTCTCATCCGTCAGGTTCACGATCAACGGGCGCAAGCCGCGTTCTTGCAGGGCGCGGGTAAATTGATCAAACACCTCCAGGAAGATCGGGTTGTGGAAGTTGTTCGAGATCAGCCCGATCAGTTTGGTCCTCCCGGTGGTCAGGCTGGAGGCCAGCGCGTTCGGGCTATAGCCCAGCTCGGCTGCAGCCTTTTCGACTTTGCTGCGGGTTTTGGCAG
Source organism: Ruegeria sp. J8 (assembly GCF_056531925.1). Lineage (NCBI taxonomy): Bacteria > Pseudomonadati > Pseudomonadota > Alphaproteobacteria > Rhodobacterales > Roseobacteraceae > Ruegeria > Ruegeria sp. J8. The sequence continues at coordinate 582,944 of NZ_JBQFMR010000003.1, forward strand.
AAACCGACGCGCCTTCGGTAAAGGTGCGCGACACGGCGGACCGCGAAACCCCAGCAAGTGCGGCAACGTCTTTTAGCGTGACACTCATGAACGGGGCCAGTGAGCAAGTAAGGTGGTATTCGACATTTTCATGGCAAATACTATGCCCCGTTGCACCCATTTTGCAATCGGTTGCAACAAGGTCGCATCGCCGCAGGCCTGGATTGAGGGGATGGTGGGTGATGAAAGACACGGCCTTCCGGCAAATTCGGAGCCAACGAAGCGTTTTAACTCAAACCGCACGTGCAATAAGGTGTTGTTTTCCTCTGCCGCGACCAGTGCTATCTTGAAGAGATGCCTCGCGTTGTCAGTGGCTTGGGGGTCGCACCGTTTTCCCAACAGTTCAATAGCGCATGACAACTTGCTTCAACCAGAATTGCTGCCGATCGAACTTAATCAGAGGTTTGCTGAAGCGGAGGCGTAGCACTGTAAGAGCTGCCGTAGGGGCTATGGGGAAATTGTCCCCCTGCGATCCTAAGATAGGGGCTTCAAAAAATGTGTTGCGAATACTTGTTGGTCCCCACTTATAAAGAAGTGGAAAAGCAGTCCAGCAATTATGCACCAAGGCGGAACTTGGTCGGTGTCATTCCGGTTTGACCTCGAAAAAAGCGAGTGAAATGGGACTTGTCAGAATAGCCGAGCATCAGACCGATCTCTGCAATTGTCATCTGGTCTTCTTTTAGGTGCTCCTTTGCCACATCGACACGCAGCCGCTTGATTTCGCGGGGTAGCGTTGTGCCTTGTTGCTGAAGGGCCTTCAGAAACCGTTCCGGCTGTATCCCCAGCAACCCAGCCACTACATTTGGTCCCAAATCGGTTTCATCTAGCTTGTCACGTAAAACAGATCGCAAAGCTGCCACCACGGTTACTTCTTCATCTTGTCGCGGTGCGGCTACGGGTTTGCCAGAACACTCAGAGACATGGTGCAAAAACAACCATTCCACAGGAAAGCTAATTTGCATTCCGGGATAGGTTCCCAAGCCAACCTCGATCCCCTTATAGTCGATAGGTAGACCATTGATGTATCTGCTTTCCCATCGCACGCGCGAAGAATCCCAGGAATCGCCGACGACGGTCTGCAATAGGCGCACATAGATTGCGGCTCCAAAGCCGGTCACCTGAACGGGTGGAACAGTCGGTTCTTGCTGCCTTTCGATACGATAGGTCGCTTTGTCCGCTTCAATGACAAGGCTGTGCCGCACAGAATTGGATTCCTGCGGCACAAGCCGGACAAATCTGGCAAAAAACTCGAATAATGTCTTTGCCGATTGCAAGGCCTGGGCGAAAGGTGGCCATGCTTGCAGGTCAAACGTCTCCCCAACATTCAGTCCAAGATACCGATCCCTTGAAACTTCTGAGAAGATGTTAACCAACCCGTAGACCAACTCTGAATGGACGAACACGGATGGGTCAGACAACAGTTCGGCCTTCAACCCGACCTGATCCAAAGCTGGTTGCGGATCGATCTCGCGGTCGATGAGATACTGCAAAAACGGGGCAGCCAAAGAGAGGCGAATAAAGCCTTCGCTATGCTCTTGAGAGGTGGTGTTGAAAGGCAATCTCGTCACCTTTTTCTAGGATTGAATGCGCTGTTCAGTGGCCATTTTTACTATCACATTCGAACATTATAATTCGAAACTGGCAACCGCGGTAAAGTTTTCCGGACTACAGTTGGTAAAACAAGAATATGAAGGGAGTACCTATGTCCGGTCTACGAATGTCGCTTTTCTCGGCGGTAATCGCCGCTGCCGGTCTTTCTTTTTCTGCGTCCGCGCACGCTCAGGATCAGGAAGAACCCCAAACGCTTTTCACCAACGTGCATGTTTTCGACGGCGTCAATGAACAGCGTATCGAAAATGCGAGCGTTCTGGTTGAGGGCAACCTTATCAAGGCCGTCTCAACTGATGCGATCGATGCCCCCAATGCCACGGTCATTGACGGAGAGGGACGGACACTGACCCCCGGGTTTATCGAGCTGCACGCGCATCTGATGCTGATGGGGCCGACCTTGCCCGCGATGGAGGCCAACACAACGTGGGAAGACTTTGCCATACACGGTGCGCGGATGGCCGAGATGTATTTGATGCAGGGCTTCACCACAGTCAGGGACGCGGGTGGGGCCAATGGCGGGTTACGCCGCGCAATTGACGCAGGCCAAATTGACGGACCGCGTTACTTTCCGTCCGGTGCATTTATCGGAACGCGCGGCGGTCATGCTGACTTTGCGAATTTCACCGCTCCTCCGGGTTCAGAGACAAACATGAGCCGTCTGAACTTGGCGCAGGAGGTGAGCGGAGTGGACGACGTTTACAGGTTCGCGCGCAACAACTTCCGCATGGGTGCGACTCAGTTGAAGTTCATGCAATCCGGGGGTGTCGTTTCGGCCTTCGACCCATGGCAATTGCTGGCTGGATCGCCCGAGGAGATCAGGGCCGCCGTGCAAGTGGCCAATGAATACGGCAGCTATGTCATGGCGCATTCCTATCGCAAGGAAGCGATCCTGAGTGCGCTGGACGCAGGTGTCATGTCCATCGAACATGGCTTTTCGTTTGACTGTGAAATTGCCCAAATCATGAACGAAAAAGGGGCGTATATCACCACCAACCTGACGGCCTTCGATCCCGGACTGCTCGATATTCCTGCGGTAGCAAACGTCCCGTCGAGCCTTGCCAAAGCCAAGTCCGCTTCGGCCACGTTTGCAGGCTACATCGACAATATGAAGGAATGTCCGGTGAAGCGAGGGTTCCAGACCGACTGTGTTGGTTCGGTCGAGGCCTGCAATATCCAGATTGCCTATGAAAAACACCTGAACAACGAGTTTTTCGGGCCCTACACATCTATGGTCACGCTGACATCGACAGGTGGCGAGGTGGTCGCTTTGTCAGGTGACTTCATGAACCCGTATACCGCCGGGAAACTGGGTGTGATCGAAGAAGGTGCCTATGCGGATATCCTGCTGATCGACGGTAACCCGCTCGAAGATTTCTCGGTCGTTGGTACGGGCGATCAGTGGTTCGGTGCCGACCCGAGGCCCGAAAGCCCCGAGACGATCCGCCTAATCATGAAGGACGGCGTCATCTACAAAAACACACTGGATTGACACCTCTAAAGAGCCGGAGAGCATCTATGCACCATGTGTTTTGCACCGTAGTATTGGCAGGGTTGGTTTGGTGTGGACAGTCTGCCATGGCGACGCCCGATACCGCGTTGGACTGGGCAAACCTGCCGGACCCATCCTCGCAGATCTTTGAAGACCCCTACCGTGATCTCAACCCCGAACAATTCGACGATGTCCTCTACGTCGTGCGATTGCGTAGCAGGCTACAGCAGAATGATGGCAGTGAAGACGAGCGGCAAAAGTGGCAAGCGCTTTTAGCCGAGACTGAGGATGCCTTGGCAGCTGATGGAATTGATGTCGACTGGCTACTCGATCAGCGAGAGGTTGTAACGGAACGTCGAAGAAAGGCTGGCACGAACGGAAATCCGGAATTCGACGGCCAAACAATCACACTGGCGGGCTTTGCCATTCCTGCTCCGAATGATCCGGACGGGCGGCCTGTCGCGTATTTAGTGCCGGAACGAGGGATGTGCAGTCATATGCCTCCACCCCCGCCGAACCAGATGATCCGCGTGCGGTTGAACGGGGACTGGACGCCCAGCTATGTCCACGAACCCGTTCGGCTGACCGGTAAGCTGACTATCGATCCTTCCGTTCATAATATGATGGTTGTGGATGGTCTCATGCCGATGAATGCGACCTTCCAGCTAGAGACGGAACGTGTCGAAACTCTAGAAACTGAAGCAGATAGGCTGGAATGGAAGCAGCGTGCCGCTGATCGCATCCGGGCGGCGGGAAATCGCAAGACCGGCGGGGCAAGGGCGCCTGAATGATAAGACTTTTGGTTGTCGCAATGAGCATTGCCTTCGCTGACGCAGCGTCGGCTCAGGGACTATCCGGTCCATCTTCGGTCGAAGCTGATCTAGAGCCCGGAGACGGCCTGACCGACCCACAATACCGTTCCGATTTTCCGCGCAACATCGCGCAGGGTTGGTTTGAGTGGAAAGACCGACTGGCTGAGGGCGGGTTTCGGTTCAACATTGATTACTTGGCGCTGGGTCAAACCACGAACGCTGATCTGGGAGCCAGTGAAGCGGCAAGTGGAATTGCACGCCTCTACGGCAGTTGGCAGGCAACTGAACGGGGCTCTCTAACATTCAAGATCGAAGACCGGCACAGTTACACTGACGTTGCTCCGCAGTTTCTTGGGCTGGATGGCGGAGCGCTTTCGATCACGGGAACAGCCTTCAACGACAATGGTCTGCTATTGACTAACCTTTTCTGGACCCAAAGGGCCGAGAATGGTTCGTGGACGCTGCAAGTCGGGCAGATTGATGTAACGGACTTTGTGGATATCTATGGGTTGGTAAGCCCCTATAGCGGTTTTCAAAACCTGTCTTTCAATACCAACCCGACAATTAACACGCCCAACCAAGGCCTTGGTATTGCCGCTGGGGTAAAGCTGAGCGAGAACCTCTACGCCGTTGCCAGCGTATCAGACGCAAACGCCGACCCGTCCGATCCAAACTTTGATGTGTTTAGCGACGGCAATCTCTTCAAGTCACTCGAGCTTGGTTACACTTCCGGCTTTGATCGCATCTACTTCGACAATATCCATCTGGTTCTCTGGCATGCGGATGCGGCTGACGATGGCAGTCGAGCTGAAGATTACGGCGCAGCATTTTCAGCGGCATGGTTTGTTGACAACAAGTGGATGCCGTTCTTTCGGGCTGGGGCCTCAAAGGGGACCGCAGCGCTTTATGACCGGTCCGTCTCTGCAGGTCTGGGCTACTATGGTCGCAATACCGATTTGGCCGGGCTGGGCCTGAACTGGGCCGAGGCAAAAGGCATAGACGGTGACCAGTTCACGCTCGAAGCTTTCTACCGTTTCTCGATTTCACCCGGACTGCAGATCACACCGTCCCTGCAATACGTTTCCAACCCTCTGCTGAATCCCATGCAGGACAGCATTACACTGTTCAGCCTCAGAACCCGGATCGTTTTCTGATGTGTCGCGAAAGCAGACGCCAAGAAATTACGAAACATCCTGAATTGCTGACCAAAGAAGGGACTTAACCATGCGTACCCTGTTTCTGGCTGGCACATTGTCTGTGTGTTCGACCTTATGTGTCGCGCAGACGTACGACGTGGTCATTCTCAATGGTCGGGTAATGGATCCGGAAACCGGTTTCGACCAGATCGCTAATGTTGGAATAAGCAACGGCTGGATCACTGCGATTACCGACGAAGATATCGGCGGCAGCGAAGCCATCGATGCGACAGGGTACGTTGTGGCGCCCGGGTTTATCGACCTTGAACAACACGGGCTGGATCCTTGGGGTATCAAGGTCAATCTTCGTGACGGCGTTACGACGCAAATGGATTTTGAGGTCGGGGCCGCGAATATCGACGACTGGTACGCAGCGCGCCAAGGCGTGACGCAGGCAAACTATGGCACGGTCGTTGGACAAGAATTCGCGCGGATGCGGGTGCATGACGGCCTAGTGCTGGAAGGTGGGGACATAGACTTCCGGAAATTTTTCGCACTGCGGGCACAATCCGTGGAAGACGGCGTCGAAGGGTGGTCGTCGGTTCCAAGCAACCGCGAGCAGATGAACGAAATCACTGCCCAATTGGATGAAGGACTACGTCTTGGAGCACTCGGCGTGGGATCGACCATCGGCTACGCCCGCGAAGGCATCACAACCTACGAGATGTTCGAAGCACAGCGGGCTGCGGCGCGTTATGGGCGTTTAACTTCTGTGCATCACCGGTTTCATCCCAGTGCCTCGACACCCACTGAGACACAGACCGGCGTCAACGAAATCCTAGTCAATGCGATGGTGCTCGACGCGCCGCTGCACATTCATCACGACAACGATTATGGGTGGTGGGAAAATCAGGAAAAACTCCAGATGGCCCGCGACCAAGGCTATAACGTCTGGTCCAGTTACTATCCCTGGACCGCCGGATCGGGAAACTACGGAGCCTCCATCATCGCCCCCGAAAATTGGGAAGGCTCGATGGGGTACAAATACGAAGACACTATCTTTGATCCCCAACTCGATCGCTTTGTGACCAAAGACGAGTTCTTGAGCTTTGCCGAGAATGAACCGGGACGGACAGCCATTGTTTTTAGCCCTCCAAGAGAGCAATGGCTCAATGATTGGATCACCATCGCAGGCTATGGCATCTCGGGCGACGGTATGGCCGGGTTGGATATCGAGGGCAATCTGATGAGTTGGGATGCACCCTACGAAGACTATGCCGGGCATCCTCGGTCAGCAGGCAGCCACGCGCTTGTCCTCAGATTGGCCCGCGAAGCGAATGTGCCGCTGATGCTTACGCTCACACAGCTAAGCTACATACATGCGAAGCGATTGGGCGACACAGGTTTGCGTGCAATGCAGGTGCGTGGGCGTATGCAGGAAGGCATGGTTGCAGACATCACGATCTTTGATCCGGAGACTGTGACCGAAAAAGCGAACTATACTCTGGGTCAGCAAGGCCTTCCGTCAGAAGGCATTCCGTATGTGCTTGTTCACGGCACGATTGTTGTTCGGAACAGCGAAGTCCAACGAGATGTTTATGCTGGGCAGCCAATCCGGTTTCCAGTTGAAGAAAGTGGGCGCTTTGTTCCGGCTGGTCGCGAGCAGATCATGGGTATTCTTACGCCGGATACTGGCACTGCCCGACCAACACTGCTTGATGACATTTCAAATAGTGAAGCCAGTGTCGCACCTGCGACTTCACCAACCAATCAGACTGCATCGGTAAAGCCGAGCGATCCCTTTGATTGGTTCACACCTCGCAACGGACGAGATGACAGTACCCTATATTTTTGCGTCGTACATGCTCGCTTCGAGGACCCTGCGCAGGCAAAACGCGACTACGCGAAGGCCATGATGTCCAAAACAGGCAGATCCAAACCCAATCAGTCAGAACAACGAAGAGCAAACTAATTCGCGGAGCCTCGGAGTAGCGAAAAAAACAAAGTCTGCTTTAGAATGGAGAACGATCATCAGCAACCAGTCGGCTTTGGGTAGCTTTGTCCGCATGGCAGCTGTCCGTCAGATCAGAATGACCACTCTGAGCCCAATGTGCCGAACGCTGTGGCGCGGCTGAATGATCGCTTTGATTGTCTCCAGGAGCGACCCTCCTTGGCGCGTAACTCAATCTCTGACGCCCACTTCGCCGCACCAGCAGGCTTTAGAAAGGTCTTGGGTCGGGATTGCCCGTCGTTCCGGACCGTCGCTTGCCACTTTTCGCTAGGCCGTTTTATGATTGTTGCCATGGCCCATCTCTCCTGTGTTGGAGACAACTTTTCTGTCTAGGCGCAGCGGACACAGTTTTTCGCGCAGCACAACAATAGGCACTAGTCGCGAAAGACCATGATACATTGTGGGGAAAGGATGGTGGGTGATGAGAGACTCGAACTCCCGACATCTTCGGTGTAAACGAAGCGCACTATCCCAATCCACACGTACAACAAGGTGCTGTATTCCACTGACGCTACCAGCACCATCTTGAATAGATGTCTAGTGTTGTCAGTGGTTTGAGGGTCGCACACCCGCTAGCAAAGTGCAAGCCTGCGAGAGCGTGCCGCGGCGACTTAATCCCGGCAGTACAGCGATAACTGCAGCGCATGTGCAGCGGAGGCGCAGCGGTGATCGTCGCATCAGGGGGGGTATGGGGGCAATTGGCTGCCTGATGTAGTTAGATGCCCGCGCGAAAAAATCCGTTGCAAATTCTTAGTTGGGCCTATCGCGGGCTTCCACGCCGCCTGTCGTATCAAACGGTGGCCTTCCCTCATTTGCTGTTCTAACCCAACGCTGCGCCAGTGTGTCTCGGATCGCCAAGTGCATGGTCTGAATGCGTGCCGGTGAAAGCAGGTTTCTTGTTTATAGCCAGTGTCCGCTTTAAGTTCCTGATATGAAATGGAAGAATAGAAACCTTCGGGCACTCGCTGACATTGTTTGTGGCAATGTCGATCACTTTCCTTATCGGTCGAGCAGTTTAATCACCGAGTTTTCCGAGGATTGCCAGCTTGACTACGCTCATGACGGGTCAACGCGTTGGGCGTGGGTCGCTGGGCGATTAGAAGAGGTGTTGGCGCTACCGCATCCAAGCCCTAGTGTTCCGCCCGATGCATTTGTGAGCATCATTCAAAACATCTTAGACAAGGGTGAGGCGCAGGAAGATGACGCAGACCGAAGCAAGGCACTGTATGCGCTCAACGTGATCCTTGCCAGCGAGGGATGGGAGGCGTTCTACGACGAGAACGGAATAGGCCAACTCCGACACATCGCGACAAATACAATAGCACAGACGGCGAACCCACATCGTCCCCTAACACCCGCTGAGATAGAGCGGAAGAACCGACTTACGGCCTACCTCGACAAGTGCTCAGAGGACGAATTGATTGAGGAGGTTTTGCTTCCTCTCTTCCGACAACTCGGGTTCCATCGCATCACGAACGCCGGTCACAAGGACAAGGCGTTGGAATACGGCAAGGATGTGTGGATGAAGTTCACCTTAAGAACACTGTCCGACGCTCAAGGTCTACGTGCTTCCATTGTATCGACAGCAATTCCCCTCGGCGCATCCCGGTCGCCAAAGCCAGCGTCAGCAACGGCTTCATCAATGGAGACCTAGCTTGGTTCACGGCTCCCAACAAAGCCTGCCATTCTCCTTGCTGCAATCGTCTCTCGCGGCGGTTGTCGATCTTGGGTCGCCGGACAGGCTTGAGCGGGTTCCCCTGTGGCAGGGTCTGCCCCCAATCCTCACAGGCGACATCAAGGGCGTGTTGCAACCATCCCAGTTCCCTCACCACAGTCGCCGCCTTCACGGATTTAACGCGCTGGTCACGATAGTGGACAAAGTCAGCGGATCGCAGCTTGCCGACCTTCCTGCTGGCTAACTTGGAACATCTACGCAGGAACCCGTTGATTGCATAACATTCATTGTCTGCGCACCGTTTCTCGCTCGTGACGTTATCTCGGTATCTTCGCAGCACCTCACCAAGTGTCATCTCGGCTACGCTCACACTTATGGCGGGGGTGAGCAATCCTCTGTCCGCGCTCAACTCCGTCTCTCGCGCCCACTTCACCGCATCAGCACGCTTTAGGAAGGATTTGGATCGGGATTGCCCGTCCTTCCGCACAGTCGCCTGCCACTTACCGCTAGGCCGTTTTACGATAGTTGCCATGGCCTATATCTCCTGTGTTGGAGACATCTTTTCTGTCTAAGTGCAGCGGAGGCGCAGCGGACACAGTTTCATGCGCAGCACAACAAAAGGTGCTAGTCGCGTAAGACCTTGATACATTGTGGGGAAAGGATGGTGGGTGATGAGAGACTCGAACTCCCGACATCTTCGGTGTAAACGAAGCGCTCTACCAACTGAGCTAATCACCCGTGACGGTGCATGTAGCCAAGCCTGCGCGCGGGCGCAAGAGGGTTGGACAGAAATTCTTTGATCAGTCCGTCATCTCGTTCAATGCGGCCAGCAGTTGGGCTACTTCCTGCTCGGTATTATAGTGGCAGAGTGATATACGGATGCAGTCGTTCAAGCCCAGCGGGGTCAGAACGTTGCCGCTGTAGTGATCGGCTTTGCGGATATGGGTGCGGATGCCCTGATCGTTCAGGCGGGTCACGACCTCGGCCGAGGGCATCCCGTGCACAACGATAGACACCAGCCCTTCGCGCGCGGGATTATCTGCGCCACCCAGGACCAAGATATGCTCCATATCTCGCAGGCCGGGCAGGTTGCCAGTGCCGTTGATCATGGTGTTTGTCAAATGAGTTTCATAGGCATAGATGGCGCGGCCCGCGGCCTCGATCCTTGCTCGGCGGTCCGTGGCGTTCGAGACCTGCGCGCCCAGCCAGTCGAAATAGGCCACGACATCGGACATGGAGGCGTAAGAGCCGGTGTCGCGGGTTCCGAACTCCCACCCGTCTGAGGGGGCGTCGATCAACTGGTCATGGGGTAGGGCGGTCAACCGGTCCGAGATCCAGGCAATGCCATAGCCGTGACGCGAGAACACTTTGTAGGGTGAAATCGCATAGCCGTCGACGTTGTAGCTGTCGATATCCAACTGCCCATGGGCTGCGTGCTGGATACCGTCGACAATGATGAAACAGTCAGGCGAGACGTCGCGGATGGCCTGCGCGATGGCGGCAACGTCCATACCCATACCGGTCACGGGCGACGCGTGAACGATCGTGGCCACACGGACGTCTGGGGTCATTGCGGCGCGGTAGGCATCGGCGGTGACCAGCCCCGTTTCGTCATCGTGCTGGACGTTGACATAATCCAGCCCCGCAATATCGGCCCAGCGTCGGGCGGCGCTGCGGCTAGCGGGATGCTCGATCGAGCTGCCGATCAATTTGCTGCCTTTGGGCGCGTTCACGCAGGCGGTGCGGATCATCCGAAACAGCAGTTCGGTCCCGCTTTCGCCTACAAAGAACTGACCCGAAGACGCATTCATGAACACCGACAAATCGGCCTTGGCTGTGTTGATGATATCGACCAGCGCATGGCTAGCCACGTTGTCGCGGCCCTGATTGTCGGGGATCGCGGCGAATTTGGCCGAGGTCTGTACCACCGAATTGAGCGTCAGCGCGCCGCCGGCGTTTTCAAAGAAGATGCGGGGCCCTTGAAACGGGCAGGTTTCAACATGGGCAAAGCGCGCGCGGATCGCATCAATCAGACCGGGAGTAGTGTGCAGCATGACGGTGGTCCTGTTCTGTGGCTCAGCGCAGCATCCTTCCAGCGGTCGGGCAGATCAATCCTCTTTGCGACACGGCACCGCCTTTTTTGTGCGTAATTTCGGGCGTCTGGACGGGGTCGAAGTGCATCGGTACTTGCGTGCGCCCTGTTGCCTCAGATATCCCCGAGGGGATGTTGATCTAACGGGCGGGCTGGGAATGATCCTGTCACATCTGCGCCGGGCGCTGGTCACGGTTTTCACTTTCTGCGTCCTGATGCTGACCCCGATGCGTGCGGGGGCCGACGGCGTTCTGGTCTTTGCTGCCGCCAGCCTGAAAAACGCGTTGGACGAAATCGCCATCCAGTACGAGGACGCGACCGGGCAAGAGGTCACGGTGTCCTACGCGGCCTCTTCGGTTCTAGCGCGCCAGATTCAGCAGGGCGCTCCGGCAGACCTGTTTATCTCGGCGAATGCCGAGTGGATGGATGTGTTGCAGGAGGGCAGCCTGATTGCGCCCGGATCACGGGTTGATCTGCTGGGCAATAGGTTGGTTCTGATTGGTGGCCCAACGGTCCCAGGGCTGAACGGGTTCGCGGTCGAAACTGATCTGCTGGCGGCATTAGAAGACGGGCATCTGGCCATGGCGCTGGTCGATGCGGTGCCCGCCGGGATTTACGGCAAAGCGGCTCTGACCAATTTGGGCCTGTGGGACGAAGTGCAGGGCAAGGTGGCGCAGACTGACAATGTGCGCGCGGCTCTGGCCCTTGTCGCGGCAGGTGCGGTGCCTTTGGGTGTCGTCTATCGGTCGGATGCTACGGTCGAGGACCGGGCCCGCGTCATGGCGACTTTTCCGGACGACTTGCATCCTCCTATCATCTATCCAGCCGCGTTGACCGCAAAAGCGGGATCAAAGGCCAAAGCTTTTCTGGATCACTTGCAATCCCCGACCGCGCAGGCGGTTTTTGAGAGGCAGGGATTTTCCCTGCCGGGCCAGTAACGCATGGGTTGGCTGGGACCAGATGAGCTTGAGGCGTTGCGACTGTCGCTGCGCGTTTCATTCTGGGCGACGCTGGTGACGCTGCCGTTTGGGATATTCGTGGCCTATGCGCTGGCACGTTGGCGGTTTCCGGGGCGGCAGGTATTGAACGGGCTGGTGCATCTACCCTTGATCTTGCCTCCGGTTGTCACCGGGTATTTGCTGTTGCTGACCTTTGGGCTGCATGGGCCGCTAGGACGCGTGCTGGCGGAGGTCGGCATCGTTTTCGCATTCCGTTGGACCGGCGCTGCGCTGGCCGCCGGCATCATGGCCTTTCCGCTGATGGTGCGCGCGATCCGTCTGTCGATCGAGGCGGTTGACCCAAAGCTGGAGCAGGCGGGGGCGACGCTTGGGGCCTCGCGCCTGATGGTCTTCGCAACCGTCACTCTGCCGATGATCCTGCCGGGCGTGATAGCGGGCGCTATTCTGGCTTTTGCCAAGGCGATGGGCGAATTTGGTGCCACGATCACTTTCGTCTCGAACATCCCTGGACAAACCCAGACGTTGCCGTCGGCAGTCTATGCCTTTCTCCAGGTGCCGGGCGGTGAGGCGGCGGCGACCCGACTGGTCGTGATCTCGATTATCATCGCCATGGGCGCGCTTTTGTTGTCGGAATTCATTGGCCGCCGAGTTGCGGCAAGGGTGGCCGGGTCATGAGCCTTTCCGTCCGGTTGCAGCACGATCTACCTCATATCAAACTGGATCTCAGCTTTGATGCACCTTCGGGCGTGACGGTGCTGTTCGGGCGGTCTGGCTCGGGCAAAACCACTGTCGTCAATGCCGTAGCCGGGTTGCTGAAACCTGCCTCGGGCCGCGTGGCCGTGGACGGATGGGAGTTGTTTGACACCGAACAGGGCTTGTGGCTGCCGCCGCATAAACGCCGCCTGGGCTATGTGTTTCAGGAAGGGCGCTTGTTCCCCCACCTGACCGTGCGCCAGAACCTGTCCTACGGGCGTTGGTTCGCACCCAAGGGCGCGCGGCGTGAACACCCGGACAAAGTGATCGAGATGCTGGGTATCGGCCATCTGCTGGACCGCCGCCCTGCGGGTCTGTCGGGGGGTGAGAAACAGCGCGTGGCGATTGGCCGGGCCTTGCTGGCCAGCCCGCGCCTTATTCTGGCCGACGAGCCTCTGGCCGCTCTGGATGATGCGCGCAAGGGTGAGATTCTGCCCTATTTCGAACGGCTCAGGGATGAGGTCTCGGTCCCAATCCTCTACGTCACCCACTCTGCGGCTGAGGTCGCGCGGCTGGCAACGTCGGTCGTTGCTTTGCAGGACGGCAAGGCGGTGCGCCACGGACCAGCCTCCGAGGTTCTGGCCGACCCGTCGGTTGCGCCTGCGGGTATCCGGGCGGTTGGCGCGGTGTTGCAGGTTCGGGTGTCGAAGCACCATGTGGATGGCCTCACGGAATTGGATGCGGGTGGGGCCAGCCTGTTTCTGCCGCGTATTCCGCATCAAATTGGCGAGACCCTGCGTATCCGCATCCCAGCACAAGAGGTCATCCTGTCGAACAAACCGCCCGAGGGGCTTTCGGCCCTGAACGTGCTGTCTGGCACGGTCGACACGATCCGCGCAGGCGACGGGCCGGGCGCTATCGTGTCGCTGCAAACCACTGCCGGTCCGGTTCTGGCCCGCATCACGCGCCGTTCGGTCGATGCGCTGGGTCTGCAAACCGGGATGCAATGTTATGCGGTCATCAAGACAGTTGCGCTTGCCCCGCATGACGTGGGCGGACGGGTGAATCAAAGCTAACCTCTGGCTTTTGTTATCAATCGGGTAACGCAATCGTGGTCAAGCGTGCGCTTGTAACTAAATATTTCAATTCGTCTTATGGACCTAAGCCCAGTGGCATCAGGCCTTTAGGACGGAGGTATTTTCGTGAAAGCTATTCTGGCCGCGATTTTTCTGGTCGTCGTCGCAGGGTCCGCGACCGCGCAGTCAAACAGACCGGGGGTGGGGATTTTCCCCACGTTCCAAGTGATTGTCACGCCTGAGAAGGGTGGCGTCTACAGGGTGGAACCGGTCGGCATTTCGTCGGCCCCGGTCTATTGGTGTGGTATTGGGGACTACGCGGTTCAGACCTTGGGCAAGGCAAGAACTCAGCGTATCTACATCGCCGAAGCCTATGTGCCGGGTGCGCGCACCGTCAAATTCTCGTTCGATCCTCCGGCGGACATCGACACGACCCCTGGCTATTCGCTCACTGTTAACCGCGTGGGGGAAAACTTATCTGCGTCGCGGGCCGAAAACCTGTGCTATGATAGCGTTATTGATTTCCGAAGGAAGAAATAGCGCGGCCAATTCGGCCCGATTAAGGACGCAGATGACATCATGGAAAGCGGCGATTGTGGCAATCGCTATTGTAGTGCCGGGCCTGGCACAGGCTGTTGGGGTGGGGTTCAGGTTGAACCCGGCCATTCGGATCAATGTGGCAGACAAGGGCAATGGCGTTTACGAAGTCTCGACGCGGGGAACGTCGGCGCCGGTGGCCTATTGGTGTGGTATTGGCGATTATGCTATTCGGACGCTCAGAACCAAGGCGACACAGCGCATCTATATCTACCGCGCCTACGAAAAACAGACCCGCACCGTGCAGTTCTCCCTAACGCCGCCGGAGGGCGCGGATACCAGCACGAGTTATTCCGTCACCGTCAAACGTGTGGGCGAAAATCTGTCGGCAGCCTCGGCGCAGGGGTATTGCTTTGACAATTTCCTGGAGTTTGGGTTCTGACCTCAAACCCACTTTGCCAAAGGTGGCAGGCTCATCAGCACAGCATCGGGATCGTGGCCGGTTTCCAGCCCGAACTTGGTGCCCCGATCATAGACTAGGTTGTATTCCGCATAGAGTCCGCGATGCACCAACTGGGTGTTTTTGTCTGCGTCATCAAACCCCTGCACCCGGCGCTTTTCAACAAGCGGTAGGAAGGCAGGCAAAAACGCGCGGCCGATATCCTGAGTCAACGCAAAGTCCGCCGTCCAGTCGCCGGTGCAATAGTCATCCATGAATATCCCGCCCACACCGCGTGCGCGTTTGCGGTGGGGGATATAGAAATACTCATCCGCCCACTCTTTGAGGCGCGGGTAATGTCCCGGCCCATGCGGGTCCAGATGCGCCTTTTGGACGGAGTGGAAATGGGCGGTGTCGTCTTCATATTCGATACACGGGTTCAGGTCCGACCCGCCGCCGAACCACCAGGCATGCGGGGTCCAGAACATTCGGGTATTCATGTGAACCGCCGGGACATGTGGGTTTTGCATATGCGCCACCAACGAAATGCCCGAAGCCCAGAACCGCGGGTCCTCGGTCATGCCCGGAATGCCCTTGCGCGCTGCCATAGCGTGCTGCGCTCGCTCGCCCAGCGTGCCGTAAACGGTCGAGACGTTGACGCCCACTTTCTCGAACACACGACCGCCGCGCATGACCGACATCAATCCTCCGCCCGCGTCTGACCCATCATCCGAATGGCGCTTGGTTTCCTTGACCTCGAACCGGCCGGGTTGAGCTGCGGCAAAGGGGCCGGTGTCGTGGCTGTCTTCCAGCGCTTCAAACGCGACTACAATGTCGTCGCGCAGTTGGCGGAACGAGGCAGAGGCAGTGGATTTTTCGATCTCGAACATAAGCTTAGTGGGCCGGGGCTGCGACGGGGTCTAGCAGGGTGCGACCGCCGTCAATGGTAAGGATTTGTCCGGTGATGAACCCTGCCGCGTCCGAGGCCAGGAACTGCGCCGTCTCGGTCAATTCGGTCGGGGCGGCAATGCGTGCCAGCGGCGTGTGTTTCTCGATATCATCGCGGAAATCGCGGTTTTCCTTGAGCGTGGACTGCAACGAGGCGCTCATCACCGACCCCAACGCGATCGAGTTTACGCGGATGCGATGCGGGGCGAAGGCCACGGCCAACGATCGCGTCATCTGATCCAACGCGGCGGTCGAGACCGAATAGGCCATCAGGTCCGGGTGCGTACGGCGTGCGGCAATCGAGGAAAGGTTGATGATCGATCCGGCGGGCGCGTCGCCGTCACCGGCCTGTTTGATCATGCGCTTGGCCACAACCTGGCTGAGACGCAGAGCAGGCATCAGGTTCTGATTCAGCAAGGTTTTGACCGAGTCATCATCGGTATCCAGCGGGTCCGACGGGATCACCTGCCGTGAGCCATTGATCAGGATATCCACTTGGTCGAAGGCGTCTATCGTGGCCGAAAGTAGGTTTGCAATGGTCAGTTTTTCACGCAGATCGCCCGCGAAGAAGCGGATGTTGCTGTCATCGGCCTGTTCGCCCAGTTCCTCGGCCAGGCGCTTCTCGTCCATGTCAGCGAACATCACATTGGCGCCTGCATCCGCAAAATGCCGACCGATTGCCAGGCCAACGCCATTGGCGCCGCCGGTCACGATGGCGGTCTTGCCTGTTATGGAAAAGGACATGCGGAACCTCCCTGAGTTGCGCGCAGGTTAACCGGGATCATCGCCGAGGGCGAGAGGCGTGGAACACCTTGAACCGATTGTCTCCGGTCACTTCTTCGACACGCGCGAATGTGTCGTTCAGAGTTGTTTCGTAAGGCAGGTGGCGATTGGCCACCATCCACAGCTCTCCGTGCTTCGCCAGATTGCGCGCAGCGGATTGAATAAAGCCCTGACCCAGCGCGGGGTCTGCGCTGCGCGAAGTGTGAAAGGGCGGGTTCATAACAACCGCGTCCAGCCCCTCGGGCGCACGCCACGTCACGGCGTCCGCCCAATGGAACGATACCTTTTCGTCGGTGACGTTTGTCTTGGCGCAGGTCAGGGCGATGTGGTCTGCCTCAACCAGATACAGACTGCGCAGCCCTTGTTTTTGCAGCAGGTTTGCAGACAGGAAACCCCAGCCCGCGCCCAGATCAGCCACCCTCGCGCCTAGTTTAGCGGGCAATGCGTCCAGCAACAGGGCTGAGGCCGGGTCAACTCCGTCCGCCGAGAACACACCAGGGGCCGTTGTAAACCCGTCCACCACTTGCGACTTGGGCGCAGCCCAATCGGCGAACGCCGCAGGATCCGAGGTGAACCAGAATATCTTGCCATGCGCCTTGGAAATCGGCCCTTCGACTGGAACGCGTTTGCGAATGTCCTTCAGCAGGCTGTCCACCCCGTCGGTTTTGGCTCCGTCCACAACGACTAAGCCTTTAGCCCGCAAGCAAGCCTGATGCACAAGGCTGCGGGCCAGCGCCTTGGCGCGGGGCAGAAAGATCACTGCGTCCTGACACGCCTCTCTGGCCTCGGGTGTGACGTCAAACCCCTGCGCTTCAAAATGGTCGTGGAATGGTTTGAACGACTGCACCACCTGCGCCTCGCGCGGCATCGCGGACAGGTCGTGGGTTGGTGTCGGACCGATCACTGTCAGCGGCTGTGACAGCGCAAGGCCGCTGTTCAAGGCAAGATCAAGACGAGGGGACATCAGCGATTTACGGGAAGAGTAGGGTTACTCTTCGCGTTCCATGGTGCATTGCAGGGGGTGCTGGTGCCTGCGGGCGAAATCCATCACCTGACCCACCTTGGTTTCGGCAATCTCATGGCTGAAGACGCCAACGACGGCGACGCCTTTCTTATGCACGGTCAGCATGATCTCGAACGCCTGCGCGTGGGTCATGCCGAAGAAACGTTCAAGCACATGAACCACGAACTCCATCGGGGTGTAGTCATCATTCAGCAGAAGGACTTTGTACAGCGGCGGGCGTTTGGTCTTTGGGCGCGTCTCGACCAGGACAGACGAGTCACCCTCGTCATCCGATTTGTCAGACATTGTCCATTGATTTTCAAACATCGCGCGCACCTATACCGATTCAGGCTTCGGTTTATCTGAGCGGTTATATAACGTCCAAGGGGCCAGAGAAAAGAGCCAGCAGGACGCAAATGCAATGGAAAACAAGCTGACCATCGTCGGGTTCGATGCAGATGACACGTTGTGGCACAATGAGCGTTTCTTTCAACTGACACAGGCGCATTTTGCCGATCTGCTTGCAGATCACGCCGAGCGGGATCACCTGATGGACCGTCTTCTGGCCGCAGAAAAGCGCAATATCCGCCATTATGGTTATGGAATCAAAGGCTTCACCCTGTCGATGATCGAGACAGCGATTGAGGTGACGGAAGACCGTGTGCCTGCCTCGGTCATTCGCCAATTGATCGAAGCCGGGCAAAAGATGTTGGCCCACCCTATCGAATTGCTGCCCTATGCCCGCGAAGCGATCGAGGCTGTCGCGACGACTCACAAGGTTGTTTTGATCACCAAAGGTGATCTGATCGACCAAGAGCGTAAGCTGGCCCAATCAGGTTTGGGCGAGCTGTTTGATGAGGTCGAGATCGTTTCGGAAAAGACCTCGGGGACATACACCGAAATTTTCGCGCGTCACGGGGATGGGCCGGAACATGCGATGATGGTTGGCAATTCGATGCGGTCCGATGTGGTCGCCCCGATTCAGGCTGGGTGTTGGGGCGTCTATGTACCCCACGGGCTGATATGGGAGATCGAAGAAGCCGAGGTCCCATCCACCTCACAGCGCTACAAAGAGCTGCGGGATCTTGGGGAGTTGTCGGGGTTCATCAACACGTTTTCCTGATGTTGCCGAATGGCCCCAGTTACAAAAAAATGATGCCAAGGGGCGTGAAGGCGCTGCGTCAGGCGCTGATCTAGTGGGTGCGCGGTGGTTCTGTTCTACATATTGTGGTGCGACACGCCTTGAAACAAACGACGATTTAGCCAGCTTTCGGTTTCTTTCGCGCGACCTCTGTGTTACGCTGGTGGGCAATAAAATAAATGATTTGCTGACCGGGAAAACCCGGCGGCCCGAGGTAGACAGAGGCAAAGATCGTGCAGGTTCGGCGGACAGTTCCGGCCCGAATGGGCTTATTTCTTATAGCATTCGTATGGCTGCTTTCCTTGGTGCCGATGCAATCGGTTGCCGCGCCTTACGCAGCGATGGTGATTGACGCACGTACGGGCGAGGTGCTGCATTCGCGCAATGCTGACACTCGGCTGCACCCTGCGTCACTGACCAAGATGATGACGCTCTATATAGCTTTCGAGGCCGTTCGGAATGGCGAGATCGAGCTGGACACGCAAGTTCGCATCACCAAGGCCGCGGCGGCGGAACCTCCGTCCAAGTTGGGTTTGCGCTCGGGGCAGCGGATTGCGTTCCGGTATCTGATCCGCGCAGCGGCGGTGAAGTCTGCCAATGACGCGGCGACGGCCATCGGGATCGCCATCAGCGGGTCCGAGGCAGCTTTTGCCCGCCGCATGACCCGCACTGCCAAAGCAATGGGTATGAGCCGCACGACCTTCAAGAACGCCCATGGCCTGACCGAGTCGGGCCACCTGTCCACGGCGCGAGACATGACCACGCTGGGGCGGCATCTGCTGTATGATTACCCGCAATATTACAACCTGTTCTCGCGTCGTTCGACCGATGCCGGGATCAAGACAGTTCCCAATACGAACCGACGCTTGCTGGCCGCGTATAAAGGCGCGGACGGGATCAAGACCGGCTACACACGGGCTGCGGGTTTCAACCTTGTGGCCTCGGCCAAGCGCAAGGATGAACGGATCATCGCTACCGTCTTTGGCGGCAAATCGGGTGCATCGCGCAATGCCAAAGTGGCAGAATTGCTGGATATGGGCTTCCGCCGCGCTCCGTCGCGCGCGCCCATTCGCAAGCCTTCGCGTCCGGCTTACGCGGGCAATGCAGGCCTGAATGTGCAGGTTGCGCGACTGGTCGGTGCCCCGACCACCAGCCTGCGTCCGGTTTTGCGCCCAAGCGCGGCGACTGTGCAGTTGGCCGGGGCCGTCGCGGCCACGGCTGCGCAGCATGATACACGCATCCAGAATGGGATCGCCGCAGCCATCGCGCAGGCGGATGTGCAGGCTCCAACGGGGGACACACCGCGCCCCGCAGCGCGCCCGGATAGCCTGGTTCTGGCCTCGACCGACCCGAATGTGCAGCCAGAACCCGAGCCCGAAATCGTCACCCGTCTGTCGACGTCGGGTGGACATTTGTGGGGTGTGAATGTGGGTCGCTACACAACGCGATACGAGGCCGAGAAGGCGCTGTTGAAAACCGCTCTGGCGGAAATGACCACTCTGGAAGGCACGTTGCGCAAAGTGAACCAAAGCGCGCGCGGCTTCGATGCGACGTTTCAGGGCATGACCCGCGAACAGGCCGATCTGGCGTGCCGCAGGCTGCAGGCCCGCAACGTCACCTGTTTCATGATCGGGCCGTCATAAGACCCGACATTCTCTCTCCTGGTTGGATTTGGCTGCGAGGAAACTCGCAGCCTTTTTTTGGCGCTTTATACAGGACATCAGCGCTTCAGTCGAACACATGGCCGTGCTGATATTGCTCATCCTGCCCGGCCGCGGCGGTCAGCGCGGCGACATTATCCTTGGTGAAAAAGCCATCATATTTGTGGCAACGTTCGATATATTCGGTGATCAGCAGCGTGTTTTTCGAGTGTTTCGAGAAGATCTGCTTAAGGTTCGGATCATCCTTACATTCACCCACCACATGGGCCAGAAATGGCACGCCCTTATCCTTGAGCGTATTCACCACGAAATCCACGTTCTTTTCACCCGCGCCGTGATCGCCATCCTGAACTTCGACCGCCATGTGATGCAGGCGACGGCCGAAATTGCGGACAAAATCCTCGGTCGGCATCGGCAGCTTGGCGAAGGAATTCACGAAGGACGGCGTGTTGTTGGCGGTGAACACTTTGGCAGGCGATTTCTTGTCGTCATCTACGTTTGGGTTTCGGTTCACATTGGTGGACGAATTCATCTCAGAGATGTTGTACGCCCCCCAGAAATAGTAGGGCACCATGGTCAGAAATTCGAGGATCGCGTCCTCACGCTCGCCGGCTAGAACCCGCGTGGCGAGGTGGTCAATGCCCAGCATCAGCGGTGCAATCTTGCTGTCCGCACCAAATGCGGCGGCCTGATCCAGACGGGCTTTTTCGTCGTCGCTCAGCAAAATCCGGTCGCCTAGGCCCAGGCTGTCGGTGTCGTTGAAATCCAGCGTCGAATAGCCCACCCGGTTGCAGGTGAAATCCGACGGGGTTGTGAAGCGCAGGCCATCCAGCGTGTAGAACGGGTTTTCGGTGTCCCCAGAATATTCGAATCGAATATTCTGATCCTGTAGCGTTTGGGTCAGCGCAGTCAGGTCGGAAGCGGCAAAAACCTCTCCGACATAGCGGGTCTGCGGGGTCTTCCGCGCCAGCGGATACATACGGTTGATGCGGGGGATAAAGTCTTCGAACGATGGATTGAGTGGCGCCATCACAACCAGCGCCGGATAGTCGGGATGCGAGTGCAGAACCGAGAATTTATGTGTGTGCCCCAGATAGCTGGCCGTGTGGCGATAGGGTGTCATCACGTAGAGCTCGACCAGAGTGTCAAACAGCGCATCAGTTTCCACCTGTATCACGATTGCCTTCATCGCCCCGACCAGATCGGCAACGCCCGAGCTGGTGCGGCGTTCGTAGATTTTGGGCAGATATTCGGTGAAAAAATCCGAGTTTTTCTTGTCCCCGCGCGGTTGGTAAGACATCAGATCGAAAGACATTAAGCTATCTCCTTGCTCCTGCGCCTTGCAGCTGGCACAGGGTGTTGCCGGGATTGTGGTATTCAGAACATGGACTTGTGGTCATGCTAGGGGCTGAAACTGACCCCGGCAACACCAAGGGTGTAGCCGCTTCGTTTTAAGCCAATCTTATCAGCGAATGAACTTCGTCACCTCGACCCCACCTGCAATCAGGTTTTCGCGCACCGAGGCCGCGATTTGCACTGCCGTTGGGCCATCTCCGTGCAGGCAGATGGTGTCGATCGAAGTTTCAAGCCGTTTGCCGGATTCAGTGATGATGGCTCCTTCGCGCACCATGTTCAGGATGCGTGGCCCAGCTAGATCCGGGTCATGGATGACAGCGCCGGGCAGACTGCGATCCACCAGCGTTCCGTCGTTATTATAGGCGCGGTCGGCAAAAATCTCTCCGACCCATTTGCAGCCAAGGTCGCGTACAGCTTCTTCCTGTTTGGTGACGGCCAGCACCATGATGATGATATCGGGGTCCACGTCCAACGCACCCTGATAGCAGGCGCGCGCCATATCCACATCAACCGAGCACATATTGGCCAACGCGCCGTGCAATTTCAGATGCCGGACTTTGGTACCAACCGCCTGCGCCATACCCAACGCGGCCCCCAGTTGATAGCGCACCAGATTGCGCAGGGACGCATGTGGTATTTTCATGTTGCGGCGACCAAAGCCCTGTAGATCGGGAAAGCCGGGATGCGCACCGATCCCAACGCCGTTTTCTGCGGCCAGCGTCATCGTCTGCGCCATCACATCCCAGTCGCCGGCATGAAAGCCGCAGGCGATATTGGCCGAGGTGATGATCTTCAGCAGGCTGTCATCATCGCCCATCTTCCAGGGGCCAAAGCTTTCCCCCATATCCGCATTCAGATCGACGCTGGGCATCGGCAATTCTCCTTTATTCGGTGGCTGAGATCACTCCGCCGATTAACTGGTAAGACAGAAGGTCCGGGATGTCGCGTGGATCGCGAATCATCGGCTCAACACGGCCGGGTAGCCGCTCCAGATCGGCCAAATAGGCGGCGTGCAGGGTGATAGCCTCTTCCAGAGACACAAACTCGAACCGTATCTCTCCCCCAGCCGGGGTTTGCGCCGCGCGGGCGATGTCGCAGGGCAGCACGGTTGCGATGCGGGGATAGCCGCCCGTTGTCTGACATTCGGGGAGCAGGATGAAAGGATTGCCCGTGCCGGTCATCTGAATGTCTCCGGGAGTGATAACCTCGGACAGGATATTGAGCTGCCCATTGGCGGTAAAGCCCTCGCCCGCGCTTTCAAGCTGCATCCCCATCCGGTTCGCTCGCGCGCCCCGCTGGAAACTGGTCAGCGCGAACCGATCCAGCGTGTCCTGATCGAACAGAGAAGTCTGGAAGCTGGCCAAAACGCGAAGACGCCCCCCGGAAAACCTATCATCGGGCCGCAGCTTCATACCCGCTCGTCCAGCCCCGCCTTTGGCAGGCAACTGATCACCGGCCTGAACGGCCCGCCCGACTTTGGCGGTCAGATGGGCCGCGCGAGACCCCAGAAACAGAGGCGTATCAATCCCGCCGCTCAGGTGGAGGTAGCCATACGTGCCTTGCGTGGCCGCCCCAACGGACAGACGTTGACCTGGCTCCAACCTGTGCGAGGCGTTCCACATGGCTGGACTGCCATCAATGCTGGCCTGCATCGGTGCGCCGGTCAGGGCGATATCAGTGCCCAGAGTAGCTTCGAATTCGCCACCCATTCCAGCCATTTCCAACGCAGCCAAGTCCGGGCTTTGCGCCAACAGCGCTGCGCCTTCGTGAAGGGCGGTGATATCCGCAGCCCCCGAACGCGACAGGCCCTGATCCAGATATCCGGTGCGGCCTTGATCCTGAATGGTGCAGGCGGGACCGATGCGCAGAACTGACAGGCTCATCCTTCGATCTCCTGACACGTCGCGCCGCCCATCCCGTCTCCATTGTCTGCGCGGATGGCGTTCAACTTATCGGCAGATATGGGAACGAATTGCATCTCGTCACCGGGTCTTAGGGCAAAGCTGTCGGGCGCATCTGGACGGAAGCATCGGAACGCCGTTTGCCCCACATGCCGCCAGCCCGTGGGTGTAGGCCCCGAAAACAGAACGAATTGCGATATGGCCAGAACCAGGGCACCTTCAGGCACCATAGGGGTCAGATCCTTAAGGCGCGGAATGTTGAATTCCGGCCCAAGCGGCCCGAGGTAAGGTTGCCCAGGGGCAAAACCAATGGTCAGTACCCGCACCCGCGTGGCACTGAGGCGCTGCACAGCCTCGGCCGGTTCCAGACCAGCGGCCTGGGCGGCGTCATCCAATTGCGGCGCAAGCTCACCACCATAAACAGTAGGGACGGTCCAAAGCCTGCGACCCGCAGGCATCGCCGCTTTGTACCAGTCCTGTTGTGCTAACAGGTGTGTCAACCGGTCCTTGATGTCAGAATGCGGCAGCACGGCCGGATCAAAACGAACATAGGCCGACGCCAATGAGGCCGATGTCTCAAGAACGCCGGCCCAGTTTAACGCATCGATTGCCTCCCGAAATGCCAATGCCGCCCTGTTGGAAGGTTCAGCCATGGTATCTGCAAATGAGATCAGCAGCCCGTCGAGGCCAACGGTGCGAATACAGGGAAAAGTGTCAGCGTATTTAGAGGTCATTTCATGATGCGCGCTTATCCTGACTGCGACCTGACCCCATTAGGTCAGATTGCGCAAGGTTAAGCTGGGGCTGTTCGTTTGAAATTAGTTTTTTTGGCGCGGTCCACTTGGTTTTGGGTGGGCGGATTCCGAGTCGAATCCACCCTTCGACTCGGGGGTTATTGTGGCCAAACAGGTATCATCCACTATATATAGACTGGATTGGAGGTTCGCCGTTTGCGTACTTAGGTGATTGCGATGGGTGGACGCAGGTTTCCGTCATCGAAGTGCAGCCTAAGTATTTGTGAAATATAAAAGAAAAAGAGTTTCGCAAAAAAATTTCGCTTTTTGTCATTTTGCTGTTGCAGAGCCCATCGGTAAACCTTAGAACCCCCTTCACCGGCGCTGCTGAGGCGGTGCTGGGGCGCTGGAGACGGTGCTGACGGACTGGAAAGACGGTTGAGACGCTCAGGATAGACTGG